>JAGAJP010000055.1 GCA_017626045.1 Muribaculaceae bacterium | reverse complement strand
GTGTCGATTCTTCCTCAAAAAGGTTCTTTGACTGTTGATTCTTGCGATATTTGCCCGATTTTCTCATTTTACCGTAATTTTCTACAAATATACGAATTATTTTCCTGATATACAAGCACCTAATTTATAGAAGTTCCCTTAATCGACAACCCGTATCGGTTCCCCGACTTGCAAAGGATATAAGATTATTCTCCGAGTTTTGGCTAATCGTCAAAGAGGTTAGTTCCCAAACAACCAAGTCTCCCGAACCCATGTCCCCTGTTGCACTCCATGGCCAGCCAGTTTTTACAATTCGTACATTCGGAGGTATAGTCAAATCTCTTAAACTAATACAACCTTCAAACATTCTATCTTCAAGGCTTGAGATACTCTCACTTAAAACTACTGATTTCAGAGAAGTGCAATTCTTGAATCCTTCTATTGAAGTTATTGTATTTGGCATAATTACTTCCTCAATCATGCTACACCCAATAAATCCACCTAAATAACCTATCTCGCCATTAAGATCAGCATATGTAAGAGAATTTGTAAACGGACCATTGCAATTGGTTACCGATCCCATAATTCTTAATGTGCGACACGGGATGGTTGCATCGTTATGGCCATATGGTGAAGTGCCTAAATTATTAACATGACCAGCAACGTTAAGTGTATCCAAAGCTTCAGTCCATGCACATCCTTCTAAATCGTCTACCGTGCCAAGTATATTAATACTTTGTAAAGAGTGGCAATCGTGGAATGTATAAGCTGGGAGAACCTTTACAGTCCCTTCTATATCCACCTTTAATAAGTTTGCATTCCTCTTAAAAACGCCATACATCCGATCTCCATCAGAATTAAAATTATGCTTATGTAATAGCACATTTTCCCCAACACAGACGGTCCTTAAGCTATCACAATCTGAGAATGCATTCCTTCCAATTTCGCATTGGCTTGTGAAATCCAATCTTAAAGTTTTAATGTTGCTATTAAAAAATGCCCTATCCTTAATGTTAGTTAATTGTTTCGGCAACTCTATAACGTTTATTTTACTTCCTTCAAAAGCACTCGACTCAATAGTTATTATACTTTCAGGAAGTGATATAGCCTCAACTTGTGAATTCAAGAAAGAGCCAGCCCCTATTTGAACTACTTTAAATTCCCTATTTCTATACTCAACGGTTTCAGGTATTGTCACATAGGTTTGTGTAGGGTCTATCACGCATGCAACTTCACAGTTTAAAGAAGTTGCTGATAAAATATTATAAGCAATGCCATCCACCTCGAAATCGTAGGCAGAGGCTGAGATGGAAAGGAAGAGCATCGCCATGACCATCCAAATTCTTTGAACGATTGGTTTCATGATGTTAGAATTGAATGTTGGTGATTACATCATATGGAACTCCAATTTCACGAAGCCATGAAGTTCCGATTCTCTTTGCTTCATCCTCGCTGATTCCTAAGCGAAGAGTAAGTGGATACTCACGTGTGGATTCACAAAACCCACGATAGTAGCCGGAATAGGTGTCTCCAGTGGAGACGGATACGGAGCATTGTTGTCCGAATTTTCCGGCCGTTTCTGAAAGTAGCTGTATGTTATCCATCTATTTCAATGTGTCTCCGGGCTCACCTCATTGACCTTAGGTTAGAAAAAGAAAGCGTGAGAGCCGTACTTGTTGCCCGTTCCACGGTTAGAGGCTCTGGTAATGCCCATTGCAGTAGAACGTACAACGCAGAAGCCTCACGCAGAATATGTATAGATATGCTAAAAGCAAACACTCCCGTGCTTGACTTCAGCGATATAAACATATCCACAAGGCATCTACTGTTGTCTCATCCTTGACTGCAATTGAAATTTACCAGATTCCTAACCGTCAAGAAAGAACGTCGAGTAAACGCTTCCAATAAAAAATGTCCGCCGACCCTCCCGCTTAGCCCATGACCGGGGCTTCTGCGAGGCGGTCTGCGACCGCAAAGTTAGCAATAAATCCCGATATTTTGAATCGATTATGTTGAAAAACATAAATTCGCGCTAAAAATAACGCCGCCGAAGGAGGCTCTTACTTCTCTCGGTGGCGTTATTGGTTAGTGTAGTTTTGGCCCTTTGATGCGTAGCTTGGCTTTGCGGTGAGTATTGATTGCTTCGCAACCGCATACCGGCTTCGCCGACTAATGCTTCAATCTCACTCGCGAACGTTGTTTCTGCTCTTCGTGATAACGGCTGTGGGATTCGTCAAAGGTCAGTCCGGGATGACGGTTCAACCACAACTTGAAATCATCCGGGAGAGCTGCTCCATGGTTAAGTTTTCATCTTGAATATGTGCGCTACCGATAGAAGGAGATGACAATGTGATTCCGGCACTTATTGATGTCGATACCGTGGATTGCTTTGCCACCAACTGTCACTGTAAGGCTTCGGGGATTTTGTGGTCGGAGGGATATGCCCGGCTTATGACAGGTTCCCGTTTGCCAAAATCATACTATATCCAATGGGTAAGAGGTACAACGCCTCCCGGCTCACATATCCCTATGCTTATAAACTTGCCTTCCTGATAGGCTTGTTGCCGAAGCCGGTCAATTTTTACGCCACATACCACATCCGGCAATGGCGGTATGACAATCGGCACAGGCTGCTTGGGCTATGCCGGGCCTTCTTCTCTGCCGTTGTTTCACGCGCTTAATCCGTTGATCATCGCTTCTTTAGTGTGAGTTGTTACCGGATTAAACCGTTGCTGTGCCTTCCGCATTCAACAGCAGGCTCTTCATAGTGATGCCGGAAACTTTTTTCCGGTCTTTCCTGTGGTACCTCTTTTTTATTTTCGTCGCGCAATATCCGGCTTTGCATCCTTCAGGGAGCATCGTTCCATTTCCGGGCTATAAAGTTGAAAGTGTCGCTTTCGGTGTGCAAGGCTCTCAATTGCTACGTAAAGATACGAAACAGGGTTCGCGAGTGGGCTTTAAGAAGTGCATGTCGGCGAAGCCGGTGCGCGTTGGCGAAGCCATAAAGACTCACCGCAAAATTTTTTGAGGATTTCAAATCTGCACAAATTCCCGACAATGTGGTCAATCTTGTCAGCCATCGTATGTATGATGTAGGTGTGTCAATAACTGCCACAAGCGTCACGCTTGAACATAGGCACCGGCATCTGTGTCAGTGTCTGGTATGTCCCTGCACACCAATTGTGTTCGCATAGGTCGTTGAGCCGATTGCGAAATCAAGCACACACTTTTGGGGTTGTGCGAGAAATGTTCGACCCACCGGGTCGAATTATAGTCCAGCCCACTCTTGGGCCGGGAGATATGTTTGCGGCGAGATTAGGGCGCACCGTCACGGCAGAGCAGTCTGACACTCCGCTATGGTCGCGAAATTTGCCACCGCAACTTTCCTAACAAGGCATTGTTCAGAAAAGTTCACGATTCAGCGAAAAAAGTTATCCATAGCCAAAAATAGTGCATGTCCGGGCATGGCAATCGCCGGCTCTGATTCCTTTTTCATCGGCAAAGATAAGTAGCAATTTTCATCACCACCAAATAATTTCCGCCGGATATAGGTATCTGTCTCCGCGACGGCGCATTGACAAACAGAAATATGAGGCTGTGTCAAAATAGGCGCAGCCTCTTTTTTTGTAACCTGCTGTAAAACATAAAACAAAGCCCTGACTTTCACAAGCCGGGGCTTTGTCATGTCAGAAAGTTTTTGTAACTTAGTGACATAAAACAAATTAAATGTATACAAAATTACATACAAAATCTTATAATAACAACGACAGGCTGTTTTTTCTGCTGAATCCGAATGAAGATATAGCTGAAAACGACCCAGTGCGCGTCGTCGATGCCGTTGTAGAGAGTCTTGACCTGAGTGAGTTCAAAAAACTATACCGGGAAAAAGGACGTTGCCCGTATCACCCGAAGATGATGCTCAAGATCATCCTCTATGCCTACATGAACAACATCTACTCGTGCCGCAAGATAGAGCGACAGGTGCAGCGCGACATCCATTATATCTGGTTGGCGGCGCAGGAGCGTCCGGATTTTGTGACAATCAACCGCTTCCGCAACCGAGTGAAGAAAGAGATAAACACTATCTTCACACAGGTTGTGCTGCTGTTGGCCGAACGGGGCTTCATCACGCTTGATGTGGAGT
This sequence comes from Muribaculaceae bacterium, assembly GCA_017626045.1. Taxonomy (GTDB): domain Bacteria; phylum Bacteroidota; class Bacteroidia; order Bacteroidales; family Muribaculaceae; genus Lepagella. Next base: position 3,820 of record JAGAJP010000055.1, on the reverse strand, counting down.
ATATCGACGGTACAAAAATAGAATCAAAAGCCAACAAATACACCTTTGTATGGCGCAAGACTGTTGAGAAAAACCGGGCGAAACTACAGGAGAAAATACGAGTTCTCCTACAGCAGATAGACGAGGTTATCGCACAGGACAAGGCGGCGGAGACAGAGGCGGCAGAGTTTACCCCCGAAACGCTGGACTCGCTCATCGGCGAACTGAAGGAAGCACTTGCCGCCGAACCGGAACCATCGGACAAGGAGCGGAAGAAACGGCAGCGCGAGAAAAAGAAACAGATAAAGGAACTGGAAAAGCACCGCGACAAACTGGATGAATATGACAGCCGGCTTGAACAGATGGGCGAGCGTAACTCAATGTCGAAGACCGACCCTGATGCGACGTTCATGCGCATGAAGGAAGATGCCATGAACAACGGCCAGACCAAGCCGGGATACAATCTGCAGATCGGGACGGAGAATCAGTTCATACTTGACTTCGGACTCTTCCAGACCCCCGGCGACCCATTGACGATGATTCCTTTCTACACATCTTTCCATAACCGTTACGGCAGACTGCCTCAGATCGGAGTCGCGGACTCGGGATACGGCTCGGAAGAGAACTACCGGTTCATGGAAGAAGCCGGAATCGAAGCCTATGTGAAATACAACTGGTTCCATCGTGAGCAGCGGATGCACTATGAGCCGAACCCGTTCTCTCCACAGGCTCTTTATTACAATGCCGACGGCGACTATTACATATGCCCGATGGGACAGCACCTGAAGCGAGCCGGGACAATCCGCACAAAAACCGAAAGCGGATACGTATCCGAAAGTGCGGTATACAAGGCCCGGAGATGTGAGGGATGCCCACTCCGCGGAAACTGCTTCAAGGCAAAAGGCGACAGAATCATAGAGGTCAACCACAGGCTCAACGAATATCGCAGGAAGGCACGTGAACGGCTGACTTCGGAAGAAGGAATCAGACACCGGGGCCGAAGATGCATCGAGCCCGAAGCCGTTTTCGGACAGATGAAATACAATATGGCATACAAACGGTTCCGTCACTTCGGAATGGACAAGGTCAATATGGACTTTGCCTTCTTCGCCATTGCCTTCAACCTAAAGAAAATGTGCTCAAAGATAGCAAAACAGACCCAAAATGGGGGAAATACACCCCATTGTGGCCTGTTTTTGCCTATATCCCGGTTTTTATCGCCTGAGAATCGAATATTTTGGGAAAAAACTCAAAAATCAGTCGCCTGAAATATATCCGATCCTCATGACGCAAAAAAGAGAGGCTGCGCCGTAAAACCTTAATTACGACACAGCCTCTCATACGTTGTCGATCCGATCGGGTTTCCAGCGGTCAGGGAGAAGGTCCCGGTATTTTTCCTGAGAGGTCGTCGGCGCCCATGAGCAGCATCGGTTGAGGATATCGGCTATATAATCCATGACGTTTACGCCGTTCAGCCGGCATGAGACGACAAGCGACAGATACATTGCCGCCGTCTTGCCTCCTTTGTGGGAACCGAAGAAAAGTGAGTTGCGTCTGAGAAGCAACACGAGTCGCTGCATGCGCTCTATAAGGTTGTTGTCAAGATCGTAGTCTCCGCCCGTGAAGATGTCAGGCACCCATTCCCACTCGTTGAGCGCGTAGGTCACCGCCCCCATAAGGTCTGAGTCCTTGGGAACATCCGGATCCGTCTTGACCGTGTCGAGACACGTCTTTATCCTGCTTAGTATCGGAGGCGCGTACTCCTCTCTCCATCTGAGATTGTCTTCGACGGTACATCCGTCATGTCCGATCCGGTGCCGGTGTTCCCGGTCGTAGAGAAGATTGAAGAGTTTCAGTATTTCGGCGGCGCGCGGGATCTCCTTGAGGTCTATAAATTTGCGTTTGATGTGCTGCAGGCATGGTATCCTTGTGATTCCGTCATATTTGCCCTCGCCAAGCTTGCGGTATACCGGCATGGCATCGCTCTGGAAGGTGCCGCTGTAGCCGGTTATTATCTCTTCGAAGACGTTCTCGGAACGGGACCCTTCGCTGTAAAAGAAGTAAGCCAGATTCAGATGATGGGCAATGAGATCCCAGATGTATCCTTTCTTTATTTTCAGACCTTTGTCATTTTTGTAGGCTATCCTGACTTTATGGAACGTCTCGTCACCGCTTATATATGGATCCTCAAGCACTGCCAGCCGCAGGCATTCGTGCAGACGGGAGAAGACTGCCGTCGCCTTTGAGAGCAATCCGCCTATCGTGCCGCGTCCTATCCTGAAGCCGTTGTCCGAGAACCACGAGGCCAATCGGTTTATCGGCATAGAGTACTGATAGTGCATCTGGGCGCAGAAGGCTATGAAGCTTCCGTCAAAGTTCGAGTTCTGCAGTGGTGCGAGCGGCGCTTTGCCCCTGACTATGGTTCCGTCCTTGCTGTAGAGAGCCACCTTGTGTATCTCCTTTATTATCTTCATGGGCTCCACACGGTAGCGGACGGACTGCTGATATTTAAGGAACCGGGCATCGGTGAGATCCACGTCCTCCGGCTCTTCGATAATGACGCGCTCTTCGCATTCCATGTGCTCGAGCCTCTTGGCTCCGTTGTTGCCGCGTGCCTTGGGATCATACTTCGGCTTTTCTTTCTTGGGGGTGAACTCCTCGTCAACCGGATCTGACTGCGACGGCTGCTGACGTTCGTTGTGCTTCTCCATGAGGGCCGCCACATTTTTAAGAGCCTTGCGAGTCATTGCCGTTTCAATCCCCTTGTCCTTCAGTGCCTGCTCGAGAGACCGGATGGTTTCCTTGAGTTCTTCGATCGTTGCATTCAGCACTGACATGGCTGTGCACAGGTCTTTGTTTGTATCCTGCGACATCTTCAGCTGACTCTGCAAAAGTTTTATAAGCTCCTTGTCTTTCACAACGTAAAGTTATGAAAATAAAGGACTTTACCAAATTTAATGGAGTTTATTTTATTAATTGATAAATAGTTGTATGGTTCAGGGACTACATCTGAAGCGATCCTCGGCCTTCATCGTCACCGGCGAGACCCCCTTCATTAAGAAATATATCTCCTCATAGGAGACACACAGACAGCCGTCAGACCCCCTGTAGACGATCTCTCTGAAACGCCCTTTGGCGAGCCGCTTCTGATACAATAAAAATCCGTCGCCGTCCCAGCGAAGGATCTTCACCTGTCTTCTGTCGCCAGAAAAGAATACAAAAGCGTATCCGGACATGGGCGAGAATCCGGGGAACGACAGAACAAGATTTGTCAGTCCCCTTATGCCGTAGCGCATCGACACCGGGCGCTGACACAAGTAAAAGCGTGTCCTGTCATCAAGGGCGAACATCCGGCACCTCCTTTCCCATGCAACGATCCACAAGCATCCCGAGCACCCGGACCGGACAGCCGCCCATCTCCACTGTCACGCCCGAAGGAAAGATCATACGGACATTCCCGACAGCCGGGAACGCCTCAGTGGCGCCGACATTATGAACGAGCTTAAGTTCCGTGAATTGAGCCTGTTCTTTTTTCAAGACAGCATCATCCGGACCTGACTGAAGTCGACCGTATGTATTGTATAGTTGTCTGAGGGAAATGTGATTGCGGCGCATCCAGTCGTAGAGACGGCGCCACATAATATCCCGGCGCTCGCAGTATGTCTGCAATCTGAGATCGGGATCGGCACTCAGTTCCTTGGTAAGCGTTAACTGAAGTACACCTTTTGGAGGTTGCAGCGAGGTTGTAATTTTGCATCGCAAGGTTGCACCAGCAGTAACCTCCAAAATTATGACAAAATCAGAGTTTCAAGAACTACAAGTTCGAGCCGCCTCATGCGGC
>JAGAJP010000054.1 GCA_017626045.1 Muribaculaceae bacterium | reverse complement strand
TTTATCAATCTTCCGCCATCTTGCCGGCGTATTTTTCCCCGCTCATCGGTCACGATGCCCGCATCGCTCCCTCTTCACGTGAAAAAATCCGCTCGGCAACCTGACGAAATCTTAATAAAGAAATAAGTTTAAACAACTTCAGTTAATTTAATTATCAAAATACACCCTGAGCGTACATCGCCTTCGCCACTTTGAGGAATCCGGCAGTGTTGGCGCCCTTCACATAATTGACATAGCCGTCGTCGGTCTTTCCGTATTTCACGCACTGGCTATGGATATCCTTCATGATATCGCGGAGTTTGGAGTCGACATCCTCCGCGGTCCAATTCATCTTCTGAGCATTCTGCGCCATCTCAAGACCGGATACGGAAACGCCACCTGCATTAGCAGCCTTGCCGGGAGCATAAAGAATCCTTGCCTTGAGGAATTCAGCCACGGCTTCACGAGTAGACGGCATATTTGCGCCCTCGCTGACTGCTATCACGCCACCATCGACAAGAGCCTTTGCCTCTTCCCCGTTGATCTCGTTCTGGGTAGCCGACGGCATAGCGATATCATATTGCATGAGAGTCCACGGACGCTTTCCGCTGTAATACGGCAGATTCTCCTGAGCCGCATATTCACTGATTCTTCCACGGAACAGAATCTTATGATCGAAGAGTCGGTCGAACTGCTCCTGCGACATTCCCTGCGGGAAAAGAACGGAACCGTCGCTGTCGCTCATTGACATCACTTTGGCACCAAGTGAAATCAGTTTCTTAGCTGTATATAGTGCGACATTGCCGGAACCGGAGACTGCGACCTTCTTATCCTTGATATCAATTCCCTTTGTCTCAAGCATATTCAGGAGGAAATAGACATTTCCGTAGCCTGTAGCCTCCGGACGCATCAGAGAGCCGCCGAAATCAAGACCCTTACCAGTGAAAGAACCGGTAAACTCCCTCTGCATCTTCTTATACCATCCGAACATATAACCGACTTCACGGCCACCTACACCTATATCACCGGCAGGCACATCGGTATCGGCGCCAATGTGGCGAGACAGTTCCTGCATGAAAGCCTGACAGAAGCGCATCACTTCCATGTCGCTCTTTCCTCGGGGCGAGAAATCGCTTCCTCCTTTTGCGCCACCCATTGCAAGAGTGGTCAACGAATTTTTGAAAGTCTGCTCGAAAGCAAGGAATTTCAAAATGGAAAGATTTACGGAGGAGTGGAACCTGATACCGCCTTTATAAGGGCCGATGGCATTATTGTGCTGAATACGGTAACCCATGTTGGTGCGGACTTTTCCGCTGTCGTCGATCCAGGAAACACGGAATGAATATATACGGTCGGGAATGCATAGACGTTCGATTAGATTTACACTTTCGAACGCGGGATACTCATTATATATATCCTCGATCGAACCAACCACCTCTTCTACAGCCTGCAGATATTCGGGTTCGTTAGGGAACCGTCTTTGCAGGTCGGCAAGAAACTCTTGAGCTTTCATCTGTTTGCTATTAAGAATGTTAGACCTGTTAAAAACTCGACATGGGCTTTAATGACACCGTTGTCTTGTCAAATGATGATGCAAATTTAGCAAAAAAACCTATACAAAACAAACATTGCGTCATTTTTCTTTGGAGAATAGGCATAAATTCATCTTCTTGAAACTCGACATCGGCAAAAATAGATATTTCGATAGAGAAGTACTTTTATTGTCAAGAAATGATGAAAATAAGAGGGTATAATGGTTAAATTTTTGATTATTTGACAAAAAATTTGAGAATAATGAAGTGATGGATTAGGATATTAAGGATTTTTTATGTAACTTTGGAAAAATTATTCAGGAACGGATTTTAGAAAGGGATGGAAAGAGAGGAAAAACAACAACAATAACGGAAACAAAATGAGAAACGTCCAACGGCTCCAACCGCACAAAGCAATCGCCATGGCAGTCACAATCGCCATATTTGCCGCTATCGGCATTACGAGCGGATGCATCAACGACAAATCGTGGCAAAAATACAGCGGCATGATATGGCATACCACGTGGCACATCACATATCTGGGAGACCAGGACATGCTGACAGATGTTATCGATACCCTGAAGATATTGGAACACAGCATCTCGGCGTTTGACTCCACATCGACAGTGTCGAGAATCAACAAGCAGGAGTCAGGACTTGTCGACGCGCACTTCTCGAATGTATACAACATGTCGAAAAAAATCCACAAGATAAGCAACGGGATGTTTGACCCGACGCTGTCGCGCCTGATCGAGGCTTGGGGATTTGGCAAGACTCACACTGTAAGTCCCGACACTGCAAGAATAGAGGAACTGCTCGCCTCCACTGGAATAGACAAGACCTGGATTGAAGACGGAATACTTTTCAAGAGTTCGCCTGAGATAGAATTTAACTTTTCCGCTCTTGCCAAAGGATATGGAGTGGACGTGGCATCGCGAGTGCTGACAGAGCGCGGATGCAACAACCACATGGTAGAGATTGGAGGTGAGGTTGCTTGCCACGGCACAAACCCGGAAGGCAAACGATGGAGAATCCGAATAGACACACCAGAAGAAGAATATCTGCGCGCGACTTATGGGGAAAACAACATGCCTGCTATACATGAAACTATCATAGTGGAACTGAACAACGAAGGACTCGCCACATCGGGCAACTACCGTAACTTCCACACCAGCCCGGGGCGTCCCTTTGGCCACACAATATCAGCAAAGACCGGCAGACCCATCCTTACCGACATATTAAGCGCGTCGGTAATAGCTCCGACATGTATGGAGGCTGACGCAGCCGCGACGGCGTGTATGGCGATGGGATCTTCCGACGGAATGGCGATGCTCCTGGAGGAAGGACTCGCCGGCGCCTTCATCCTGAACACCGGTGAAGTCATATACAATGAGAAGATGAAGGAACACATGATAAAATAAAGGCGCGTTCCTTAGGGCGCGTTCCTAAAATCCGCAACAACGATAACCGATGGAAGCAATAATCTACCTATGCGTGGCAGTACTGACCGGAGTGACGGTATTTGCCTTGACAGCGATATATTTCAACAGGCGCATTCAAGGAATTCGAGACACTGAAAACATGCAAGAAGAACGCAACCGGCTTGAGACACGTAGACTTCTTGAAACGCAGCGCAATGAGATGGAGCAACGTCTGCAGCATCAGCAGAACGACATGGAGAAACGTCTGCAAGACCAGCAGGCCGAGATGGAACGCAGGCTCAGCCGGCAGTCGGAACAGGCAGCGGAACAGGCACGCCTCCATTTCACGACCATAGGACAGGAAATACTCCGCAAGCAGAGCGAAACGCTAAAAGCCCAGAACAAAGAAGAGTTCGCGATGGCGCTGGATCCGGTGAGAACCAAACTCGAAGAATTCTCCAAGGCTGTGAATGAATCGTATGTCAAAGAGACAGCTGACCGCAAATCGCTGTCGGACCAGATCGAACGGTTGATGAAGCTTAACAACGACATCGGTCAGGAAGCAAGGAACCTTACGACTGCACTTAAGGGAGACTCAAAGATACAGGGAGACTGGGGAGAGATGGTGCTTCAGACTCTTCTTGAAAGTGCCGGTATGGTGGAAGGAGAGAATTTCTTTACGCAAGTGACCCGAGACGAAACGGGCAGAACACTCACGGATGAAGAAGGGAACATGCTGCGGCCTGACGTAGTGGTCAACCTTCCCGACAACCACAAAATAGTGATAGACTCAAAAGTGTCGCTTAAAGCATACACAGAATATGTATCCGCGGCAGGACAACCGGAACGTGAGACGGCAGGGAAACGCCACATAATATCAATAACCGGACACATCAACGAGCTGGGCGACAAGAAATATCAAAGCCACATAAAGAAAGCGGCAGACCATGTCATGATGTTCATTCCCAACGAGGGCGCCTATTACGCCGCCATGCAGATAAAGCCGGACCTCTGGAAATATGCGTATGACAAGAATGTGGTGATGGTCTCCCCTACTCATCTTTTTTCTGTGATGCAGATTGTGGCACAATTATGGAAACAGGACAGGCAGAACAAATACGCACTCGACATAGCCAAGGCGGGAGGAGAACTCTACGACAGGTTTGTGGATTTCTACAACGATATGTCGAAAGTGGAGAAATCACTTCAGGATGTTGTGAAGAATTTCGACAGATGCAGACAAGACGTTGAAAACCGCGTAGGCATCGCAGCCAAGGCTAAGAAGCTGAGGGAACTTGGAGCCAACGCCACCAAAAATCTACCGGAATGACAAAAATTCTTAAATCGGGAACTATCCTTGCGATATTGGGGATAGTGATATGGTGGATGGGATCGGAAGCGGTATGGCTTGGCGATGACCTCGACTATAAATTCAGAATGCAAGGAGCAATCTGGCAGTCGTGGGGTTGGATCCAATCGCCGGGCGAATTCCTGGAATCACAATGGGTGCACTATCTGAATGTGAACGGCAGGATAATAGCCCATTCTCTTGTCCAACTGTTTAACGGAGTGCTTGGCCAACAAGTCTTTGCCGTCTGCAACGCATTGATGTATATTCTGTTTGCAATCGCCATATCCAAAGCCGGGAACGTAAGTTTCAGGAAAAATCCCGCAGGCTTACTGACAGCGACGTGTATGTCGGTATTATTCTTTGTGACCAAAATGATGCCGACATGCCAGATCGGATATATATGGGGGATGACGGTAAACCTACTGTGGCTCGTGGCATTTTATGGCAAGACACGTCCGACATGGACACGCAGCGTAATCCTTGCCCTCACAGGAACAATCGTAGGCAACTGGCAGGAAAGCATTTCAATAGGAGTTTGCGCGGCACTCGGGATTTGGTGGATCGGGCAGTTTTTCGACCGTCGAAAGACATTCCACACGTTTTTCGACTGGCGCCGGAGCTGGGCTATGTTGGGATATATAGTTGGCACTGCTTCCAACTGTCTGTCGCCCTCTACGATAGGAAGAGTCGGCACAGTGCAATGCGAGATCACCGACCAGCTGCTGATCGCGTCGTATTCGATTCCGGCAATCATTATTCTTGTCATAGCGGCAGTAATCGTCAAAATCAGACAAGGAAGACTGACAGCCTTGAAGCCAAATGACGAGGAAGGTAAGATACCATACACAGTATTGGTGACATCAATACTTGTCCTACTTGCTTTCAACTCTATTATAGGAGTGTATTCCAATAGACAGCTGTTCGGAGCCAACCTCTTTGCCGCGATACTTACGCTGCGAATATTGCCGAGACACCGGTTCAACAATTTTTTCAATATTCTTTTCTCCTCCGCGACCATCCTGCTTTGGGGCGTAATGGCTACAGGGATACTTGAAGTAAAGGAACAATACCGGAAAATAACAGAACTTTATGAAGCTTCGCCCAACGGCACAGTCGAAATAAATCGAGAGAGAGTCATGACCATTGGTCATCCTTCGGCTGCAAAATATCAAGAAGACATAGTCGGACAGTTTGACAACGACTTACACCATTCCTTGATGAAAGACTTCAAACACACACGCGGCGGCAAGACTCTGAAACTTGTTCCGGCTACTATACCCGACAAAGAAAAGACAGAACAATACGCTCCCGGACATTTCAACGTGACAGTAAAAATGCCCATGGCAGGTGAGCAGCCACGCGAGATTCTTGTATATGGGCACTACTCCATCATGAGATATCTCAACATACCGGCATCACCGAGACGTCTTCAGTTACTAAAATACTCAAGAAAAAGAGGCTCTTACGGCACAGCCGTCATAATTCCGGAATATCCTCTGTTCACTACCGACTCCATCATAATCCTATAGAAAAAACTATAGTTTTGGAGCCGGCACAAACCAACCGAGGGCAACGCCAAAATTCCAGCTTCCGAGCGGCGAGATATAAGCCACAGATAGCGATACCGTAGCAAAGGGAAGGGTTCCCACTACACTCATACGCCCCAAAAACTCAGTTCTACGAAACGGCGCACGCCAACAAGAGCCGTCACGAAAAGCCGAATATGCATACGCCTCCCCTCTCAACTGTATACGCGACATCAAAGACCAAGCCGGTATTAAGCCGAAAGCCACATAATCATCTCCTCTAAGAGCCGGGATATAACTATTGTCGAGACATTCAAGAGGCCCAAAAGAATGCGATACCATCAGGTCTGTTTTCCTGTCGGAAAGACGAGGACCGACCGACACTCCGGCACCGGCATAGGCTCCCAACGTCAGTTTTTCAGTCAGAGAATAATAATTGTTCCAGACACCGCTAAGCACCCCTCGCCATACCTTCCGCCGCTGCGGCTCATACGCATACGAATTATGGTCGTCAAGACGCATACCCGCCAAGGAGACACTGACAAGTCTTCCGGAGATGGGGAAAGTGCGTGAATCCAACGTATTATATAGATACCCTACATTAGCCTTCGCCACACGCACATGGCTATGCGAGCCATAAGCCAACGACACTCCGAGCATATCTGACCTGCCGATACCTCTTTCGTATGCAAGCCTCGCAAAATTCAAATGTTCGATAGTGGAGACAATACTGTCGTTGCTGAAGAAAAACGGCATATCGTCATAAAGTTTCTTTCTGGAGGCGAATCCTTCCACCGACAAATAAGAAGGGAAATCTGCCGAAAGTCGCAACCTTGCCCTTAGGTCGGCTGCCCAGAACGACTGACCGCCCCAAAGAGATAGCGAGGCGTCGATAGAATTCCTGTCGAGAGTATGAAGTCCGAGAGACCCGTAAATATAGCTTCCCACTCCGGTGGTGAGCCAACCTCCGGCGGATGCGCGCCATGGATGCTTCACTTTCGCCTTCAGTATAAGGACATTTCCTTGTGCCTCAGGCAGGAGTTGCTCCACATCATCCTGCGAAACCACATCGTAATAAGAGTTCTCCACATTCTCCAATGTGAGTGGTGCATCTTTTCCCCGAGGGCTTTCAAAAACCGAGAGAAGATAATTTCTCTGTTTCACAGAGACATCCGGCGTGGCAATAGAATCGAATGTCACTTCGGGAACAGCCGCCTCGAATTGCTCTCTTCGCCGCTGCACCTCTTTGGAAGGCCGACGAGCCGCAATCCTTGACTTTATGGAATCGACCATAGCGATTCCCGTCTTATACCCTATATCATATATCTCGCGAGCCTTATCAAACGACAATACTCCGAAGTCAGTGACAGGTACCTGAATCTTCACACCAAGTTCCGGGGCGAGCGAATAATCATTTTTCTGAATCACGAGAGCCTCGATTTCAGAATATGCATCATTCAACTTAGGTTTTCCGGAAGGGCGTGACACCGAAACGCCGATGATAAAATCCGGGTCAAACTCATCATGCATCACGTCGACGGGGAAATTATCATAGATTCCCCCATCGAAAGCGAGAATGCTGTCGACCATAATGGAACGGTAAACGAGCGGGAATGACATAGAGCCCCTCACAGACTCTCCAAGTGAACCTTTAGAACATACGACCTTCCGCTTATGGTAAACATCTGAGAAGACACATCTGAAAGGAACAAAAAGACGGTCGAAATCCCCGTTGCACGCACGCGTATATGGCGCGTATAGTCGCAGGAACTCAATATTCATCGGCGTCGGGTCTATCACACTTTTCAGCATCAGCTGTGACAACACATCGGTCTTTTCACCGCCGAAACTGAATTCCAGCCAGCTCGGAGAAGGAACGGGAGAACTGACAAGAGTCAGAAGACGCCTATCGACCACACCTGAACTCCAATGACGGAATCCATCGGAAGTAATCATATTCATCATAGAATCCGGCGACCAACCGCACGCATAAAGCGAGCCTACCACCGCTCCCATCGAAGTCCCGGCTACACAGTCTATCGGAATATCATTCTCCTCAAGCGCCTTGATGACACCGACATGAGCGATACCCTTGGCACCGCCCCCGCTTAAAACGAGACCGACCTTGTGCTCGCCGGCAAAGATAGCCGACGGACACAAGGTCGCAATGATAATAATAAGCAATATGTTTTTCATAATGGTATAAGAAGAATCGTGTTATACCGTTATGAACAAATATATCGGGCGTTTGGATTAAGACAGCATCTTAATCTTCTGTTCTATCTGCTCAATATCCTTCTCGATATTCGCAATCTTGCGCTCGAGATCCTTCAACATCGAGTTTCCGGCACTCGACTTCACATTGAAGAATCCCATATTGTTGTGATATGTCTTAAGATCGTTTTTCTTGGCCTCAAGCTGACGCATGAGGAAATCACGCTCACGCTTCACCTTAGCCTCATCGTCCTTGATATCCTCGATCTTCTGCTCGAAACGACGCATATTGCTGCGGTTTTCGGTGGCATCGAAAGAGGCATAAATCTTATCACATATTGCGCGATACTCGTCTCGCAGGGAATCCTTAAGCTTGAAAGGCACATGCCCGATAGAATTCCATTTCTCCTGAAGTTCACGGACGAGGGGTAGAATTTCCTTTCGGTCGCCATTGAGAGGAATCTTGCCAAGGCTGGCTATAACTGCACGCTTGGCTTCAAGATTGGCGTTTTCCTCCTTCTTGCGTCCGCTGCTCTCCGCTTTCCTACGGTCGAAGACCGCATTGCACGCAGCCGTAAAACGCTGCCACACCTCATCGGAATGCTTTCTGCCTGCGCTACCAATCTTCTTCCACTCGTCGCGAAGAGCCTGAACAGCCTCAACGGCAGCCCCGACCTTCTCGACCTGAGCCAATTGCTCTGCCTTTTCACACAAGTCAATCTTTTTCTTTAGGTTCTCGCTATATTCTTCCTTAACTTTATGGAAATATTCAGCCTTAGCCTTGAAGAAATCATCGCAAACGGACCGGAACCTGGAATAGAGGGCGGCATTAGACTTGCGCGAAGCGAAACCAATTTCCTTCCAGCGAGCCTGGGCATCGATCACCTTGGCAGTTGACTCGTCCCAACCATTGAAAGAATCCGGAAGCTTGGCGAGAATTTCCTCAACCTCTGCGCATATCTTTGTCTTCGCCTCTTCATTAGCAGCTTCGGCGGCCTTCCTGCCCTCAAAGAAATCCTGATGGCGCTTGCGCACTACAGAAGAAGCCTCGCGGAACTCCTCCCATAGGGGCTCGCGGAACTCCTTTGCCACCGGACCGATCTCACGCCACTCATTGTGAAGAATGGTGAGACGGTTGATTGCATCAACCACATCGGTATTGTCGGCAAGAGCCTTTGCCTGGTCAAGAAGCTGACGTTTAGCCTCGAGATTCTTACGAAAATCGAGATCACGAAGTTCCTTGTTCATCTTCAGCTGGTCGTAGAAAAGTTCGACAACCGTCTGGAACTCCTTCCACAGAGGAGTGACCGCCGACTCCGGCAGATCGGCCTTTTCCTTAAACTGCCTCTGAAGGTCCTGGAACTTCTGGAAATTCACATTCACATTGTCAATGTCGGCTGCAATCGTCTTCAATTGAGCGATAATCGCCTGCTTCTCCTCGAGGTTAGACTGCCTGATCTTCTGGTCAGCCTCGAGCCAGGCGGCACGAATGTCGCGGAATCTGGCAATCAGATCGCGCATTTCAGCCTCGGATTCATCGGGCGTAGACTCGAAGTCGCGAGGGTCACCGCCGTCGGCAACAAACTTTTCAAGTTCTGCAACAGCCTCCTTGTTGTGGAGCGCGTAGTAAGCGCCCTTAATAGCCTGCGCCTCGCGATGTTCTGTAGCGCGAGACTCCTCGACAATAGTGCGCAAAGCGTCTACGAGTTCAGTTTTAGACATTTCTGAAAAGCGCGGCAAACGCTCTTCGGCGTTCATTACATCCTTTTCTTCGTCAGTCATGGCATGAAAGGTTATGATTAATTTTTATTTTCAATTTCAACAGAGAGTATACGAATATCCTCGATAGGGCGATCATTGCCGTCGGTTTCAGCATTCTGAATCTTCTCGACAGTGTCCATACCATCAAGGACTTCTCCAAACACAGTGTATTGACCATCGAGATGAGGAGTTCCTCCAACTGTAGTATAGTCTTTCACCTGCTGCTCGGTCATGGTCACAGGCTTCACGTTCTCTTCAGTCTCTCTGATTAGCCGTGCACGCAGATTCTCAAGTCCGACAGTGTCATTTGCCTGTCGGAGGGCACGAATTGAGTCCATGTTCTCACGCTGTAGATTCATGAAATAAGACTGCAACTGCTTCTGCACGGCAATTTCCTCCATTCTGGAGATCTGAGCCGGAAGGAACTTCTTACCCGTCACAATATAGAACTGGCTTCCTGAACTGCGGCGCTCGGGATTTACGTCATCGCCTGTTCTTGCGGCAGCGAGGGCTCCGTATTTATGATAGTGACGTGGATATACGATTTCGGCGGGCAAAGTATAGTCCGGGCTTCCCCCGCCAAGCATAACACCCTTAGGGGCATGCTTTGAATCCGGGTCTCCGGTCTGCACCATGAAATTCTTAATCACACGATGGAAAAGCACACTATCGTAAAAGTTCTCGTTGGCAAGTTTGATGAAATTATCACGGTGGAGCGGAGTATCGTCATAAAGGCGAATCCTTATATCGCCGGCGGTGGTCCGGATGAGGACATCGGGACCCTGAGGCACGGAGTCGCAAGTATTTTCAATCATCGACATATCAACAGGTTTTAAATGCGAATTGTCCGCATTAGCGCGGAATTGAACGAAAAAAGCCGTCAGCGACACCATGGAAGCCACAGCAAGAGAGGTCAGAATTTTTTTCGAGTCCATCAGATATAATTCCCCGGATAAATTCGTTTGTAGATTCTTCTGAAATTATCATCTTTCCCCTTGAGTTCGTCTACATGATCCATGTAGTCGTCACCCCAGATAGCCTGGAGCAATGAACCGATATAGCGACGCTCGCGGTCCTTCTCAATTGCCCCCTCGATTAGAGGAGTGAGCCATGGGGAAAACTTCTCCCGGTCGACAGCGCAGAGGAATCTGGCAGTCGAAGCAAGAAATTGACCGGAAATATCCACTCTCCTGAGATTGTCGACAAGTTCCGGCATATCATCAAGACAAGAGTCCACATTATTGACAATGTAGTCGTATGTAGCCATTCCATCCTTATCCCCTGTCAGGTTTTTCAAAATTTCACTCATATTCAGTATGATTTCCGCCACTTTCGGAATATAACTCCACGAAAGCGGGCATATCAAAACGCAAAATTACATAAAATATTCGAAATAAAAGTTTTTTAGACAAAAAAAATAATTTTCATAATAAAAAAAAGCCTGAAAGTGTTTTTTATTAATGAAAGGGCAATGGAGGATGGATAGTTATGGCGACAATGGGATGGAGACTGAGAGATTAAGGCTTTCATAAGGGAGGCCGGTTAAACGAGAGTGGATATAATGGAAGAGAAAGCAGACGATGTCAAAATCATAGTTATCGGCAGGCAGTACGGAGGAGGCGGACGCAAGGTCGGAAAGGCTGTTGCCCGGCTGCTTGGCATACAGTATTATGACAAGGAGATAATCAACAAGGTCTCCGACCGCTACGGCTACCATCCGGAAATCCTCGACATGGCGGATGAAAAGAAACCGTCGGCTTTTCGGAGCATGATGCTCGGGAAATACGGCGTCATGGACATGTATGCCACATCCCCGATGAGCCGGGAGGGACTTTACTCGGCACAGACCGATGTGATTCGTCAGATATGCCGGGAAGGGAGCTGCGTGATAGTGGGAAGGACCGCCGACTATATAATGAGGGATCATCCGGGGCTGACAAGCGTCTTCATTCATGCTCCAAAAGACTGGAGGGCGAGAAACATCATCGGGCGAGGAGAGACAATGACTGAAACAGAAGCCATGGCAAAACTAAAAAAAGCCGACAGCGACCGTGAGGGTTACTACAACTACTTCACGGGACGCCGCTGGGGAGCAGCCGACAACTATCATCTTTCCATAGACGCGTCAAAACTTGACACCGACTCCATCGCCCGACTGATTGTATCTTTCATCGACTTCAAAAAACTAAAGTAGCATATAGCCGCTTCAGAACCATTTGGCATTCTTTAGCGTAATATATGATAGGCAGGATGGGAAAGGATACAAAGAAGAAATTTGCAGAAGCGCGGTCTGTCGCTTCATGCCGGGCGCATGAAGAGGAAAGTCCGGGCAACACAGAGCACCATATTTGTTAACGGCAAGCCGGCGGCGACGTCGGGGTTAATGTGACAGAAAAGAACCGCCGGAAACTCCTAAAGGCTTCCGGCAAGGGTGAAAAGGTGGGGTAAGAGCCCACCGGGTGTCGTGGCGACACGACATGCCGCACAACCTATGGGTTGCAAGGCCAAATACACCGGCAATCAAGGGCTGCTCGTCCATTGCCGGGGGGTAGGCTGCTCGGCGCATAGCGCCGGAGCCGGCTGGCAACAGCCGGTCAAGATAAATGACAGGCATGGATCTCGTGCCCTATGCAAGGGATTCATACATAACCCGGCTTACAACGCATCTGCAAAATTTACCGGGGCGGGATCGCACCCGCCCCTTTTTTATTAAAAACATTGTATACAACTTATGTCTAAACCAAGCGAGAAACCCGGGTTCTTCGACAGAATCATTGAAAGACTGTCAAGAACAATAAAATACTGCACAGAAGATGTATGGTCTGACCAGAGAGACAATATATGGATCCGCATAGTAAAGACCGTAAACCTCACTGTGCAGGCATTCACCAACCGTGATTTGCAGATAAAATCTATGGCGATTACGTATCAGACTGTATTCGCCATGGTTCCGGCGCTTGCCCTCCTGCTTGCCATCAGCAGGGGATTCGGGTTTCAGGAGATTGTCCAGAACGAACTGTATACTTATTTTCCATCCCAGAGCAAAGCGTTGTCGGCAGCATTAGGATTTGTGGACTCATATCTTGCGGAAGCATCTTCTGGCATACTTGTAGGAGTGGGCATCCTCGTGCTTCTCTGGACACTAATCTCCCTTCTGAGCAATATTGAAGACTCGTTTAACTCCATCTGGGACCTGCACAACGGCAGGAACCTGATACAGAAAGTGAAGGATTACATAGCAATCTTTCTACTGATTCCTATACTGATGATCCTGAGCTCAGGCATCTCGATATTCATGTCTACCACAATCCAGTCAAACCTACCCTATCAGTTTCTGTCGCCAATGGTAAACGTGTTTCTCGAGATACTGCCATTGGTGTTGTGCTGGGCCGCCTTCACGTTATGTTTCTGGCTGATTCCCAACACGAGAGTCCAGTTCAAATACGCAGCCATATCCGGCATTATATGCTCCATTGCCTTCGACATACTGCAGCTGCTCTTCCTCAACGGACAAATCTATGTGTCGAAATACAACGCCATCTACGGATCGATAGCCTTTCTGCCTTTGCTTCTGATCTGGCTTCAGTTGAGCTGGCTACTGCTGCTGTCGGGGTGCGGGCTTACGTATGCCATGCAGAATATCTTCTCGTATAATTTTTTCGGAAGCATGTCGAGCATCTCTCTGGCATACTACCGGAAGGTACTGTTGGTGGTGACGGCTGTAATCTACCGGAGATTTCACAAAGGGCTTCCGGCTCCGACACGCAACAGCCTGTCGCTTGAATACGGTCTTCCAATCAGAATGGTAAGCAGCATCACAGAATGGCTGCAGAAATCAGGACTCATACAGAAGAACGATAACGCGGGAGGAAAAGAGGATCCCGGGCTGCTCCCCATAACCGACACCGACAAAATCACAATAAAAGATGTGCTGGAAATGACCGACGGCACCGGAAAGAAAGGATTCATTCCGAAATTCAGCACAACCTATCGGGAAGTTCTGGACGAAATAGACATAATATTTCAAAACATGTATGAGGCTGCAGGCGACAAACCTGTCAGAGATCTGGAGATAAACATCGAAATACCGAAGGAAACCGATCAATACGACACAACTGAAAAGGAAGAGGAAAGACCAAGCGAATGATATTTTCCTGAGCAAGGTAAAAATTATCGATTCTGAAAGGCTCAATTTTATGTTATGCAACATTTTTGGCAATTTTTATTTTGTGGTTATCTTAAAAATTGCTAAATTTGCGAAAACAGCATACCTCAACTATAAAACAAGGACAAACAACAGAATTAATGCAGAACCACCGGAGTTGACAACGACTTCACAGTATAACCTAAGATATGAGTTACCTTAAATTTGACAAAAACCTCATGATTAACTTGGAGCAGAGTCTACCCAAAGAAATGCTCCGCACCAACAAATCTGGGGCTTATCACTGCACGACACTTGTAGGCTGCAACACCCGCAAGCAACACGGCCTGCTGGTGATTCCGATTCCAGAAATGGACGACAAGGCGCACGTATTGCTATCGAGTCTTGACGAGACCGTAATACAGCACGGAGCGCCATTCAACCTCGGGATACATCAGTACGGTCCGGACGTATTCTCGCCCAACGGTCACAAATACATCAGGATGTTTGACTGCGAGACAGTTCCCACAATGACCTACCGAGTAGGAGGAGTAATACTGACCAAACAGAAGACCTTCATCAGCAACGAGAACCGAATACTTATAAAGTATACTCTTGTAGACGCCCATTCCGACACGACACTTCAGTTCCGTCCTATGCTTGCATTCCGCAACGCCAACGACCTGGTGGTGGAAAACGGAGCAATCAACAAGGAAGTAAAAGATGTCGCCAACGGCATTTCCACATGCCTGTACAGCGGCTATCCGGATCTGGTGATGCAGTTCAGCAAGCCGGTGACATGGGTCAATGACGGACACTGGTACAAAGGAATCGAATATTACAAAGATCATGACAGGGGCATACCCTATAAAGAAGACCTCTGGGTGCCGGGATATTTCGAACTGCCTATAAAGAAAGGTGAAAGCATCATCTTCAGCGCAGGCACCACCGCCATCAATCCGGCAGACCTGGAAGCCCAGTACGAAAACGAAATAAAGACGCGCACGCCACGCACAAGTTTCTACAACTGCCTTAAGAATTCCGCAAAACAGTTCTACCTCACCAACAAGAGCGGAAAGTATATTATGGCTGGCTTCCCATGGTACAACGTAAGATGTCGCGACGAATTGATCGCTGTGCCCGGATGCACTCTTGCCATCAACCACAGAGACGATTACATCCAGATAATGGATACTTTCCTGAAAGCTCTCGACAAATACATCGAGACCGGAGAAAAGGACCGTACCATCCATGAGATAGACCTTCCGGACATACCGTTGTGGGCAATATGGGCGATCCAGCAATACAGACACGACACAGACACCCGCAGCTGCCGGGAACTATATGGGGAGCGAGTAAAGAAACTTGTAGAAGACATCCGAAACGAACGGATTCGCAACCTACACCTGAATTCCAACGGACTGCTTACGAGCAACGGCACCGACACCCCGGTAACATGGCTTTCGGCATCTATCAACGGACATCCTATTATACCGCGCTCCGGATATATCGTAGAGTTTAACGCATTGTGGTATAACGCAATCCGTTTCCTCATCTCCCTATATGAAGGATCACGCGAGGAGGAAGAATACCTGCAGGACCTTAACGCACTTGCAGAAAAGGTCAAGGCAAGTTTTATGGACACGTTCCTCAACGACTACGGCTATCTATATGACTACGTCAACGGCACTTATGCCGATGTGGAGGTAAGGCCCAACATGGTCATCGCCATAGGTCTTGAATACTCACCTCTCGACCGACGCCAGAGAAGGAAGATCCTTGACCTCGCCACACGAGAATTGCTAACACCTAAAGGATTACGTTCACTCAGCCCCAAGAGTTACGCATATCGTCCGAACTATGTAGGCGGACCTGTAGAGAGAGAGTATGCCGTGCATCAGGGTCCCGTGCGTCCGTGGCTTTTCGGTTTCTATGCCGACGCCTACATCAAGGTGTTCGGAGTAAGTGGCCTGGGCTTTATAGAGCGAAAGCTGATCGGCTATGAAGACGACATGAGCGAGAACTGCATAGGCTCTCTAAGCGAGATGTATGACGGAAACCCGCCATTTGCAGGACGAGGCGCGGTATCGACAGCCAAGAACGTAGGCGAGATACTTCGGACTATCAAGAACGTGAAAGAACTGAACAAATTACAGAACTACGATAACTGACCTGACATGAAAGCATTAATGTTCGGGTGGGAATTTCCACCGCATATCCTTGGAGGTCTCGGCACAGCATCCTACGGCCTGACCAAAGGAATGCACGCCAACGGGGACATGGACATCACGTTTGTGATTCCCAAGCCATGGGGCGATGAAGAAAAAGGCTTTGCCCGAATCATCGGAGCAAACAGCACCCCTGTGGCATGGCGCGACGTAAACTGGGACTACGTGGAAAGCCGCATAGGGAAAGTCATGGATCCGCAGTTATATTATGACCTGCGCGACCACATCTATGCCGATTTCAACTATATGCGTCTCAACGACCTTGGCTGTATAGAATTTTCGGGCCGCTACCCAGACAACCTGATAGAGGAAATCAACAACTATTCGATAGTGGCAGGAGTAATCGCCCGCACTATTGACTGCGACATCATCCACGCTCACGACTGGCTGACGTATCCCGCAGGCATTCACGCCAAGAACGTGACAGGCAAGCCTCTTGTGATTCATGTGCATGCCACGGACTATGACCGTTCGCGCGGCAATGTGAATCCGACCGTATTCGCTATAGAAAAAGACGGAATGGAGAATGCCGACCACATCATGTGCGTTTCTGACCTCACTAGGCGTACCGTAATCGAGAAATACGGAATCAATCCGGACAAGGTATCGACAGTCCACAACGCCGTGATACCTCTACCGCAGGAATATCTCGACATCAAACGCAGAACTGAGGGTGAGAAGGTTGTCACATTCCTCGGGCGCATCACTATGCAGAAGGGTCCGGAATACTTTGTGGAGGCTGCCGTCAAAGTTCTGCAGAAAGACAAGAAGGTAAGATTCGTAATGGCAGGAAGCGGCGACATGATGGACGACATGATTCGTCTTGCTGCCAAACGAGGTATTGCCGACCGCTTCCACTTCACGGGTTTCCTAAGGGGCAAGGAAGTGTATGAGATGCTCAGAGACTCCGATGTGTATATAATGCCGTCGGTGTCAGAGCCTTTCGGAATATCTCCACTTGAGGCTATGGAGATGGGAGTCCCGAGCATAATCTCGAAGCAGTCGGGATGCGCGGAGATTCTTGACAACGTCATCAAGACCGACTACTGGGATGTTGACGCCATGGCAGACGCCATCTACAGCATCCTCAACTATCCCGCGATGTACAAAACCCTTCGCGACAAGGGTATCGAGGAAATCCACGGCATCACATGGGAGAAAGCCGGCAAGAAGGTGATCGACATCTATAAGCAAGTGATAGCCTCTCGCAACCATCAATAAACAAATATTCAGGAACTAGAAGCCGGAGAATCTCAGATGAAGCCTGAAGATGGATAATCTGAAAAACCGGCAAGAGAAACCAAAACAAACAACAGTTATGAAAAACGTCTGTTTTTATCTTAACATACATCAGCCCTATCGTCTGAAAAGATACCGTTTCTTCGACATAGGCAATGACCATTACTATTACGATGACTTCGCCAACGAAGACATCATCAATAACTGCGCTGAGAGAAGTTACGTGCCAATGTGCAATACTCTTCTTGAGATGTCGAGTGAATACGGAGCGGACTTTAAGTGCGCAGTATCCATATCCGGCACGGCAATCGAGCAACTGCAGCAGTCGGAGCCTGAAGTAATAGAGATGCTGAAGAAACTTGCGGACAACGGATGCGTGGAATTTCTTGGTGGCACATTTGCCCACTCCCTCGCATCGCTTGAGGACCCGGAAGAGTTCATGCGTCAGGTCAAGGCTCACCAGAAGACCATCAAGATGGTGTTTGGCCAGACCCCGAAAGTATTCGCAAACACTGAATACATATTCGACGACGACATTGCGAGCATGATCCAGGCAATGGGCTTCAAGGCAGTGGTAGTGCCGGGTGCCAAACATATCTTAGGATGGAAGAGTCCTGACTATGTTTACACTTCAGCGACCGCACCGAAGCTTAAGATGCTATTCAGCAACGACAAGCTTGCCTACGACATCTCCCACAACTTCAACAATCCGGAATGGGATGAATATCCGCTCACTGCAGACAAATATGTGAACTGGATAGCAAATCTTCCGGAAGAAGAGCAGATAGTAAACATTCTGCTGAGCATGGATATCTTCGGAGCCTTCATACCTGCAAGTTCCGGCATCTTCGACTTCATGAAGGCACTCCCCCGCTTCGGGAAAGAGAAAGGGGTAAGATTTACCTCACCTTCGGAGATAGTGACGAAACTAAAGCCTGTAGACTCGTTCTCGATACCGTATGCAATATCCTATGTAGACGGCACCCGAGACATCGCGTCCTGGAAAGGCAACGATCTTCAGAGGGAAGCCATCGGAAAACTTTACGGCATAGCGGAAAGAGTATCAATGGTTGAGGACCGGAAGATACAGCAAGACTGGGATTATCTGCAGGGAAGCGACCATTTCTTCTACATGTCGACGCGGAATCAGGCAGACGCCGCATTCCGTCCCTATGACAGCCCGTTCTCTGCGTTTACCAACTACATGAACGTACTCGCAGACTTCCTGGTAAGGGTTCAAGAGCAATTCCCGGAAAACGTAGACAACGAGGAGCTGAACTCTCTGCTGCTGACCATCCGCAATCAGTCGCAGGAAATCGAAGAACTCAACAAGGAAGTGAAGGCACTCCGCAAGAACATTCTGGAATCGGAAGACATCAACTATGCGCCGGTAGAGTTGCCGGCGGTGGCTGAGAAACCCGCAAAGAAGGCAAGCGCCAAGAAAAGCACGGAGAAAAAAGTCGCCACTAAAAAGAAAAGCAAATAATTGGATTTTTATAAGAAATAAAAGATTAACTGTAAGTTGTTTTTGATGATTTATGTTAAACTTACGTAACATATTGAACGCGATAGCCTGATCAGCTGTTATACTACAGAAGTAAAGAAAATCGTTTCATGATGTTAGGTTAGTTCAAAATTGAATTATCAAAAGCGGAGAGACAGCTGCCTGTGAAGGTGGCTGTCTTTTGTGTATATATCTGTCATCGGATTTTGTCAGAATGCACCGAATAATGTATGAGCGAACCTCAAGATAACCGAAAACGTTTTAACCATGAAGATTATATGATGATTCTAAAGCTTTACTTTGAATCATACCTTAGATTAACATTTGTTGGCATAATTTTTGCAATATGAAGAACAGAAATAGAAGAAACCGCCCTGCCGGACAAACCGGCGAGGGTACACAAAATCCCAAAGAAGATATGAAAGACAATAAAAAAAATAAAGTGGAGCAAGACTCCGTAAAAGAAGCCAACGCAGACGAAAACGTGACAGTCTCCGATGATTTTGCCGGTGAAGGAGAAGACACGCAGGCAGAAGCGGAAGTGAACACCCTCGAGAACCAGGTGGCACAGCTCCAGACGGATCTTGAAGCGAAGAGCAAGGACTATCTGTTTTTAGCTGCTGAATTTGACAACTACCGCAAGCGGACACTGAAGGAAAAAGCCGAGATTATAAAGAATGGAGGCGAGAATGTTCTTAAAGGACTGCTTCCGATTGTAGACGACTTCGAGCGCGGCCTGAAGGCTGCCGAGGGAGATACCGACTCCAAATCAGTGACAGAAGGAATGACACTCGTATATCACAAACTGATAAAGTATATGGAAAGCATGGGCGTAAAGGAGATGGAATCGACAGGCAAGGATTTTGATTCCGAACTCATGGAAGCCATAGCGCGAGTGCCGTCGCCATCGGAAGAGATGAAAGGCAAGGTAATCGACACGGTGCAGAAAGGATACATGATCAACGACAAAGTGCTACGCCATGCCAAAGTAGCGGTTGCACAATAAAAAGCGTCGAAACGTCAAAAACAGCAAAGAAGCAAAACAATCCATCATCATGGCAGAGAAAAGAGATTATTATGAAGTGCTTGGTGTCGCCAAAAACGCCACCGCCGACGAAATAAAGAAAGCCTACCGAAAGAAGGCCATCCAGTATCACCCGGACAAATATTCCGACAAGCCGGAATCGGAGCAGAAGGCTGCCGAAGAGAAATTCAAGGAGGCAGCCGAGGCATATGATGTACTGAGCGACGACAAGAAGCGTCAGCTTTATGATGCCTACGGCCACAATATGGGTCCGCAGGGCTTCGGCGGAGGTGGCGGAGGGTCGTATGGAGGCTTCGGCGGCTTCGGCGGAGGTGGCTTCACCATGGAAGACATATTCACGCATTTCGGCGACATATTCGGAGATGCGTTCCAGGGAGCCGGCCAATACAGAAGTAGCGGCGGAAGGACACGTAGACCGGTCAACAAGGGTACGGATCTAAGGATTACGGTAAAAGTAAACCTTAAAGACATTGCCGGCGGAGTTGACAAAAAACTCAAGATACCCAAGTTTGTGGCTTGCCAGCAGTGCAACGGCACCGGTGCCAAGAATGGCACGGCGTTCCGTACATGTCAGCGATGCGGTGGGACCGGCTATGTGACACAGATGCGGCAGACATTCTTAGGTGCCCAGCAAATACAAAGCATATGCCCGGAGTGCAACGGTGAAGGGAAAATAATATCTGAAGAATGCCCGCACTGCCATGGCACAGGTGTGGAGAAAAAAGAGACAATTGTGGAATTCCGCATACCGGCCGGTGTTCAGGACGGACAGACCCTTGTACTGAAAGGGGAAGGGAACGCTCCGCGCCACGGTGGAGTCAACGGCGACCTTCTGATAGTGATACAGGAGGAAAAGAACTCTGAACTGATACGCGACGGTCAGGATCTGATTTACAATCTGATGCTTGACTTTCCTACCGCCGCACTTGGAGGAAGCGCAGAGATACCGCTTGTCGACGGCAAAGCGCGCGTAAAGATAGCCGCGGGAACTCAACCCGGCAAGGTTCTCCGCCTTCGCGGCAAGGGACTTCCGGCATTCCAGAACGAGCACGTGAAAGGCGATATTCTCGTCAACGTGATGGTTTATGTTCCGGAAAATCTTTCGGAAGGAGAGAAGAGCGCTATCGAGAGCCTCAAAGACAGCTCCAACATAGTGCCTACGGAATCAACTTCGAAGAGAATATTCTCGCGGCTCAGGCATATCTTCAATAAAGAGAACCGAGGAGAATAAAAAAGTCATAGCAAAAAAATAACGCAGGAGCCTTGGACTCCTGCGTTAATTTTTTGTGGGCTTGATCTTAGTTTTTGACTACGACCTTTTTACCGTTATGGATATATATTCCATTAGCGGGATTGAGGATTCTGCGACCTGTAAGGTCATAATATATCTTATCGTCAAATTCCGGAGCGACAATCGACTCTACGGCGTTGACGTCTTCTGTCTCTACGACAGTCAGACGGATCAGTCCGTCTTCGGTCTCCTCAATGTTTGTGATATCCATTCCGAGACTTTTCTTCTTCCAGCTCTGGAGACTTGGCTTGGAGGCGAATGTAAACTTAGTTACATTCTTCACGCCCGGGAAAGAATCGCCATTGCGGGTCTTCTCCGTGCGTGAGTTGTCAGCCTCCACGAGGTCAACCCTCTGATGAGAGGCATTATTATTGACAACATTGTTTTCCCAAGCCTTCTCGTCATAGTCAATATGCCATGCAAGCATGCCGTGTCCCGGCAGGAACGCATCATTGCCATTAAGCTGGCGATTTTCAAAGAAGAAGAACTCATTGGGATTCTCTGTGGGGAGTGCATAAGCCACATTCGACAGGGGGAAATCCGGAAGTTCAAGAGTGCCCGGGGCAAGCGGCTGCATCTCAATCCAACCTAAAGCGCACTTCTCATAAGAAGAATAGTTGGGAGGAGTAAGACGGTCATTGTTGTATGGGCCTTGATCGAGCACGCTCCAGGGACCGGGTGTGAAACCACCGCTATATGTGGTGACATAAAGATCCGGGAGGCCAATGACATGGCTGAATTCATGGATGAAAGTACCGATACCGTCAGCTCGCTTATAACCATTGGGGTATTCACAGGTGCAGGCATATTGAGAAAGAATCACGTCGTCGTACACATATTCTTTATCAGGGTCGGCGATTTCAAAATTCCAGGAATGCGGCCATACTGCATTTGAAAGGCCGCTGTCGTGTTCACCCTTTCCGGCATAGAAAATAAACACATTGTCAATTTTGCCGTCACCGTCGCGATCATACTGGGAGAAATCCACTTCCTCGTCAAGAATCTCAAAAGCATCAATCACCATCTCATACGGTTTTACATCGTTGCCAAACAGATCATTCTTGCCGTAATACTCCCTTTTATTAGGAAGCTTGACAGGGCCGTATACGTCAAAGTCAGGAAGGAACTGACCATTGGAGTTATAAACAAACCAGTCCCTTGCCGAACCGAGAGATCCATGGTCGGAGAAGCCATCCTCGTTGAGCATTCTATTGAAGTAATCAAAATCGCCATATTCAAACGCTACATCCTGATACTCCACGAGAATCACAAGAGCCTTCTGGACACCGGTAACAGGGAATGTAGAATGAGTCCTGCCAAAATTGAGAGGAACAAGTCGCTCTTCATCAACCGGAGAGTCACCTTCACCCGTTGAATCATCGGCACGAGTCTTCATTCTATTGAAATTGCTCAACGCATAAATGCGCTCATTTCTTTCATTCTCTACCATTGCTGTCCATCGTTCGATTTGCTCGGGAGACTGCCGGAGCATCTGAACTGCATTGCTTGTGACGGGTTCACCGACAGCAATACCCGATGCCTCCGGGAATCCGGAAGAATCGAAACGGGCGTATTCCATGCGTCCGCCAGTATTAACAACAAGCATACCGTCGGTCGATAACAGCACATGTCCATGTTCATCGCCGACAATTCTCAACTCAACGACAGAGCCGTCGGGCTGAGAGAATCTGCATAATCCCGGAAGTGCGGGAATAGCCATTGCCGCAGAAAATGCACCTGCGGCAAGAATCGAAAGTATTAGACGTTTCATAAGAAATATTTACCATTCAAAAGAGACTGTTCCTCCTAATGAATTTAACGTTCCGGAACCGGTATTATTATACCAGTCGTCATACCAATAATTACAAGTCAACAACTGATATGTGATGCCGAGATTAAATGCCTGTTTGCCACCCTTTCCGACAGGAATCCTGACTCCAAGAGAGGGTTTGAGCATAAAGTATTCAGAGCTCGATATATAGCCATTTTGCACTGCGAGATAATCACCTCCTACAAGGAATGAACCGCCTGCTTTTATGTCGATGAAAAAGGATGCACTCTGTCGGGAACCTATATTGAACCTGAAATCGGAAAACACAGGTATCATCACACCGCAAGAATGAGTGTCATGGCCATGGATATAACCGTCGTAATCGTCGACATTTGAAAATACAAGATCTACACCAAGGCCTGCGCCCATAAAAAACCAATCGGCATACTGAAAACCCTGGACAGTGGAAAGACCGGCAAAATTAGCCTTCAGGTTTCCGAATCCTCCTGTAAATGAAGCATCCACATATCCTTTATAGCTAAAGCCACCGATGACAGCTGTCTGCAGCATATTTGCCGCCTGATTCACGATGCTCGTATACTGAGCGTATGCACTTGAAGATACCACCGACACAACAACAGCAGCAATAATGGAGAGATATCTGCAACTTAAAGATTTTTTCATAATCTCTTGCGTTTAAAGAGGAACAACAAGCAATTAACCGCATCTAAAGCGTCATTGCCTATCTATATAACCATTTTGAAGACACATAGTTTTATTAATAAGGCGAACAATATGTCAAAACTCATAAACGAATGAATCCTCATGGTCATACAAGGTGCCGAACAAGTGAATGGCTGCCGATGCTGGGCATCGGCAGCCATTCGGGTTGTATAATCAGTTATTTCTATCCTATTTCTGGAAATGAGTATCCTTTAGGTCTAGACTGAAGGATCAGAGTCCAAGAATGGCGAGCGGTTCCCAAGTGGAGAATGCCACTGAGTCAACAAGCCACTGATAGATCGGGCTTACGAGGCCGAACAGAAGAATGCCGATGAGGCAGATTCCGAGACCAAGTTTAGCGACACCGGTACTCTTGAATTCTCCTATGCATGGTTCTTCAGAAGAAATCCACATTGCTTTCACCACACAGAGATAGTAGTACAGAGATATTACTGTATTGATGAGAGCGATGAGCACAAGGATATAAAGTGCCATCGAGTTGGACGCACACACGCCGGTAAAGATAAGAATCTTGCTGAAGAAACCGGCGAACGGAGGAATACCTGCAAGGGAGAACATTGCGAGAGTCATCGCCACGCTCAGCCATGGATTGGTCTTGTGCAGACCATTGTAGTCATCCATGTTGATTTTTCCGGTATTGTCTTCAATTGTCTGTATTACCGCGAATGCTCCAAGGTTGCTGACCACATAAACCATGATATAGAACATCAGAGAGGCAAAGCCGAGAGCATTACCGGCAATGATGCCAAGCATGATGTAGCCGGCCTGCGAAACCGACGAAAACGCCATGAATCGCTTCATGTTCTTCTGGCGAAGCGCGAAAAGATTACCAACGGTGATAGTCAGGATAATCAAAGCGTAGAGCATCCATTCCCATGCTGCATCCCAAGCCTGACCGAAACACTGGGTGAAGATAATCAGGAAAGCGAAAGCCGCAGAACCTTTGGATATAACTGAAAGGTAAGAAGTGACCGGAGTCGGAGCACCCTGATAGACATCGGCAGTCCAAAGGTGGAAAGGAACGAGCGACAGTTTGAAACCTATACCAGCCATCACGAAAGCGAGAGCGAAGAAGAGAAGAAGACTCGACTCACCCTGCACGAGAGAGAACGCAATGTCGTAGAAGTATAGACTTCCAAGTGAGAATGCGTATACAAAACTGAGACCCATCATAAGCACGGCAGAACTGAAGACTGCAGTGAGGATGTATTTGATACCTGCCTCATGGCTTTCGTAACGGAATTTATCGAATGCTATCATCGCAGCCATAGGAAGCGACGCAGATTCGAGACCAATGACGAAAAGCAGGAAGTGACGTGCAGAAATCATGAGATACATACCGAAGAGAGTCACGAAGAGCAGTTCGTAATACTCACCTTTCCGAGCGGACATCTCGGGGCTGTCAGCCCATTTGAAAGACTGAAGCAACACGAGGAAAACGCCGAGGTTAAGAATACACTTTATCGCCTTGCACGCAGAATCGTTGACATACATTCCGCCAAATATGGGGTCAGCGCTTGAAGGCACGATCCATATTGCCACCGTAGCGAGGAGAAACAGAATCGTAGTGGTAGGGGTCAAAATCTTCTTTACCCCCTCTCCGCCGAAAGTGTCCATAAAAAACACCACGAGGAAGAGTCCCAATACAATCAGTTCGGGAATCATAGTCCCAAATTGTGAATAGTCCATTGTTGTCTGATTTGATTAAAAGAAGGTAAAGAACTAATTAGAGAGCCGCAGCCTGAATGGCAGCGATGATTGGTGAGAAAGAGTGCTGTATTGTCTCGTTGATCCAGTTGGGGAAGCAACCGATACCGGCTATGCAAAGGATGAGAGTCACAGTGCTGAGACGCTCAAACCATGTGGCATCGGTAAGAGTGAGGTGATGCTCGTCCTGTACGGGACCGAGAAGGAGCTTTCCGACGACTCTCAGGATATAGACCGCAGTGATTACAATCGAGCAAGTCGCAGCGATGACAAACACTCTATGGAAAGTATCCGCCTCCTGGAAAGAGCCGAAGAAAATGGTCATCTCAGCCACGAAACCGGAGAGACCCGGCAGACCGAGAGAAGCGAAACCGGCAATCATGTAGCATACGCCAAGATAAGGCATGATGCGCATGAGACCACCCATCTGGCGAATGTCGCGAGTGTGGGTACGTCCGTAGATCATACCGATAAGGGCGAAGAAGAGAGCCGTCATCAGACCGTGGGAGAGCATCTGAAGAATAGCTCCTGTCATCGCGGTAGTGTTAAGCATCAGAATGGCGAAAAGCACCATACCGCAGTGCGACACTGAGGAATATGCGTTGATATACTTGAGGTCGGTCTGAACACAGGCTGAGAACGCTCCGTAAACGATAGATATGCCGGTGAGTACAATGAATATCCAAGCCAGTTCATTGGCAGCCTGAGGCAGGAGGAAAATCGCGATACGGAAGCAGCCGTAACCACCGAGTTTCATAAGTACTCCGGCATGAAGCATCGATACGGCAGTCGGCGCGCAGGCGTGACCGTCGGGGCTCCATGTGTGGAACGGGAACATAGCGCCAAGTACACCGAATCCGACAAAAGTCAGACAGAAGAGGATTCTCTGCCAACTCGGGTCAATGTTGGAATTGTGCGAAATTTCAAGAATATTCCATGTGCAGGACGAGAGCTCGGGAGCGGAATGCCAGAAAATGCCAAGAAGACCGAGCATCAGGAAAGCGGAACCGCCCATAAGCATAAGGGTCAGCTTCATTGCGCTGTATTCCTTACGTCCGGTGCCCCAGACGCCGATAAGAAGATACATCGGGATAAGAGCCACCTCATAGAACATGAACATCGTGAAAATATCAATAGAGATAAAGAATCCGAACACACCGGTGCTGAGGAGGCAGAACCAGAGGAAGAAATTCTTTGGGAGCGGATTGATTTTCCAAGAAGCGAAAGTTCCGGCGAAAACAATCACACAGCTCAGCATGAGCATAAGGACAGATATGCCGTCAACTCCCACGGCGAGATGGATGTTAAGCGGAGCGTACCAAAGCCAGCTGCCGAGATAAAGCATTTCCTCGGAATTTCCTGCAGCCCTCTGGCAAAGGAAGTCGCAAGTAAGCCAGATTCCGAGGGCGAGCAGTGCTGAACTACCAACAGTCATCACTGTGCGGATGGCATTCATACTGCTGTTGCGGCAGATGCCCAGACCCGCCATCATAAGGATGGGGATGACCACGAACCAAATTAAAATATTAGAAAACATATTTTTTTTATAAATTGCAATATGAATAAACCTTAGATTGCGAGCCAAACGAGGAAGGCGAGAGCGAGTGCACCGAAGAAGTACCAAGCCACGTATGCCTGGATGTGGCCGTTTTGCATACCGCGGATAGCCACGCTACCCCTCTGAGTAATTTTCGCGAAACCATCCATAGTAGCGTCGATGACATGGCGATCAAACCAGGCGATGCTGCGGCAGATGATACCGAAAATGAACCTATGAGTAATAAACTGATAGATTTCGTCCCAATAGAAGCGGCGGTGAGCAGCCTCCCAGAGAGTGGGAAGCGCAGCCCGCATCTTGGCGGGTTTATCGTTCTTCTTGGCATACAGCCATGTTGCGAGAGCAATCGCACATACAGCTATCAAGATGCTGGGGAGCCAAACACCTACTTCAAGATGAATATGATAAGGCTTACCATCGTAAGTCACGAATTCTCCGAACGGAATGAAACCTGCCACGCAGCTCACGAGAGCAAGGAAAATCAGAGGCACAGACATCTGCCACGGGGCATCGTGTGGCTTGTGCTCCTTATAGTGAGGATTCTCGTCCCACCAGAATATCAGATAGTATAGGCGGAACATGTAGAAAGCAGTCAAACCTGCAACCATAGTCATCCATGCACCCCAGAAGAAGGAGTTCTGATACATGGCGGCGAGCATTTCGTCTTTCGAGAAGAAACCGGAGAACGGGAAAATACCGGCAATCGCGAGACATCCGATAAGGAATGTCCAGTGAGCGATCGGCATGTATTTTCTTAGTCCACCCATCGAAGTGTAGTTGTTGGAGTGAACTGCATGGATAAGGCAACCGGCACCAAGGAAGAGAAGCGCCTTAAACATAGCATGAGTAAAGAGGTGGAACATCGATGCCATATATCCGAGACCCGGAGCGTGCCACTCCTCGCCTACCGGTACATAGTCTCTGGCGACTGCCAGAGAAACCATCATGAAGGCGATCTGAGATATTGTGGAGAATGCGAGCACCCTCTTGATGTCGATCTGACAGCAAGCGACCACAGCGGCGTAG
This sequence comes from Muribaculaceae bacterium, assembly GCA_017626045.1. GTDB lineage: Bacteria > Bacteroidota > Bacteroidia > Bacteroidales > Muribaculaceae > Lepagella. Next base: position 58,293 of record JAGAJP010000054.1, on the reverse strand, counting down.
AATGCGGTTATTGCACCTACGATTCCTATGAAGTCCATTGATGCCGGCACCTGACAGTAGCAGGGGAACATTCGGGCAACGAGATAAACACCTGCCACGACCATGGTAGCAGCATGGATTAGAGCCGACACAGGAGTCGGACCTTCCATTGCGTCGGGAAGCCAAATGTGGAGAGGCATCATAGCCGACTTACCCATACCGCCGACAAAAATGAGCACCATCGCCCATGTCATAACGGAAGCGCCCATAAAAGTAGCGCCGCCGCACTGCTGCATCACCAGTTCAGGGTTTGACGTGAGAGACTGGAAATTGAACGTATCGGTATAGAATGTGAGGAGGAGAATACCGATAAGGAAGCCAAGGTCGGCGAAACGGGTAACGATAAACGCCTTCTTGGAAGCGGAGACCGCTGAAGGGAGTTTATAGAAGAATCCAATCAACAGGTATGAGCTGACACCCACGAGCTCCCAGAATATATACATCTGGAAAATGTTGGTAGCCACCACAAGTCCGAGCATAGAGAATGAGAAGAGATTGAGGAAAGCGTAGTAGCGCTGGAATCCCGGCTCATGCTCCATATAGCCCCATGAATAGAGGTGCACCATGAAAGAGATGGTAGTGATCACCACGAGCATCATGGCAGAAATCGGGTCGAGAAGGAACCCGAGCTTCACAACGAGTTTATCGGTAAAAGCGAGCCATGTATAGTCGAACACCTGGAACTGGAGTCTTTGACCCAGTTCGTTGATAAAATCGGGAGAGCCGCTGAAGAAGTAAGTGAAAGCCACGGTATAAGCAAGCACCATACAGGTACCCATACCGAGAATTCCTATAATTCCTGCGAGTTTGCGGCTCATCACCACGCCTCCGATTCCCAAGATGAGGAACATCGCAATTGGGATCGCAAGGATTAAAATTGGAAGAGTAATGTCCATATCTTAGGGAATATTAGAATTTCATTTCTTTAATTTCCGTCACATTTGTATTTCCGATGACCCTGTAAATATTAATGATAAGGGCGATAGCCACGGCAGTTTCGGCAGCGGCTATACCTATGGCGAATAGAGTAAACATCATACCCTCCATAGAACCGGGGAAAAGATAACGGTTGAAAATCACAAAATTCAGGTCAGCCGAGTTGAGCATCAGCTCAAGCGAAATCAGCATCGCGATCATGTTCTTGCGGGTAATGAACCCATAAACACCGAAAACGAACATGAGGACGCTCGGCACCAGATACCAAAGAATGCTTAAATCCATAATGTAAAAATTTTCGGGTTATTTTTTACGAGCGATAACGACACCACCGATGATGCAAGCCAGCAGAAGAAGGCTGACAGCCTCAAACGGTAGCAGATACTGAAATTTCTCGGAGCCCACAAGAGCCGTTCCTATATCATGCATAGTGAGCGACTCGCCACCGATAGCCTCAGAAAGGGATATACCTTTAGCGAGCGGCATTCTGAAAAGGGCGAACAAGAGGAGGATGCCACCGGCGAGCGAAGCCGCTATACCGGCAAACTGTCTGTGCGCCTCCAGAGGAGCGCTCTTTTCATTAGGCTTGTGAGTAAGAATAATCGCAAAAACGAAAAGCACCATAATGCCGCCTGCATAGACAGCGATTTGAACCGCGCCCAAGAACTGGAAACCGAGCTGGAAATAGAAAATCGCGGTACAAATCAAAGCAAAAAGCAGATATGTGGCGGCACGCAGGATTTTGGTCGTGGTAACGGCAAGATAAGCCGAGACCACCATAGCGATGGCTACCACGAAGTAGAGAATGATATTGCCTACTGAATCCATTTGTGTTATTGTTGTTGTAAAAGAATGTTACTTATCAGAATTTGGAGAATCCGCAACCGAGTCAGACTTAGAGTCAGACTGCTGCATAGAAGCGGCCTTTTGAGCGGCTTCTTTCTCAGCCTTGATCTTAGCTGCCTTGGCAAGAGCCTCAGCCTTGATCTTGGCAAGTTGTTCGGGATCCATAGCGGGTTTTGGAGCAGCAGCCGCTGCGATAATTTCCTCCACCGACGGTTCGGGGCGATAATTAAGTTTTTTGACCAGTTTATCGCGAGTGAACACAGCCTGCTCGAAATCATTAGAGAACTCAAGAGCATTCTGCGGGCAAGAAGTCACGCAAAGCATGCAGAAAGTGCAGCTTCCGAGATCATAGTCATACTCCTCAAGCACTTTTTTCTTCTTACCGTCAGGGAGCTCGACCATCTTTGATTTGAGACTGATCGAACTGTTGGGGCAGTTCATCTGGCAGATACCGCAGGCAATGCACTTATGCCTGCCGTTGTCATCATACTTCAGCTTAAGTTCCGCACGGAAACGGTCGGCAATTTTAAGAGTCTGTCTATTTTCAGGATATTGTTCGGTGATTTTGGGAGTCACAAACTCCTTACCGGTCACCGCCATACCCTTCGCCAAACTCGCAATGCCTTTTCCGACCGACGAAAAATATTCCTTGATACTACTCATATATAGTTTTTATTTGTTTATTATGCAATGCAATAATAGGAGAATCATCATCTCTCCACCTGTCCGCCGAGGATATCGAGGAGTTCGGTAGTGATACCCTCCTGACGAAGTTTATTATAGTCAAGCTGCAACTGCTCGAGAAGTTTCTTGGCATTGTCGTTTGCGCTCTGCATAGCCATAACGCGTGCCGCCTGCTCAGAAGCTCTGTTTTGAATAGTTATCTCCTGCATGCTTGAAAGCACAAACATCGGGAGCACAGCATTGAAAATAGTATTGGGATCCGGCTCAAAGATATATAGACGATTAGATGCAACATCTTTCGAACCTTCGAGAAGGACATCCTGAGAAATCGGGAACAACTGTTCAAAAACAGGACGCTGCCTACTCATAGAGAAATATTTCATATACTCCACGCAAACATAGTCATACTCGGCGTCTGAGAACTTTGCGCGCAATTTATGCGTCAGTTCGTTGACTTTTTCAGGTGGCATCTTCGAGTCGACACCGTCAATGAAGAAAATATTCATTCCCGGAGCTGCGATTTTCGAAAGAGCCTTCCCCATCTTCTTACCGATGGGATAGATATCGAAAACCACGTCATTGCCATATTCAGATTGGAGACGCCTGATCTGCGAATAAGCCTCCTTGAAAATATTTATATTGTATGCGCCGCAGAGACCGTCGTCGCTGCCAAACACCACAAAGGCGATCTTGCGGACCTCCTTGCGGGGTTCGATAAGGGGGCTGCTGAAGTCAGATCCGGAAGAAAGGATATGTCCCATCACGGATTTAATCTGATTGCGATAAGGCACGAGTTGCTTGAGCGTAGATTCAAACTTGTGAACCTTCGCAGAAGAAATCATCTTCATCGCACCCGTGATTTTCTCGCTTGAAGCGACAGACCCGATGCGTGTCTTAAGTTCCCTAAGGGTAGCCATTTTAAAAAACTTTATTAATTAGGGGCGTGCGTCGTTTTCAGGCGGCGCACGCCAAAAAGTCAGTTATATCGTGAGCAGATTTCAGAAGCGCATTCGCGAATCTTAGCCTGCACGTCGTCGGAAAGGTTGCCTGCCTTAATCTCATCAAGCACTTCCTTGCGGTATTTAGCCTCAAGCAGCTGGATGAAAAGACTTTCGAACTCGTGAACCTTATCGACAGGCACATTCTCCATCAGGCCATTCACACCGCAGTAGATAACAGCCACCTGTTTTTCAACGGGCCAAGGCTGATACTGAGGCTGGATGAGGAGCTGCTGGTTTTTACGACCGGTGTCGATGACTTTCGCAGTTACGGGGTCGATGTCGCCGCCAAACTTGGTGAACGACTCGAGCTCTCTATACTGAGCCTGAGCAATCTTTAGGGTACCTGCCACCTTCTTCATAGGTTTGATCTGAGCGTTACCGCCTACACGAGACACCGAGATACCCACATTCACAGCGGGACGAATACCCTGGTTGAAGAGAGCAGTCTCGAGGAAGATCTGACCGTCGGTGATAGAAATCACATTGGTAGGGATATAAGCCGAGACGTCGCCCGCCTGAGTTTCGATGATCGGGAGTGCAGTAAGAGAACCACCACCCTTCACGATAGGCTTAAGGCAATCGGGGAGGTCATTCATGCTCTCCGCCACCTGCTGATTGTCGATAATCTTAGCGGCTCTTTCGAGCAGGCGAGAATGGAGATAGAAGATATCACCGGGGTAAGCCTCACGACCGGATGGGCGCTTAAGGATAAGAGAAATCTCGCGGTAAGCCACAGCCTGCTTTGAGAGGTCGTCGTAAACGATAAGCGCGTCACGACCTGTATCGCGGATAAACTCGCCGATAGCCACACCTGCGAAAGGAGCGTAGTAACGCATAGTCGCGGAGTCGGAAGCGGTAGCAGCGACGACAACAGTATAATCCATGGCGCCGTGCTTCTTGAGAGTCTGAACGATAGAAGCCACAGTAGAAGCCTTCTGACCGATAGCCACGTAGATACAGTATACAGGTTTACCGGCAAGGAAGTTTTCCCTCTGGTTGATAATCGTATCGATAGCGATAGCAGTCTTACCGATCTGGCGGTCACCGATAATAAGTTCTCGCTGACCGCGCCCGATAGGAATCATCGAGTCGATAGCCTTAAGACCGGTCTGAAGGGGCTGCTTCACAGGCTGGCGGAAAATGACTCCGGGAGCCTTTCTTTCGAGAGGCATGCGCAGAAGTTCGCCATCGATTGGTCCATTGCCGTCGATAGGCTGGCCGAGGATGTTAATGACACGTCCGAAAAGACCATCACCGACCGGAATAGATGCAATCTCACCCGTGCGACGGACCGTCATGTTTTCGCTGACGGAGTTGACGTTGTCGAGAAGCACAACGCCGACATTGCTTTCCTCGAGATTGAGAGCGACACCGGTGGTTCCGTTTTCAAACTCCACGAGCTCGGAGGCCTTTACGTTTTCGAGTCCGTAGACGTGAGCCACGCCGTCGCCGACGCTGAGCACCGTACCCACCTCCTCGAACCTGACCTGAGAGTTAACGTTCTCGAGTTGTTGTTTTAGAATATCAGAAATTTCGCTTGGGTTAAGCATTTTAATTGCTTCTTAAAAGTTTTAAACGTAATTGTTCTATCTCGTTGCTGATGGAAGCATCGAGACGCTGGTCGTCGACATCGATAATGAAGCCACCGATAAGGTCTTTATCGACCACCTCAGTAAATTCGAGCTTCATGCCGGGATATGCCTTCATAACGACATCTCTGAGTTTGTTCATGACGTTCTCGTCGAGTTTAGCCGCGGTAATAATCCTTACACGGGCGATTTTGTGAGCACGTCTGAAGATGTCGCAATAAGCCTGAGCCATAAGTCTGGCAAACTCAGCTCTGTCATTATTGAGAATAAGATCGACAAAAGAACGAAAGTCATCTTCCACATCGCCGCCGGCAGCAGTGAGAAGCACCTTCGCCTTATCCGCGCGGTTGACAAACGGATTAGCGAGGACTTTCTGCAGGTCGGGATTAGAAGCGAACGAATTAGCGACCGTCTTCATCTCCTCATAGACTACTTGAGAGTCACCATGCTCCTCAGTCAACTTATAGAGCGCCATAGCATAGCGCCGGGGTATGAGTCCTTCGTTCATTGCGTCAGTTTTTCTCGATTTCGTCCAACATCTTGTCTACAAGTTTCTGCTGTTCGGCATCGTTTTGGAGACGTGACCTAACCATCTTCTCAGCGATATCGATAGAGAACTTGCTCACTTCATTTCTGAACTGGAGTTCAGCCTCTTTGCGTGACTGTTCGATCGACACTTTAGCCGCCTCCATCACCTTACGAGCCTCTTCGGAAGCCTCTTTTTTAGCCTCTTCAATAATCTGGCTCTTCATTTTGGCGGCCTCACGCAGCATTTCAGCCTGCCGAGCCTGGGCCTCACCGATAACTTTCTGAGCGGAATCGCGAGCACTGTCGAGTTGTTCCTTCGCCTCACGTGCATATTCGACTCCTTTGTCGATAGTATCGGCACGCCCTTCCATCTGCTTGATGATCATCGGCCAGCCCCACTTTGCCAAAATAAGGAAAAGGAGGATGAAAGCGATGAACATCCAGAACACCAGTCCAAAATCGGGCGTGAATAATTCCATTTTCTAAGAATTTAATTAGACCGAAGCCGATCAGATGAATAGAGCGAGAGCGGAAACAATCACCGCGAAGAGAGCCACACCTTCGATAAGAGCGGCGATCACGATCATGTTGGAACGGATATCGCCGGCGCTTTCAGGTTGACGGGCGATAGCCTCCATAGCGCTGCTACCGATCTTACCGATACCGATACCTGCTCCGATAGCAGAGAGACCAGCTCCGAATGCTGCCCCGAACGATGCGAGGGCTTCAGCTAATAAAATCATTGAAATCATAATGCTGTGGTTTAAATGTTATTATTTTTTTTGTTAATTATCTGTTTGTATCAAGCCGCCTTGACCTCGTCATGTTTCTCCTTATGGTCTTCGACTGCCATGGAAATGAAGATTGTAGACAGAAGAGTGAAGACATAAGCCTGGATGAAGCTGACAAGCACGTCGAGCGCAAGCATGAATATAGAGAATATGAGTGAGACTACCACCGAAACACCTGCTGTGGCAGCGCCGAACGCCGCGAAGATAAAGATCAGGAGAACGAGTGTAATCACAATCATGTGTCCACCCATCATGTTGGCAAAAAGACGCACGCAGAGAGCGGCGGGTTTTGTAAAGAGACCGAAGATCTCAATTACCTGCATAATGGGGAGAGGGCACTTGAGCCAGATGGGGACATCCGGCCAGAAGACCTCTTTCCAATAATGTTTGTTGCCACTTACGGTTGTAATGATGAAAGTCATCACCGCAAGCACGAGCGTAATGGCGATATTGCCGGTAAGGTTCGCGCCACCGGGGAAAATAACTATCAGTCCAAGGAGGTTCATCGTCAGGATGAAGAAGAACGCAGTAAGAAGATACGGGGCATACTTTGGAGCCTTCGCACCGAGAGTGCTCTTGATCACGCCTGAATAAATGAAATCGACGCAAAGTTCGAAAAAGCCCATGCCTTTGCGGGGAGCCTTATAACCATGCTTTGCGTAGAACCGCACGAGACTCAACACAATCCATATAACGAGAGCGGCAGCAATAAAGAGAGCAAGCACATTCTTGGTGATGGAGAGGTCGAAGCATCGGTATTCACGCCAGAACTTACCGTCGATATTGGTATATCCGGGAGCGACATGATGCGATATATCGGAGTCTGTCACCTCAGCCTCAAGTTTCTTCTGCTCGGCATCGGGAATCGGGAAAAGCTGAACCACCTTTCCTGAATGGGTACTGACGTGAGGCTGATAGAAAAGATAGTCTTTACCGTCCTTTTCAGTCTTGTAAATAACGGGGACAGCCTCTTTCCTGGACTTACCGGCCTCAGGGTCCTGCACCTCGGAAATCTGACTCAATCTTGAAGAACTGAACACAAACCATTTGCCGTCTTCAGCTCGGACTATAACGGGGAGCGGGATACGGTAAGTGTGGCTGAAAGGCACTTCCCAGCCGTATCCGTCACCGAGGTGATGGAAGATGTTTTCCTTCACATCGACCTGACCTTTATCCTTTTCTGACGAGAAGGCAGAGAAAGGGAATGCCAGCACCGACAAAAGAACAAACAGTATGGCGAATTTTTTAGTCATTACAGTACTGTTAATAGATGCACACAGAGATAATATTGTTTTCCACATCGGCAAGACCCCCTTTAATCTCGAAAGACTTCTCATCGCCTTCCGGGGTCTGGCAGACTACGACACCCTCAGTCAGCACAGATATAAGTGGAGCATGGTTTTTCAGAACCATGAACCTTCCGAGCTGTCCCGGAAGCGAGACAGACACGGCTTCGCCCTTGAAAAGGATATCGTGAGGGGAAATAATTTCCAGAGTCATTATTGCAGAGAGCTAAAGCATTAAACTTCGGCAAGCATTTTCTTACCCTTGGCGATAGCCTCGTCGATAGTGCCGACATTGAGGAATGCCTGTTCGGGATACTCGTCCATCTCGCCGCTAAGAATCATCTTGAAGCCTCTGATAGTCTCCTGAAGTGAAACCATGACGCCGGGGACACCTGTGAACTGTTCCGCCACATGGAACGGCTGGCTGAGGAACCTCTGGGCGCGACGTGCACGAGACACGACAAGCTTATCCTCATCGCTAAGTTCGTCAACACCGAGGATCGCTATAATATCCTGCAGGTCGTTGTATTTCTGCAGCAGCTGTTTAGTCTGCTGAGCCACATTATAGTGTTCCTCACCGATGATGTTCGGGTCAAGAATACGGGAAGTAGAGTCAAGGGGATCCACAGCGGGATATATACCGAGCTCAGCGATCTTACGGTTTAGCACCGTAGTAGCGTCGAGGAAGGAGAAAGTAGTAGCCGGAGCCGGGTCGGTAAGGTCATCAGCTGGCACATAGATAGCCTGTACTGAAGTGATTGATCCATTCTTCGTTGATGTGATACGTTCCTGAAGGGCACCCATCTCGGAGGCGAGAGTAGGCTGATAACCCACAGCCGACGGCATACGACCGAGCAGAGCGGATACCTCTGAACCTGCCTGAGTGAAACGGAAAATATTGTCGATGAAGAGGAGGATGTCCTGACCGCCGCCTTCTGCATCACGGAACTGTTCTGCGACAGTAAGACCGGAAAGTGCGACACGGAGACGGGCACCCGGCGGTTCGTTCATCTGTCCGAACACCATCGTCACCTGACTCTTTTCAACTTCGTTCATATCGACATCTGCAAGGTTCCATTCACCCTTCTCCATCGACTTCTCGAACTTCTCGCCATATTTCATGACACCGCTCTCGATCATCTCACGGAGAAGGTCGTTGCCCTCTCTTGTGCGTTCACCTACGCCGGTGAAAACCGAGAAACCGTTATGACCTTTGGCAATATTATTGATAAGTTCCTGAATCAGCACAGTCTTGCCCACGCCGGCACCGCCGAACAGACCAATCTTTCCGCCCTTTGAATAAGGCTCGAGGAAGTCGATAACTTTGATACCGGTGAGAAGAATCTCGGTAGAAATTGCAAGGTCATCGAAATCAGGAGCAGGCTGGTGAATGGGCCTGAGGTTAGACCTGTCGAGGTCAGGGAGGTGGTCGATAGGCTCGCCGATAACATTAAGCAGGCGACCCTTCACCTGCTGGCCTGTAGGTACGGCGATACCTCTACCGAGGTCTTCCACATCCATACCTCGGCGAATGCCGTCGGTAGATTCCATAGCGACACACCTGACGGTATCTTCACCGATGTGCTGCTCAACTTCGAGTATGAGATCCTCACCATTATCTCGCCTAATCCTAAGTGCGGTGTAGATAGGGGGGATGTTCTCCTTACCGCCCTCGAAACTAACGTCGATAACGGGGCCGATAATCTGGGTGATCGTTCCTTTCTTTGCGCTCATGTCAAATTGTCCTAAAGTATCCAACAATACTTGTTTTGTTATTAATTTAGTCCCTGCGGAGGGTGTCACGCCGCCGCAGAGTATAAGTCAAATCAGAAGGTGAGACCAAACGCCACGCAAACTGCCATAAGCACGAGGTTTGCGAGAGCGAAGGGCATCATATATTTCCATTCGAAAGCTAGGAGCTGGTCGATTCTGACACGCGGGAATGTCCACTTGAACCAGATGATGACATAACTGATGAAGAAAGCCTTCGCGAGGAACCAAACGATACCGGGAATCCAGTTCATAACGGCATTGAAGCCATCCCAGCCGGGGATATGGAGAGGCATCCAACCACCGAGGAACATCAGAGATGCGATACCACTGACGATAAAGAGGTTGAGATACTCGGCGAGATAGAAGAAACCGAAATGGATACCGGAATACTCAGTGTGATAACCGGCGGTAAGCTCATGTTCAGCCTCGGGGAGGTCAAACGGGCCACGGTTTGTCTCGGCGGTAGCAGCAATCACGTAGATAATGAAGGCAATTATCGCGGGGATATGTCCCTGGAAAATAAACCAGCACTTATCCTGCGCCCATACGAGATCGTTGATGTTCATAGTGCCTGCGAGCACGATGATAGACATCAGTGCCAGACCGAGCGAGAGTTCATAGCTGATCATCTGGGCGCCGCTTCGCATAGCTCCGATAAGAGTATACTTATTGTTGGAAGACCAACCGGCGAGCAGGATACCGAGCACACCTACGCTCGAGACTGCAAGCACGAAGAAAATACCGATATTATAGTCGATGATCTGAAGACCGCGTCCCCACGGAAGACATGCGAGCATCACGACAGACGAAGTGATGATGATGTAGGGAGCAAGTTTAAAGAGGAACTTGTCGGTACCTTTAAGAGAAATAAGTTCCTTGATAAGGATCTTAAACATATCGGCAAAGACCTGGAGCAATCCCCAGGGGCCCACACGCATCGGGCCGAGTCGACACTGGAACCAGGCGCAGAGTTTTCTTTCGTAAAGAATATAGAACAATGCGAGCACCGTGTAAGTCAGCAATACGAGCACACCGATTACGACGCACTCAATGAGCACCGCGGCCCATTCGGGCATGCAACCAATCAGCAGGTTGTTGAACCAGTTTGTGATAATACTAAAGTCAAACATTTCGAATCAGTGTTATGAGTTATCTGTCGATATCCGGAATCACGAAGTCGAGAGCGGCACCGATAGTAATAAGGTCAGCAATCATGTGGCCGGTGCAGGTGAGGTCCATCACACCGATAAGGTTGAAGCAGGGGCTCTGGAAGTGAACACGGTAAGGATTCTTCGAACCGTCGCTTTCGATATAGACACCGAACGTACCGCGGGAAGCCTCCACTTGCGCATACCAGTGACCTGCGGGCAACTTCACCACTTTAGGCACCTGAGCGCGGATATCCCCCTCAGGGATATTGTCGACGAGCTGAGCAAGAATACGGCAGCTCTGCTCTATCTCACGCATCCTCACCATATATCGGGCGAACGAATCACAACCGGTCTCGAGGACTTCGTCAAACTCCACGCGGTCGTACGCAGCATAAGGATGTTTCTTGCGGCAGTCGTTGCTCCAGTTGGAGCCGCGGCCTGAAGGACCGGTGATGTCATAGTTTATCGCGTCTTCCTTGCTAAGCATACCAACGCCCTTGAGTCTGTTCTGGGCGATGATATTACCGGTGAAGACGGTATGATATTCCTTAAGACGCTCGGGCATGATCTCGATAAGAGCCTTTACATCCTTGACGAAATCGGGATGAAGGTCAGCCATAACGCCGCCGATGACATTATAGTTCATCGACATGCGGGCGCCGCAGGTTTTTTCGAAAATATCGAGCACCATCTCTCTCTCTCGGAAGCCATAGAAGAATGCGGTAGTAGCGCCGAGGTCCATAGCAGTACATCCGAAGCTAAGCAGATGGCTTGAGATTCTCATCAATTCGTCCATCATGGTGCGGATGACCTGAGCACGTTCCGGCACCACGATACCCATAGCCTTCTCGATACACATGCAGAGGCAATGGCGGTTCTGGTGCGCGCTCATGTAGTCCATACGGTCAGTGAAATGAAGAATCTGGGGATAACCGAGCGACTCACAGAGTTTCTCTATACCGCGATGAATATAACCGGAAACCACGTCCACCTTCTTGATGACCTCGCCATCGAGCGAAGCGCGGAAACGCATCACGCCATGAGTAGAAGGATGCTGCGGGCCAATATTTACCACATAGTCGTTTTCCTCAAAGACCTTACCGCGAACTTCCTTGACATTGCCATCGGCATCCTCTACGTATTTAACGGTTTCATCCTCATGTTTCTCGTCGTCAACGGGAATGGGGTTGAGTGCGGGGTTCGCGTCATAGTCTTTTCTAAGCGGGAAGCCCTTCCAGTCGTTTCGAAGGAACATCCTTCTCATGTCGGGATGGTTGATAAACTTTATTCCGTAGAAGTCGAACACCTCACGCTCCTGGAAGTTAGCCACCTTCCAAAGGTCGGAGACAGAGTGAATCATTGGGTTTTCACGATCGGTGACAGCCACTTTCACGGAAATCATCTCCCAATTGTGGGAAGTTGAAGTAAGATAATAGACAACGCCGAGGGAATCCTTCCAGTCCATGCCGACTACAGCGGATAGGACATCGAAATCGAGGTCAGGATTCTCCTTAAGTTGTTTTGCAAGGGGATACCAGTCAGTCTCGGGCACAACGACGAGAAGGCACTCTCCTTCTTCGAAAGATACAGACGGGCAAATCCTGCTTATAGTTTCTTTAACGTTCATTTAAGAAGTTATTATCGATGACAGAGATAGAATTAATACTCACCGGCATCTTCCGGGTGCTGACGGAAGAAATCCTGAATTTTCTGCTGACGGTTGACACCGCCGAAGAACTTCTGCACCTTGATTTTGCGCTGCAGCTGCATAAGTCCGTAGAACATAGCCTCGGGTCGTGGAGGGCAACCGGGGATATACACGTCGACGGGGATAATCTTATCGACACCGTCGACAACGCAATATGATTTCTTGAAGGGCCCGCCGCTTACCGCGCAACCGCCGCAGGCGATTACATACTTAGGTTCGGCGAGCTGCTCATACAGGCGCACGAGAGCGGGTGCCATCTTGTGGACGATAGTACCCTGCACCATAATATAGTCGGCCTGTCGCGGAGAGTTCCTGGCGACTTCAAAACCGAAACGCGCCATGTCATAACGGGCAGCGCCGAGACACATGAATTCGATAGCGCAGCAGCTTGTACCGAAGCAAAGCGGCCAAAGGGAGTTAGAGATACCCCAGTTGATAAGCTGGTCGAGTTTTCCGACAGCCACATTTGCACCGGTAGCGTTGAGTTCCTCAACCAGAGCGTCGATGTATTCGTTGTCTTTGAAGTCTTCGCGCTTCATCGACTTGATGTTCACTGCCATTTAAGAGCTCCTTTCCGCCAGGCGTAAGCCAGACCTAAAATTAGAATAAACATAAAAATAGCGACGCAAAGAAGACCGGAGGGACCCAGAGAGCGCATGATAGTAGCCCAGGGGTAAAGGAAAACCGTCTCGACGTCGAAAATCAAAAACAGGATGGCGAAGATATAGTAACCGGACTTGAACTGAATCATTGACTCACCTCGCGTAGGGATACCGCATTCATAGGTCTCGCCTTTCTTTACCGAGTAGGATTTAGGGGAAATCAGGCGAGCAATCAGCAAAGCCGCAAACACCAGTCCGATACCGGTGAGCGTGGCAGTGACGGCCAGATCTCCGTTGCTTATTTCCAACAGTAAATTCATATATTCGATTAAGTTTTAATTATTTATTCAGATGCATAGGTCCATACGAGCACAATTAGTGCAATAACCAACTGCAAAGGTACTTAAAATTTCTTAAAAAACAAAATGTTTTTGGCAGTTTGTCAAAAAAACAGGAACCGAAACGCATAAAAAAGCGAATCGGCTCCTGAATATACCAAGACAGACGTCATTCAACAGTGATGGTGCTTCCTGCAGAATGAGCAACCACAGAAGGAGCATATTGCGACTGCACAGTAGCGATACCGCAAGAGAACTCACCGGTCTGGCTAACATTGCAGTCGTAAGAAATCACGTGACTTCCCTTGGAGAGATTACTGAAGAACAGGTTTGTAGTCTCGTCACGAACTTCGCGGTAGAAACCGAGACCATCGGAAGTTCTGAAACCCGACAGTTGGTCGACAGGTTCAAGGCAAGCGCTTCTCTCATCGGAGACAGCCACATAATCCATATCACGGCCTACTGATATTGTGAGCGTCACTCTCACCTTCATCCCCGGAGTAAGTACTGCATCTTCTTTCGGGACAAGTTGACCGCCATCACCCTGAACGAGAGCGACAATTTCCTTTCTTATGGACATATCCGGCACATCCGCCGCCTTCACTTCAAGAATGGGAGCGACATACTGAGAAATAACGCCGCCCCAGGCAGGAGAAGCCGACGAGCGTTTTACAGACAGTTTTTTTCCGGACGCCTTCCGGGCATCGAGCGACAGAGTGAATGCGCCCGTCATCGACGCTACGGGGGGAAGGTTGAGAGTTTTACCACCGATCGAGATATCAGGCAGAGCGACGGAAGCCGCATCGGTCCAGTCGGAACCGGAACTCAGAATCGCGTTGACAGTTTCAGCGGTATAAACGCAGCTGCCCCAGTCCTGAGTCTGTCGTCCGAGTACGAGCCACTGTCGAAGACCGTCAATAATGGAATTTTTCGGCTGAATCTCGGAGAACGCCTCAAGAGCGAGAGTTGTGTTCAGTATCGCGCTGTAACCATTCCAGCCGGAGGAAAGGTTGTCGAACCATGTACCCTTAACCTCACTGACGCTCGCATACTGGCGAAGCGATTCAAGGATTTCGCTTGCTGCCTTCTGTCTTCCTGCACGCCACAACAGCAAAGCAGCCTTCGACTTCTCGCCGACACTCCAAGATTTCCAATCACGAGAAATATCTCCAAAGGCGGATGACGCGATATTTGACATCTCACGCGAATACTTTCCTTTCAGATAAGAATCGGGGAACATGCTTCTGACGTAAAGCCAGTCGAGGAGGTAAGACAGAGACTCACCTTTCTTATAATATTTTCTATAGTCCTTGACAGTCTCGGTATCCACAAACTCAACCGCCGACTTAATCATATCATCGGCATTCGGTACACATTTCATGGCACCGGACTTCATGAGCATTCCGAAATATCGGAGCACTTCCTGAGTGATGTATTGAGAAGGCTGCATATCAGGACACCAGCTCCAACCGCCTTCAGGAGTCTGAAGACCTCGGATGTCATCAAGTAGTTTACCGATAGTAGAGGAGGCAAGCGTATCATTGAGCAGACTTGAAAGACGGCTCATGCGCAGAGTCTCGGAAGCCGCGTCGTTGACCCAGGGAGTATTGTCAAGATCTGTGATTTTCAGATTGCCGTCTTTCTGAAGACTGCTCTTAAGGGCTGCGAACTCAGAATTACTGTCGGACAGCATTGACTCAAGACCTGACTTGAGGGAAGAATTAGAAGAAACGAGACTGAACGCCTGCGCATTGCCATAAAGCGCGCTCATCTTTGCGGTCACGTTCTTGGAATCCGGATAGACGATATCGGGAAGAGCCGTCAGGCAATACCATGCAGGATTGTCGCAATACTGAAGAGTGACACGGTCAGAATCCTTGAATTTCGGCAAACGGGCGGAAAAGCTGTCTGCTCCGGGAGCGATCCAGAAAGGAGTGGACTCCACCACCGGAGATGAAGCCGGAAACACCGGGAGGAGCACCTGCTCTCCGTCTTGATGAGATCCGGACTCCGCATAGGCTCTGAAACCTACCGCCGACAAATCGGCCGGCACGGTCCAAGCCATCTCAATCACCCTGCTTCCCGCGTCTTCCATCTCAACGCCATCGAAAACCTTCTTAGCGACAACCGTCCCCTTAACGAGGTCGACAAGTTCGATACGACCAGCCACCGGAGCAACAGCACCGCTATTGTTAAACAGAGTGGCAGTAAGCATGATCTCGTCACCGGTCCTGACGAATCTTGGAGAATGCGCGCTAACCATCACCGGTTTAGAAGCGACCGCCTCGAGATCCACCTTTGCCGTAGCAAGTTGTTCATCATAGCCGATGAGTTGAAAAGCCCATGTGGTGTTAAAATTGGGGACAGTGAAATCCACGGTCACCACACCGTCGGCATCGGCATTAAGCCAGGGCATGAAGAACGCCACCGGGCATTCGGCGTCACGAAGGGCGACCTCCTGCTCCTGAGCAGCTCCGGCACCGGTATCACCCGAAACCGCATCTTCCGCCTCCTCATACTCGACTCCCTCTTCCTTAGCCTCATTGACCACATCAGACAAAGCCATAGACTTGTTCATAGCCCTTGAGGTACGTTTGACACTTGCAAGTTGTTCAGAAGAGCCAATGGTTGCATAAGCGGGCTCCCTGACGAACACCATATCATGCATACCATAACCGAGGCCCCAGTCTCGACCATAGGTATTGATCTCCGGCATCATGATAAAAGCAGTGGGGAGATATTTAATAGGTTTGAAATCATAAGTCTGGGAAATATTTCTTGCCGGCGAGAGACGCATCGAGAATAACCGGGAATCCAGACCATCAGCGGGTGCGAAACTCCACTTAAACGGAGTCACAGCATTGAGGGCGGCATCGGTCATGACAGCCAGGGCAGGAATGCTTCTTGCCGGAAGACTGTCTTTTGAGAACCTGAAAGACCATTTCTCCCTGTCGCCGGCAGATATTCTGTCGCGGAACGACACGGTCTTCACATCAAGGCGATTTGATGCCGCAGGCTCGAGCGTCACGAACGCAGACTCATTCTTAAGATTTGACAGAGCATTGACATTCAGTCTATACTCACGATTGCCGGATGGAGCGTCAAATTCAAGGGTAACGTTATCCTTATCCACATGTACCCATCTGAACGAAAGAATACTGTCATTACCTGACTCTACTACAGGCATCCAACGGTTGCCATAACCATTGCCAATGGTCACCTGTACCCTATCGGTACCGGGAACAGCCTTCACGTTGGAACGCGGAATCCAGAGACCGGTACCGGCAGGAGCCGCCTTGTCGGAATTTCTCCAGATAACAAGATCTGTCGAAGCCTTAACCGTAGAATCACCGGAAAGAACGAGGTCAAGACGATATTTAGCAGAAGCAAGACTCTTCACCTGGAGCGCAAGACGAGGAGATTCAAAGGCGCCCTTATCCACGGTTTTGCCGGAAGCTACATCTACAAGAGAATAGTCAATTGTTTTATTTACCTTTCTTCCGAGCATGTCGAGAACGTTCACTGTAACGGATTGCTCATCAGCAGATGCTTCCAGCGAATCGTCACTGTCAGGCAGAGAAATGCAATATTTACGTCCCACGGCAAAGCGTTCCACAGGACCCTGCTGAGTCTCGCCGGCAGCAGAAGTTGCGGACAGCGACACTTTAAAAACACCCTTTTCAAACTTAGTGTCCTTAAGATTAGCTGTAGGCAGGACTATAGAGAACTTACCATCGCCGCTGGATACCACAGAAGAATCGTAAGATGCGGAACTTGTTCTGAACCACCACATAGGAGGATCATACACCACATTATATTTCACTTCCGCACCAGGAAGCGGCATACCGGAATAAGTCATGACCTGCCCGCTGATACGTACAGAATCACCGGGGTTTACACCTGCGCTGTCAAGTTCGGCTGTAATGAAGAATGTCGGAGCCACATAATCTTCGACACGAATATAAGAATCGCCGAGATAATTGCCATCTTTGGAAGTCACCGCCAGTCTCCATCTGCCCAACAATCCATGATCCGGGATTCTGAAACCTGCGACAGCGCGGCCGAACCCGTCGGTAGTCAAAGACCTTGACTCCACTTCCCTACCGTTGGCATCAAGAAATTTTACGGAATAGTCCTTGTCAACATTAAGGCGGAAGGCACCGTTTTTTCTGCTGAACACCACCACCGCGGCACTTACACTGTCGCCGGGATGGCAAATGGCACGTTCGGCAAGAACTCGAGCCATAACCACCGAAGACGTGTCCTTTCTGAGCACAGAGTTATATAGTCTTGAATCGCTCTCCCACTTTGAGCCTGCATATGAAGCATGAATTTCGAATCTGTTTTCTTTCACAGTTACGGAGCCCTCCTTATCGGTAGCAAGAGTATGGACCAGTCTACTCTTCTCGCGGTAGTTAGGCTGTGAGAACACTTTCACCGTAGCGCCCTCGATAGGCGCGCCATTGGCACCATCCACCACAAACACTCGAGTGGAACCGTCGGGATATTGCAGAGACATCACACTTATATCACTGACTACAAACGGCTCACGCCATCTGTCGTCGCTGACTGTAGGAAAAATTCCGCTTCTATCAGGGGAAGCACTTGGAATAGCCACATAAACACCGAGTGGCAGACTACCGACTTCAGCCTTCACATCCGCTTCAAATGGAACAGAGCCGTCCGCCTTTGCCTTGACCGTTTTCACGAGCCGGCACTTAGCCGCTAAAACAGACGACTTCGGCTGGTTTTCCGCATTAACAAATGGAGAATAGTCATAAATAAGGAAATAAGCAGTGTTGCAATTCGCAAGGCGCACGTTTGCCACAATAGAATCAGTAGAGAGATACTGGTTTTTCAAGTCAATTTTGGCATAAGGAGCCGTCATGTCCGCCACAATGTTTTTAAGTTCATCGACATAACGACCTTTCGGGAACTGATTGATAGACTTGCGAAGCATAGCGACGTACTCGTCTTTATCGAAAGCGAACACAGAGTAAGAATTGTATCTGTACCCACCCTTCACATACTGCCGCAATTTAGAAAGAATAAGCTGCGAGCCTTCCGAATCTTTCACTCTATCGAGCGCAGACAGAAGACTTTTCATCCTCATGGCAGGTGCAAGACAGTCTGCCTTATCGGCAAGAGCCTTAGCGAGTAATATCGACTGTCCGGACAATTCAGCGTCGGCAGCAAGAGAATCGATGGCGCGGTCTCTCAACTGCATGCATCTTTGCGCGGGCGTAGACGGAACCGACACATTGTTGAAAAACGGAATTATATCTTTCGTTTCATCACAGAAAACGTTTAGCAAGACGAACGACTGCAATTCCACAAATTCCTTTGCCGTCATGGCGAAAGAAACGGCTTCACCTGATTGGGAAAGAAACGGAGACCACTCCTTAAGAGGGGTAGTGTTGATCTCACGGCAGTCCAAAGCCTTTGAGCAAAGAGAATATACCTTGTCGGCGAAAATATCACGACTCCACTCGAAAGGATTAGCGGGAACGGAATCTACATCGAGTTTACGACTATCTGCCTGCCATCTAATTGAATTATATATAGAATTGTAAATCTGCGCCTGAATAAGCAGAAAAGCCGGTTTCCACTTTTCGGGAGCCACGGCAGAAATACTGTCAACTAACTGCAGTCCGGAAGAGACGTTGTCACGGCTTACGAGATTATCGGCGGTTACCAGCTTCACCGCTGCAGAGGCAGCGGTGGCCCAGTTTCCGGCGACGGAAGCCTTGCGGAGCTCAGCGTCCGCATTCTTCTTAACAGTCTGAGGAAAAGCAAAATCCGGAGTTCCGTAATTTTTCTTTTTACCGGCACCGAAAGAATCCATAGGGCATAACAGTAAGGTGCAAAAAACAGCAACAGCTGCTACACGGGCAGCTGAAGTTGAGAAAAATCTTGATTTCATGGTCATAAGCACTATTCATTAAAATCATAAGACATCGGGGAAGGAGGCATTGGAGCCGGAGCGTTTCCAGCCTTCTGGCCAATGTGGGGTCTGTCAGACTTAGAGCCTTTTCCGTGGCGGTGTTTTTTCCTCATCTCCTTCATCTTTGAAAAGAACTTTTCCTCACCCTGATGCATCTGATAAATTTGCTTTGCAGTAAGGAATGACTCGAATTTCTTATTGTATTTCTTATCGATTTCATTACCTTTCTCGCGCGCATTCTGCTGGAGTTTTGCAAGTTTTTTGTAGTCGTCGTCGGAAGCGTCCTTTTTGTTTTTCTTCAGATTACGCTCAAACAACCAAGCCTCTTTGCCGGCATCACGTTTAGCCTCGTCATATTCATTATATATTGGTTCAAACTTGGCTTTTTCGGAATCAGAGAGGCCCATTTCCTTAGCGAGGAACTCCACTTTGAACTTCTGAATCTCCTCCTTCATCTTTTCCCTGTCTTTATTGTCCTGAGCGCTGATCGCCGGAATTATAAACAGGAAAGAAAGCAACAGTACGAAATATTTTGTCATGTAATTAGTAATTAGTAATTAATAATTGGTAATTAATGATGTTGTTTTGTTTTTGGTAAGTAATACACATCAATAATTATAACAACGCTTCAAATGAAAAAGGTTAAAAGCGTGCATTAATTGCCGATGAAACGAGGTTCAAATGTCGGTATTGTCGAAATCCTCCTTAAATTCTTCAATAGAAGAATAGGAAAGGCTCAAATCCTCTTCAAGTGCGAAAGAATCGGCACTTTCATCCTCTACGTCCAACCATTCGAAATGGTTAGAGTCAGCCATTGCCAATGAGACTGCAGCGGGTGGATTGTCAAGACTCAGGTCGGAAGATCCCGACATGTGAATCACCTTCATCATGCACCATATACCGGCAAACATTGCTGCCATATAAAAATAAGGCTGGATGCGCTGCCAAACGGAAAGTTTCGTCTGCACCTGTTTCGGATAATCCGGAAGACTTGCCATAATTTTCGACCTGACATTATCGAAATAATTGTCCGGAACAGTATAGCCTGTCTTACCACCGACCTTTTCGAGTATATCACTGTTTTGCTTCATAATATCAATAGTATATAAAATCCAAGCACCGAATCTCTTGCCATATCAACATAAGAATCCGGTATAAATTTAAATATATGACAGCGCATCAGCCCATAGGTTTAACCGGCCCAATAAAAAATACAAAAAAGGCATACGATCCGGGACAAGTCCACGAGTCGCATGCCTTTGGGAGTTCTTCTATTGTGCTATGGATTGCGGAACGGTGACGAAACAGCAGAGCCGAAGGCTCTTACACCTAAACAAACATTTGATTTAGGAAGAGACGGTGCTTGCTTCTAATCCTGATGATGCTTTTGGGTGAGGAATTGCTTGCTCCGAGGAATTAGGGTCTCTTGGAGGGATTTTAGAAAGGAGGGATGTAGGAAAAATGGGGGCTGGGGTGTTGTATAGGTATGGAAGAGATTATTGAATTTTTACGGCGACTTGCGGCTCATAATGAGCGCGAGTGGTTTAATGCACATAAGGAGGAATACCTTCGGGTTAAGGATGAGGTTGAAAGTTTTGCTGAGAAACTGATAAGCGGTGTGGCAGAGTTTGAGCCGATGGCAGCATTGTTGAAGCCGGCAGACTGTCTGTATCGCATCTACCGCGACACCAGGTTTTCAAACGACAAGCGACCTTATAAGAACCACATCGGCATCTATGTTAATCCTCATGGGGGCAAGAAGAGTGAGTTTTGCGGATATTACCTGCATATCGAGCCTGACAACTGTCTTGTCGGAGGCGGGGCATGGTGTCCGGAAGCACCTTTGCTGAAGGAATATCGAAAGGAAATATACAGCAATATCGAAGAGTATCTTGGAATAATTCAAAATCCGGAATTTGAGGCAGTATATTCTCCCTATATGCAGGATGAACTTAAGAGCGCTCCGAAAGGGTATCCAAAGGATTGGGAGTACATAGACCTTCTTAAACCGCGTAGTTTCACGGTCAGCGCAAGACTAACTGAACAAGACATGTGCTCAAAGCAAGCTATTGAAAAGATTTGCGGACTCTTCCGTATAATGAAGCCCTATAACGACTTCTTCAACTTCACTCTTGAAGAACATCCTGAATTCGCAGTGCGCACACCGCGCCGCCGATAGAAATGCCCGAAAGACCGGGAAGATTTTCGCAGGAATTCGGAGAAATTTTGTGGAATCGGGAAAATTGTATTAATTTTGTAGGGAAATGGGATATACCGGGCTACCGATAGATGAAGCGTCGCTTGTGGCGCAACTGCAAGATCCGAAGACAGCGTCAGCTGCCTTCGACACCTTGATGCGCGTATATGGAGAGCCTGTGTACTGGCAGATCAGGAAACTGGTCGTAAGGCATGAGGACGCCGACGACATACTTCAGAATGTGTTTCTAAAAGCCTGGAACAACCTGCAGAACTTTCGCGGAGACGCCAAACTTTCGACATGGCTATTCAAGATAGCCATCAACGAATCGATTAATTTTCTGAATAAAGAGCGTACTCGAAACAATATCACATCGGAAGATGGAGACGACTCCTATCTATTGCAGAACATAGAGTCTGATCCCTACTTTGATGGAGAAGAGCTACATGCCGAATTGCTGAGAGCGGTGGCAAAACTGCCGGAAAAGCAGAGACTTGTATTCAATATGCGCTATTTCGACGAGATGAAATATGAGGAAATCTCGGAAATATTAGGGACATCTGTAGGCGCATTGAAAGCCAGCTATCATCATGCTGCCAAGAAAATAGAAGAGATTTTTTCGGAGACTTAAGAGGGAAGGGTCGGACTTGTCGGACTGGTCAGACAGGTCGGACCGGTCTGAGCAGTCTGAGAGTTATTTTATTGGTTGGATTGTTTTGAAGAGACTCCAGGAGGGGGAATTTCGGTAATGAATCAGAGATGTTGCCGGGACTTTCAAGATACATCTTTCATAAGCGGCTGAATCTATGGGGTCGAAGATGAAACTTCCGCAATCGAAGGGAGGGACGTCAGCAGAAGGCTCGATGAGCAATTCCAACGCTGGGCAACAGTTGAAAATCAATTCGCCAAGCATAGAGGAATTTGCCGGAAGTCTTGCCGACAATAATGAATCGCAGTCTGAAAACGCATAAGACTCGATTTCACGGAGACTGTCGGGCAGCCACACGTCCCGGAGAGAGACACAAAACGAGAACGCATTATGCCCGATATGCTTCAGTCCATCGGGGAAAGATACAGAATCAAGAGCCGAACAATTAACAAAGGCATTAGAACCGATATCCTCAAGAGAAGAAGGGAAAACAACAGACTCAAGGGAACTGCACCCGCAGAAAGCCTGAAAGCCAATCTTCTTAATACCGTTTGGCAACACGACCTTTCTTAAACGAGAGCAACCGAGAAAGGCATAGTCGGGTATCTCGACGATACCACAGCCGTCGGCAAAGACCACCTCCACAATATCCTCGCGGTCAACAAATTGTAGTTCACAAAGATTATCGGTCACACGGAGAGAAACGTCAGAAGCAACGGTCAATCCGTTAAAAAACAAGCAAAAGAGAAATGTAAAGAAACACCTCCATCTATAATTTGGCAACTTCATTCGCATAGAAAAAAATATTTTCACAATATTATTCATTCATCCTATTTGGGCGCAGGCACCGACAATGGGGTTCAAATAGGACAGCATCCCCTTTAGGACGCTTGAGCCGAGCGTCCTTACCAGGTAATCGGTATTCCCATAGAACATTACACATATCCTTATTTATTGAACCACATAGCACTAAGCATAGACACTACCATATGTAGGTGTCCACACGAAACTCTGAAGGATAGAAATAAATCGAAACAATTTCAAAAAAAGCTTCTATTCTTAGAACAATTTTAATGTGCAATTGTTATGATAGTATAAAATCGTTTCATGATGTTAGGTTAGTTCGAAAGTATTATGGAAAACTTTTAAAGAACAGTCGCTTGTGAAAGTGGCTGTTTTTGTTTTATAAACGCCTCATAACAAGCAGAGAGCGGTAAAGCAATCATCAAATTGATTCATAGCAACTGCGGCAGCCTCACGGTCTCTGAACAAACCGAAGACAGTAGAACCGGAACCCGACATAGAAGCGAAAGCCGCACCCTCCTCGAGCAAAGCACCCTTAATGGAACTTAGAATTGGATGATTAGGGAATATCGAAGCCTCGAAATCATTAACCATCAAACCGTTCCACTCCTCCACCGGCAACCGAACGATATCAACGAGCGACCTTGCGGGACGTCTCGGAACCACACCGGCAAAAGCCTCCTTAGTAGAGACAGAGACTTCAGGTTTTACGAGAAGTGCCCACCAACCCGACAGGTCGAGAGGACACGGTGTCAACACCTCCCCCACTCCTGTTGCAAAGCAAGGGGCATTATAGATAAAAAACGGACAGTCGGCGCCGAGACGGAGAGCCATATCCGCAAGTTGGGAATCGGAGAAAGGGTATCCCGACAACTGATTTAGTGACTTCAAAACGAAAGAAGCGTCGGCGCTACCTCCGCCAAGACCGGCACCGTCGGGAAGATGCTTCTCGAGCCTGACGGAAAAATGAGGCAGATCCCGGAAACAATCCTTGAAGAGACGCCAAGCCTTGAAGACAAGATTTTTCTCCAGAGGGCAGTCCACGGTACGTCCTGTAAAAATGAAATCGGTAGAGGCTGAGGGGGTGATTTCCAGAATGTCGCAGAACGGTTCCGGATTTCGCGGGGTTCCGTTGTGAACGCCTACGGGATAAAAAACAGTTTCAAGATCATGATAGCCATCCGGCCTGCGGGAAACGATATTGAGTCCAAGATTCAACTTGGCATTTATGAATTGTATCATATTAAGTTTTGATTTTTATGTTTTAAGCGAGAGGTTAATCCTAAGGAATTGAATGGGAATAGAGCCACGAGGACTATCGACCTTACGGCGAGGTATGCCACGAATGAAAGCCAGAGCATCCATTGCGTATGCTCTCCCGCAAAGAGGAGCGCAACAAAGACGGCAAGTCCGGCGGCAGTAGACAAAAGCATGGGACGCGTTCTCGTCAGACCGACATAAAATCCGTCGAAAATAAACGCCACAGCACCGGCAGCCGGAATAGCGAGCACCCAGAGGAAACAACTCTCCACACTCGCCACTACCGCTTCCGACTCGCTAAGGAGCGAAGCGAACGTATGGAGTCCGACAGCATAGACAGCCACAAACGTCAGAGTCATCACCAAGGTCCAGAACAGGAGCCTTCGGATGGCAAGCGCAAGCGCGGACCTGTCGTCGGCACCGGAGAATCGTCCGACGAGAGCCTCACCGGTAAAGGCAAAGCCGTCCATAAAATAAGAGAAAAACAAGAACAACTGATTAACCACGGCATTTGCACAGATCACCACATCGCCAAGCCTGGCACCATAGGCATAAAGAATCATTGTAGCGGCTATCATGCAAGCCGAACGGAAAAAGAGATTTGAATTGACGCCAAACAATCTCTTCCATTCTCGGGCAAGGAAAAACTGCCTACGAGAGAAAACGAACCTGATATCGTGGGCTCTACAAATACGCGCCAAAATAAATGCGGCAGGAATCAAGACAAACCACTGAGAGACAAGAGTCCCGCAAGCAATTCCATCAAACCCCATATCGGCAAGATATACAAAAGAAAGCGTCAACACCACATTCACAATACACACCGACACATTCACCACCATAGCCATGGCGGTAGACTGCATTCCGATAAGCCAACCGGAAACAGCGGTAAGAATCATCATCGGTACAGCGCCGAAGATACAGATAGAGAAATATCTTGCGGCGAGTTCGGTCACATCAGGAGACGCGCCCATGGCCCAAAGGAGCAAATCGCAGAGAGGGTCATGAACCGCAATGATCAGCAGCCCGAGGAGCAGAGCGAGAGAAAGGGACCTTGCAAGAGCATATCCCATAGCAAGGCGATCGGCGGAACCGAAAGCGGTAGCCGTAATGCCGGAAGTGCCGGCTCTTAGAAAACTGAAAAGCCAGTAGGCAGTACTGACCATCAGCGAGCCGAGCGCCACACCGGCGAGAAAAATCTCACCGGGCATGTGTCCCGCCACGGCAGTATCGCAGAGCGCCAGCAAGGGCACCACGATATTGCTTAGTACAGTCGGGAGCGTCATCCTCAGAATATGGCGGTCCATCCCCCCTTTAGAATCGCGAATTTCACGTGTCATGATGCAAAGTTGAAAAAAAAAAGTGAATCAGGCAAGAGATAAGTTGTTTTTAGCCGGAATTATTGTTAATTTTGCAGTATGAGTGAACAATCTACCCTCAATGTAAGCCGAGCCGACATGCTCGACACCGGCCAATGGCACTTGGCTCTGAACATATCATCGAGAGGAATCGGGGCATGGCTTGTGCCCGACAGAAACCTTGGGAGAGCGCCGCGAATCATCATGGAGGAGACGTGGCAAGAAAGCGAAGACGGTCTCTTAAGCCGAATAGAAAACGCCGTGTATGACAATCCTACAGTTCTCGACGACTATTCAGCCGACATCATCATAGAATGCGACCGACAGCTTTGGCTTCCATCGGAACTCTATCCATCCGACGAGGACTGCGCGGAGGCATATATAGGGGTTTATGGAGGCGACGGCTATGACGTCATGGTGGACGACCTCGGGAAAGAGAAGGTCGCGTACTCTCTATGTCCGGGACTTAGATCATTCATGCAACGGTCATTTTCCGGAGCACGCATATGGTCACAGCAATCCCTGCTAAAGGAAGCAGGGATGCAACCCCATGACGGGAGCAAGTGCGTGATCGACATACGAGAAACAAGCGTGGATATAGTGCTACTCGACAGAGGTGTGCTGCAGAGTGCCGCGACCCATAGATGGAAGACACCGGGCGACATAGCGTACGCCCTCATCAACACACTTGAGACGTACGAGGTCAACCCGAAAGAAACGGAAGCCGTGTTCAGCGGACTCCGGGAAATCCGACAGAGTCTCGGCAAGACACTGACGGCATATATGAAAACGGTAAGCCAGAAAAATCATGACCTTGACGGGAAGGCGATACCCTCGGCAGTATATTTAGCAATCAACAGGAACAAGAGACATGCGAATCATCAGAGGTAAATACGGTAAAAGGCGTTTTGACGTGCCGCGCAACATAACGGCACGCCCCACCACGGACTTCGCCAAGGAAAATATCTTCAATGTAATAGAGAACATTGAAGACATCGAAGGAGAAGATGTATTGGATCTATTCGCAGGCACAGGCGCAATAAGTCTTGAATTTCTGTCGCGAGGAGCCAGGCAGGTGACGGCCATAGAGGCAGCCTCGACACAAGCCAACTTCATCAGGAGCGTAAAAGAGAAACTAAACGACAACGGACTTCGGGTGGTAAGGGGTGATGTGTTCAAATATCTTGCAAGCTGCAGGAAGGCCTACGACATAGTATTTGCCGACCCTCCGTATGACCATCCTGACTTCGGGAGCATACCGGAACTTATACTCAACTCGGGAACAGTAAAAGACGGGAGTCTCGTGATAGTGGAACACAACAGCAGCCACGACTTCAGTCCGCTCCCGGGATTCATCCGGCACCGCGCGTATGGCTCGGTGAACTTCTCCCTCTTCCGAAAGGAGGACACCCACGATGACGCACCAACAGAAACAGAAAACTGACAATTCAAAGAATTATGGAAAAAGACATAAAGCTTGACCCTATAGAAGAAGCGATCGACGACTTCCGCAACGGAAAATTCGTGATAGTCGTAGACGATGAAGACCGCGAAAACGAAGGCGACCTGATAATAGCGGCAGAAAAGATAACGCCGGAAAAAGTCAACTTCATGCTGTCGAACGCACGAGGAGTGCTCTGCGCGCCACTGACCATGAAGAGATGCAAGGAGCTGCAGCTCGGGTGCCAGGTAGAAGAAAACACATCGATGCTCGGCACACCGTTTACCATCACAGTAGACAAGCTTGAAGGCTGCACTACCGGAGTAAGCGCCCACGACAGAGCCGAGACCCTGAAGGCGCTCGCCGACCCCAAATCAACCGCCTCAACCTTCGGAAGGCCGGGACACATCAACCCGCTATATGCCCAGGACAGAGGCGTTCTTGAGCGCGCCGGCCACACAGAGGCAGCCGTAGACCTCGCGCGTCTTGCAGGTCTACAGCCCGCAGGCGTACTGATGGAAATCATGAACGAAGACGGAAGCATGGCACGTCTTCCGGAACTCAGAAAGCATGCCGACGAATGGGGCATGAAACTGATAAGCATCCGCGACCTGATAAGCTACAGGCTACGCCATGACAACCTGATAGAAAAAGGAGTCGAAGTTGACATGCCGACCGCCTACGGCCACTTCCGGCTTGTTCCCTTCCGCCAGAAAGACAACGGTCTGGAGCACATCGCACTTATCAAAGGGGAAGTAACGAACGGCGACCCCATTCTCGTAAGGGTGCACAGCAGCTGCGCCACCGGCGACATCTTCGGCTCCCTTCGCTGCGAATGCGGCGAGCAGCTTCACAAGGCGATGGAAATGATAGAGAAAGAAGGACGTGGAGTCATCGTATATCTCAATCAGGAAGGAAGAGGAATCGGGCTGATGGATAAGATCAAGGCATATAAACTTCAGGAAGAGGGACTTGACACGGTAGACGCCAACCTACACCTCGGCCATAAGGCAGACGAACGAAACTATGGCGTAGGCGCGTCTATACTTCATGAACTCGGAATCAAGAAGATGAGACTGCTGAGCAACAATCCAATGAAACGCATTGGCCTTGAGGGATTCGGAATAGAGATAGTGGAAAACGTTCCTCTCGAAGTGAAGCCTAATAAATACAACAGTTTCTACATGCACACCAAGAAGGAGCGCATGGGACATGACCTGAAGTTCTGTTAAACCATTAATCACCGGTCTTAATATGAAAAAGACACTAACAACACTGATTGCCATAGCGGCAATGCTCGCCGGGCATGCAGAGGGAAAAAAAGTTCTCGACCACACAAGTTTCGACGACTGGAAGAAAGTGGAGAACCACTCAGTGAGCAACGACGGAATATGGGCGACATTCAGCATCAATCCACAGGAAGGGGACGGGAAACTCATCCTTCGCAACACCCGCAGCGGCAAAGAAATAATCATCGACCGCGGCTATAACCTCACCTTCACCGCCGACAGCCGCCACGCCATATCCAGCATCAAGCCCTACTTCAAAGACACACGACAGGCAAAGATAGATAAGAAAAAGAAATATGACCTGCCACAGGACTCACTTGCGATAGTAGACCTGAAGAGCGGTGCAATAACGCGAATAGCGCAAGTCAAAGGCTACAAGACAGGTGAAAAGGGAGGTGAATGGGTGGCATACAGCAGTTGCGACACCACACTGACCAAAGACATCAAGCTGAAGGATGAAAAAGCCGGACTTCCGCTTGTGCTGCTCAATTTAAGGAACCTCAAATCGCGCATGCTCCCCTATGTATCACAATATGAATATACAGAAGACGGAAGCCGCCTCGCCGCAGTGATAAGTCCTTCAAAAAATGACTCCGTCTACAAGACTGGAATACGCGTGATAGATTTAGCCAACGGCGGAGAACAGACAATAAGCGAAGGGATGAAGCATTATGGGACACCCGTCTTCTCCACTCAAGGCGACAGGCTTGCATACACGTGCAGCAACGACAGCAACGAAACCGGCACGAGACGCATGCATCTATATGTTGCCACTGCCGACAACAGTTTTGCCAATCCACAGGAAATAGAGATTATCGCAGACACCGGCAGGAAGGGACCCAACCTTCAGCGGCCTCATTCGTCGGATCCCGAACTTCAGGAGAAACTACTCAAGGAATGGAGCGAGAAGATGAAGCAAAACCAAGGCACGGAACTGTATGTCAACCAGTATTCAAAACCTGAATTCAGCCACAACGGCAAGCGTCTTGTGATAGGAATAGCACCGGAGATAGCGCCTGACGACACAACCCTGGTAAGTTTCGAACGTCCGGAGCTCGACATATGGAGATGGGACGCTCCCTATACGCCACCCCAGGAGAAATCAAACCTTGACGAACTCAAGAAACTGACCTATCCGGTAGTGATAGACCTGTCCACACTCGACTACCGTGTGCTTGACACCAATCCTCTCGCCACAATCGAAGCACCTGACAGATGGGATGCCGACTGGGCACTTCTGCGCGACCCGAGCAAGGAGATAGTTAGCCAGCAATGGAACTACTATGCGCCGGAAGAGATCAGCATAGTAAATGTGACGAGCGGTGAACGCAGACCGATAGGCACAGTTTATGCCGACACATCCAAACTGTCGCCGGACGGCAAATTCGTATACTGGTTTAAGGACGGAGACTGGTATGTATATGACATAAGCAGCGGGAAAACCGCCAATGTCACGTCGAATGTGCCCTATCCGGTATGGGACGAGGCAGATGACCATCCCGGGGCGCGCCAGGAATATGGCCTCGCCGGCTGGAGCGCAGACGACAGCAGAATGCTGGTATATGACCGACACGACATCTGGAGCGTGGATCCGACAGGCAATTCGGCTCCGGAATGCGTAACAAAAGGCTACGGCAGACAGAACGACCTCAAGATACGCTATATCAACACCCATCCCAAAGAGCGCAGGAATCTGAAGACAGGAGACCTGATGACACTCACCCTCTTCAACTACAAAGACAAACGCAACGGTCTCGCCGGCATGAAATACGGCAAGCCGTCCGTGCCGACAAATATGGTACTCGACACATTGAGCTTCAGCCAGATTCGCCAGGCTAAGGACGCACCGTCATATTCGTTTGTCGAAGCGAACTTCTCGGTGATGCCAGACGTATGGATAGCGCCCTCCGGCAATTTTGCCAAAGCGGAAAGAGTCAGCGACTCCAACCCACAGGCAAAAGACTACAGATGGGGAACAGCGCGACTGGTGAAATGGCATGCATACGACGGGACACCGACCGACGGCGTGCTGTATGTGCCCGACCACCTTGACCCGACAAAGAAGTATCCGATGCTATGCGTATTCTACGAGACAGGCTCGGAAGACCTTTATACCCACTACAATATGGAGCCATCCTGGAGCTGGGTCAACTATCCGTTTTATGTGAGCCGCGGCTATGTAGTGTTTGTGCCGGACATCCACTACACTGCGGGAGTTCCCGGCGAATGCGCGTGGAACTTCGTATGCTCAGGGGCGGAAGCCATGTGTGACCGATATCCATGGATAGACAGGGAGCGCATCGGCATCGACGGACAGAGCTGGGGCGGCTACCAGACAGCATATCTTGTGACCCGCACCGATATGTTTGCGTGTGCAGGGAGCGGAGCGCCTGTGAGCAACATGACATCGGCATTCGGCGGCATACGTTGGGAAAGCGGCAGTTCCAGACAGGGTCAGTATGAGCTTGGCCAGAGCCGCATAGGCAGGAACCTCTGGGACGCGACCGAACTCTACATAGCCAACTCTCCGGTGTTTCACGCCGACCGGGTGCACACCCCACTGCTCATAATGCACAACGACAATGACGGCGCAGTACCCTGGTATCAAGGCATTGAGATGTTCATGGCGCTAAGACGTCTTCACAAACCGGTGTGGATGCTTCAATACAACAATGAATCACACAACCTCAAGGAGCGTCGCAACCGAAAGGACATCACTGTAAGGCTTCAGCAATTCTTTGACCACTATCTCAAAGGTGAGCCGATGCCTCAATGGATGAAGGAAGGAATACCTATGACCCGGAAGGGACAGGAACTGGGGTATTAATTTAGAATTGAAAATTGAAAAAATAAGGCTTACGATGCTCGGCATCGTAAGCCTTATTTTTTTGGGGGGGGAGAAGGGATTATTCCGTTAGCTCGCCATGGAGGTTCTTTTCCATGTATTTGCCGGCGAGCTGGGGAGTGGCACCCATACCGAAAAGATACATCATCTTGGTGATCGCCGCCTCGGAAGTGAGGTCATGGCCGGAGATAACGCCGGCATTGGCGAAACCGACACCGGCAGTATATTTCATGGGAGATACCATACCGTTGGAGCACTGCGAGACATTCACGATGAGCAGCCCGGAAGCGACAGCATCGCGGATGCAGTCGAAAATCCAGGGATTGTTGGGTCCGTTTCCGACACCGAAAGACTTCAATACGACACCTTTCAGTTCCGGAATCTGAAGAATAGACCTTACGACACTCTCGGGGATACCGGGAAAGAGGTCGAGGAAGACCACATTTGTGTCCATCATATACTCCGCCTTGAACTCCTTTCCTCTGCTGGGACGCAGAAGAGCTTCTTTATTGTAAGTGATATCGAGACCGATATGGGCGAGAACGGGATAGTTGTTAGACTTGAACGCATCAAAATTTCCGGCAGAGAACTTAGTGCTTCTGTTTCCCCTGAGCAAGGAATTCTGGAACAGTATAGCCACTTCCCTCACCATCTGACCTCCATCGGAATCGCGAGCCGCAGCCACCTGAAGAGCGGTGATGAGGTTTTCCTCACCATCAGTACGCACCTCACCGATAGGGAGCTGAGAACCGGTAATGATGACCGGTTTAGTCAGGTTGTTGAGCATGAAACTTAGGGCGGAAGCCGTATATGCCATCGTGTCGGTGCCGTGAAGAATCACGAATCCGTCATAACCGGAATAATTGTCTTCGATAACTTTTGCCATCTGCCCCCAATGAGATGGATTCATGTCGGCGGAATCAATAGGGACATCAAACTGGAAATTGTCAATTTCAAAATCCAGCATTTTGATTTTAGGCACATTATCGAGCAAGTGATTGAAATCGAAAGGCTCAAGTGCCCTTGTAAGCGGATTCTCTATCATTCCGATAGTACCTCCGGTATAAATCAACAATATTTTGGGTTTCGGATGTGCCATAATGATTGCGATATTTGAGACGCAAAGATAACAAAAAAAATAGTACATTCCAACATTTGTCCATAAAAATTTCATGAGAAGAGAAAGATTTCGGACTCCGCTCAAACATTTTGTCAAAGCAAAAGATAAAAATAATGGGTCTACGCCCCAACTGAACCATTAAAGCGATAAATCGTTTTCATTTTGAGGGATGATTGGCCTCGCAACATACCATAACAGTCAATCCACTATGAAAACACACCCATCAATCAAAATAATAACAGGCATACTCATCACGGTTTGGCATCTGACACCGTGCTATTCCAAGGAATCCGATGACCGGCTCTACGAACCGATGCCCGAAAGATGGACATACGTCTCCCCCCACACGCAGAAACTTCCTACAGAAGATGTCTGGTGGCATACATTCGACGACACTGATCTTGACTCTCTGATCAGGATTGCCGAACGAGAGAACTACAATCTCGGGGCAGCTCTCTCAAGGATAGAGATGGCGAAAAGGGCAATGCAGATTACCAAATCCGGATACTATCCAACCCTCAATCTCACAGCCGGATGGACAAAGGGTCAGTCATCCGGAGCAAGCGGCAGTACAGTGGTCAACTCTGTAGGATATGACACCTATATAGCCGCATAGTGGGCACGATGCTGACACGCGCAAGGATTTCGCTGCTGATATTCATGATATTGGCGGGGCTTGCCTTCTGGGGATTCGTCAAATGGCCGACGAGTTATATACCGTCGGAAGACATGGGATATTTCGTGACCTCAGTGCAGTTGCCAACGGGAGCGTCGCTTGAACGGACCGAAAAGGTAGTGAGACAACTTGCCGGAGAGATAGAAGAACTTCCGGAAGTTAAAAACGTAATGACAATTTCGGGATTCTCGCTGATGGGAGGAGGGGCTTCGTCAAACGGAGGCACCGTCATGGTGATGCTAAAGCCATGGAAGGATCGGGGGCGCAAGGGAACGGTAGACAAAGTAATCGAGAAGGTGAATGCCCTATCGCAGAAATTCCAGAGCGCGATGATATTCTCGGTGAACCCGCCCGCCATTCCGGGACTCGGCATGTCGTCGGGCCTTGAGATGAACATACTCGACATCAACTCTCTGGGACCTGCAGAGATGCTAAAAGCGATAGACGCTCTTCGGAGGGCGGTGGCAGAAGATCCGAGACTGGAGTCTCTCACCACCAAGTATCAGGGGCTTGTGCCGCAGTATCAACTTGACATAGACCGGGAGAAAGCCATGTCGCAAGGGCTACAGCTTGCCGACATCTTCAATACTCTGAGTGGCTATATGG
The DNA here is from genome assembly GCA_017626045.1 of Muribaculaceae bacterium. GTDB lineage: Bacteria > Bacteroidota > Bacteroidia > Bacteroidales > Muribaculaceae > Lepagella. The sequence continues at coordinate 24,832 of JAGAJP010000054.1, read as the reverse complement.
GAGGAAACTATGTAAATGACTTTGTAGATTTCAACCGGGTGTTTCAGGTGCGTCTACAGGGAGACATGACGGTCAGGGGCAACATAGAAGACGTGATTCGGCTCTCGGTTAGAAACTCGGAGGGCAAGATGGTTCCGTTCTCGTCGTTTACGTCACTGAAACCGGTGATGGGAGAATCCTCTGTAAACCGGTATAATATGTATCAGTCAGCATCTGTAACGGTAACCCCGGCGAAAGGAGTATCGTCGTCGGAAGGCATCAAAGCGATGGAAGAGCTGATGGGAAGCACCTTAGGCAAGAATTATTCATACGCATGGACCGGAATGGCATATCAGGAGACCCAGTCGGGCACCACCATATCGTTTGTATTTCTGTTTGCCATCATAATGACAATACTTGTACTTGCGGCCCAGTATGAAAGTTGGACAGATCCGCTTGCCGTAATACTCGCCACTCCAATTGCTATACTCGGAACAATAGCGGGGTGTATATTCATGAGTCAACCGATAAGCATCTACACACAGATAGGTCTTATCCTATTGATAGGAATGTCGGCTAAGAATGCGATTCTGATAGTGGAATATGCCATAAACTTCCGCAAGAACGGCAACAGCATTCGTCAGTCGGCGCATGATGCCGGAGTCGTAAGGTTCCGCCCTATCATGATGACGGCTTTGGCATTCGTATTCGGCGTCATGCCGATGATGTTTGCCACCGGAGCAGGCGCCAACAGCCGGATAGAACTCGGCACAGCGGTAGTGTTCGGCATGGCGATGAACGCCTTTATCGGCACACTCTTCGTGCCCAACTTCTGGGAACTGATGCAGACTCTGAAAGAGAAGTATCTATCGGGACTATTCAAAGATCCGGCTCCTGTGAGCGACAGCTCTGCAGCCGGCGAGTCACTTCTGCCCGGGGAGGAAAACAAAAAAGACAGCGGCGACAAGGCATAGGAAGGCGGCCACGTGATTCCAGTGAAGTCGTTCTCCCGAAAGGAAGAAAACGGAGATTACTGTAAAAACCGTGAGGGTGATGACTTCCTGAATCACCTTCAGCTGCATCATGGAAAAGGGGCCGCCGTTTTCAGTATATCCAATCCTGTTGGCGGGAACCATAAAGCAGTATTCGAGCAAGGCGATGCCCCAGGAAAGAAGAATCACGGCGAAAAGAGGCCAGTTCTTGATCCAACCGAGAGACTGCATCTTCAGGTGTCCATACCAAGCCATAGTCATGAAAGTATTTGACACCACAAGCAATATGACAGTAAGCAAAGCAGATTTCATGTTCAAAATTTTTTTGCAAAATTACAAACTTATTGGTTACCGCGCAAATGAAAGATAACGAAATGGGCCTTTCATGGTATTCGATAAATTAAGGGGCGGCATTCATTTGATTGAAATGCAGCCCCTTTTATCGGGAAGGATAAGAAACTTACTTAATCGTCGTATCTCAGGAAATCGCCGGCGGTATTGAATTTCATGTCGACTCCGTTGGCGAGTTCCACGTCATAACCTTTACGGTCTTTCTCAATACCCACTATTCTCTGTCCGTTCTGGGCGTTTTTGACGAAATCGGCAATTTTGTTTGGGATGAAGACCGCAGGCACTGCCTTAGTATCATTGACTTCCACCTTCTTCCAGTTGCCCTTGCTATCGAAAGAAATCTCGGTACCGTCCTGAAGGACTACTTCATATTCGGAAATGGAGCCGAAATCCTTTTCGATTTTCACAAGGCTTACCTTAGACTTGCAATTGTTGGCAATAGTGGTTTTCGCAGCCTTGGGCAGGGCTGAGTCATCATGAGAGTAAACGTCACCGGCACAAGCAGTGGCGATAATGCCCAATATAGCCACAAGGGCAACAAAACTTTTTTTCAACATAACGAAGTAATTTAAATTAAATGTTAAAGTATAAACACATTAGGACTCATAATTGTTCTCTTCGCACATAATGAATTAATACTCCTCGCACAAAGTCAGAAGCAGCCTCCGGTGAACAGAGAAAGCAACTTGGGGATATACTTGCGCATAACGATGAATATATCAAGAAGGCAGAATATCAAAAGCAATACAGAAAGAGTCAGGATGACTATTATTTCAAGGTCAGTCACCGGCTTGATAATCATGGACAGAAGCGTTTCGACCAGACTGACAAACAGCATGTGCCCGGCATATATGAAAAAAGAAGCAGCAGCAAGAGTTGACAACGCCTTGATTTTCCATCGGTCAACAATCATTACCGCAATATTGTAGGCAAACGGGAGCCCTGCCAACACTGCCAATTGCTTGAAATAGCAAGCCGGTCCAAAGCCATAGCCACATTCGATAATCATCTTGGCATCACAATAATCAGTGTAACTATATATAAGCAAGCCAGACGCAATGACCGGATATAAGACAAAACTGAAGACGCGAATCCATTTTAGATCAGCCAACAAGCATCGATTGTCAAAACTCATATAGGCTCCTGATGAAAAGAAAAAATAAGCCGTTATCAATTGATAAGCATGGCCGAGACCGGCCTGAGGAAGTGATAACCACAAAATACCGGCAACAACAGAAAACCATATTCCAAACCTTTTGAGCAGAATATTCAGAACTGGAGCTGAGACAGACACTATCATGAGGTCACGTACGAACCACAAGGGAGAATCGACGGGATAAGTATTCATATTTTGCGAAACTGAACAAGACACCGAATCGCCAATATGATAAGCTATTCCCTCAACACCATTCCAATACATGTTGATAATATTTGAAATATGTATATCCGGAATCACTCCCGATAATACATATGGACCGGAAAAGATAGAAATATTGGATATGAGAATCAAGAGCATCCCAAGTGTATTCCATGCGAGATATGGAATAAAAAGCGACTTGAACCTATCGTTCATTTTTCTATCGTAGGAATGCATACTAAGATTCATTCCTTGAAAGAATACAAAGCCGGCGATAAAGAAGTAAATTGGCACACACTGACCTGAGAAGAAAGATCTTGCAAACAAAATCATAAATCTCACGAACGGGAAATCAGAATCATTGCACTGCGCTGTAAGGCTTGAGCCGGAGAAGACGTGAATGAAAACCACCATGCATGCAAGCGGGAAGAGGAGCAAATTCAATGCTTGGTTATGCAAATCTCTACGAATTAGCGACATATCGACATCAAAAAACGACCTGCACCGTCCCAAGCAAATCAATACGTGCAAACACAAAATTATGAATAAAAAGCGTGGACGATGTTCTGCTTATCTTAACGGAGGCATCGCCAAACGCCTATCTCAGAAATAAACAGTCCACTCCCACGCCATAATCGAATATCGATATCCCCTTGCCGGGGAGTGGACATACGACAAGCATGAGCGTTTTATTGACTGCCCTATCCTTCTGAGATTGAAATTTGGCGATTTCCGTTAAAGGATCAAGCATGAAACGCTTTATAAGTATGTATTGCAATGCGACACAACCGCACTGCGATGCAAAATTATAAAAAATAAATAAATTATCAGCTATCTATAGTAAAAATTTTTCAATACATCCGAACATGCATTGCACTAAAACAATAAGAGTCCATCTAAGAGCGAGGGTCTAAACATTTAGTTCCGAGACGTCTATCAGTTTATGTACGACGGCGTAAAGAGTCAGGGCGGAGGCGGAATGGATGTCGAGCTTTGCGCAGATGTTTCTTCTGTGGGTCGAAACGGTGTGAGCGGACAGGCACAGGCGGTCGGCGATGATTTTGTTTGGCAAACCTTTGGCGATTAAGCAGATTACCTCTTTCTCTCTTTCGCTAAGTGAATCTACACCTCTCTTACCATCACTGTCAACGGCGCAACGTGCTACTCCATGTCTCTGCTCAAGGCGTGCCGCCGCCGGGATGAAGAGATCGTTTTCAACTTTAAAATGAGACTCCAAATCTTTTTCGCATAGGATTATGTCGAAAAGGACTGCACTGAGACGATAATTATTGTGTTGCGAATAATGATAGATGAAAAGATCTTTGAGCTCACGGAGTTTTTCAGACATGGGGATATGGTCTGCCGAGTATCCGGAGATCGAGAACCTGGAGTTTGCCTCGCCCTCGATAAGACGCTCGGCATATCTGAATACCTCTTCGTCTTCATGCTGCATGTGCATTCTAACCTCGCCTACATACTCATCAAAGAATCGCATGAGGAGAATGGCAAGCTTATTGTCTGCGTCGGAGTATCCGATACCCTCCACAAGGTGATGTCTTATGTGGGGAAGTGTAATGTCAAGAATCGACTGATGAGCACGTCTGAGATAGCCGATGAGATCGTGGAGGGACGTGTCAGCTTCCGCGAAAGGGTATCCGCTGATCAGATTGCATACGGCAAGGAATGTAGGGACATGTACATTGTTTTCAGCGCAAACCTGCGCCACATTCTTGTCGCCGAAACCGAAAGCAATATCGAAGCGACTGATGACGTGAAGCAGGAAATCATTGTCGCTGATCAAGTGTTTCATTGGGGAATCCTTGGTGTATCCTTCTTTTCTGTTGGTCATTTTTGTCTTGGGGCTTGGGAATGCAAAATTAATGAAATTTGACGTATCTGGCAAATTCCTTGCCGGCAGCCTGCAGCCTTCGCGCTGCGATGGCGGCGTCGGTGTCGATGCCGCCACTTGTATGGGAAGCGGCGATTATCTCGGGAGAGTTAATGTGTATGACAGGAGAGAATCCGGCTTTTTCAAGTCTCTCCCTGTCTTTGATGACTCCAGCCACGAGAGCCACCGGAACATGTGCCTTCAATCCGAAACGGAGTATGGCGCAAGGAAGTTTTCCCATAAGGGTCTGGGAATCCGAGGCGCCTTCTCCGGTAACGACCGCCGACGCACCTTCCAGCAAAGAACCGAAGTGCAGCGCATCGAGCACTAATGGGGCTCCTTCGCGAATCACGCCACCTGCAAGCGCCATCAGACCGCCGGCACAACCTCCCGCCGCGCCACTGCCCGGAATACAGTTCAAGTCGACCCCGAACTTTCGAAAAATCAAATTTCTGAAGTTTTCCAACCCATTATCAAGAAGCGTGACGTCATCAGCCGAAGCTCCTTTCTGGGGAGCGAACACTTCGGCGGCTCCGCCGACACCGGTCAACCTATTCACCACATCGCAGACGAGTGTCAGGCACACATCCCTCAGTCTTGAATCAAGTCGGGAAACGTCAATGTCCGTGACAGAGGAAAGTCGCGAACCGTCCATATAGGAACGTATGAGTGTGTTTCCTTTATCAAAGAAACGGACACCGAGAGCCTGGCAGGCGCCGGAGCCTCCATCCACCGTAGCCGAGCCTCCAAGACCGACAACTATCGAAGACGCGCCTCTGTCAAGAGCCTTGGCAATCAGTTCGCCGAAGCCATGACTGGTAGCGCACAGCGGATTACGCCCGGACTTATCTACGAGAGTAAGCCCGGAAGCCTGAGCCATGTCGATGTAAGCCGTCCGGGAGTTATCATCAAACCACCATTCGGCATAAACCTCATCGCCCATCGGTCCGCAAACACTGCTATATAGCGGAGCCGTGAGCCCCGCAGCCTCGGCAAGTACACGCGCCGTGCCTTCCCCGCCGTCGGCGACGGGAACTACGAGAACCTGCGCTTCGGAATCAACATTTCTGACTCCTTGCGCAAATGCAGCAGAAGCATCACGAGATGAAAGGCAACCTTTCATCGAATCAAAAGCAACGATAATTTTTCTCATTACGCGCAAAAATAAGAAAAAATGCCGAGTAAAACAAACTCCATTTGCAAATTTCATCTTTCTTCCTTAACTTTGCATTTAAAACAACATCAGGCATGTTCTATACTGCTTTATCAACCGGCAGATACAATTTACAGAACCTGCTTTAACCTCAAAATCGGACACTTATGAAACCTATCTCAGGCATAATCCTGACGACCTTAGCATCGGCGGCACTGAGCGCCTCGGCAGCCACCCCCGCCCTCTATTTTGACAGACCCGCCGAATACTTCGAAGAAACGTTCGTGATCGGCAACGGCACACAAGGAGCCATCGTCTACGGAAATCCCGACAGAGAGCGACTCTCGCTCAACGACATCACGTTCTGGACCGGGTATCCCGACGACACCGTGTACTCTCCGGGGTCACACCGCCATATACCGGCGATCCGTGAGGCACTTGCCGCCGGCGACTATGAGCTCGCCGAGCAACTGCAACACGAGATTCAGGGCAAATACACCAACAACTACCAGCCCATCGGAAATCTCTTCATCGACTTCTCCGACAAAGGAAGCGTCACAGACTACAGGCGTACGCTCGACCTGACGAACGCCACCGCCAACGTGTCATATACCAAAAACGGCAATTCCATCACCACAGAATACATCGCCTCTGCACCCGACAGCGTGATAGCCATACGTATAACCGCCCTCAGGCCAATTGACTTCACGCTGCAGTTCGAATCACCAATTAAAGGGGCGACGGTAACGAGCGACGGCAACGAAATCATAGCCGAAGGACGCGCAGCAGCCTCCTCGATGCCCTCCTATGTCGGCATAGCCGAAGAGAAGAAATTTGTTTATGAAGACGGGGTCGGCGTACAGTTCCGGACTGTGGCAAAAGTGATGGCACCCGGAGGCAAAGTGAAAGCCATAGAAGGAGGGAGACTAAAGGTACAGGATGCCAGGGAGGCGACAGTGGTCGTAGCCATCGCCACGAGTTTCAACGGCACCCGCACCAATCCCATGACAAACGGCAGGGACTACAAGGCAATCTCAATGAGAAAGGCTCTCAATGCATCCGAAAAACCATATTCAGACATCAGGAAAAGACATATCGAAGACTATTCAAGGCTCTTTAACCGCGCGAGCGTGGACTTCGGAGACTCGGCTCCGGAACTGAACGCAATGACCACCGACAGCCGTCTGAAGAATTATACGGACCGGAATGCTACAGACCCCGACCTTGAGGAACTCTACTTCAACTATGGACGCTATCTTCTGATCAGCTGCTCGCGCACGCCCCAGGTTCCCGCCAACCTCCAGGGGCTATGGAACGAGAAACTACTTCCGCCATGGAGCAGCAACTATACCACCAACATCAACGTAGAAGAAAACTACTGGCCGGCAGAGGTGACCAACCTCAGCGAACTGCATATTCCTCTACTGTCGTTTGTAAAACAACTGCCGCTCACGGGAGAGACAACAGCCAAAGAATATTATGGAGTGAACCGTGGATGGTGTCTGGGTCACAACTCCGACATCTGGGGCATCACCAACCCTGTAGGTCTCAGGGGCGGCAATCCGCAGTGGGCCAACTGGAACATGGGAGGCGCATGGATTTCCTCACATATCTGGGAACATTACCTCTTCACCCGCGACATTGAGTTCCTTAAAGAATACTACCCTACCCTTAAAGGGGCGGCAGAATTCTGTCTTGATTGGATGGTGGAAGACCAAGACGGGAATCTGATTACATCACCGTCGACATCACCCGAAAACAGTTTCAAGACTCCTCAAGGGAAGACTGCGTCGACGTGCGCGGGAGGCTTCGCCGACTTGGGAATGATACGCCAATGTCTGTCTGACACCAGAGACGCAGCCAAAGCCCTCGGGACAGACGAGCAGCTTGTGAAAGAGATTGAAAAAGCTCTTCCCCGCCTCGCGCCCTACAAGACAGGGAAATCGGGACAGCTTCAGGAATGGTATATCGATTTCGAAGAGAAAGACCCTCAACACCGTCATCAGTCGCATCTGTACGGGTTATATCCCGGTCACCACATAACACTCACCGGTACACCCGAGACCGCAAAGGCAGCGGCACGCACACTTGAGATCAAAGGAGACAACACTACCGGCTGGAGCACCGGATGGAGAGTGAACCTGCTCGCCCGTCTTGCAGAAGCCGACAAGGCATACGCCATGTATCGCAGACTGCTGAAGTATGTGAGTCCGGACAATTACAACGGACCGGACAAGCGGAAAGGTGGAGGCACCTACCCCAACCTGCTCGACGCGCACGCCCCATTCCAGATCGACGGCAATTTCGGAGGAACCGCCGGAGTGGCCGAGATGCTTATCCAGTCGGAGCCAGGAGTAATCACTCTTCTGCCGGCGCTTCCGGAGCAATGGAAAGACGGAAGCTTCAAAGGACTGCGCACACGCACCGGCATTACCGCCGACGCTACATGGAAAGACGGCAAGGTGACGAGACTCGAGCTGAGGTCGGAAGTTCCGACACAAGCCGATATTAAGGTAAACGGCATGACCATAAGCGAGTCGACAACGCCCGGACAGACAAAAGTGCTTAAATTCTGAAGTAATTTAGATAAAAAAATCCAAAAGATGACAAATTGTCGGATTTTTTTATTAACTTTGCGAAAGACAAAACAGAAGAACTAATTAACAATATAGAACATCCGCAACACCATGAAAAGATTTGCATTCAAAATGTTTCTAAAACCCGGCAATGAAGCCGAGTATGCCAAGCGCCACGCCGAGCTGTGGCCTGAGTTGAAAAAGCAGATCGCCGACTCCGGGGTCCGCAATTATTCCATCTTCTGGGACAAAGACACCAACATACTCTTCGGCTATCAGGAAGTAGTAGGCGACACGAATTCCCAGGATGCCGAGGCAGCCGATGAAATCACCCGCAAATGGTGGGACTACATGGCCGACCTTATGGAAGTTAATCCCGACAATTCACCGGTGACCATTCCCATAAAGGAAGTATTTCATCTCGACTGACGTCAGGCTATGGAAAAGACATATCATCTTGCGATAGACCTCGGCGCCACATCGGGGCGCACCATTCTTGCCACGTTTGACGGCAAGAAGGTGGACATGAATGAAATATCCCGCTACAACTATCCGATGATGCCGCTTGGCGACCATCAGTACTGGAATCTGCCGCTCATCTACGAGCATATCCTTGACTCAATGAAAAAATGCAAGGAACTGCTTCCTGATGGTGTCAGCCTGAAAAGCATCGGCATAGACTCGTGGGGCTGCGACGTGGCATATTTCTACAAGGACGGAAGCATCGCAGGCCTTCCGTACTGCTATCGCGACCCGCACACAGTAGGAGCTGTCGAGAAATTCTGTGAAAGAGTCGACAAAAAGGATATATATCTGAAGACCGGTATCCAGTTCATGGATTTCAACACACTCTTCCAGCTCGACACAATCAGGCGCAACAACCCCGAGGTATTGGACAGCGCAGACAAGATTCTGTTTATCCCCGACGCACTGTCATATATGCTGACAGGCAAGGCTGTGACCGAACGCACAGTCGCGTCCACGTCGCAGATACTGAACCCCAACACCAAGGAACTTGACGACGCGCTTCTGGATGAAATAGGACTCAGCCGCAGCAAATTCGGCCCGATAGTGGAGCCCGGCACAGAAATCGGCACACTTCTGCCGCGACTGGCTGAACTCACCGGACTTGGAGAAGTACCGGTGGTGGCTGTGGCAGGCCATGACACCGCATCGGCAGTGGCGGGCGTACCGACTCCCGACCGCGACTATGCATATCTGAGCTGCGGCACGTGGTCGCTGTTGGGTATAGAGAACGAAGGACCGATCATCACGCCTCTGAGCATGGAATACAACTTCACCAACGAAGGAGGAGTCGACGACACCATAAGGGTACTGAAGAACATCTGCGGACTCTGGCTGTTCGAGCGCTGCCGCACGGAATTCAAGGACGCCCCCAAGGATATCTCCGAACTGGCTGCGCTCTATCTGAAAAGCGACTGCGAAAGCATCATCAATCCGGATGACCCTTCGTTTGCCAACCCGGAGAGCATGACCAAGGCAATCACGGCATATTGCGAAAAGACAGGTCAACGCAAACCCGAGACACCCGCCGACTATATAAGGATAGTGTACAGAAGTCTTGCCAAAAGATACGGAGAGATCACACGCTGGCTCCGCGAGATATCGCCTGTCCAGATCAAACGCCTGCACGTGATAGGAGGCGGCTCACGCAACCAGTATCTGATGCAGCTGACCGCCGACGAGCTCGGCATACCGGTAGTGGCCGGACCGGCAGAGTGCACGGCATTAGGCAATGTGCTGATGCAGCTGCGGGCATGCAAGAGCCTGAAGTCGCTCCATGAGATGCGCGAGGTCGCAGTAAACTCGACAGAGACAATCACCTATAACCCGAAAAAATAACAAACAGACAAACACATAATAATCATCATGAAAGAAGAACTAATCAACAAAGCCTATGAAGTGGCACGCGAAAGATATGCCGCCATTGGTGTAGACACCGAGAAAGTGCTCCAGCAGATGCAGGACTTCCACCTCAGCATGCATTGCTGGCAGGCTGACGACGTAACCGGCTTCGAGCCCCACGAGGGAGGACTGACCGGTGGCATCCAGGTAAACGGCAACTATCCCGGCAAAGCCCGCAACATCAAAGAACTCCGCGACGACATCCTATATGCGATGAGCCTTATCCCCGGCAAGCACCGCCTGAACCTTCATGAGATCTACGGTGACTTCCAGGGAAAATATGTAGACCGCAACGAGGTAACTCCCGAATATTTCCAGAGCTGGATCGAGTGGGGCAAAGCCAACGACATAAAGCTCGACTTCAACTCTACATCCTTCTCACACAGCAAGAGCGGCGACCTGTCGCTGTCGAATCCCGACAAGAGCATCCGCGAGTTCTGGATCGAGCACTCGAAGCGTTGCCGCGCTATCTCGCAGGCTATCGGCGAGGCACAGAACGACCCCTGTATCATGAACACATGGGTTCACGACGGCAGCAAGGACATCACAGTCAACCGACTGATGTATCGCGAGCTTCTGAAGGATTCACTCGACCAGATTTTCGAGCACCGCTACGACATGATGAAAGACTGCGTGGAATCCAAAGTATTCGGCATCGGTCTTGAGAGCTACACAGTAGGAAGCAACGACTTCTACACTGCGTATGCGTCGAAGCGCGATATGATGATCACACTCGACACAGGTCACTTCCACCCGACAGAGAGCGTAGCCGACAAGGTGAGCGCGATGCTTCTGTTCGTTCCGGAACTGATGCTTCACGTGTCTCGTCCTATACGCTGGGACTCCGACCACGTCACCATCATGGACGACCCGACACTCGACCTCTTCAGCGAGATAGTAAGAGCAGACGCCCTCAACCGCGTACACTACGGTCTCGACTACTTCGACGGAACACTCAACCGTATCGGCGCATACGTGATCGGCAGCCGTGCCGCCCAGAAGTGCATGATCAGAGCACTACTCGAGCCAACAGCCACACTGCGCAAATACGAACTCGAGGACAAGAAATTCCAGCGTCTCGCACTTCTCGAGGAGTGCAAGGTTCTCCCCTGGAACGCAGTATATGACATGTTCTGCCTCCGCAACGGAGTTCCCGTTGGCGAGACATTCATCAAGGATGTTGAGAAATACGAGGCTGAAGTTACATCAAAACGCTAAAATCAACCATATTCAGATAGGGCATTTAGAAACATGCCCTATCTGACAACGTTATTTCTTAACCTTTCAGATCTTATATCATGCTCTTCCTTGGACTACTAATAATCGCAATAGGGGCATTCTGCCAGTCAAGCTGTTACGTACCCATCAACAAGATCAAAAACTGGAGCTGGGAATCCTACTGGCTTGTACAGGCCATCTTCGCCTTTGCAATCCTACCATTTCTCGGGGCACTTCTTGCAGTACCGTCTGGCCACAGCATCGGAGAACTCTTTACAGAAGCCGATCCATTCAAACTGTGGATGACAGTGTTGTTCGGTATGCTATGGGGAATCGGAGGCTTGACCTTCGGACTATCGATGAGGTATCTCGGAGTGGCGCTCGGCCAGTCAATCGCCTTGGGCACATGCGCGGGACTCGGCACCATCATGGGGCCGGTATTGCTTCAGATCTTTTTCCCTGAGCAGGAACCGCTTTCCCAGCTGACATTCTCTGTGATCATCGGCGTAATCGTCACACTCGCCGGCATCAACATCATCGGAGTCGCCGGCGCGATGAAAGCCAACGCACTCTCAGAGGAACAGAAGAAGTCGGCAGTCAAAGACTTCAATTTCCCAAAGGGAATCCTGATCGCGCTACTGTGCGGCTTCATGAGCGGCTGCTTCAATGTCGGACTCGCGTTTGGTGCCGACATCAACTTCGGCTATCTCACACCCGACATGTACAAGACGCTTCCTGCCACATTCTTAGTGACAATAGGCGGATTTGTGACCAACATAGCATACTGTCTGTATCAGAACCACAAGAACAAGACATGGAGCGACTATGGCAAGACAAAGGTAATGCTCAACAACGTGTTCTTCTGCCTTCTTGCCGGCGCGCTATGGTATAGCCAGTTTTTCGGGCTTTCGCTCGGCAAAGGGTTCCTGACCGACTATCCGACACTGATGACACTGTCGTTCTGCATACTGATGGCTCTGAATGTGGTGTTCTCGAATGTCTGGGGCATAATCCTGAAGGAATGGGAAGGATGTCCGAGGAAGACGATATTCGTGCTTGTGGTGGGTATCATAGTACTCGTAATATCCTGCTTCCTGCCACAGCTGATCTGAAAAGACTTCAAGATAAAAACAACAATAAATCGAAATAAAAAATGTCATCCGTATTAGACAATAATCCCGGACTCGCCCGGGTGGTTGAGCAAGTGGCGGAAGCCGCCGGATACCTCTGGCAGAAAGGGTGGGCGGAACGCAACGGCGGCAATATCACCGTCAATGTGACAGAGCATGTCACCAACGAGATGAAAGCTCTTCCCGCGATAGCAGGTCCGTATCCCATCGGCACCACACTTCCCAACCTCAAGGGATGCTGGTTCTACTGCAAAGGCACCCAGATGCGCATGAGAGACCTCGCACGCTGGCCAATGGACAACGGCTCTATAATTCGCATTTGCGACGACTGCGCAAGCTATGAGATAGTTGCCGACAAGCCGGTGAAACCGACATCGGAACTTCCGTCACATCTCGCCGTTCACGACTATCTGATCGGCAAGGGCTCCACCTACAAGGCAAGCCTACATACCCATCCGATAGAACTTGTAGCGATGAGCCACAATCCCGAATACCTGAAGAAGGACGTGCTGACGAAGATTCTCTGGTCGATGATACCCGAGACCAAGGCGTTCGCTCCGCGCGGACTTGGAATCGTTCCTTACATGCTTCCCTCGTCGAAGGAACTTGCCGACGCAACAATCAAGGCAATCGACGACAACTACGATGTAGTGATGTGGGAAAAGCACGGCGTGTTTGCTGTTGAAAACGACATCATGTCGGCTTTCGACCAGGTTGATGTACTCAACAAGAGCGCCAACATCTACATGTGCGCCCGCAATATGGGATTTGTTCCGGAGGGAATGTCGGAAGAGCAGATGGTGGAGATCTCCACTGTGTTCAATCTTCCCAAATAATCAGTAAGAAGTAATCAATAATCTGAATTCAATCAGGGCTGCGAATTTACGTGGCCCTGATTTCTTGTTACCAACAAAAGCACTCAACTTAAAGTCCAATCCTGATTCGAAAGTGTAGATTAAGAGTCCATCTAAGAAGGAAGAGGATCGCAGAATATTTGCCTAATCCAAGAATTTTTCATAATTTTGTAATGGAAACCTGCCGGATGGCAAAACTCCTAAGATATGAAACTATTCAAGACCTTATTACTTACAATAGCATTGGCGGCAGTGTCGACGAGCGCATCAGCATTCGAGACACTTGCGTTCCACTGCGACTCCGACACCATAAGAATCAACGAACTGCTGAGAGATCCTCAATTAAAAGAAATGAACAGAAGCGAACGAGTCGCACACTTCGCGCGCCGGATGATTGGATGTCCCTCCAACCTCAGGAGCGAGATTCTGGAAAGCGACTCTATGGTGTTCACGCTCAACGTACATTCATTCAACCCATTGAGTCTAATCTCCACATGCATAGCACTCGCTCAGGCGTACGAGACATCCTCAGCCCCAGGATGGCGAGACTATGCCGACCGCTATGAATCGGTAATGTATAAGAGCGGAAAGGCACGCGGCTTTCTGTCGCGCTTCCTGTATGCCTCAGACTGGATCGCCGACAATATCTTCAGAAACAACGTGAACGACGCCACACTGAGGATAGACCAGCTCAACATACGCAAGAAAGAGAAATCAATCGACTATATATCGCGTCATAGGGAGGCAATCAAGGCGCTGTCAGACTCCACTACCTACGAGCGTCTCAGAATGCTGGAAATGGGCTTCCGCAACCATCAGATACCGTATATATCCAACGGAGACCTCACCAATCCGAAACGGTTCAAACAGTTGGCGAAAGACGGCGATATCTTCTTCCTGCTCGCTCCCGACAATGACCTTGACAGCCGAGAGATGGGGATTTTGACCTGGGAGGGAGACAAGCTAATGATAATCCACGTTTCGCCCACAAGCGAGAAGGTTGAAATGGAGGCACTTCCATTTGAGGCATACGTGAAACGCAACATCAAGAGGATAAAAGGCGCGAGAATCATCCGCGTGGAATGACCGATATGAAAGTCGTGGCTTTCGATCTTGACGACACTCTTGTGCCGGAAGCGCTGTTTATCAGAAGCGGAATAAGGCACATCGCAAGTTATCTTGCCGAGAGACATCCATCACTGTCGGAGCGACGAATCATAACCTGCATGGACACTGCTGTCTTCACGCGACGCAACCATTATTCTGCACTTGAGCAGTATCTGGAGAGCATGAGGATTCCGGTAGCCGAGACAATGACAGAAACGGTGCAGGAATTCAGGAGACATAAGCCGGATCCGGCAATCTACCATTTAGCACCGTCGACCGAGGGAATCCTTGAGCATCTGAAATCTTGCGGCATAAAACTCGCGTTGGTGACAGACGGTAGGAGCGTGACGCAACGCAACAAGATCGCGGCAGCCGGACTGCAGAGCTACTTCGACGATGATGACATCTACATATCCGGAGAGACGTGGCATGACAAAAACGACCCCGACAGTTTTCTCGCCATAATGCGAAAACATGCCGGGGCTGATGAATATCATTATGTCGGTGACAATCCGGAGAAAGATGTCAGGCAACCCATGCTTCTGGGATGGCAGACACATCTTGTGCATCCGTTTCCATTGGCAGTACACCGGGGGCTATAGCTCAGGGAATGCCAAGATACCTGTGGGTCTGCAGGCTGAGAGTCCATCGCGGATCCTCGAGCACACGCCTCACGGTGCGCAGCGTGTTTGACTCCCTCGTCTTTCTGTCGGCAACGTAGCAAGGCTGGAGATACATAAGCGTATTCTCGTCGCGACACGGCAGGCTGAAATAATCGTCAAGACACTGCCCCACGTCTACCACCTTAATCTCATCCGCTCTCTGCACCTTGATAGCAGGATTGCCCACCATTTCATCGATACCTGTCTTAGGGGAGACCGTAATCCAGTCTATACCCTCGGGAAGCGGGTTGGTCCCGTTGGTCTCGATAGCGATTTTCTTGCCGGTGGTCTGATGGATAAGGCGCAGGAAATCGCTGTCAATCCATAGTGAAGGCTCGCCTCCGGTCAGAACGACCCAGTCGGTCTTGTAAAGTTTTATGGCGTGGATGATGTCTGTATCGCTCATTTCCACTCCCTCATTGTGGCGGGTATCGCAGAAAGGGCACTGCAGGTTGCATCCTGAAAAACGGATGAAAACGGATGGATAACCGGTATGATGCCCCTCACCCTGGAGGGAATAAAAAATTTCGTTGATTCTTCTCATATCAGTCCTCTTCGTAGACAGCAGTGTTACCTTCCGATTCCCTGACTTCGCAGCGATAGCACTGCGGAATCGAATCCACAATCCATCGGGCGATGTTCTCAGCCGTCGGATTGAATGGAAGCACATCGTTGAGCACGGCATGATCGAGCCGATCAGCCACGACACGCTTTATTTCCGTGAAATCCACCACCATGCCTGCCTCATTCAGTTCCTTTGCCCTGCACTCCACAACAATGACCCAGTTGTGTCCGTGTAGGCAGGAGCACTTGCTTTCATACGGGAGACTCAGGCGGTGGGCAGCCGAAATCTCGATACGTTTCTTGACGTAATACATAGAAATATGAATTTATTAAGTAGCTAAGCAGGATTCAATCATCGATCTCAATACCGGCGTCACGGAGAGCCTCCATGCGCTCGACGCATGTGCCACACTTTCCGCAATGTTTCTCCCCGCCTTTGTAGCAGGAATACGTCAGACGATAGTCCACACCTATCTTCTTTCCTATTCTCGCGATGTCGCTCTTTGAGATTCCTGTGTATGGTGCAACGATCTTGACTCCGTCGTATGTGCCGTGCTCAATAGCCAGACTCATGGCGTCGATAAAACCGGGACGACAGTCGGGATATATGGCATGGTCACCGCTATGGTTGGCAAGCATCACATTCTTCAGGCCTCTGCTCTCGGCAAGACCTGCGGCTATAGAGAGCATGATACCGTTTCGGAAAGGGACAACAGTCGATTTCATGTTCTCGTCACTGTAATGCCCCTCTGGAATCTCTTCACCACCAATAAGGAGGGAAGACTTGAAATATTTGCCCATGAAGTCGAGTGGAATCACAAGATGCTCCACACCGAGAATCTCGCAATTCTTTCTCGCGCATTCAATCTCGCGGGCATTATGGCGCGAACCATAGTCGAATGTCACGGCGAGGGATATTGAGTCGACGTAATCATGCAGGAGGGTAACGGAATCCATACCTCCGCTAAGCACTATAACAGAATCTTTCATCAGAAATCGAGTTGGGAGGCGAGTCTCGCGTTGACAAGGTCCTGATGACAATCGTCGCCCCAGTTAGCAAAAGGATGAATTGAAATGCCGCCACGAGGCATGAAGATGCCCTTCACCTCGATATATCGTGGATCCATGAGGTCGCGCAGATCCTTCATGATAATGTTTACGCAGTCTTCATGAAAATCACCGTGATTGCGGAAAGAGAAGAGATAGAGTTTCAGGCTCTTGCTCTCCACCATTCTCATGCGCGGAATGTAGGCGATCTTGATATGGCCGAAATCAGGCTGACCGGTTTTGGGACAGAGAGTCGTGAATTCCGGGCAGTCGAGCCTTACCACATACTCATGTTCGGGATGTTTGTTTTCAAATGTCTCCAGGATTTTTGGATCATAGTCGTAACTATACCTTACAGCCTGGTTTCCGAGAAGCGTGACGCCCTCGAGTTCTTTTTCATTTCTCATAATTTTGATCATCAAAGGTGTATCAAACAACCGCGGGCAGTAAAATAAAAATGGCTACTGACCACGGGCTATTGGAAAAACAGTCCAATGCAGATGCAAAATTACAAAAAAATACTGAATCGCGCAATATGACGATTTTCGGGTGTCACGATAACGGAGGCGGGAAGGAGACGGGCTAAAGAATCAGCAATGCGAGCAGATGCGCCACTACAGCGGCAACGAGACCTCCGATTGTATGCGCGAGGATAGCCTTCGATGTCAGGTTGCGGTAGCCCATAGAGTCGAGCATAGCGGTGTGGGTGCTGAGATAACCGCTCCAGCACATTCCGATTGCCGTGAAGACGCAAACGGCATTGCTGTCGATCCAGCCCTCGCTGATGAACTTAGGAAGCAGGCTGAGAGCGGCTCCTACAGCGCCGAGGGCAGTAATAGGGAAGCCAATCAAATGCGGGTCCTGAAAACCAAAGAGCCACTCGAAAACGAAATTGACCTTTCCGGCAATCCAAGGAAGGAACTCCACTCCCTGATAGGCACTCCCGTCATAGCCGTCCGGACCGGGGCCAAAAGTAAGGATCATCACAAGTGTGGAAATCACGAGCACACCGGGAATGATGGAGAGCCCGACCTCCACTCCTTTCTTTCCGCCATCAAGCACGGCATTGAGAATGCGGGTGAAGAGAGACTCTTCGCTGTCGGTTCCCGCCTCCTCCGTTTTTTCAATCTCGCGACACACCTCATCGGCTGCCTCCAGGTCGCGGTAATCGGGATGTGACCTGAGAATGAAAGACTGCATGCAGCGTGTGGACACGACGCATCCCGTCACGGCTCCCGCGAATCCAATAAGCGGCTCCACGATATATCCAAGGCTGACCATATAGATTATCACGAGCAGCCCCATGCCGAAAGCAGTGCCGAAATTAGTGAGCGATATGAACTGGAATTTCTTGAAATAACGTGCGAATTCCTTGTCTTTCGAGATAGTGATGATTGCCGGGTTGTCGGAAAGAAAAGTCATGACGGCTCCCAGCGACGCGACACCGGGGAGATTGAACACGGGCTTCATGACGGGCTGCAGAATACGCTGCAGCATCGAAACGACGCCAAACTCCACAAGAATTCTGCCGAGTGCTCCGGTGAGTACGCATACAGCCATCAGAAAGAGACATGTGTTGAGAAGGAGGTCATGAGCTGTAGCCATTATGGTCTTCATCATCGGAGCCACACCCATCACGTGTCCGATTCCGCCGAAAATGAGGAGCACCCAGAAAAGACACAGAACACCTGAGAAGCTGAACTTCTTTTTTGCCACCCCTACGGCCGAAAGATGAGTAGATTTCATGAGAATTAGATAGTAAAAATAAACAACTTTATCTGCTTATCACTTGAAATTTAAGAAATTCATGTGCCATGTGATGCCGACAGAGCCATAGAAAGTGTCTGCCTGCATCATGTCAGCGTCACTATAGTTTTCACCGCCGGAGTAGAAAGCGGCGGCATGCACCCTGAGCAAGTGTCTTTTCTTACGAATAGGGAACCACTCGGCAACCACTCCCCCCATCGTGATCTGGGTTCCTCTCGCCACCTCAGTGTATGGGGTGAAGTTAACGCCCCGGTTGCAGTCGTAAGAGACCTTTCCGGTGAGCCTCCACGCGCTGTTGATGTCCCACGACGCCTCTGCCATAAATGTATTGTTTTTGAAAGCGCGGTTCTCGGGATAAGTGCGGGTCATGAGGTCAAGGATGAATGAGAATCTGTCGTCAAGCACGAGTTTATTGCCGAGAGCCACGTAATTACAGAATTTGCCGTCGGTATATTCGACTTCATTGACCGACCAGATTGTTTCGAAACGAAGCCTGTCGGAAAGGTTTCTGTGGCTGCGCCACTGGAGGTTGAAGGCGAACATATCTCGGAATCCTGAATGGACATAGGGACTCTGAGACACCTGGAACGCGAGATAATCGTTGGGAGTGAGACGATAACCGGCAGACACCCCAAACTGATAGCATGCGATATTATTGACGAATAAATTAGGACACATAAGGTCGATGGGAGCACGGTCATATTCATAACCGCCGATCAACACCACCTGCTTACCGGCTCCAAAATCAAACTTTCCGTATCTGTAGTTCAACTCCATCACATCGGTCTGGTCCCAGAAAGAAGCGTCCTTGGGGGTACGCGAGAATCTCTGACGCCAAGTGTATGTAAGCCCGTCGATAAGCTGACCGTGGGCGGTCAGGGCTATATATTTTCCGACGAATCCGGTATTGGCGTGGTCGGTGTGTCCTTCATGAGACACATATTCCAAGTCGAGACGAGCCTCGGCGTCAAAAGAAATCAGATGCTGCTCGGAATTCCCGAACTGCAGGGAGTCGGCATCGGCGGCAAACGCGGACGCCGAGGTTATGAGGGATGCCGCGAGAGCGGCGCATTTCATCAGTTTCATAAACATAATAAGGGTCGGTTCCAAGACTCGGGCTTTGACTTTTTTGTGAGCCGGGGTCTAAGAGTCCATCTAAAATCACACAAAATTATCAAAATTATTGAAACCACACAAATTTATTTTCAACAACTGTAATGAAATTCAGTGAAATTTTTGTAATTTTGCGCAAGAATATCAACCGAAAACCAAAACGACCATCATGACAGTAACCGACAGATTTCTCGAATTTATAAAATTTGACACCCAAAGCGATGAAGAAACCAACCTAACTCCTTCTACGCCAGGACAGATGACATTTGCCCGTCATCTAAAGACAATCATCGAAGGGATGGGCCTCGAAGACATCACGCTTGATGACAACGGTTATCTGATGGCGACACTTCCCGCCAACACAGACAAAGAACTTCCGACTGTGGGATTCATAGCACACATGGACACGGCTCCGGACATGAGCGGACGCCATGTCAACGCGCGCATCATACCGCAGTATGACGGAACGACCATAACTCTCAACGAGAAGCTCAACATCCAGATGGGCACGGAAGAGTTTCCCGAACTGCTCAATTATGTGGGACAAGACCTTATCGTCACCGACGGAACCACGCTTCTTGGAGCTGACGACAAAGCCGGCATCGCGGAAATACTGACGGCAGTGGCACGCCTTCAGTCTATGCCGGAGGTCAAGCACGGCAAGATCCGCATAGCGTTCAATCCGGACGAAGAGATCGGCAAGGGAGCGCATAAATTTGATGTGGACAGATTCGGATGCGACTTTGCCTACACCATCGACGGAGGAAGCGTAGGGGAACTTGAGTATGAGAACTTCAACGCCGCGTCGGCAAAAGTCACCATCAAGGGGCGCAATGTGCATCCCGGCACCGCCAAGCATAAGATGGTCAACTCAATACGGGTTGCCAACCAGTTTATCCAGATGCTTCCGCGCTGGGAGACACCGGAGCATACGGAAGGCTACGAGGGTTTCTATCACCTCGTGGGCATCGAGGGAAGCGTGGAGCAGACTGTATTGAGCTATATAATCCGCGATCACAGCAAGAGCAGATTCGAGAGCCGCAAGCGCGAGATCGAGCACCTCTGCCGGAAGACCAACATGGAATATCCGGGGTGCTGCTCTGTGGAGATTAAAGACCAATACTACAACATGCGCGAGAAGATCGAGCCTGTGATGCACATAATTGAGATTGCAGAAAAAGCCATGCTCGAGGCGGGAGTGACGCCGAAAGTGCAGCCGATCCGCGGGGGCACTGACGGGGCTCAGCTCTCGTTTAAGGGACTCCCCTGCCCCAATATCTTCGCGGGAGGCGAAAACATGCACGGTAGATATGAATTCGTTTCGATTCAGTCGCTCGAGAAGGCCACGGAAGTAATCTTCAATATCTCGAAGATCGTTGGCGAGCAGTGAAATGCCGGCGTTGAAAAAGATGATACTTGTCATCGGCGCGACGGCAACGGGTAAAAGCGACCTTGCCGTAAGACTCGCGCTGGAGAATGACACGGAAATAATCTCGGCAGATTCCCGCCAGATCTATAAGGGAATACCTATAGTCACCGCCGTTCCTGACGAGTCTCAGCGAATGGGGGTGACTCATCATCTTATGGAGGTTCTCCCGCTTGACGCCTATTATTCAGCGGCGATGTTTGAGGAAGACGCGCTCAGAATAGCCCGGGAAGTGTGGAAAAGACGCGACACGGTGATAGTGTGCGGCGGCTCGATGATGTATGTAGACGCCCTTCTTCATGGCATAGACCAGCTGCCGACCGTTCCGGAAGAAGTGAGACGCACACTCGCCGAAGACCACGCCCGCAACGGCGACGACTGGCTTCGGGAGCGGCTCAGGACGCTTGATCCGGAATATTACGCGGAGGTTGACCTGAAGAACATGAAACGGGTGTTTCACGCGGTGGAGATATGCATCTCCGCCGGCACGACCTATTCCTCTTTGCGGACCGGAAAAAAGGTTGAACGCGAATTCGAGATCGAGAAGAAGGTAATCGACCTTCCACGAGAGCAACTTTTCGACCGAATCAACCGTCGCGTACTGAAGATGGTGGAGAACGGGCTGGAAGAAGAGGCAAGAAGAGTGTATCATCTGAGACATCTCAATTCGCTCAATACTGTAGGGATCAAGGAAATGTTTGATTATTTCGACGGTCGGACGGATTTCGACACCGCTGTTGGCAAGATTCAGAAGAACACCCGCGTATATGCAAAAAAACAACTCACATGGCTAAAGAAAAGACTGATATGATAAAACTACTGAAACCGATAGCATTCTGCCTTATAACGGCTACGATAATAGCTGCCGGATGCAGGCGCGCCAAAGCCGATGAAACGATGGCGACGCAGGCTTTGCAGGAAGTCAGCCTCAAAGGGCTGGAGATAGTGTCGTATCCTATCGGAATGCCTGCGGTGGAAAAAGAATACCACGGCTTCAACGTCAACTTCAACCCTAAAAACAGGACACCCAACTATGTGGTGTGGACGCTGCATGGAGACGAGACGGAAGGCGCCAGCTCACGAAGCAACAAATTCTGGACAGACAATGAAGTGAAGGGGTGCGCCTCCACAAGAGACTATTCGCGTAGCGGCTACGACCGCGGGCACATGTGCCCCGCCGGAGAGCAGAAATGGAGCGACGAGGCAATGCACGACAGTTTTGTGATGACCAATATATGCCCTCAGAAACATGAGCTCAACAGTGGAGCATGGAAGACACTTGAAGAAAAAGAACGGGTGTGGGCACGCCGCGACAAAAGCCTTGTGATTGTGGCGGGACCGATATATGACGCGGATTCAGACGAGACAATAGGGACAGGCAAAGTGAGAGTGCCCTCGGCATTTTTCAAGGTAATTCTCGCGCCGATGGCTGAGCCGATGAAAGCCATCGGATTTGTGTATCCCAACATGAAGTGTCCGGGCAATATGTCGAACTATGCGGCGACAGTAGACGAGGTGGAGAGAATAACAGGTCTTGACTTTTTCCCCATCCTGCCGGATGACATCGAGAATCGAATAGAGTCAAGCATGTCTTACAAGGAATGGAACAGCAATAAAAAGGCGCATGGCAATGACAGGGTTAAATGACGACACGATAGTGGCTCCGGCGACTCCTGCGGGCAGCGGAGCCTTGGGCATAGTGCGTCTGTCGGGCAAGGATGCCATAAGGATAGCCGACTCGGTATGGAAAGGCAGGAGTCTTGCCGAATGCAGGTCGCACACCGTGCACCTTGGCAACATCGAGGATGAAAACGGCAACGTACTTGACCGGGGAGTGGCAACAGTGTTTGCGGCACCCAACTCTTTCACCGGAGAAGACTCTGTGGAATTCACGCTTCATGGCTCTCCGTGGATAATGCGAGAGGTGACAGGCTTGCTTCTGCGCAAGGGTGCGAGATGCGCCGAGCCTGGAGAATTCTCGCGGCGAGCATATCTCAACGGCAGGATGGACCTCGCGTCGGCGGAAGGAGTTGCCGACCTGATATCGTCATCCTCTCGCGCGGCTCACCGACTCGCCATGATGCAGACACGCGGTGACTTTTCCAGAGAATTCAATTCCTTGCGCGACAAACTCATAGAACTTGCGTCGCTCCTTGAACTCGAACTGGATTTCTCGGAAGAGGACGTCGAGTTTGCGGACCGCTCGAAACTGAAGGACATCACGGAGCGACTCCTTTCCAAAATAGACCGGCTTACAGCATCTTATGCCGCGGGGCGCGCATTCAAGGAAGGCGTGCCGGTAGTAATATCCGGAGTGCCAAATGTGGGCAAGTCTACACTTCTCAACGCCCTTCTTCAGGAAGACAAGGCGATAGTGTCTGACATTCCGGGCACTACGCGCGACATCATAGAAGATACATGCGAAATCGAGGGCGTGCTGTTTCGGTTTGTAGACACGGCGGGCCTGCGGGAATCGGAAGACGCTGTCGAGAACTTAGGCATCGGGCGCGCTCTCAAACGGCTTGCCGGGGCATCCATAATACTCTGGCTGTTAGACCCTACGGCAGACATAACAATACAGATGCTCGAGATGAAGAAAACGCTGCGAGAGGCGGATCCGATACAGACAGTGATTCCTGTTATCACAAAGTCGCAGGCATCGGACACTGACACCGACCGTATTGCCACGGCAGCGAAAGCCATCGAAGAAACGGCGACA
Source organism: Muribaculaceae bacterium (assembly GCA_017626045.1). Classification (GTDB taxonomy): domain Bacteria; phylum Bacteroidota; class Bacteroidia; order Bacteroidales; family Muribaculaceae; genus Lepagella. Next base: position 1,003 of record JAGAJP010000054.1, on the reverse strand, counting down.
GATGCCTCCGGAGAAGCGACATACGCCCAAGGAAAAAGCGCACGATACTTCGAGCATCCGCTCGAAATATCGGCAAAAGAGGGAATAGGAGTCGACCGGCTGCGAGATGCCCTGAAAGAAGTCGCCACCTGCACCTACAATCCGGAGAAAGAGCTGCTCCTCACCAACGCTCGCCACTACGGCGACCTGTTGAAAGCATCCGAAGCGCTCCGAAACGCCCTGAGCCAGATGCAGACGAACGCCTCCGCAGACTTCATAGCCATGGACATCCGCGAAGCCACCGCCGCCCTCTCCTCCCTGACCGGCGCCATCACCACCCCGGACCTCCTCCACTCCATCTTCTCCCATTTCTGCATCGGCAAGTAACTATATAGTTAGAAACGATTACAAAATAGCATAATCTGTTAGTATGGCACTCTTTACGGGGTGCCATTTTTGTTGTCGCATTACTCGGTTTTAACCGTTTCTGCTCGATTTTACGCCCGTTTTTGTATCCCGATTGTATCTCGTCACTCAATCGGGGCTAACCTGTCAGAGAGGTTGTAGAGGATTTAGACATCCTTAGACACCAATAGACGCGGTTAGACACTTTTAACAGAATATTAACAGAAATAACAGCGTAAAATGAGCAGCACAATCGAAATTACCAAGACCTGTGAATGGTGTGGCAACACGTTCACAGCGAGAAAATGCACGACCCGCTATTGCTGTAAAAGATGCGCCGAACACGCCTATAAAGACGCGAAGCGCAGAGAGCATGTCAAGCGGGAACAAGCAAAGGCATCATCGCCACAAATGAGCGATGACAAACGCCTGTTCATAACTCCAGCCCAATGCGCCAGACTACTCGGAGTGTGCCGTGCTTCAATCTACAATTATCTCGCCGCAAACTCTATCCCCTGTTTCCAGTTCAAGGGCAAAACTCTTATCAGCAGGGAGAGCCTTAATGCCCTCTTTGACGGCTCTCATCTCTATCAGCTTAGACCGTCAAAAGAGAAGCAGC
>JAGAJP010000053.1 GCA_017626045.1 Muribaculaceae bacterium | reverse complement strand
GCTTGCCGCGACTCCTTTCCCGGGTAGTTATCCCGACATAAGACGTGCATTCCTTTTCAGTCTCTATACCGGCATCCGATGGCGTGACGTAAGCCGGCTCACATACGAGAATGTGGATTTTGCTTCCGGCTTGCTTAAATTCGAGCAGAGCAAGATTGCCGGGCGAAGTAAAAGCAGCAGTGTAGTGACTCCGTTAAGTCCGATGTTGCATAAATTTATCGGAAAGCCGGAGATACAAGGAGATTACAGGCAGATGATTTTCTCGTTGCCCACATGGACTACTTGCGTGAAGCAGTTGGACGCCTGGGTAAAGACAGCCGGCATAGGGAAACATATAACATGGCATTGCGCCCGACATTCTTTCGCAGTCAATATACTCAACGGCGGTGCAAATATCAAGACAGTACAGTCGTTGATGGGACACGCAAGCATCGAAATGACGGAAAAATATCTGCGGGTAGTCGATGAGCTGAAACACAAAGCAATCAACAGTCTTCCGGATATTGAGGTGTAACCTATCAGGCGTTGGCACAATTATGGCGTATATGTGACATGGTTTTGACAGGGCATCTTTTTTCGCTCGTTGTTCTATTTCTGAAATCGTCCTATTATAAGCTGTCATCTGATATAAACAGGAACAACGGCCCTCCCCAAAAAGGTGGATAGGATAAACTCCGTCCAATTTTCATTCTTAATAATGAGGGTTGGGCGATTATGTTTTCCCTTTTCGCAAATCATGATGAAAAACAAAAAGAAAAAATCGGAGTGTGAAATCGGCAACGGGGATTACGACTTTGGAGTAAGACCAACCTAACATACGGCAAGGGTTTTGAGCTGCAAAATCGGTTTCGTGCAGCTCAAAACATACCTTGCCGAATCTTGTGATTCCGTTAGTATTGACAGGTTTACAAGAAAAGTCGAAGTTGCTAAGACAATGCATAGAGGATTAGTGATATTGTTTCGGAATCGCTGTCAGACGAGGCAGTCGACGGTGGTAAACGTTACGATAGATAGTATTTGGATTATCAAAAATAAGAAACGCGGGGTGAGATAGAGTTCTCCGAGGGTGGAAATCGCCGGCAATCGTCGGCAAGTTTTTTATATTTATGGATGAACATACGGATGTATGGATTACATTCTGATATGAAGTTCATTCATCTGAACGCATATATGTATAAACATACTAACGTATTGATGTATGAACATACTAACGTATGAACGTATGGATGTACTAACGTATGAACTGATTGCACGCACACAGAAAAAATTCGGATATTTCACATCTATGTGAAATAAAAGTTGTATCTTTGCGTTATAATCAAAAGAACCATAGATATGAGCGAAGTAGAACTGGTTTTAGTCAACGATACGGACAAGTGTACCATTTACACTATTCAGTTCTCGGAAGAATCCGAGACTGAATACGAGCGTTTTTATTCCAAATTCATTGAAGATGCTCAATTGAATAAGGACTTATTGCGCATAGTGCAAATTTTAGATAAGATCGCCGATGAAGGTGCCCTGGAACGTTTTTTCCGTCCCGAGGGCAAAATGCGTGATTCCGTGGTGGCTCTTCCTGTGCTTCGCTCAAAACTCCGTCTATATTGTCTGCGTCTCTCCGACCGGATTCTTGTTCTCGGCAACGGAGGTGTCAAAAACTCGCGGACATATGAGGAAGATGATTCGTTGCGTGGGTATGTCCTGACTTTGCAGAGATTTGAAGAACTGCTGAAAGAGGGTCAACGTGACGGAACCGTAACAGTAACATCCAAGACAATCGAGACCGACAAAACATTTAAGCTATGAAGGATATTAGAAACAGATACCGGGAAATGGTTAGTCAGGTACCACCTGAAATAAAGGAAGAGATTAACCTGTCTTTCGCTATATCCAATAAAATCTATGCTCTTATGCAGGAGCGCGGGCTTTCAAAGAAGCAGTTTGCCGACCAGTTGGGAAAGCGTCCGAGCGAGATAACCCGATGGCTGAGCGGACAGCATAATTTCACTGTCTCGACACTTGCCATGCTTTCTGCATTTTTCGGCAAATCCATAATCTCCGTCTAATCATGGCCAATGAATCCCTGTCGGCGGCCAAAGCCGCCAAGAATGATGAGTTCTATACTCAATATTACGATATTGAGCGTGAGATAAACGCATATCTCGAATTTGACCCTGATGTGTTCCGTGGAAAAACAGTCCTGTTGCCCTGTGACGACCCTGAATGGAGCAACTTCACCCTCTATTTCGCCCAGCACTTTCAGACTCTCGGCTTGAAGAAACTGATTTCCACATCTTACGCACCGGAGAGCAAGAAATACAAGACTCCTTATCAGCCGTCCCTTTTTGAGCAGGATGCGCCACAGTTTGACCCGAACAAAACATCTGTGCGTGGAAAGATATTCGTGCTCGACCATGACATTGACGGTGACGGACGCATAGATTTCCATGACCTTGAATGGCGTTATCTTGACGGTGACGGAGATTTCCGCAGCGACGAAGTCACGCGTCTGCGTGATGAAGCCGACATCATTGTCACCAATCCACCGTTCTCACTTTTCCGCGAATTTCTCTCTTGGATAGTAGAAGCCGATAAGAAATTTGTTATCATCGGCAACATGAATGCCTTAACTTATCGGGAGGTATTCCCTCTCATTAAGGATAATAAAATTTGGCTTGGAAATGGATTCCATAACGGCAATGCCTATTTTCGCCCTGTAGGAGAACGAGAGTACGCTTCCGGAGTAAAAGATGATTCAACAGGTTTAGTTAAGTTCAGAAATTGCTGTTGGTTCACCAACTTAGACCATGGTCGTCGCCATCAGCCGCTCTCGCTTATGACTATGGAGGAAAATATCATGTATTCCAAACATAAGGATATCCGCGGAAAAGGATATGCTCATTACGACAACTACGATGCAATCGAAGTCCCATACACGGATGCAATTCCATCCGACTACGATGGGGCAATGGGTGTCCCTATTACCTTCCTCGACAAATATTGTCCTGACCAATTTGAAATATTAGGG
>JAGAJP010000052.1 GCA_017626045.1 Muribaculaceae bacterium | reverse complement strand
GTCTACCAATTCCGCCATCCGGACATTCTGCCAAAGGCATAGAGCGAAAAACGGGACTCGAACCCGCGACCCCGACCTTGGCAAGGTCGTGCTCTACCAACTGAGCTATTTTCGCGTTCTGCCGCCATGCGCCGCTGTCGCGACCGCCTCGGCTGCTTGAAGTCATTGTTCTCTTGCGATACTTCCATCTTGCTATGGTGCTTTATCGCTTTGGAGCGAAAAACGGGACTCGAACCCGCGACCCCGACCTTGGCAAGGTCGTGCTCTACCAACTGAGCTATTTTCGCGTTCTTCACGGGGGTGTCCCCGTTTTTGCGATGCAAAGTTAATACTTTTTTATCAACTGTGCAAATTTTTCCACGCTTTTTTCAAAGATTCGGCGTCATCTTATCGAATCAGCCACTATTTTTATGTCTTTGACCGTGTCCGGCTCTTCCATTACGGTGTTCTGAGGCTCTATCACCAGCGGGCGGCGCAGGAATTCGTCGACAGGCACCACCGACGCCTTCTGCTCGACGGTGTGGTTGATCGGAATCAGCAGAGACAGACCCACGGCAAGTATCACAGCGAGCATCGCCGCAACATGCGCGAACCTGCGGCTCACGGTGAAGACGTATCTGTCTGCCGGCACCTCGATGGTGCGCATGTGTCGGAAGGGCACCGGAGTCTGCTCCGGCTCGGGCTGCTCCTCCGCAATCGAAACGTGGGACTCCGCAATCGCAACACGAGACTCGACAGCGGGAGTCGATTTCTGCTGACGTTCTTCACATACGAGGCGAGCATCGGTCAGGATATCAGTGTCGAGGATTGACTTTCTCGGCTGAAAGCTGACGCAACCTTCCGAGTCCAGCACCAGACGCCCTATGCGGTCGAGGGATACCTCCCCTTCCGTTTTCAGGTCCGACGCCATCTTGGCGGTCAGACTCTCGAGCAGGCGGCGAGCCTCCTCATAACTGATTTTCTCGCGCATCGCGATGGAGTGGGAGAGGAGTCCGTCGTCGGTAACGACGCTGCCGTTGAAGCTTATCACCCGACGGCGCGGCGTCACCACACCTCGGGTGGCGTCGATCGCAGCCTCTTTCTCACTGGCAATCAGCGCGCCAATCCCGGGCACAATCACGCAGTCGTGACGTGTCAGCAGATACTCAATATGTAGCGGAAGAATTTCCATTGGTGCGTAGTGCGTTAAATACCAGTAGTTTATAATTGGGCAGCCTCAGTCGGGTCAAGTCTCCGGACAATTCCGCTCATGGAATCCGGCGGCTCGGTTCCTCTCCGAATCGCAGTACAAAATTAGTAAAAAATTTGTGATTTCCGAAGGGGTTGTCAATATCTTTTTGCCGATTGTCAATATCTTTTTTTGTCACTAATCGGGCAGAAACTGCTCAATGATTTGTGGGTCAACACCGTAATTAATCGCAAGCTTTCTGTCGGCTTCAGCCTCCCTGTTGAGGAATATTTTCCGCTTGAGCCATCCCCGCAGCAGATACAGGCGTCCGTCGTGTGGATGCTCTGCGATCGCCTCCTTCGCTGCGTCGAGCGCTTCCTGAATCTTACCGATATGTCCGAGGTTCTCGATAAGTCCGAGCTGAAACTCCACCCTGTCGTCGCTTCCTTCCGGGCATCGGCGCGCCGCGTCGTCGTAGTAGCCCGCTGCCTCCGACACATACCCCTGCGCCTCCATGCACTTCGCCATTCCGCCCGGCCCCCAGGAGTTTTCGGGGTATAGTCGGGTTATGGCGAGGAAGTCTTCCGCCGCCTCCTTGAAGTCGCGTTGCCGGAGCCTCAGGAGTCCGCGGGTCTGCAGCGGCCATTCCGCCACGCTGTCGAGCTTGAGTATGGTGTCGAGAGTGGCGAGCGCTCCATCGGCGTCCGACGCCATCACCTGCACCTTCGCTTTGGCTGTTAGCACGGGGATGCTGCGGGGAGCGCGCTCCAGGGCTATGTCGAAGCACTGCATCGCTTCGCCAAACTTTCCTTCCATGCCGGAGGCAAGCCCGAGATTGCTGAACAGCATCACGTTTCCCGCGTTTGCGGGCTCGAGCCGGAGAGCCTCGCGGGTGCATCTGGCGGCGTCGCTCCAGCGCTCCCTCGCTATGTAGAATCTTGCCGAGTCGGCAAGCTGATAGTATTTAGAGTCCGGCACCACATCGGCAGCCATTACAGCAGCGGCTTGCGCAATCGCGCAAGCCGCCACTATCGGCAATATTATACTTCTGTAAGAAATCATTGCTTAATTGAGAATTGAGAATTTAGAATTTAAAATTTAAAATTTATAATTGAAAATTACTAATTACTCATTACTAATTACTAATTATTTTTTAGCGTAGTTCTCAAGTCCCTGCTGCAGGAAGCGTTTGTAGGCGGGGATGTCCTCGTCGTATACAAACGCCGGGGCGAGCGGATGGCCGTCGTTGTCGACAAGCACGTGGAACGGCTGCGCGTTGGCGCCAAACTTCGACCTCTGGAGATAGCTCCACTTGTCGCCGTAGGTGCGGAGGGTGCGTGGCGTTCCGTCGGCTTCCGTAACCTTTATAGGCTCCGGGAGAGCCTTCTTCTCGTCGACCATAAGGGTCACGAGCACGAAGTCCTTGTCGATAGTCGACTTGATTTCCGGGTCGGTCCATACTGCTGCCTCCATCTTTCGGCAGTTGACGCATCCATAGCCCGAGAAGTCGAGCATCACCGGCTTGCCGAGCTTGCGGCCCAGTTCCATACCCTCCTCGTAGTCGTCGACCACGGCGTGGACGTCGCCCTCATAGAGAGAGAAGTCCTGGGTGTAGGTGGGAGGAGCGAACGCGCTTATCGACTTGAGGGGAGCGCCCCAGAGACCTGGAATCATGTATACGGCAAACGAGAGCGACACGCACGCCAGCATAAAGCGGGTGACGCCTATCTTCTCCACCTTGTCGTCGTGGGGGAAAGTGATCTTGCCCAGCAGGTAAACTCCGAGAAGCGCGAAAATCACAATCCACAGGCTCACGAACACCTCGCGGTCAAGGATGCGCCATCCGTAGGCGAGGTCTGCCACCGACAGGAACTTAAGGGCGAGCGCGAGCTCGAGGAAACCGAGCACCACCTTCACGGTATTCATCCATCCGCCGCTCTTCGGCATGCTGTTGAGCATAGTCGGGAACATGGCGAAAAGGGTGAAGGGGAGCGCGAGGGCGAGCGCGAAGCCGAACATTCCGATGGCGGGCGACACGAAGTTGCTGGTAGAGGCAGCCTCCACAAGCAGGGTGCCGATGATGGGACCCGTGCAGCTGAACGACACGAGCACCAGAGTGAACGCCATGAAGAATATCGAGAGCATACCCGTGGTTGAGTCGACCTTGGAGTCCATCTTGTTGGTCCAGCTCGACGGGAGGGTGAGCTCGAATCCGCCCATGAACGATATCGCGAACACCACCAGCAGCAGGAAGAATATTATGTTGAAGACCGCGTTGGTGGCAAGATTGTTGAGCGCCGAGGCTCCGAATATTATGGTGACGGCAAGGCCGAGCACCACATATATCACTATTATCGACGCGCCGTAGGTGGAAGCGGCGCCGATAGCCTTGCGCCGGCTCTTCTTGTTTTGCTTCAGGAAGAATGACACAGTCATCGGAATCATCGGCCACACACAGGGAGTGACAAGCGCGATGAGGCCTCCGAGAAATCCCGCGAGGAATATATATAGGAGGTTTCCGGAATTTTCATGAGTGTCTTCCTCATATTCCTTGAGCTCCGCCTCCACGTTTGCCCACCAACCGTCTTTCGCTACGTCGTCGCCGGCGAGCACGCCGGGCACGAGAGTGCCGTCTGCCTGATGGAGCGAGTCAACAGCCTCCGCTATAGCCTCCGCCTTTTCCTCAGTCTGCGGTTTTTCCTCAGCGGCTGTCTTGTCGGCGGCGGCCTTGTCGGCTACCGGCGACTTGCCCTTCAGGCTTTTTCCGCCGAACACCTGTGTGCATCCGGTGTCGTTGCATGCCTGTCCCTTGATCTCGACATCCACGCTGAAGTCAGGGGACGTGGGCTTCAGTTTCTGGGTGAACGTGACCTTGCCGGAATAGAAATGCTGGTCCACCTCGAAGGTGTCGTCAAATTCCTTGGTATAGGGACGGTCGGCTACGGGCTGGCCCACAGTCTGGCAGCCCTTGGTGTCGAAATAGAACACCAGAGGATTGCTGCCGCCCGCCGGGTTGTCGACGGAATAGAGGTGATAGCCGGGTTCGATAGTGGCGGTAGCCACAACGGAGGGGGAGTCGGTGCCGTCGCCGACAAGCCGTATGTCCCACTTCACGGCATCCGCCGCCATACATGCCACGGCAGCAATCAGCGCATACACCGCCGTCAATGATGAAACAGTAAGTCGTCTCATATTAATCTCATATAATAAAAAAGAAGTTTAAACTGAGGGCAGGATTCGTCAATCCGCCCCCTTGATTACAGGAGCCTCCGCTGCCTGCTCCACACCTTTGTCGCTGTCGCGGTATACGTATACCACCACGTGGCAGTTTTCCGGAACCCATCCGGTGTCTTTCAGCGACATAGACGCCGTGCCTTGCAAGGGAGGGGTCTCGCTGTCGACGCTTTCTCCAGGCTTGCCGTTGGCGATGGTCTCGCCCCAGTTGCCGTTGAGGGAGGCGCGCAGCACGTGGTTGTGGATATAACGGTCATTGGTGCTTCCGTCGGGCATCAGCTGTGAGCCGAGGATGTCGCTTTCCACGAGCCATACCGTCAGGTTCAGTTTTTCGGATATGGTGTTGCCGAACTCCACGGTGTAGTCCACGGTGAGTTCCTCCGTCTGCGGGTCAAACGCGCATTCGGCTTCGATACTCATGTTGGCTGATTTCTGGAGCGCCTTTGACGCGCGTTCCATCCAGTCGAGCGTGGATGTCGACATGTTCTGTCCGTTGAACACGGCAGCCGGGAAACCGGCGGGATTATAGTATTCGTAAAGAGCCGTCGCGGCGTCGCTGCGGAAGTCCTGGACATGCCGCTCGGGATATAGGGCGAGCATCGGATTGGTGTTGGGGTTGCCCTTGGGGTGCAGCCCCACGGAAATCACCTTGTCGGCGCCCTCGTCTTTCTTTATCCGCTCGATTTCTGCGGCACCGTTCGGACAGTTGATGCACCGGTTTCCGGTAAACTCCATCACCAGCAGCGTCTGCGGATTTTCGATCACCGGTTTCTCGACCTTTATATACCGGTCCTCCTCCGCGATGTTGTCGCATGCGGCGAGCATTCCGGCGGCGATGACGATGCCTAAAGATATTATGGGATGTTTCATCAGAACGTGTAGTTATAAGTTAGGTTGAAGCCTTTGGTCTCCGGCACCCAGCGGCATACGCCTCCGGAGCAGTTGTAGCCCTCCTTCACGCGGCCGTAGCCGAAGGTGAAGCGGTTTGCCTTGAGGTTGTAGGTCAGCAGCACTGAATAGTAGTTGTCGTTGTTGGTGCTGTTCCAGGTGTCGGTGACAGTCACCATCCAGTGGGGAGCGAACGACACCTCGGCGAGGCCTGCGATCCAGTCGCCCTTGTCCTGCTTGGTGTGGAGATACTGTGCCTCGAAGCGGAGCTGAGCTTTCTTTGCCATCTTCCACTGTCCCTCATACACGAAGATGTTGCTGGTGACCATGCCTCCGTGTCCTTCCACCACTGTCTGGTTGTATTTCTGAAACATGTAGAAGAACGTCATCTGGTATTTCCGGCTCACTTTTTTGTTGAGCTCGAAGTTGAGGTCGGCGTAGTAAAGCGAGCCTATTTTCCAGAACGGCGACTTGTATTGGTCGGTGCCGGGCTGGCGGTCGGACGGCATGGCACCGGCGGGCTTGAAATAGTCGAGGCCGGAGATGTAGCTGGCGCTGAGCCTTACGTTAGTGCCGTATTTTCCGCCGAGCGGAGTCTTCTTCTTGAAGAGGTATCTGACATCTGCCTGGAAAGCCCATTCGCCGTCGGCCTGGGTGGCATACGGATACATTGCCGCCAGAGCGAAAGTCTGCGTCAGAGTGAAGGCGGGAAGGTGGTTGACGGTGGAGCTGAGCATATAGTCAGCCTCGATGACCCGTTTGGAGCGGAAGTCCATGTTGTCGCTCCTTTTCGCCTGCAGCATGGCGGAGAAACCGCTCTTGGAGTATGTTCCGGAGAGCAGCACGGCGTGGCCACGGCGGTAGGTGAAGTTGTTGAGGGTGTTCGGGTCGTTGTTCTTTGTGGCGTATTCAGCCAGGAAGTTGAAGTCGTTGGCGCGGATCTTGACTCTGCCGTCGAATGCCGCGGTGTTTTGCGGGAGGTTCAGATAATAGTTGAATCCCGGCTCCGGCACCGGCACGAGCGATGGCGCCGGGTTCACCTTTATCTGCTCCGGCTTGTCGTGCTTACCGACATACGACGCGCCGAGAGTGATGCCGAACTTCTTTCCGAAACTGTTTTTGAAAGTCTCGTTGAGGCTCCATTCGGCGTCGGCGCCCCAGAGCCATGAGGAGTTCCATTCCCAGTAGCGGCGCTGCTTGCCGGCGAGAGCCGTCAGGTGCACGCCCGCCGCGGGGTTGATCTTGAACCGTCCGCCGCGGATGGCGTTGTCGACACCGAGAGAGCGCTCCTGGTATGTGCGCAGGATGAGTCCGGAGCCGAACTGCTCGTAGAAGTCGCCCACAGTCGCCTGCCAGCATTTGTAGCCGCCGGTAGCCCAGATGTAAGGCACGCCCCAGCCGCCGAAATCCTTGTCGTAGCCCGGGAGCGGCCACTTGGTCCATTCGAACCGTGCGCCTATCGACACGTAGGGAGCGTTGATGGCAAGGTCGAAATACGTGTTGTTGAGAACGTCTTTCTCGTATTCACCTGTCTTTTCGCCCTTGAAGTTGTAGGGAATCAGGAATTGCGACTGGATGGAACCGGTGGCGCGTATCTTCCTCCACCATGAGTCCTCGTTTTTTTTGGCGTTCGGGTCGTAGACGGAAGTGTATGTTCCGGGCAGACCGTTGTCACCTTTCACGTAGGTCGAGGGGAGTGCCGACGAGCCTTCCTGATATGTTCCGGTGTTCCGTTCTTCGGGAGCCGGAGAGGGGGCTTCGACGCTCTCGGCGAGCGCTAAGCCCGAACCCAACAGGGCGGCGGAGATTGAAATTAGAGTCTTTTTCATCCTCCTTATTTTTTCATTGCTTTTCTGACAGCCTCGATGATTTCCTCCTCTGCGCCGTCTACATAACCCTGGTGGTTCCAGACGATGTTGCCTTCGCCGTCAACCACAAACACGTGTGGCGGGTCGCTCACGCCGAGCTGGCGCTTGAAGTCGCCGTTGGGGTCGAGGAGCACTTCGTATTCCCATCCTTTGTTTTCCACAAACGGTTTCACACGCTGCTCGTTCTGGGCCTCGTCGAGGCTTACGGCGTAGACTTTGACACCGGTTTCGTCAACCCAGTCCTCGTATACGTCGGCGATTGCCTTGAGTTCGCGGACACACGGCTTGCACCAGGTAGCCCAGAAGTCAATCACGAACGGCTTGCCGTCGTTGCTCAGAGTGGAAGTGTCCACAGAGTTTCCGTTCATGTCTCGGAGTTGCACCTGCGGAAGCGCGGCTGCGGCGGAAAGAGCGCCGGCGGCCAGAAATGCGGAAAGTAAGAATTTCTTAAGCATATATCTGTAGTTTTGTGTTGTCATTGTTTAAGAGTTTATCTAAGCCTCTGATATGCCCGGTGTTATGACGGCCGGGGCATATAATGGCGTTCGGGGCGGAATTGCCTCTATATATGCATAGACAGCAATCCCGCCCCAAAGTTACAAAAAAAATCGGAAAAATCAGACCCTATCTCTATAAAAATCAATTTTTCTTTGCCGGGTCGCAGGTAAGGCTTATTCCGAGTTTCTTGAATATCTTGTGGTCGACCTCACCGAGCATCACAGTGGAGTGGGCCTGGCATCCGTCGAGTTGCGGCAGGGTCTCGAGCGCTCGGCGGCAGTTGTCGTCGTGGGTGCTGAGCACCGACAGCGCCACCAATACCTCGTCGCTGTGGAGGCGCGGGTTGTGGCCCTTCAGATATGTCAGTTTGGTGTGCTGTATCGGCTCTATCATCTCCTGCGGGATGAGCTTCAGGTCATGGTCGATGCCGGCGAGATGCTTCACCACATTGAGGATCAGCGCCGAGCTCGGTCCGAGCAGGGTGCTTTGCTCGGCGGTGATGATGGTGCCGTCGGCGAGCTCGATGGCGGAGCAGGGGAGCCCTCCCTTTTCAGAGCGGGTGCGGGCGGCAGTGATACACCGGCGGTAGCTGACGTCGATTTTCGCCTGCTTGAGGAGCAGTGCTATCTTGTTGACTTCCGACTCGTTGTCGTCGCCTTTCGCCATATTGTTCAGCGCGGTGAAGTAGCGGCGGATAATCTCGTTGTTTGAGGCGCGTCGGCACACCTCGTCGTCGCTGATGCAGAAGCCCACCATGTTGACGCCCATGTCGGTTGGCGACTTGTATGGGTTCTCGCCGTAGATGCTTTCGAACAGGGTGTTGAGGACGGGGAAGATCTCGATGTCGCGGTTGTAGTTGATGGCAGTCTTGCCGTAGGCCTCGAGATGGAACGGGTCGATCATGTTCACGTCGTTGAGGTCGGCTGTCGCCGCCTCGTATGCGATGTTTACCGGATGCTTCAGCGGCAGGCTCCACACGGGGAAAGTCTCGAACTTCGCGTAGCCGGCGTTGACACCCCGTTTGTTCTCATTGTAGAGCTGGCTCAGGCACACCGCCATCTTGCCGCTGCCCGGGCCCGGGGCCGTCACGATCACGAGCGGACGGCTGGTCTCGATGTAGTCGTTGTGTCCGAAACCTTCATCGGAAGCTATCAGCTCCACGTTCGTTGGGTATCCCTCGATCATGTAGTGGTAGTATACGGTGATGCCCAAGCGCTCCAGCTTTGCGCGAAACTTGTCGGCGCTCATCTGGCCGTCGTAGTGTGTCACGCACACCGAGCCTACGTAGAAGCCGAGGTTCTGGAATTCATTGCGCAGACGGATTACGTCCATGTCGTAAGTGATTCCGAGGTCTCCCCTCACCTTGTTGCGCTCGATGTCGAGGGCGCTGATCACAATCACAATCTCCGCCTGGTCTTTCAGCTTCTGAAACATTCTCAGCTTGCTGTCGGGCTGGAAGCCCGGCAAGACGTGGCTTGCGTGATAGTCGTCAAACAGTTTGCCTCCAAGCTCCAGGTAGAGCTTGTTGCCGAAATGAGCGATTCTCTCCTGAATATGTTCGGATTGAATCTTCAGATACTTGTCGTTGTCAAATCCTTTAATCATAACGGGATGCAAAATTAATAAAAAAACGCGGCATAGACAAACCTTACAGGAGAATAATTGAGAATTGAAAATTGAAAATTGAGAATTGCTTCAGCTCGACCGGAATAATTCTCAATTCTCAATTTTCAATTCTCAATTTTATTGTGGGTGTGTGGAGGGAGCGACCTCCGGGCGCGACGTGCCGGCACTGCGTTAGAGATTTAAGTTGTCTTCGGGCATGTCAGTACAAGAGACCGAAAAGCCAGAGTGGAATGGTCTTTCCGAAGCCAAACTCCAGATCGTCTTTAACGACGTAGCCGTCGGAGGCTTCTCGTAATTGCCGTCGCATTGCGGTTAGGCATTGTCAGCATGTATTGCTTCACGATAGTAGATTTTCCCACTCCACGAGGACCGGTAAGGCCGATAAGTCTCGCCTCCCAAATTATTTTGTTCCACATATACCGGTGGAAATCCCTCGGTGTATGGCGTAGTTCCTGATTCATGAACTCAATAAGGCTCCCGTGTATCATAATCGATTGTAATAAGATAGAATCCTAATATAATCGCAAATTTAATAAAAAAAGTAAGCGTTAACTGAAGTACACCTTTTGGAGGTTGCAGCGAGGTTGTAATTTTGCATCGCAAGGTTGCACCAGCAGTAACCTCCAAAATTATGACAAAATCAGAGTTTCAAGAACTACAAGTTCGAGCCGCCTCATGCGGC
>JAGAJP010000051.1 GCA_017626045.1 Muribaculaceae bacterium | reverse complement strand
GACGAGCGTCTGGAGATTGAGATTACCTCGGTGGAAACGGGAGGCTCAATCTATGAGGTGGAGCTGAAAGTGTATGATTCCGACGGTCAGGAAGGTATCAACATTCCCAACTCTATGGAGAGTGACGCACTGCATGAAATCGGTGCCAACATGGGCAGTACGATGGGCAGCTCAATCAACATCTCCACCGATGCCGGGGCGCAGATTGCCTCCGATGTGGGGCGAGGGCTGATAAACGGCGTCAGCCAGTATCTCACAAAGAAGATGCGTACCGTCAAGGTACATCTCAAATCCGGGTACAAGGTAATGCTTTACCAGCCCGAAAACAATTAAACCACTAAAAATCCAACGTAAAAAATGAAACTGAAAACATTTATTCTTTCCGCCATTGCCATAATAGGCATGGCAACACCCGCCTTTGCAAAAGGCAAAAAGACGGTCAATAGTGCCGATAACAACGTGTCGCCTGACACTGAACAGGTAACAGCCCAAGCGACTGAACACGACATGAACGTGTATGGCTCCGCCTACACCGACGGCGACAAGTTCAGCGGTCTTACACGAAAAGTCGGCTTCGACCGCATGATTCCGCCTCACGCTCTGGAGGTATGCTATGAGAAAACGACGCACATCATCTTCCCGGCAGAGATCACCTATGTCGATTTGGGTAACGAAAACCTTGTCGCCGGACTTGCCGACGGCGCGAAGAACGTGTTGCGTGTAAAATCTGCCTTCAAGTCGTTCAAGCAGGAAACAAACCTGTCGGTCATTACCGAAGATGGCAGCTATTACACATTTAACGTGAAATTTGCCAAAGAGCCGCTGTTGCTCAGTATCGAGATGACAGACTTTCTCCACGACGGCGAATCGGTGAACCGTCCCAACAACGCGCAGGAAATCTATCTTGAACGCCTCGGCAGTGAGAGTCCTATGCTTGTAAAGCTGATTATGAAAAGTATCTACAAACAGAATAAGCGTGAAATCAAGCATATCGGCTCAAAGCGTTTCGGTGTGCAGTTCCTTCTGAAATCCATCTATGCCAACAATGGCTTGCTCTACTTTCATACCGAGTTGAAAAACACCTCCAACATTCCTTTCGATATAGATTTTGTATCGTTCAAAATTGTGGATAAGAAGGTTATCAAGCGTACCGCCATGCAGGAGCAGGTCTTGGAGCCTCTCCGCGCCCAGAACTATGTCGTGGTCATTCCCGCAAAATCCTCTGAACGCACTGTGTTTGCGCTGGAGAAATTCACTATCCCCGATGATAAGCAACTCGTGATCGAAATAGCAGAAAAAGACGGCGGCCGCCATCAGTCCTTCGTGGTGGAGAACGAAGATATTGTGCGGGCAAACGTAATCGACGAACTTTCAATCCAGTAACCTATGAGAAAAGCGATAATGATAATCGCTGCCATGCTTGCCCTCTGCGGAGGGCAGGTAATGGCCCAGCGATGCCTCCCCGGAATGTCTGCTGTGGAAATAAAGGCGGATATGGCAGACGGTTTTTATACAGGCAATTCCCGCGACTGCGGCTATTCATTCGGAGTGTATTACTCGGTATTCAAGAGCGGCGCGAACACATGGAGCTTCGGCGGCGAGTATCTCCAGACATATAAGCCATACGCAGAAAAGGGTCGTATCCCCGTGGCGCAGTTCACAGCGGAGGCTGGATATAATCTCCACCTGTTGAGCGACTATTCACAGACATTCCACCTCTATGGCGGCGTGTCGGTTCTCGGCGGCTACGAAACGGTGAATTGGGGCAAACATACCCTGTCCGACGGCTCCACACTCCACAACGGCGACGCCTTCATTTATGGCGGTGCGCTCACTCTGCAAGCTGATTTCTACCTCTCCGATAAAATTGCCCTGACAGCGAATGTGAAAGAGCGATTTGTATTCGGCAACTCAACCGGGCATTTCCATACACAGTATGGTGTAGGCGTCAAATTCATAATCGAATGAACTATGGGTATCAAAGTATTCGACCTTGATATACACAATCTGCCTCTCGCGGATTTTATGCGGGCTATGGGCTATGAGCCGACAGCACGCGACGGCAACCGTCTGACATACGACAGTCCGTATTCCTCCAACGGCTCAATCGTCGTGGATACCGAAAAGAACGGTTGGTACGACTGTCAGGAGCCGGAGAAATACTACGGCGGAATATACGACCTCGCCTACGAAATAACCGGCAGTTGCAACCGCTCGGAATTAAATCTTTTCATCGCCTCCGAGATGAAAAAGATTATGGATTTCAAATGTTACGAGGTTCTGGGTAATGGCGAGAGTGCCAATACTGATATGATACTGGCAATGCCTGTCAAGAACAAAGACGGCAAAAGAGCCGATGCCGTACAGCAGCAGCCGAAGGAGGAAACCCCGAAACCGAAGCCCGGACGCAAAATTCGCTTTTAGCCTATGAATATAGACGCTATCAAAGGAATATCCCTTGTGGATTTCATGCACCGCCTCGGCTATGATCCGACCGGACGCGACAGCAAGGGTCTGTGGTTCTATGCGCCGTACCGAAATGAGAGAAAGCCCTCCTTCCATGTCAACCCGCGTAAAAACGTATGGTTCGATTTTGGGAGCGGCGAAGGCGGCGACATCTTCACGCTCGCCGGTGTATTGTCGGGCAAGACTGATTTCGTTGAGCAGGCTCGGTACATCGCCGAAAAGATGAATATGCCCGTGGCAGAGCCTTACAAACCAGTGCCGTTTGTCGAGGAACCGACATTTGATAATGTAGCAATATCCCGGCTGGAGTCGCCCGCGTTGCTCCGTTATCTGGCAGAGCGTGGCATACCGAAAGAGATTGCACAACGCTACTGCGTGCAGGTGGACTATGAGCTTCACGGCAAACACTATTACGCCATCGGCCTTGAGAACAACGACCACGGATTTGAGCTTCGGAATCCCTTTTTTAAGGGGAGTTATCCACCAAAGAGCATTACACGCATATCCGGCGGCAATCCGCGCTGCAACGTGTTTGAGGGCTTCTTCGACTTCCTTTCGGCTGAACGCCTCGGCTACAACGACGGCAACGACAGTGTTGTGCTTAACTCCGTGGCTAATGTCGGCAAGGCAATCCCGGTTCTTGCTGAATACCCGATGATACTGTGCTATCTCGACAACGACACCGCCGGGCGCGCCGCAGTCGCCAGACTGCGACGCGAGTTCGGCGACAGGGTGAGCGATAAATCCGCACTCTATCCCGACCACAAGGATCTGAACGATTACCTGCAATCACTCACACCCAAGAAAACATCAAAACTCAAACTCTAAAAACCAGACACGAAAATGAAAAAATCCAATAAAAAATCATTCGGCTTAATCGCCTTCCTCTCCCTCGTAATCGCTGCCGTGTGCAGCCTCACATCCTGTTCCGACGACCTCGATGTGCAGCAGTCCTATCCGTTCACGGTGGAAGTGATGCCCTACGGAGACAAAATCGCGCAGGGGCAGACTGTGGAACTGCGCTTTGAGATAAAGCCGGAGGGCAACTACAACAACACCCTCTACACAATCCGCTATTTCCAGTATGACGGCGAAGGCACTCTCAAGCTCGTTGATGGCCCGGTGCTTATCAACAACGACCGTGTTCTTCTGGAAAGCAAGACTTTCCGGCTCAATTATACAGCCAAGAGTGCCGATGCACATAAATTCCTCGTGGTGGTAGAAGACAACTTCGGCTCTACCCCGTGGGAGCAGACATTCGAGTTCAACGGCAAGGATAAAGGCGATGATAACGGCGGTACAATCATCGGCCCGGTTGTCGGTCCCGTAACCCCGATTGTGCGATGAGAAAACTGTTATTTTTCTTCGTGGCGTTGCTGTCCCTTGTGGCGGCAACGCCCGCCGCCAACGCGAAGCGGTCGATTATGGAGCTGCCGCCGTTTGAACGTGCCGTGCTGATAATAAAGAAGTTTGAGACGCTCCACAAACCGAAACACTGGCCCTATGTAGGCTACGGTCACCAAGTCCAGCCGGGTGAACCGTATCGCCGTGGCGTGCAGCTCACCGAAAGACAGGCAGACATCCTGTTGCGAAAAGACCTCCGTAAGTTCTGCGCCCTGTATTCCCAATACGGCAAGGATTCTATCCTTTTAGCCTGCCTCGCCTATAATTGCGGCCCCGGTGTCGTCAACAAAAGCAGCGTCCTGAAGAAACTCAAATCAGGCAACCGCGACATCTTCAAAGCCTACACCTCCCATTGCCGCTACAAAGGAAAGTTCCATAAGCAACTCCACAAACGCCGCCTGACTGAGTGGATTGTATTGTTCGTAAAATAATGAAACTCCGTTGCAATAACATAAAGTGTTATTGCAACGGAGCTGAAAATTTGCAATTTAAGTTTATTGCCAATTCATAGTTGCGCATATATCAGAAGTAACAGATGGAAATCTGTCATACTGCGATAGCCATCCAGGAACGTCACGGTTCATCCACCCCAATACTTCCATCATTTCAGAATGGATATCCCTGACCCGATTGATGTTCCAGCATATTGATTCGTTATGAAAAACGCGATTGCGAAATGCACGGAAACGGTTTAGTGGAGCTGAGACATTCTTACGTTGTCTTTTAGCTTTAGGCATAAAAGGAAATGCCCTGCGCAAATCTTTCCACAAAATACGCTCGTATTCACTATTAAGCAATGACACCCAAAAACCTAACGTAAGTTCGGCAACAATTTTTGAAGGTGTTATTTGTTCATGCCTTCCGGATATCTGTTTTGCTGCTTGCGTAATATACCTGTTCAAATTAGATAATCCGGGTGTATTCGGGAATACGGCGTACCAATCATCTCTACCGGTCATCTGTCTTAGCTCACGACAAAGGGCGTTACGCAAGGTAACCTCAAAAACAGATAAAGAAACATACATTGCCTCTGACAGTTGCAGGTTACACCTATAATGTGTTATAGCCCGTTTCTCGTCGTGCGGATACAAGGTAAAATACCTTTCCATCCGCTTGTCTGAAAAAACTTTATTGAAAAAAGCTTTGTTATATGACATATAATGACTAATTTTGCATCGCAGTCCCGGTAATTCCTCTCCCTGTTTTCAGATGCAGGTGAAGAATCCGGGTTTTTTATTTCCGCAAAATTAGCAAAAATATCTCATATAATCCTAAACAGATACAGCAATCCGCCCAATGCCGCCTTTGGCGGCCGAATTTTTTAGCGAAATCAACGGAGCGACTTCATCACGAGGTCGCTCCGCCTGCTATATTACGACTTGGCTAAATTATTTCTTCTTGTTGAGCCATTCATCACGGCGTTGTCTGCACTCTTTGAGTGTATCAGCCACGCAGGAGAACAATTCCCCATCGGTATGGCGATAATCGTATTGGTAATGCTTTTTTCGCCTTGTGCGGTATCCGGTGTAAAACACCTCGTATTGTTCAGTGCCGGGAGTGGTGGTCGTGCTTACTCCGTGGGCGGTCATTTTGGTTGCCATATCTTCAAGTTTTAGAATTTTACAAATATCATACGTTGTTCAAAAGTCTGTTCAGGGTCGCTGACCTTGCGTTGTTTTACCCAAAAGTGGTGTTTGCCGAAGCCATAGACGAAGTATTTGTCAAGGTCGCTACGAAGGGCATATGCCGATATTGTTTCCCGCAATTCCTTTTCGTCTTTCGTAAGCACTATGCGGTTTATCAGTTCAAGGACTGTTTCACGCACCTTGTTGTCAAAATCAAATATCAGACTTTCAATTATTACGTTCATAATAGGTGGGTTTTATGACCTGCGCCATTGCTGACGCAGGTCGGGTTAGACATTAGGCGGTCATTCTCTCCTTGATTAGTCGGGCGTTTGAGTTCACGAGATTGATGATGCGCTTGTGGTATTCGGTGTCCTTGTTATATTTTCCGTGGCACTGCACCACCTCAAATGTATCAAGCGAAACCTCTACCGTTTCTATTATGGTATCTCCAATCCTTGCCGACAACACCAGCGTGTTTTTTTTAAGATAGTAGGACGATGAGAATACGCAGATATGCTGTGTGTTACCCTCTTGGCAGTATTCCTCTATGCTCTCAAGCACCTTCACCGATATTTCGTTGTCGGAGATTACCAGACCGAAGAATTTGGATTTTAGAGCCTTGAACTGTTCCTCGTTCTCTTTCTCTCGGAGCAGTCTTGCCTCAGTTCTTCTGCGCTCGGCTTCCTCACGCTCCCGTCTGCGTCTGTCCTCTATAATTCGGCTCAATCTGTCGTGCGCCTCTATGAAATCTTCGGGGCAGATGTTCTTGGGATTGCGGAGGTCTTTGCCGATGTTCTTCAGCATCCGCAGATAGTCGCACCACATTCCGATGTTGTTGATATG
>JAGAJP010000007.1 GCA_017626045.1 Muribaculaceae bacterium | reverse complement strand
GCCAATATGAGGCCTTTTCAAGGCAATTAACCGGCCAAAATATAAACTCGCCAAATCCTCGGATAAGGACCTGGCGAGTTCTTGATTTTTAGTCTCGCTTAAGAGCAACCTGAAATATGATTACTTTTTCAGTGCCCTCGAGTTTGTTTGCGATTTTTTTAATCATAAAATCTGGTGAATTTTGGTTTGATTGGTTTTGAAAGTAAATGATTGGTTTTGTGTATATTAATTGATTATGGAAACTATATTCTGTATCCGAAGAAAGCCGGGAAGACCGTTGACGCGCCTATCAGGAACAGACACGCCCCGATTACCATCATGATTTCTTTCTTGACTCCGTCCTCGCCGGAGTTCATCTTGATGTAGATCTGTAAAGAGGAATAGATGACTACAATGGAGGCTATCGCATAGATAAGGTAAAGGACATACAGCATCATCGTAACCACGAAGTCATGCTGTCTCGCAAGCGCATCGGCGCCCCAGCTGTAGTCAACACCTCCGCATTTTGCCGAAGCCGAGTTCGCCCACAGGAGGCAGACAGCCACTAGGCTTTGCGGAATCCATCGTTTAGTATTCGTCGATAACAGGCGCATCCTCGGCTGGAGTCTTCTTAGATTCCTCGGCCGGGATTCGGACAATCAAAAGATTTCCGTTGTCAATCTGTCCATTGTTTCCCTGTTTCATTGCATATTCAAGTTCCTCATCGGTGAGCTGTTTCTCGTGAACCACGCTTTGGGCGATGTCTTCGGCATCAGATTCCAGCTTGTCCTGTATTGACTGCATTTCGGTTGCCGGGGATGCCGGATCCGACTTAGATTCATCAGCCGCCGAAACTGGAACGGCGTTGACTTCATTGTCACCGACAGCAAAACCCGATTCCGTCTCGATGACTTCCACGGATTGCTCTTCGGCAAAGGTTGCGTCGAAAGTCTCTGTTTCGGAATTATCCTCTGCAGACTTCCGGCTTGATGTGACATCGCGTATAATCACCACCGAGAAGTAGATGATATAGGCGGTCGTTAGAATTAGTGCGAATATTCCAAATGCGCTCATGTGATCGGTTTTAATTAGTTCGATTTTCAAATTGTGCTGCAAAGTAAATGCATCTTTAGTCGATATGGAATTATTCGCTGACTTACAGCCTTTTATTTAATTCTATTTTTCAAAATCATAAAATCGGCACTTATTTCTGGCACTCTCACGAGTGTCCGGGCACAAAAAAATCCACTGCCAAGCTAATGACAATGGATTCTTTATATGATTATAATGTGTATGGGTCTCAGCCTATCTGCTTGCCCATTTCGTATGCTTTAGCCAGTGACGGATGTCCCTTTATCTCATTGGGGGCATTAACGCCTCCGGCAAAGACTGTTCCGGCGAGCTTGGCCTTTTCAAAACAGTCTATCCATCCTGTGAGACCGGTTACAGCTCTTTCAGGAGTAGATTCTTCATCTTCAACAGCACTTGTCAGCATGTATATGTCGCGGAAATGGTAGTCTGACGGATAGAGCGGATTGCCCCGGTCGAGCAAAGTCTTGAGCTGACCTGCCATCTCATAATAATATATAGGAGAAGCGAAGCAGATGACGTCGGCATCGTGCATCTTGGCAACTATCTCGGGAGCATCATCCTTGATAACACATTTCTGAGTCTTCTGACAGGACAGGCATCCGATGCAGAATTTTATATCCTTTCCGCGAAGTGTGATCAACTCCACGTCATTGCCTGCCTCTCGTGCTCCACGGGCAAATTCCTCTGCAAGAGCTTCGGAATTACTTCCGTGACGGAGGCTTGACGAGATTACAAGTACCTTTTTCATTTTGCTACTTCCTCCAGGAAGGTTTTAGCCGGTTTGAAAGCCGGAATTTTATGAGCCGGTATAACGATGGTGGTATTCTTGGAGATGTTGCGGGCTGTTTTCTCGGCGCGTTCTTTTACGATGAAGCTGCCGAAGCCGCGAAGATATACGTTCTCACCATGAGCGAGGCTGTCTTTTACGACCTCCATGAAACGCTCAATCACTGTTACGACACCGGCCTTGTCAAGACCTGTCGTTTTTGCAATCTCTGTTGCTATTTCTGCCTTTGTCATATTATGTTTTCTATTAGATTTGATTTTCCATTTTTATAGTGCAAAATTACACAATTTTAGCGACATCAGGAAGCTGTTTCTCAGGGAACTCGGACTTCCGTTTTCTGCGGCAAAGTTGGAGGCCGGAGCAAATGCCAAATCGAGGCCGAGAGTCACGGCTATCGCTGTGAATTTGTCGTATTGCCCGCTTTCGCCTCCCTTGAAATGCCTGAAAATCGGAAATGCCGACCTCCCGATGAATCAGATGATTCAATAAATGGGAGGGAATAAACAACAACTTCTTAAACATCAGCACAATGGCAAATTACTGCGACAGCACCTACCGCATTACAGGCGAAGCATCGGAAATCAATGCTCTCTATGAGCTTATGACCCGTCTTGAAAAGGAGAAAGAGAACGGAAACTGGGTCGGACATATCGTTGAAGCACTCAACGAGAAAATTCCCGAAGGTCTTTATGTAAGAGGCTGGTGGGATGACCTTGAAAACGAGGGCGACTGCATCAGCTTCCACCTTGAAAGCGCATGGTAGCCACTTTACGAGGCATGGGACTTCATCTGCGGCAAGTTCAAAACACTCACAGCCTACTTCATGGGCGAAGAACCAGGCTGCGAAGTATATCTCAAGAGAGACAATCCCGACAAAGGGTGGTTCCCTGACAACTATTACCTTGACATCTGCACCCCCAAGGAAGAATACATTCACGAATACTTCACAAACATAGATGACGCTTTCCGCTACATCGAGCGCATCACAGACACCAACATCATCACGGCAGACGACATCACCGCCCTCAACTCCGCATGGTCGGAAGAATACCCCGACGCCAACATCTACCTCCACGAATTTCAAGAGGTCTGACCCGAAACCCACAACCATCGACAGCGAGAAATCTCACGACTTCTCGCTGCCACTCGTTTTTGAAGCATTGTCTTATTATTTTTAGGTCTGAACTTTCACTTTTAGCTGTTCCGTGGGTAACACTCCTGCTATACGGCATCCGATATAATAGGCAGTCTTGAAGTCTTCGAAAATATCGTAGTCAAACCAATCTCTTGATGATATTGCCAGAAGAAGATTCGGATTGTCGAATTTATCCGGACGGATAATATAGCGATTTAGACGATAGCCTATCCCGATGTTGCGGTCTATCAGCAGCGTCCCATCTTTGGCAATGCTGATTTGTCCTGTTTTACACACAATTTGAAAGCCCTCGATTTCTTCAACAGGTTGCAATTCATTCCAGTCCATGTCAAAGATTGCGGTTTTTTCTTTCTTTTTGGCAAGGAATAATCTTTCCGAATCATTAAAAGTCTTTCTTTCATAGATGTAGCCATCAATGTCATCTATTTTTAAGGCTCCTTTTATACGATTCAACAAATGATCCGTTGCCTCTTGTAAACCATTCTCCAGATAGGAAATGGTGCTCTGAGGCAATTGCAGTACCTCCGCGAGGTGCTGCTGGGTCAGCCCGTGTTCCTTTCGGAATAGTTTCAGGTTTATGAACTTCATTTTCTGTATGATGGTGATTGGTGAACTATTTTCGTATACATTTCCTGTATTCGGTCAAAGACACGCCAGCCATATTGCTTGAACAAGTCATCCGACACCAAATTGGTTGTGATAACAGTAAACCCCATAGTTTCATACCTCTTCTCTATGAGGCGGCGCACTGGATGTGCTGGAGTCCCGAAAGACAGAACTTCACATGGTTCCTCTCCAAGATCGTCGATGACAAGGAATGGTATTCCTTTGAGTGTTAGAATTTTGTCATCTTCCTGATTCTTATAATACTCGCATACTTCCGTAGCTGTAATGAAACGAGTACCGAATTTGAAATATTCGCCCATAAAACGGAACTTGTCTTTTCTGTTTAGATACTTTGCCATCTCTATAAGTGCTTTAGCAAGAGTAGTTTTGCCATTGCCGGGAACGCCACATAGCATGATGCCCGATTCAGGATACGGTTTGGTAAGATGCTTCGCCACCTTAGCGACAACATCCTGAGTATAGACATCATTGATGAAGTCAATGTACCTTCCTTGGACTTGTTCCTGATAGAACTGGTAAAGCAGCAGAAAAGCTTCTTTCGGGTCCATGTCAAAACGGAAACATGGAGAAAGCTTCTGCATTGCCTTTACGTTGGCAACCTGGTCGCTTAGTTGAGATTCGGATATACCAAATTCACCGAGAATATCCCCTACAGATAGCGTGCCTGATGATTTCATAGTCAGGAGTTTTTTCTAAACGGCATCCAATCCAGTTCAATGATTGAATAACTGTTAGTTATGATTGAAGCGATTTGATTCCCATATACTTCTCGTATGCTTCGTGCGTCGAATGGCGTGGCAATCAACGTAAACATACGCATATCATAGCGCAGTCGTATGAGATTTTTGATGAGTGTGACCGCAAGGTCATCTCCGGGCGTATCCGATTCTATTCCGAGATTGTCAAGGAATAGGATGGGCGTTGCTGCGGCTTCGCAGAACTTTTCGTATGAGGCGATAGGGTAGCGGAAATCTTCGGCCCGGATATAAGCGTTGTCCAGAGAGTTAATCTCCTGATATGCCCAGGCAGAAGGAGCCTCCTTGAGTAAACCAAAGAGCTTGCGGAGTCCAAGCATAATGGTAGTCTTTCCTGTACCGTAGCTGCCGGTGAACAAAAGCCCGCATTTAGCCCGATTGTTTACCAACTCATCGCTTATCGCTCTGAGCATACAGTGATACCCGGTGTTGTCTATCAGTTCTTCACCTCTCTCACAACCCAAAGAATTGAGGCAGTATATCAGTGATTCTTCAATAGTCTCTGGCCTCAGGTTCAAATGTAAACGGCTTTTCATAGTCTGCGGCAGAGCGCGCGCTAACCTCAGCACCTCGGCGTCGGGATGCTCCGGATTCAGCCCGGGGTTCTTTTTCTTTCTTTCCATTTTGAGTATGTTTTTTGTCATCAATTTTTCTCGATCGAATTTCTTTCCTTGCCCAATTCATGAAATGTCTCTTAAACTCGGAAAAGGTATTGTGGAAGTCGTCGGTCCCCAAACACTGGTTGATAAATTCATCCAGAAGAAGCAACAAACCTTCTTGACCATTTTCAGGTTTCAGACTATAAGTCATTTGTTCAAGAGTGAGATCTGATTTTTTTAATTCTTCAAAAAAATCTTTCTCTCGTGCGGATAAATCAATATCAGTTTTTTTGAAATTATTATTTTCTATATTTCTTATAATTGGTGGCATTTGAACTGCCATTTCATCATGTATCTCGTCGGGCATTTCACTGGGTAATTCGGCACTCATTTCACCGTCCGTCTCATCTGTCAAATCATCATCCGTCAGAATCTGCATTTGACTTTCCTTCCCGGTATCCGTTTCTTTGACCCTGCCGGATGGTACGGTTATGAGCTCATCTTTGGTAACACGGATAATCAGGATTCCTTTCTCATCACGACATGATATGCGTCCATCTTTAACCATTTGCTTCAAAAAGCGGTCAACGGTCTTTATATTTACGCCCCATACATTCTTCAGATAAGTTTTAGTGACAGCTAACTCTCCGAATTGAAGATTGACCTCAACACGAGCCTGTCCCACACACTGCATACATGGTTTGTACGCAGCGCGGCACCTTATCCATATCCACCACATAAACCGTTGTGGATCCTGAATGAGCCAGTCATCTAACTCATCCCGGTAGAAAGGAATGTATCCTGAGTTATACATCGCTTTGATTCTATCAATGGCTGAATATCCGAACCTTTATAGGCGGCATGACCGTCTTTTAATTCGTAGAGTATTCCGCTATTATTTATTAAAGTGAGCATGTCATATGGCGCAAGCCCAAGCACCTTTGACAGCTCTGATACAGAATAATATTTCTCCGGGCGTAAGGTCGTCTTTGTCATATGGGTGTACTTTTTATCCCTCTTCGAGAGGAAAGAGTTGAGAAATAGACGCACCTATGACTTGAGCGATTGCAATCCTGGCACCTTGCATCGGAACCTTTCGAGCTTTCAACCATTTCCTGACTGTCTTTTGCTTTGAATGCGTGGCTAAAGAGAGCAGGAATATGAAATTTTGAAATTCAATACCATTCGGAGAAAGGCGAAGATAGACATCTACTATTGACCCGGTCTGCGTTCGGTCTGCAGGAAACAACTGGTTGACATCCATTCCCATAAACTCGGCAATTTTATGGCGGATACGCTTCTTGGGATATATGCCGGAGGTTGTAGGACACAATATCATTTTGACAGTGTTTGGAGACAATCCCGTTGTTGTAACGAGTTGGTGAAAGAGCCTTTTCCGAGGACTGGGTATAACTTTTATTCTGTCAGCCATCTCGAAAAGTGACAGTGGCATCCGCAGGAAACCCTCTAAATGATTCATAGAGTATGTCTGTTTGATTATGTCACTGCCGCTTATTCTTGAACTTTCAGTCAGCGGGCACCGTAGTGTATTCGATTTGTCTGAATTGATATTCGTCAAACTCGTTGCAGTGGTATACTCACTGTTGCTTTCGAGGATTTCCCCGAAAGTGGCACAATGAGCTGGGATGTCGACTTCTTCACGAGAGTAGCCGGCTTCGAGCTGAAACTTTGGCCCTCTGCTATCTCTAACAAATGACTTAGGATATAAGAGATTGTCGTTCATATTACCCCCCTTTCTTTATATTGAGTCCCTCTATATCACTAAGGCGGTAATATGGACTGCCTTCTATATATACCGGTACAAGCGTACCTTTCTCTTCCCATTCCCGTAAGGTCTTGGTGCTTTTCTTGAGCATTTTCGCTGCGGATGAGCGTGACAGCGACGGTATCTCGCCAAATCTTGCCAGAAGATGGGACAACGCATCAAGAGTTCGAATGACTGTGCGGTCGGTAAGCTCACTAAGCATCTCTACGGTGACAGGAATCACAATAGGAGGCATATCCTCCTTGGGCTGGACGTTAATCTTCTCCCAGATGTTCTCGATGCTCATCCGGAGTTCTTCAACAGTCCGATCGTATAGATTCTTTTTCATATGCGACTTTATTTATAATTTTCTGTCGCAAATTTAGGACTGACAATACCCTCATATAGAAAAGAAAAGTAAAACTTGGTAAAATACACCAAGTTTTACTTTTTACTAAATTTTACTTGTATGTAATGTGCTACTATTCAGGTAATTTACTTAATAGCTCTTTTCTGGCGTTCTCAATATTTTCTTCCGGGATAAGGCTTCCTCCAACCTTGTTGAATATCTTGCTGACGGCTCCATGAGAACCCTCCACACCCCAGAACATCTTCATTGCCGAAAATTCGGGAATATCAGAAAGCCAGTCCAATTCCTTGGCTGCCTGAATATAGGTAGCAACGGTCTTGCCTTTCATTCCGGTAAGGACTTCTCTCATAATTTCATACTTCCGATTTTTCTCTTCTGTGCTGGAACCGGTGATAACACTAAACAGGTTGCGCAAGGCATGATCTCTGTTCACTTCGTCAATATTACGCATCTTGGCTCGTCTAAGCTCATCTGCTGTAAGAGTCTCAGGTAGTCTCTGAGATTCCTTTTTCAGTTCTTCGTATCTTTCCCATATAAAAGGTACCCAAATGACTTCGATGGCATTTGCAATAGCTCTGGCAATGACAGCTTTTTGAACGACCTCATGTATCGTGTGTTTGAGTGCCATGCAGATTATATCCTTCAAATCATAGAACCATCTTGAAAATTTTTTGAGGGTGCAATAAATGGATCTTACGCAATAGGAACCGTAAAAGCCACTCTGCATATCTGCGAGTATGGCACGTTGAAAATTCATCCATTCTTTATCCAGGCAGTCCTTAAGCTCTATGAGATGATTGACATTCACAGCCTCCCAATCTGTGCAGAATGGTTCGATAAACGACATTCTCTCACAGAGCACATTTTCATAATATGGGAGGTCGTATGTACTCATTTTGTTTCGGATATAAAATAGAAACACATTTTTACATACGAGGGTTCGTCAATGGATAGTTTAGAAACAAATCGGTACAAATCCGCTGGATTCTTTATGCTTCCGAGGGTAGCAGCGAGGGAACTCGCGTTAACAATTTAACCGTTGTTAAAATTTCAAGAGGGTCATTTTTAACATTTAGTTTTGTCTGCGGCAGACAAAATCATACCTGTACGGTGGATTTTTTAATAAAAAATGGGGGAGGAATGAGTTATTGACTTCCGTTTTGCAGACATTTTGCAGACAAAAACAAAAGAAAAATCCCGCAACTCTTGATTATCAATGAGTTACGGGATTTTAGGGTGCCCAGAACAGGACTCGAACCTGCACGTCTCTCAACACTCGCACCTGAAACGAGCGCGTCTACCATTCCGCCACCTGGGCATTCCGGGGGTTTGCGGATGCAAATTTAATGCTTTTTTTTGGTCGGTGCAAGTTTTTGGGCAGTTTTTTATCGTTTTTTGTTCAATGTTGTTCGCAAATTTGGTTGAAAGACGCGGAACGAGGTGGTGAAAGACGGGGTAAAAGTAAAGTTGGGTCAGCGTAGAGCGACCTTTTCTACAGTGCCGTCGGAGTAGCGAATGATGACGAGTCCGGTGTAGGAGGCTCCTACGGGGCGACCGTGGAGGTCGTAACGGCCTATCTCTACACGGTCGGCGGGTGTGGTTACCCCTTCTACGCCGGAGCCGCCGTCGGATTCAAGTTTCAGGCAGTCGTACATCACGCCGCCGTTTTTGCTTATACCGGACATCACAAGGTCGATGGTGTTCTCGCCCTTTTTCAGCATACTGGCGGGGAAGGCGCAGGTCTTCAGCCAGTGGCGTCCCGCCTGAGTGGCACTTCGGTAGATGGCGGCATCATTGCTTGAGAAGCTCCAGGTAGCGGCATTCGAACCGTTTACCTTAATCGCCACAGTGGGCTTGTTGGTTGCGCCTGCCACCGATGCCGTGAGGTGCATGTCGCCTTCCGGCACCTCGTCGAGGTCAAATTTCACCGACCATGTGCCATTGTGACACTGGGCATAATACCAGTCGGTTTCCGGATTGCCTGTTTCCACATTGAAAGTCAGATTGGCAGGGACTTTTTCCCAAAGACCGTATGCACGCAGATCGTCGCTTATCATGAATCCATCGGCACGACGGTTGTTCTCGCCGATATTCCAAAGGAGTGTCTTATAGGTTGTAGGAGTCCATGTGATGTCGCCCAGATCAGTCAAAGCGTCGGCAACTGTCACTCCCGTGTATTCAAGTTCGTCGGTAATGTTTCCTGTGGTAGCATACACATACAATGAATATTCACCCTTGCGCACATTGGGAATGCTGAAATTGCCGTTGGCATCCGTTTTGGACCAATACATATATTCCTTGCCCTGACGAATCAGTTCCACACCGGGTTTTCCAAGCACAACCTGCAAGTCTGCATTCCCGCCTCCGGCAGTCACGTCGATGTGGCCCGTGACGACACTTCGGTCAAGAGGATAAAGGGTATTGTCAAACCACTCGAAAGGCCACTGCGACATCTGGCGCGATGCCTCCGCCTTAGCGTCCGCAATCATCTCTTCGGTTGAAGCACCGGAGTTCACATATATGAAGAACGGCCCGAAAATCTGGCTCTCCCCGTCCTCGTATGTCTGCGCCGCTCCCCCGAGATGCTCGCCCTGAAGCATCTGGATGGTGATGGGAGACTTGCTGGTGGCGTGCACTGTAAGCTCCTGACGCATCGGACCGCCGTTGAGCCATTCATAACTGCACGGAATGTTCCACACTCCCACCTTGCCGTTCATAAGACCATGGACACTGTCGTTCACTATAAACTGCGCCCAGTTGTATTTTGTATATATGGAGCCGTCTTCCATACGGTATGTGGCATCCTGTATCTTGTTTTCCTCCTTTTCCGCTATTTTCATCTCAGCGTTTGAGGGTATGCGGCCCTGCAT
Source organism: Muribaculaceae bacterium (assembly GCA_017626045.1). Lineage (GTDB taxonomy): Bacteria > Bacteroidota > Bacteroidia > Bacteroidales > Muribaculaceae > Lepagella. Next base: position 36,386 of record JAGAJP010000007.1, on the reverse strand, counting down.
CCTGTCGTCCACATAGCCGTCGAGAAAAGATGAGGCAAGACGCGTGCACACACGTGCCTCCTTCACCTTGACGCCCGAAGACTTGTCGGTACCGTTCACGATTACATAGGTATAGACACCGCTCACTCCCTTCTTCAGTATGTATCCCTGGCTGAAACGCAGGTCGGCGGATGTGTTGGTGTAAAGAATCTCGGCATAATCGTCGGTGAGTTTCACCACCTCCGCCTTGCCCGGAGACAGGGCGCGGTTCTTGTCGGCTGTATAGTCGAAATAAATGCCGCTGCTGCCGAGGATGTTTTCCGTGCCGTTGGCCTCGTGATACATCTTGTTGGCTCGTCCGTCCTTGCCTATGTTGAGTGTAATGATGCCGTTAGACATCTTTGCGACAAGACCGTCAAGAGTGGCGGTCATTTCCGCGTTAATCGCAACAGACATTCCTGAGGCAATGGCCATTGCAGTAATAAGGGTTCTTTTCATGAATGTAAAGGTTTTATCGATTAAGAGTCCATCTAAATGAATTTGGAGTTATTTATAGAAGTTGTCTCAGATGTCAAACGACACTTCCTTGAAACTGTATGTGCGGAAACTGCCGTCAGCCAGACGCAGGGTGATGGGGCCGCTGGTGCTGACGCAGTCCACAGCCGCCGAGAAATGCTCGCCGGTAGCAGTGTCGGTAAAGGGATAGTAGGCTCCGTCGCCACGCCATAGACGCGACATGAATTCCCGGTGTATGGCGGAGCGCCTGTCGTCGTCGCCTATCGACTCCAGTCTCCGCTCGATGCAGTCCGCCACAAGGTCGTAGAGATTGTCGACATCATATCTTTCGCCGGTGACCATAGCTATCGAAACCGGATTGGGGGCATCGCTGACAAACTCTGTCTGGTTCACGTTGATGCCGACTCCAATCACCGAAAAGGAGATATACTCACCCGCCAGGGAATGACGGATAAGAATGCCGCAGATCTTTCTGTCGCCCACATATATGTCGTTTGGCCACTTCACCTTAGCCTCTATCCCGTGAACGGCAAGGAAATCTACCACCGCAAGCGCGACCGCTTCCGAAATATAAAATTGCAGCGGCGGCTGCATCTCTTCCGGACGGAAAAGGATTGAAAACGTGAGGTTCTCTCCCGGAGCGGATTCCCAGGAGTTGCCCCGCTGACCGTGACCTGCCGTCTGGCATCGCGCTGCCACAAGTATCGGAGCCGGCAGATTTCCTGCCTCACGCATCAGATACTCGTTGGTCGAGTCCACTGTATCAAGCTTAAGCTTCTTCATGCTCAGTCATTCACGGTTATGAGTCTGGAAGAGTCCGAAAGTTCCTCTATGTCCACCACCAGTGTCTCCTCCGGAAGAATATCCTCTATATTCTCCGCCCATTCCATCAGGCATAGACATCCGCTGTCCCAGTAGTCTTCAATGCCGATGTCAAGAGCCTCAGCAAGCGACTCTATACGGTAGAAGTCAAAGTGATAGACGGTCTTGCCGGTTTCCGACGAATGATACTCGTTGACGATGGCGAATGTGGGCGAGGATGCCTCATCGTCCATCTTCAGGACTTTCATCATTTCAGATGTAAGAGTTGTCTTTCCTGCCCCCATCGCGCCTCTAAGCGCCACTATGGTGCGGTCTCCGATCGCATCGAGCAGCATTCGGGCTGCGTCAGGAATGGCGGCTGGCGATTCTATTTTGATTTGCATTTGCTTGAATTGAAAATTGATATTGAAGTTGTTTCTACTTATTTACGAATGTCAAAAGATGCAAAATAAATAAATTTTTCATTCTCTTTGTCAATCTTCCGTCATCTTTTCGGCGTATTCTTCCCCACTCATCGGTCACGATGCCCGCATCGCTCCCTCTTCGCGTGAAAGAATCCGCTCGAAAACCTGACGAAATCTTAACAAAGAAATAAGTTTAGACAACTTCATTGTTAAACTCCTTATCTAAATAACTCTTATTAGGATTATAAATTATATAGAATGAAAAAAACGCTATTTTTCGGAGCAAAATTGGGCGTATGTGGGATTTTTTCGCTATATTTGCGGAATGGGTGAATTATGCCCTGAAATGAAGGGGGCGTATCGTCCTCCGATAAATGATGGAATTATAGAAAAAACTAAATAATATAATGGCAAACCAAGAGTTGAGTGAACAGGAGATTGTGAGGCGCAACAGCATGCAGGCGCTTCGCGACCGAGGAATCGAGCCGTATCCCGCCGCTGAATACGCGGTAACCGGCCACAGCAAAGAAATCAAGGAAAACTTCAAGGATGACGCAGAGCCGCGCGAAGTGAGCGTGGCGGGCCGCATCATGAGCCGTCGCATCATGGGTAAGGCTTCATTCGTGGAACTTCAGGACGCCGACGGCAGAATACAGGTATACGTGAGCCGCGACGATCTCTGTCCGGGTGAAGACAAGGACATGTATAACGTCGTGTTCAAGAAACTCCTCGACATAGGAGACTTCATCGGAGTGAAGGGTTTCGTGTTCCGCACTCAGATGGGTGAGATCACTGTCCATGCCAAGGAAATCACAGTCCTCAGCAAGAGCCTCCGCCCCCTGCCGATGGTGAAGATGAAAGACGGCAAGGCCTATGACGCCTTCACCGATCCCGAGCAGCGCTATCGTCAGCGCTATGTAGACCTTGTGGTGAATCCCCAGGTCAAGGAAATCTTCATCAAGCGCAACAGAATCTTCAATTCCATGCGCGAATACTTCAACAGCCATGGTCTGATGGAAGTCGAGACCCCGATTCTCCAGTCCATCGCCGGAGGTGCCGCTGCGCGTCCTTTCATCACACACCACAACGCCCTTGACATACCGCTATATCTGCGCATTGCCAACGAGCTGTATCTCAAGCGCCTGATAGTAGGCGGATTCGACGGCGTATATGAATTTGCCAAAGATTTTCGCAATGAGGGTATGGACCGCACCCACAACCCCGAGTTCACATGCATGGAGGTATATGTGGCATACAAGGACTACAACTGGATGATGCGTTTTGTGGAAAACATGCTTGAGAAAATATGCATGGACGTCAACGGCACCACCGAGGTCAAGATCGGCGAAAACACCGTGTCGTTCAAGGCTCCGTTCAAGCGTGTCACCATGACCGACGCCATTCTTGAGCACACAGGATTCGACATCACCGGAAAGACCGAGGAAGAGCTCCGCGCCTTCTGCAAGGAAAAGAATATCGAAGTTGACAAAAGCTGGGGCAAGGGCAAGCTGATCGACGAAATCTTCGGCGAGACCTGCGAGGGCACGTATATCCAGCCCACCTTCATCACCGACTACCCCATCGAGATGTCGCCCCTCACAAAGAAGCACCGCGAGAATCCCGCCCTGACCGAACGCTTCGAACTTATGGTCAACGGCAAGGAACTCTGCAACGCATACTCGGAGCTCAACGATCCGATCGACCAGTACGAGCGGTTTGTTGACCAGATGAACCTCGCCGACAAGGGCGATGACGAAGCAATGATCATCGACCACGACTTCATCCGCGCCCTTGAATACGGTATGCCTCCCACATCGGGCCTTGGAATTGGCATGGACCGCCTCACCATGCTGATGACAGGACAGACTGCCATTCAGGAAGTCCTGTTCTTCCCCCAGATGCGTCCCGAAAAGAAACAGGCAAAACAGGAAGAGGAACCCGGCGAGGAGAACAAATGACCATGAGCGAGACAGAGTCCATAGGTCGCATTGCGGTGATAGGCGGAGGAAGCTGGGCAACAGCCCTCGCCAAGCTCCTGCTGAAAAACTGCGACCGCATCGGCTGGTATATGCGCAGCGAGGAGAAGATCGAGGAGTTCCGGAAATTGGGACATAACCCGACCTATCTCACCGATGTCAGTTTCGACACCGACAGAATAGACCTCACGGCAGACATAAACGAGGCGGCGGAAAACGCCGACGCGCTTGTGATTGCACTGCCCTCTCCATACTTCCTGCCGGAAATCAGCAAACTCACTGCCGACATATCAGACAAATACATTGTGTCGGCAGTGAAAGGCATCGTGCCAGACCGGAATATGATCGTCACAGACTATTTCGAGCAGCAATGCGGGGTGCCGCGCGACAGGATGCTGGTAATCGGAGGTCCGTGCCACGCCGAGGAAGTGGCGCTCGAACACCTCAGCTATCTCACCATCGGTTGCCGCGACACCGACAACGCCCGTTTGTTCGCATCGCGCATAGCCTCAGACAAGATGAAGACAATCATCTCCGACGACGTCGACGGTATTGAATACGCCGCCGTGCTGAAAAACGTGTATGCAATAGCCGCCGGAATGGTCAACGGCATGAAGGCGGGCGACAATTTCATGGCTATGCTCGTGAGCAACGCTATCAGGGAGATGCGGAAGTTTGTCGACACCATTTCCCCGATGCCGCGCGACATTGACCTCTCGGCATATCTCGGCGACCTCCTCGTGACCGCCTACAGCCGCTTCTCCCGAAACCATAATTTCGGATCAATGATAGGCAAAGGCTATAGCGTGAAGGTGGCAATGATGGAGATGAGCATGGTGGCTGAAGGCTACTACGGCACCAAATGCATTCGCGAGATAAACCAGCGTCCGGGACTCGGAGTGGACATGCCGATTCTGGAGATGGTATACAGCGTGCTTTATCAAGGCGCCAACGCCCGACGAGCCATGAAGACTCTCGCGGAAACTTTCGCTTAGTAAACCACAATAGAGTAAATAGAACCCAATAAATCCTTTAACCATATGCCCCTCGGGGTCTCTCTCGGCAGAGGGGCCCTCAAAGGCAAAAACAATCAAACATGAAAGCCATTAGTTTAGACATCACACAGGCTGAGAAATTCGCCTGCGAACAGTACAAGGGTCTTGCCGGCGCAGCCGCCGAGGCTCTGGAAGACGTCAACACCGGAAGAGCCGCCGGCAACGACTTCCTGGGCTGGGTAAGACTTCCCGGAGAAATCGACAGCGACCTCATCGACAGCATCAACAAAACAGCCGAGCGCCTCAGGTCTAAGTGCGACTATGTGGTGTGCATCGGCATCGGCGGCAGCTATCTTGGCGCCAAGGCTGTGATAAGCGCACTCAGCAACTGCTTCTCCGACTTCATGGACCCCGCCGCCACCGGCACAAAAGTGCTCTTCGCCGGTCAGAACATCGGTGAAGACTACACAGCCGAGCTGCAGGAGTTCCTCAAGGGAAAGAAATTCGGCATCGTGGTGATTTCCAAGTCCGGCACCACCACCGAACCCGCCATCGCATTCCGTCTTCTCAAGACTCAGCTCGAAGAGGCTGTAGGCAAGGAAGCTGCAAAAGAACTCATCGTAGCAATCACCGACGCTAAAAAAGGCGCCCTCCGCACTCTCGCAACTCAGGAAGGATACGAGACTTTCGTAATCGCCGACAACGTTGGCGGCCGCTTCTCCGTTCTCACTCCCGTAGGACTTCTTCCTATCGCCGTGGCGGGCTTCGACATCAAGAAGTTCGTGGAAGGTGCCGCTAAAATGGAGAAGGAGACAATGGCAAACGGAGCCGAGAACATCGCGGAGACGTATGCCCGCATGCGCAACGCCCTATACCGCAGCGGCAAGAAGACTGAGATTCTCGTAAACTTCAACCCCAAGCTCCACTATTTCGGAGAATGGTGGAAACAGCTCTACGGAGAGAGCGAGGGCAAAGACGGCAAAGGCATTTTCCCGGCAAGCGTGGACTTCACCACCGACCTCCATTCCATGGGCCAGTGGATACAGGACGGCGAACGTACCATCTTCGAGACAGTGATCTCTGTCAAAGCTCCTGAACTCGAGAAAGTCATCCCGAGCGACGAGCAGAACCTTGACGGCCTCAACTTCCTTGCCGGCAAGCGCGTGGATGAAGTCAACAAGATGGCAGAGCTCGGCACTCAGATTGCACACGTCGACGGCGGCGTCCCCAACCTCAAGATAGAAATCGCTCGACTCGACGAGGACACCCTTGGACAGCTCATCTACTTCTTCGAGAAGGCTTGTGGCATATCCGGCTATATTCTCGGAGTGAATCCTTTCAACCAGCCCGGTGTGGAGGCGTACAAGAAAAACATGTTCGCGCTCCTCGGCAAGCCCGGCTATGAAAAGGAGACCGCAGCCATTCAGGCAAGGCTGAAATAATACAAAATTATTGCATATATTAAATAAACGTTAATTGTGCATAATAGAATTTAAACACATGAACATTCGACCTTTCAGACGTGTTTATAGAGCGTAACTCAGACAGACAACCGGGTGGCGGAGCCCACCGAGGCTTGAGCCAACCCGGGAGTTACAACCAAAATTTGATTGATAGTTTTTACTGCTATAAGCGTTCTGAAAAAGTTGTTATTGTTGTTTGAATTAAAGGAATTAGGTCGACGTGAGTCGACCTCTTTTCTTTTACAGCGCGTTCCGATGACGTCGCCCATATCCCCTTTCTTGCATATTCGCTTTTTTTTTACTAATTTTGTGCGAATAAAGCGATTTGTAAAAAAATGAACATCATAAGAACACTGGTGTCATCCACGCTTGCCGCAACTTTGCTCCTGTCATGCGGCGCCGGAAGGAAAGAGAGCCGGGACTCCGCAGCCGTCACGCCCGACAGCAAGACAACGCAGACACGGTTCTTTTCAGCCGACAGCGCATACGCCAACATCGTCCGACAGGTGTCGTTCGGTCCGCGTGTGCCCGGAACTCCCGCTCACCGGGCGTGTGGCGACTGGCTCGCGTCGCGACTGAAAGGATTCGGTGCCGAAGTCATGGAGCAGAAAGCAGAACTCACCACTTTCGACGGCACACGCATCCCCATGCGCAACATATTCGCGAGATTCAATCCGGAAGCAGAGAAGCGCACTCTCCTTCTCGCCCACTGGGATACTCGTCCCTGGGCCGACAACGACCCCGACCCCGCGCTTCATAAAACCCCGATTGACGGAGCCAACGACGGAGCCAGCGGCGTCGGAGTGCTGCTCGAACTCGCCCGCCTCGCCGGAGAGGGGCACATCTCCCACGGCATCGACATCCTCCTGTGTGACGCCGAGGACTGGGGTACGGAAAACAACGACGAAAGCTGGGCTATGGGTGCCCGATATTTCGTGAATCATCCTCCGGTGGAAGGCTATATGCCGCAGACGGCTATTCTTCTCGACATGGTGGGAGCACACGGAGCCACTTTCATGCGCGAATATTTCTCCCAGCAGGCAGCCCCCGCCCTTGCCGACAAGATATGGGCAACAGCGGCGTCTCTGGGGCATAGCGCGATGTTCGTAAACCGTATGGGCTCGGCGGTAAACGATGACCATGTCGAACTCATAAAAGGGGGAATCCCCGCCATCGACATCATCGACTATCGCGAGGACTCCGGCTTTTTCAGCGGCTGGCACACCACCGCCGACAACATGGACTGCATATCCCGCGAAACCCTCGAGGCTGTGGGAACCACTATGGAGACCTTTTTGGGAAATTGAGAATTAATAATTTTGAACTGCAATAATATGAATTTCATCGAAGAACTTACATGGCGCGGCATGATACATTCCATCATGCCCGGCACCGAAGAGCAACTGAATAAAGAAATGACAACTGCCTACCTCGGCATCGACCCAACGGCAGACTCACTTCACATAGGTCACCTGTGCGGCGTGATGATGTTGCGCCACTTCCAGAGGTGCGGCCACAAGCCCCTTGCACTCATCGGTGGTGCAACAGGCATGATCGGCGACCCCTCCGGCAAGAGCGCCGAGCGCAACCTGCTCGACGAGGCAACACTGCGCCACAATCAGGAAGCAATCAAAAAACAGCTGTCCCGATTCCTCGACTTCGAAAGCGACGCCCCCAACAGGGCGGAACTCGTCAACAACTACGACTGGATGAAGGAATTCTCATTCCTCGACTTCGCACGCGAAATCGGCAAGCACATTACCGTCAACTACATGATGGCGAAAGACAGCGTACAGAAACGTCTCAACGGCGAGGCTCGCGACGGCCTGAGCTTCACCGAATTCACATATCAGCTCCTCCAGGGATATGACTTCATGCACCTTTACGAAAGCAAGGGATGCCGTCTCCAGCTTGGTGGCAGCGACCAGTGGGGAAACATAACCACAGGAACAGAACTTATCCGCCGCAAACTCGGAGGCGAGGCATACGCACTCACATGCCCCCTGATCACAAAGGCCGACGGCGGCAAGTTCGGTAAGACGGAGAGTGGAAACATCTGGCTCGACGCCCGCTACACTTCTCCCTACAAGTTCTATCAGTTCTGGCTCAATGTAGGTGACGCCGACGCCGAGAAATATCTGAAGATATTCACTTTCCTCTCACGCGAGGAAATCGAGGCTCTCGCCGCCGAACATGCCAAAGATCCCGGCATGAGGCCTCTCCAGAAGAGACTCGCCGAGGAAGTCACCGTCATGGTGCATGGCAGAGAGGCTTACGATGCCGCCGTGGCTGCCAGCAAGATACTCTTCAGCAACAGCGCGGTCGAGGAACTGCACGCGCTCGACGAGCAGACTCTGCTCGATATTTTCGAGGGTGTTCCCCGTTTCGAGATTTCACGCAAAAAGCTTGAGGAAGGCATTCCCGTCCTCGATTTCCTCGCCGTTGACACTGCCGTGTTCCCCTCAAAGGCGGAAGCGCGCAAGATGATCCAGGGCAATGGCGTTAGCATCAACAAGGAGAAGGTGACCGACCCCGCGATGACCGTAGGCACAGACCTCCTTCTTGGCGGCAAATACATCCTCGCCCAGAGAGGAAAGAAGAGTTATTACCTCATATCGGTGAAAGACTGACAGCATTTCCCAAGCAGTACAGATAATGCCGGAATTTGACATTCATGGAAGCGAGGCCGCTCCGTTGGGAAGCGACCGCGACATAGAGAAGGCGCTCAGGCCGCTGTCGTTCGATGACTTCAGCGGCCAGGATAAAATCGTCGCAAATCTCCGCGTGTTCGTTCAGGCGGCTCGGATGCGCGGCGAGGCCCTCGACCACACCTTGCTCCACGGTCCTCCGGGTCTCGGAAAGACAACCCTGAGCAACATCATGGCAAACGAACTCAATGTGGGGTTCAAGGTGACGAGCGGCCCGGTGCTCGACAAGCCCGGCGACCTCGCCGGTATCCTCATGAGCCTGGAGCCGCACGATGTGCTTTTCATCGACGAGATCCACCGACTGCACCCTATCGTAGAGGAATACCTGTACTCCGCGATGGAAGACTACAGAATCGACATCCTTCTCGACAAGGGTCCGGGAGCTAAATCGGTGCAGCTCACAATCTCTCCCTTCACACTCATCGGGGCCACCACGAGGAGCGGCCTTCTTACCGCCCCTCTGCGCGCGCGTTTCGGCATCAACTGTCATCTGGAATACTACGACCATGAGGTGCTCCGAGGAATCGTGAAGCGATCCGCGAGACTTCTCAAGACTCCCATCTCCGACGATGCGGCCCTTGAGATCGCGATGCGCAGCCGAGGAACCCCGCGTATCGCAAACGCCCTTCTGCGCCGTGTGCGAGATTTCGCGATGGTGATGGGCAACGGACAGGTCGACCTCAAGACCGCGAAAGTAGCTCTGGAGGCGCTGAACATCGACACCCACGGACTTGACGAAATAGACAACAAGATTCTCGTCACCATCATCGACAAGTTCGGCGGAGGTCCCGTGGGGCTCTCCACCATAGCTACCGCGCTTGGCGAGGACAGCGGCACTATCGAGGAGGTCTACGAGCCTTTCCTGATCAAGGAAGGGTTTCTGAAACGAACCCCTCGTGGCAGAGAAGTCACGGAACTCGCTTTCCGCCACCTCGGCAGATACCCGAAGTCGCGAGACGCATCCCTATTCGACTGAAAAGAAGCTAACAGTTTTTAATCTTGGACTATAAATGGCAGGAATTAAGTCGCTGGTAAAGGACACGGCGGTATACGGCCTCAGCAGCATCATCGGAAGGTTCCTAAACTGGGGCCTCGTACCGCTCTACACATATCTCTTCTCAAAGACGGAATATGGAGTGGTAAGCTATCTCTACGCCATGGTGGCTGTGGTCATAGTGATTCTCAACTACGGCATGGAGACCGGCTTCTTCCGATACGCCAACAAGGAGAAGGATCCGGATGCGGTCTACAGCACCTCGCTCGTGTCGCTGGGATTCACCTCCCTGCTGTTTATCGCTGCGATAACAGTATTCCTTGATCCGATATCGCAGGCGATAAAACTGCCTCATCATCCGGAATATGTATGGATGATGGGACTCACCGTAGCGGTCGACGCATTCAGCAACCTGCCCTTCGCCTATCTCAGGTTCCGCCGCAAGGCTTGGACTTTCGCCGGAATAAAGTTTGTGAACATTGGCGTGAACATCGCGCTCAACCTATTCTTCCTGTTGGCATGTCCGCGCATCATGGAGAGCGCCCCGGCACTCATATCATGGTTTTATGAGCCGCTCGGAGGCGAGGCATTCGGCATCGGATGGATTTTCCTCGCCAATGTCATCAGCACGCTTGTAGTGCTCGCGTGTCTCCTTCCCGCAATGCGCGCCGCACGCCTTCGCTGCGACTTCACTCTGCTCAAAGCCATGCTGAGATATTCATGGCCGCTGCTGGTGCTCGGCGTGGCGGGCAACCTGAGCCAGGGAATGGGGCAGATAGTTATTCCCTACCTTTTCCCGCACGACCCGGAGAGCGCCCGCGCCATGGTGGGGCTTTATGGCGCCAACATCAAGATTGCCGTGGTGATGATGATGTTCACTCAGGCGTTCCGATATGCATACGAGCCGTTCATCTTCGCCCGCGCCCGCGACGAGGGGGAGGACAAGAAGGGCGCATACGCCGACGCCATGAAGTTCTTCATTGTCTTCGGACTCGCGATTTTCCTCGGAGTGATGTTTTTCCTCCCGATTATCAAATACTTCATCGCCCCGGCCTACTGGGCGGGACTTCAGGTGGTTCCCGTCATGATGATAGCCGACCTCTGCTTCGGAGTATATTTCAACCTGTCGCTATGGTACAAGCTCACCGACCGCACGCGCTGGGGCATGTATCTGTCGCTCATAGGGTTTGCGCTTATGCTGGGTGGTAACCTCCTGCTCGTGCCTCTTATTGGCATCCCCGACGGCTACATCGGCTCGGCATGGGCGGCCCTCATTGCATATGCCGGAATCATGGTCCTGAGTTACTGTCTCGGACGCAGATACTATCCCATACCATATCCGATGAAACGCATCGCGCTTTACACTCTGCTTGCGGCGGTGCTCTGGGTAGTGGGAAGCGCGGTGGAGTTCCCATACGCCATGTGGGGCACATACTCCGTCCGTGCCCTTCTGCTCACGATATATGTCCTATGCGTCACATATTATGAGGAAGTGCCTGTGGCAAGCCGATTGCTCCGACGCGCCCTTCAGAAGATGCACTCCCGCCACTGACCCATTCAACGACAACACATAAAGAAACAAATAAAAACAGCATAAAATGGCAGAATACAATCATCAAGACATCGAATCGCGCTGGCAGCGTTACTGGCGCGACAACGAAGTGTTCAAGACCTCGGTCGACGGCAGCCGTCCGAAATACTATGTGCTCGACATGTTCCCCTACCCATCGGGCGCAGGTCTGCACGTAGGCCATCCCCTCGGCTACATCGCCAGCGACATCTATGCGCGGTTCAAGCGTCAGCAGGGCTTCAACGTGCTGCACCCCATGGGATATGACGCCTACGGCCTGCCCGCCGAGCAATACGCCATCCAGACCGGTCAGCATCCCGAGAAGACCACTTCCGACAACATTGCACGATACCGCTCCCAACTCGACAAGATTGGATTCTCGTTCGACTGGAGCCGCGAGGTGCGCACCTGCGACCCCGGATATTACAAATGGACCCAGTGGGCGTTCATGCAGATGTTCAACCATTACTACGACACCGAGCTCTGCAAGGCGCGCCCGATAGCCGATCTGGTGAGCCGGCTCGAAAAGAACGGAACCGAAGGTCTTCACGCCGCGCAGTCCAAGGATCTGGAACTGACGGCTGACCAATGGAACGCCATGACAGAGAAGGAGCAGCGCGAGACACTGATGAACTGGCGCATTGCCTTCCAGGGAGAGACGATGGTGAACTGGTGTCCCGAACTCGGCACCGTCCTTGCCAACGACGAGGTGAGCGAGGGGCTCAGTGTGAGAGGTGGCTATCCCGTGGAGCAGAAACTGATGCGCCAGTGGTGCCTGAGGGTGTCGGCATACGCCCCGCGTCTGCTCGACGACCTCGCGGATCTCGCCTGGAGCGAGTCGCTGAAAGAGACCCAGCGCAACTGGATCGGCAGAAGCGAGGGTGCCGAGATGAGATTCCCGGTGAAAGACAGCGACGTGGAGCTCGAAATATTCACCACCCGCGCCGACACTGTCTTTGGCGTGACTTTCATGGTGCTGGCTCCCGAGTCGGAATATGTCGCCATGCTCACAACTCCCGAACACAAGGCGGAAGTGGATGCTTACCTCGAAGAAGTAAAGCACAAGACCGAACGAGAGCGCCAGATGGACAAGAAAGTAACCGGCGTCTTTACCGGCGCATACGCCGTCAATCCGCTAAGCGGCAAAGAGATACCTATCTGGGTCAGCGACTATGTCCTCGCCGGATACGGCACCGGCGCCATCATGGCGGTGCCGGCGCACGACTCACGAGACTATGCCTTTGCTAAGAAATTCGGTCTGCCCATTATCCCCCTTATTGAAGGCGCGGATGTCAGCGAGCAGAGTTTCGACGCCAAGGAGGGCACTGTCTGCAACTCTTGCGGTCCCGACCTCGACCTCAACGGCCTGAGCGTGAAGGAGGCTATCGCCAAGACTAAGAAACATATAAGCGAGAAAGGAATCGGACGCGTCAAGGTAAACTATCGTCTGCGCGACGCCATTTTCTCTCGCCAGAGATACTGGGGCGAGCCCTTCCCCGTATACTATAAAGACGGAGTGGCATATCTGATGGACGAGTCGGAACTCCCGCTCCTCCTCCCTGAAGTGAGCAGCTATCTGCCTACTGCCGACGGCGAGCCGCCGCTCGGAAGGGCCGAGAACTGGAAGACCAAGGAGGGATATCCCATCGAACTGTGCACGATGCCCGGATTCGCCGGTAGCTCGGCATACTATCTGCGCTACATGGACCCGCACAACGACAATGAACTGGTTGGCCGCGAGGCAGACGAATACTGGCGTGACGTGGACCTGTACGTTGGCGGTGCCGAACACGCCACCGGTCACCTCATCTACAGCCGCTTCTGGAATAAGTTCCTCTACGACCTCGGGCTCGTGGTAAGCAAGGAGCCTTTCAAGAAACTCGTGAACCAGGGAATGATCCAGGGTCGCACCAATTTCGTTTACCGCGTCAAAGGCACCAACACTTTCGTAAGCAAGGGACTCCTTGACGGATACGACACCATGCCGATACGTGTAGACGTCAACATAGTGAGCAACGACATTCTTGACCTCGATGCGTTCCGTGCTTGGCGTCCCGACTTCGCCGACGCCGAGTTTGTGCTTGAAAACGGAAAGTATGTATGCGGATACGCTGTGGAGAAGATGTCGAAGTCTATGTTCAACGTCGTTAATCCCGATGTCATAGTGGAGAAATACGGTGCCGACACCCTCAGGCTTTACGAGATGTTCCTCGGCCCCGTGGAGCAGTCCAAGCCTTGGGACACCAACGGCATCGACGGTGTCAACCGTTTCCTCCGCAAGCTTTGGAGCATCTTCAGCAGGCGCTCACAGATGGAGAGAAGCGCGCAGGAGAAAAAGACAATGCACACTCTCATCAAGAAAGTGACCAAGGATATCGAGAACTTCTCGTTCAATACATCGGTGGCTGCCTTCATGATAGCCGTCAACGAACTCGGCAAGCCGCAATCGGTAAGCATTGAGTCGATGGACGAGTTCGCGCGCCTGATCGCGCCGTTTGCTCCTCACATCGCCGAGGAGTTCTGGCATGAGCTGGGCCACGAGGGTAGCGTAAGCGACAGCACCTGGCCAGCATGGGACGAGGACGCACTGAAGGAAGACACCGTGAAATATCCCGTGCAGTTCAACGGCAAGATGCGCTACAACATCGAGGTGCCCGCCGGAAGCGACAAAGAGCAGGTGGAGAAGGCGGCGCTCGCCGACCCCGCCGCCGAAAAATGGCTTGACGGCAAGACTCCCAAGAAAGTTATAGTCGTGCCCGGAAGAATCGTAAACATTGTGATTTGACCCGACGACGCATAGTGTAATAAAGAACTCGGTTTTCCGTTAATTAAGAGGGTGACATCTGTTTTGTCACCCTCTTTTTCAACACTTACTGCAGATGACAAAAAAACGTACACTTGTGATGGCCACCAACAACGCGGGCAAACTGCGCGAGGCGCGTGCCATCGCGGGCGACAGCCTCGAGATTCTCGGGCTTGACGACATAGGTTTCAATCAGGACATAGAGGAGACGGCAGACTCCCTCGCCGGCAACGCGCTGATCAAGGCGCGAGCCATAAAAGAGGCTACAGGCCACGACTGCTTCGCCGACGACACTGGCCTCCTGGTCGACGCGCTGAACGGCGCTCCCGGTGTCCACACCGCGCGCTATGCCGGCCCGGCTTGCGACCCCGACGCAAACATGGACCTCCTGCTGAGCGAGCTCGACGGCGTGCAGGAACGAGGCGCGAGGTTCAAGACTTGCGTCGCGCTCGAAATCGATGGCGAGGAACACCTCTTCGAAGGCGTTTGCGAGGGTAGCATTGCTACACAAAGAAGCGGAAGCCACGGCTTCGGCTACGACCCCGTGTTCGTATCCGCCGAAACCGGCAGATGCTTTGCCGAGATGGACGACGACGAGAAGAACGCTGTGTCGCACCGAGGGAGGGCGCTCCGCGCCATGCTGAAGTGGATTGCCTCGCTCTCTATGCTGATCGCAATGGCTCTCCCCGCTTCCGCCCGAAATGCCGCCGACTGGCGTATTTACAACACTTTCGACGACGTGGTCGAGAACGTCTTTGACACTCCCGACAAGACTTATTTCCTGGTCAGGGCGCAGTATTATAATCCCGAGACAGCCGACAACAACACTAAACTCCTGTCTCTCTTCACCCTCGAAAAGGAAAGCGATGAGGTGAGGCCTTACAATGCCAACAACATGCTTTCGCAGTCTGTGATCCGAACTGCTTACTACAACGCGCTCGGCCACTACCTGCTGATAGTATACGACGACTTCACTATCGACCTGCTATACGATGACGGAGAACTGAAGACCCTACGCTCGCTGAAGAGTTTCTTAACGTCCGGAAGCAAGGAGGTGCGCGGCATTTCTTTCGCTCCCGAACTAAACAGGGCGTATCTCGCCACTGATTTCGGCTTCATCGTTATCGACGACTCAAAGGGGGAGATAGCGTCAAGCGGCATATTCAACAAGCCGGTCGACCGCGTGGTAAGGGCAGGAGACCGATTGCTGCTGCTTCACGACGGGAAAATCCTCCAGTCTCCACTCGACGGCATACACATGTCGCTTGACGATTTCCAGCCGACAAACTGGGCGGCGGATGACCCCGTGACAGACCTCGTGTCGATTTCCCCCAAGAAATGCCTGTTTGCCAAGATGCTGAACAATCAGGAGGAGCATTACATTCTCACTTTCGGAGAGCCGGGGGCTGAGCCGGTGAGAAATTCAATCGGCAGTTTTCAGGGTGCATCGATTGTGGAAAACAAAGACGGACTGTTGCTGACCCGAACCTCGCAGATTGTGGAAATCGACCGCGAGACCGGCGACCGGCAGTTTATCGGCAGACGCGAATACGATTACGCTGTAATGTGCGGCAGCTGGGACCTCCGCGACGCCTATTTCGCGAAATCGCGAACCGGCTTCTATTCCCTCTCCCGAGGAAGCGACGGCAAATGGACCGAGACCCGGGAGCCGGCGAGACCCAACGCCCCCGCGGTGTTCCGATGCAACCGCCTGCAATACACCGATGACCTCGGTATGCTCGTAAACACACATGGCATCGACGGCAACTTCGGCAATCACCTGGCTCCCAACCCCATACTCCTGTCAGGCCTTGACAGCGGCGAGTGGGATATGTACGGAATCCCATACCTATATCCCGGTCAGGAACTGAGACTCAGGAACCCGTGCGGATTCGTACGCGACCCTGACAATCCGAACCAGTTCTATTTCGGTTCCGTGCTCAACGGTATGCTGCGTTACGACATTACCGGGAAAACCCCGGTACTACACATGACCCGAAGCGATGACGCCCCCGCGCTCGAGGGACACGTGTCGGTGCGCGAGCCTTACTCCGACTGGGGAGGTGCCTTCATGATCCTTTATCCGAAGTTTGACGCCGCCGGAAACCTCGTGATGGCGCACATCAAGTCTGAAATAAAGCAGAAATACGAGCCGGAACTCTGGATCTGGTCTTCTGAGAATAGAAAGGCAAGCACTTCTGCGGAGACTTTCCGCCCGTTCAAACAGATTTCTCTCAAGTCGCTCGGTGTGGCTAACACCTCTGCGGAGGCTCTTCCGCTCACCACTCAGGGACGTCGGAACATGATTGTGTATATGATCACCGCCTCATACGACAGGGATTTCTTGGTCTACGACCACAACGGCACAATCGATGACGAGTCCGACGACCGAACGGCGGTGATGAAAAACCTGTATGACCAGGACGGAAACGTCAGCTGCCACTACATATTCTGCGCTCTGGAGGATCCCGCGACCGGACTTGTCTGGGTCGGAACCGACAACGGTGTCTTCACCTTCAATCCCGAGGAGGCGTTCACCAACCCCGGGAAGGTGAGCCGTATAAAGGTGAGCCGTAACGACGGGACCTCACTCGCCGACTACCTGCTTAACGGCATCTCGGTCAACCACATATCCATCGACGGTTTCGGACGGAAATGGTTCTCGCTCGCCAGCGGAGGCATCGTGTGCACTTCAGCCGACGGAAAGTCGATTATCAGCGAGATCAATACCGAGAACTCAATGCTCCCGAGCGACAATGTGTATGCCACCTGCTTCAACCCGTCTTCCAACTCCGTCATGATTGCGACATCCGACGGACTATGCGAGCATTTCCTCAGCGGCCAGGCTTCCGACGGAGATCAGGTGAAGGCGAGGGCGTATCCGAATCCCGTAGGCCCGGACTATTACGGTTATGTCACAATCGACGGACTTGAGGAAGACTGCATTGTGAAGATTTGCGACTCCGCCGGCAACATCGTCAGGGAGATCGGTCCCGCCCGAGGCGGCAAAGTGCAGTGGGATGTCTGCGGATTCGACCTCTCGCGCGTGGAGAGCGGTGTTTACTTCGTGCTGGCGTCTTCCGGTGCCGGCGACGGCAATTACAGCGAGGTCTCCAAAATTCTGGTTCTTAAACGATAACATCAATTCTCGATCGAATGGGAAAGAACAAACTTCAGAAGTTCTCCGACATGGAGACGTTCGGATGCGTGCTTCAATATCCGAGACACATTTTGATAGAAAAAGGATTCCCCTACACAGGGAAATGGAACGGCGGTTTCTTCCGCCGTCCTAATCCGATAACCCTCGAGCTCGGCTGCGGCAAAGGGGAATACACCGTGGCTCTCGCCGCCGCGAACCCCGACCGC
This sequence comes from Muribaculaceae bacterium, assembly GCA_017626045.1. Classification (GTDB taxonomy): domain Bacteria; phylum Bacteroidota; class Bacteroidia; order Bacteroidales; family Muribaculaceae; genus Lepagella. Next base: position 18,790 of record JAGAJP010000007.1, on the reverse strand, counting down.
AACTATATCGGCGTTGACATCAAGGGCGCGAGAATGTGGAAGGGCGCGCGCGAGGTCGAGGAAAAAGCCATGGACAACGCGGCGTTCCTACGCACTGAGATCGAGCAGATCACCGCATTCTTCGCCCCCGATGAGGTCGACGAGATCTGGATCACATTCCCCGACCCTCAGATGCAGAAGACTCGCAAGCGTCTCACTTCTTCGCGTTTCCTCTCGGCATACCGCTCGTTTCTGCGGCCCGAAGGCGTCGTGAACCTGAAGACGGACTCCCCTTTTCTGTATAAATACACTCGCCGGCTTGTGGAGCTCAACGGCTTCGAGGTGCTCATGCAGACCGACGACCTATACGGCAGCGGGCTCGCCGACCCGGTTTCCTCCATCAAGACTTTCTATGAGCAGCAGTGGCTCTCCAGAGGTAAGACCATCAAGCTGCTGTCTTTCCGGATAGGCGCCGGAGAGATTGCCGAGCCGGACTCCGACGACATCCCCCGCGACGACTACCACAGCGAGTTCGGTCGCCACTCCAACGCGCAGTGACCCGATCCAATAGCCAAAACACGTCATAGATTGTTATTTCTATAACGCAATAGTTCTATATAACCCAATACATAGAAAAATGGCAATTTATCCAAAACTCATACTCGATGCCCTGACTAATGTCAAATATCCGGGCAACGGGAAAAACATTGTGGAACTCGGAATGGTCGAGGACGACATACGCATCGACGGCAACAAGGTGTCGTTCTCGATTATCTTCGACCGCCCCACCGACCCTTTCATTAAATCGGTGGTACGTGCCGCCGAGGCTACACTCCCCGTATTTGCCGACCCCGACATCGACGTCAAGGGCCGCATTTCGGTCAAATATCGCAACGAGGCGCCGGCTAAGCCCGAGACCCCGCTCCCGAAGGTGAAGAACATCATAGGAGTCAGCTCCGGCAAGGGTGGAGTCGGCAAATCCACCGTCGCCGCCAACCTCGCTATCGCGCTCGCGGCGCAGGGCTACAGGGTCGGACTCCTCGACGCCGATATTTTCGGCCCCTCCATGCCCAAGATGTTCGGGGTGGAGGACGAGAAACTTTACATGGTGAACCAGGAGGGAAAAGACTGGATAGAGCCCGTAGAGAAATACGGCGTGAAGATGCTCAGCATCGGGTTTGTGGTTGACCGCAACAGTCCCGTCCTATGGCGCGGCGGTATGGCTTCAAACGCCCTCAAGCAACTGATCAGCGACGCCTGGTGGGACGAACTCGACTATTTCCTCATCGACATGCCTCCCGGCACGAGCGACATCCACCTCACTCTCGTTCAGACGCTCCCCATCACCGGCGTGGTGATTGTGAGCACACCGCAGGAAGTAGCGCTCGCGGATGCCCGCAAAGGTATCGGCATGTTCCGTAGCGACAAGATCAACGTGCCTATCCTGGGTCTCGTAGAGAATATGTCGTGGTTCACTCCCGCTCCTCATCCCGACGAGAAGTACTATATTTTCGGCAACGGGGGCGCCGCTCGTCTCGCCGACGAACTCGGCGTGCCACTGCTGGCGCAGATTCCCCTCGTGGCGGACATCTGCGAGAAAGCGGACACCGGACGCCCGACTGCCGTGCAGTGCACCGGCGGCGCCGTGGCGGAAGACCCCGAGGCTCGCGCTTTCGCCGACCTCGCCCGCAGAGTAGCCGAGGAATGCGACCGCCGAAACACCTCCCTTCCCCCCACCAAACCGGTCCAAACCCACTGACCCACCGGGAAGAGCCGCGCCCCGCGCCTCACAAAGCCCCGGCGGTTCTGTTAGCAGTCCGTGCTCGGACTGCTCGTGCCCTAAGAGCCCATAGTGCTCATATAGCTCATATAGCTCATAGCGCTCATATAGCTCATATTTCTCCCAATCCCGAGCTCCTCAAGAATCTCGAGCCCCAAAAAATTACTAATTACTAATTAAAAATTACTAATTAAAATAAATGTCAACAGCTCAAGCAGAAAACACCCGTAAGGTGACCACAAGCCGCCTTACCGAAATGAAACACCGCGGCGAAAAAATCTCAATGCTCACCGCCTACGACTACACAATGGCGAAGATTGTGGACGAGGCGGGCATGGACGTCATCCTCGTGGGCGACTCCGCCTCCAACGTGATGGCAGGCAACGTCACGACGCTTCCCATTACTCTCGACCAGATGATCTACCACGCCAAATCGGTAATGAAGGGCGTTAAGAGGGCCCTCGTGGTGGTGGACCTTCCTTTCGGCACCTATCAGGGTAACTCCAAGGAGGCGCTCGCATCCGCCATCCGCGTGATGAAGGAAAGCCACGCCGAGGCGCTGAAGCTCGAGGGCGGCGCGGAAATCGCCGAATCTATTCAGCGTATCCTCTGCGCCGGCATACCCGTCATGGGACACCTCGGACTCACTCCCCAGAGCATCAACAAGTTCGGGACATACAGCGTGCGCGCCAAAGAGGAGGCGGAAGCAAAGAAACTCATCGAGGACGCTAAACTTCTCGAGGAGATTGGTTGCTTCGCCATAGTTCTGGAGAAGATTCCCGCAAAACTCGCCACGGAAGTGGCACAGCAGCTCACAATCCCGGTTATCGGCATCGGTGCCGGCGGAGGCGTCGACGGACAGGTTCTCGTGATGCACGACATGCTCGGTCTCACAATGGGTTTCTCGCCCCGTTTCCTGCGCCGATACGCGAATATGGGCGAGATCATGACCGATGCCATCCAGCACTACATCGGCGACGTCAAGAGCGGCGACTTCCCCAACGAGAAAGAGCAGTACTGACCATTGACAAGGCGATATTATCCAAACATGGATATCGCCCGCTACGTGATGGCGCTCCTGGTGCTCATCGGGCACTTCAACGGCCTCACCGGCAGCGATGTCTTTATAAACCTCACGGCGGAGAGTGTGGGGGGCTTTTTCGCGCTCAGCGGTTTCCTGATGTATCCAAGCTTCCGGAAAGCCCGGAATGTCCGGCAATACATCGGAGACCGCGCTCGTCGAATCCTGCCTCCCTACTTCTTCGCCGTGGTGCTATGCGCCCTCTGTCTCGTATTCTTTTCCTCCCTCCCGGCTACGCGGTATTTCACTGATTCCGGGTTCTGGAAATACATTGCTGCCAATCTTTCATTCCTAAACTGGCTCCACCCCTCGCTCCCCGGCGTGTTCGAGGGTCCGGAGTTTGCAAACAGTGCCGTCAACGGCTCCCTCTGGACCATGAAGGTCGAGTGGTGCTTATATCTATCGGTTCCGATCATGATGTGGGCGATAGCCCGCTTCCGCTGGAAGAGCGTCAGCGCCATAGTCGCCGTGATTGTGGTCTCGATTCTATACCGACTCGGATTCATGCTACTCTATGAACAGACCGAAAGGGAGATTTTCGTGATTCTCGGCCGCCAGATTTTTGGACAACTCTCTTATTTCTACTGCGGTATGCTCGTGTATTTCGCCAGAGACCGATTCGAACGACACCGCCGCATCATCTTCATAACCTCGCTCCTGCTATACATAGCCACCCGCGACATCCCCTATGCCTCCATCATAGCCGCTCCAGTCCTATACTCCGCTATCGTCCTTTCATTCTCAATGCTCCGCCACACCATACCCTGGGTTAACCGCACCGACAACATCTCCTACAACATCTACCTCCTCCACTACCCCATAATCCAGATAGCCGTCTACTACGGCGTGGACCCCTCACGCCCCTGGCTCCCCCTCGCCGCCGTAACAGCCGTCACCTGCCTCCTCTCCCTCCTGAGCGTCCACACCATAGAGACCCACTTCCGCAAAAAAAATTGAACCCCGCCCCAGTCAATTCCTCGCCCCCAGTAAAATTCTCGCAACAAAAGCACCCACCGTTCTGTTAGCAGTCCGTGCTCGGACTGCTTAAAAAAACGTCCCAAACCGGCACACCGGCAAGGGACATTTTTGTTTAGCAAACATCACAATCTCTTAGGAAGAGATTGTGATTACTATCGCAAAATTACAAAAAAATTCTGATACTTCCAAAAGATTAGGCATTTAGCGAAATGATTTTTTTAGGGCAAAAAGTGGCATTTGCTAAACAAACCGCGATTTGTTTAGCAAATGGCGATTTTTGTCTCTTCTAATGTCATGATTATCGGGTGCTTGGCCGAAGTGCAAATCTCTTCCTAAGAGATAACAAGATTTCAAGCACCCAAGTGCGCCACAACTATCTGATACTCTTACAAATTAGCCCTCATCTAAAAGCAGAATGCATAAGAAAGAGGGAAGAAGAGACTTACCCCTAACTCCCCTCCCCGTGCACCAGCTCGCAGCCCAGTCAAACCTCCTCCTCGCACGCCTCCAGCGCACCAGACCCTTCGCCGCCGGAGCCCCCGTACTCTTCGACCTCGCACCCCTCCTCCGCGAAGCCGCCCAATGGCTCCACGCCGTAGAGCAGGTCCTCCCCCTCATCCCGGACCCCGACCTCCTCCCGGTCCTCGACAACTACGACCTCCTCCACCGCATAGTGCGCCACACCCCCGGAACCCACCTCCTCCGCCAGGCATACCACCGCATCCTCTCCAACGCCGCCAACCTTCCCCTCGACCAAATCAACGCCTACGTAGTAGACGCCTATTTTAAGAATTTAGAATTTAGAATTGAAAATTTAGAATTAGCACCCACCGAGCGCAAGGATTTCACTGGGGGCAAGGATTTCACCGGGGGCGAGGATTTACAAATCCTCGCATCAAATTTTCAATTAAAACTCCCCAAAATCCTAAAGATCTGGTCCTCCCATTTACTAACTACTAATCCCTCATTACTAACTCCCGAACAAATCTCCCGCCTACGCCTAATATTAACCCACCCCGCCGAAGCCCAAATCGAAAACAATTCTCAATTATCAATTTTCACCTCTCAATTCCTCCACTCCCTCCACCCCCTAACCCAAAATAATTCTCAATTCTCAATTCTCAATACTCAATTCTTACACGCCCTACTAACCCTGACGGTCAGCCAGACCTCCCACCTCTCCCCCAAGTCAAAATTCAAAATTAACTACGCTCAAGCTGAAGCAATTTTCAACTCTCAATTTTCAATTCTCAATTCTGAAATCCAGCGCGCCCTCGCCCAAGCCCCCGACAACCACCCCTTAGACCGGGCAGCCCGCCGCCAGCTCCTCGCCAACCGCAAAGCCCTCCAACCCAACCATAAAAAAATTGAAATTGCACAATGAGAAATTACTCATTTCTCACTACTAAATACCCCAACCATGGACTTTATACCCTTAGACCCCACAGATGACGACGTATCGTCATTGCTAAAATCCCTATGTAGTTTTCCTCTATCCTTTGTGGAAATCAAACATCCCGGTGACTACCAAAACGAACATATCGTATTCCGAGCAGAAGAAGATATCGAATCCCTATACGGCTTCATCCTCTTCTATTCAGTCACCGACACGGGAACAGACCTACCGGACTACACCACAAGCCGATTCCTTGAGTTCGATGAGATAGAACTTCAGAAAGGCTCCCTCCTCTACATATATACCCGAAAAGGTAAAGACTCCACCTCAATAGAATTCGAAACCGCAGCCATTAACGGCAACATCTACTGGGGTCTCCCCGAGCCCATCTGGCACATACCCCACGCCTCATATACCATCATGAAGCGCAACGACTCAATAAAGGGAGGACAGTCATAGAATTATATCATTCGACAGTTACAGTAATAACAATATAAATCATATAATTATGAGTGGAATGTCCGGATCATTAATTTCACCAATCTTTGGTTCTTCATGCGAAATGCTATCTTTTGAAACAGTATTGATTAAACCAGTGACTGCGGTTTTACAGACACTAAAGATACATGATGTATTACAGATAGAGATAGTTTCAAACGTAGGTGTTATCGCAAAATTTAACTCGCAGACTGTAGGGATAGTCTTGGCTGTTCCAAGTAAAATGGACAAACTTATTGAATGTATTGATAAGGGTACAGTCTATAAAGGGACTATTACATCCCTTGACATTCCTAATGGAGTATGCAGTATTAAAATTTCTGCGGTATGATTATAATTGGTGGGACATATAAGGAAATCAACGATTTTTCCGATTCAGAGGTAATATATGGGTCAGGAGTAAGAGCTTTAGATACAATACTTGAACTTGACAAAGATATCAGTATTGATTTTCATACCTGTTGCCATGAATTTGCCAGAAAAATACAATTACGTCATGGATGCTTTAGCAATCTGCGATTGCATATAATCGACTCTGAAGACATATCGTTTTACTATATACACCCTTTCAACCTCTCTGGCATAAGTCCAAGACCCGATTATTTTAATCATAATAGGAAAGTTATAAATGCAGAGGGAGACGATGTATTAATATTCGGCATGTTGGAAGCCGATTTTCACATAACGGCTAACCGAGTTGTATATGATCCTCAAACCTCAGTTCGACCGGTATTATTTAGTGATACAGGATCTAAAGTCGATACTTTAGCTTATGTTCTTAATGTGCATGAAGCTAAAGTCCTTACTGGTTTGGAGGAGCCAGACGAGCAGGCGAAATACTTATTTAAAAGAGAAAATTGCAGATGTGTTGTTATTAAAAATGGAGCAAAAGGAGCATACGTCTATGACAGCAATGTTGAGTCCAAGTATATCATTCCGGTATATATTACTCCCAAAGTATCATGTATTGGATCCGGGGATGTCTTTACCGCCTCCTTTTCCTATTTCTGGTTTAAGGGATATTCAGCACTAGACTCTGCCGCTTTGGCGTCCAAATTAGTGGCATGTTACGCTTCTTCTGGAAATACTAATGACCTACGCGTAAAATTAGAACAGTTTTCATATCCAGAACTAAACCAATCACGTCAAGGACAAATTTATCTTGCCGGACCCTTCTTCTCATTTTCACAACGCTGGTTGATATGTGAGTTTTACAAAGCGTTGCTTCAAGAGAATATCAAAATATTCTCGCCTCTACATGATGTCGGGGTAGGAGGCGATGAGACTGCTGAACGCGATATTGAAGGCTTAAATAGTTCTGATGTAATATTGGCAATAGCTGACGGATTAGATGCTGGCACTATGTTTGAAGTTGGATATGCAGTCAAAAAAGGAATTCCGGTTGTTGTGTTCAATTCTTGCGAACACAGCAATGACCTGCAGATGTTGTCCGGGACTGGATGCGAAATGGTAAATGATTTTGCCACTGCGGTATATAAATCAATTTGGTATGCCATCAAATAAAACAGCAATATTGCTCTCCGGTGGAATGGATTCTGTTGCTGTAGCTTATTGGAAGAAGCCGGACATAGCAATAACTATAGATTATGGTCAAAGATGCGCTGATGCAGAAATACGGTCCGCTGCTTTTGTAGCAAGAGAACTCAATATGGAACACCATGTCATTCGCGTTGATTGCTCGTCCCTTGGCAGCGGTTGTTTGAATGGCACTGAGCCCTTGTCTATCGCACCATCACCGGAATGGTGGCCATACCGAAACCAGTTATTGGTGACATTAGCCTGCATGAAAGCGATATCTCTTGATGTCAAGACCATATATGTTGGCTCTATTAAGCAAGATGAGGAGAGACACAAAGACGGAACAAAGAAATTTTACAATCTACTATCATCACTGACTGAATATCAGGAAGGTGAAATAAAAATTGAAATGCCTGCGGCAGACCTAAACACTACAGAGATCATAAAGAAATACGAGGTTCCATTATATCTGATACTTCATAGCCATTCATGTCATACTGCAAATGTACCATGTCTAGACTGTCCCGGATGTGTAAAAAACTATACAGTAAGACAAGAATTGGGGATTGGATAAAAATTAATGCGTAACTATCCAATGTGGTTCTTTTGATGATTGACAAGAAATACATACCCACATAACCGAAATCTTGATACAGAATTTAGTCCTGAAGGCCACATTATCTTCCTATGACATTCATTTTACGACAAAAGAGCTATCCAGTTCCAATTGAATCACTACAGCACAACTCAAAAGAAGTCAAATTAAAACTATAACAACAAATACATATGTTAAACAACAAAACCGTATTGATTACCGGGGGAACCGGTTCCTTCGGCAAGAAATTTGTTGAGACTATCCTCAGGGATTATCCCAATGTTAAGAAAATCATTATCTACTCCCGTGATGAGTTGAAGCAGTTTGAGCTGAAACAGAAATATCCCGAGAGCAAGTATCCGCAACTCCGTTTCTTCATCGGTGACGTGCGTGACCTTGAGCGTCTTACCCGTGCCTGCGAGGGCGTTGATGTGATTATTCATGCCGCTGCCATCAAACAGGTGGATACTGCGGAGTATAATCCCGAGGAATGCATCAAGACAAACGTGCATGGTGCCCAGAATGTCATCAAGGCGGCTCTTGCCACCGGTGTCAAGGATGTTGTCGCACTTTCCACTGACAAGGCTTGTGCTCCAATCAATCTATATGGCGCTACAAAACTCACGTCTGATAAACTTTTTACCGCTGCCAACAACATCAAGGGTTCAAAAGACATCCGATTCTCGGTTGTCCGTTACGGTAATGTAATGGGTTCCCGCGGCTCAGTCATTCCGTTCTTCATCAACAAACGAGACAACGGCGCCAAGGAGCTTCCAATTACTGATATGCGAATGACACGCTTCAATATATCGCTTGAGGACGGTGTCGCATTGGTGATGTTTGCAATCGGTCATCATCTTGGTGGCGAGATTTTCATTCCGAAGATTCCTTCATACCACATCAAGGATGTAGCAACAGCGATAGCGCCAAATCTTCCTCAGGTGGAGGTCGGTATCAGACCGGGAGAAAAACTGCATGAAGAAATGATTACAGCAACAGATGCGCTTAATACTATCGACATAGGTAAGTATTATGCCATTCTTCCGTCTGTATCATATAAGTACAAGCGTGAGGATTTCATCAAACATCACAACGGCAAGCCTGTACCTGACGGCTTCCATTACAACTCGGGAGAGAACGACCAGTGGGAGACTGTCGAGTCGATGCGTGAGAACATCAGGAAATACGTTGACCCCAATTTCGAAGTGAAATAACCATGCGAAAGCCGATTCCATACGGTCGTCAGTCCATTAACGACGACGACATAAAAGCCGTGGTAGAGACGCTGAAAAGCGACTATCTGACTCAGGGTCCAAAGATTAAGGAATTTGAGGAGAAGTTTGCTAAATATGTAGGTGCCAAATACGCGGTTGCCGTCAACAACGCTACGTCCGCCCTTCATCTCGCCGCGACTGCGCTTGGCGTAAAACCCGGTGACAAGGTCATTGTCACACCAATGACTTTTGCCGCTTCGGCAAACTGCATACGGTATTGCGGAGGAGATGTGACATTCTGCGATATTGACGAAGAGACATATCTCATGGACATCAAAAAACTTAGAGATATTCTCGAAGCGAGTCCGAAAGGCACATATAAGGGTGTGGTCATTGTCGATTTCGCAGGCTACCCTCATAATCTTGAAGAATTCCGCAGTCTTTGCGATGAATACGGCATGTGGCTCATCGAAGATGCCTGCCACGCTCCCGGTGCATGGTTCAGAGACTCACATGGCAAGATACAGCAGAGCGGCAATGGTGTATTTGCCGACATCAGCATATTCTCTTTCCATCCCGTGAAGCATATCGCCACCGGCGAGGGAGGAATGGCCACCACCAACAATCCTGAACTGTACAGAAAACTTTGCCACTACCGCACCCACGGAATTACCAAAGACCCTTCGCTTCTACAAAAGAATGACGGAGGATGGTATTACGAGATGCAGGATCTGGGATTCAACTATAGACTGACAGATTTTCAGGCAGCTCTTGGCGTCAGCCAGCTTGAACGTGCCGACAAGGGACTGGAACGTCGTCAGGCGATAGCCCGCAAATATGACGCTGCCTTTTCCGATATAAAGGACATCAAGATTCCTTTTAGGGCAGACGACATCTATCATGCATTTCACCTCTATATCATTCAGGTGCCTGACCGCAAGGGGCTGTATGATTTCCTTCATGAGAATGACATTTATGCACAGGTACACTATGTGCCGCTGCATCTCATGCCCTATTATCGCCAGTTTGGAAACAAGCCGGGAGATCTTCCGGTAGTAGAGAAGTATTACGAACACTGCCTCAGCCTCCCAATGTTCCCTACACTTACGGATGAAGAACAGGAGTATGTGATAGAAAAAGTAAAAGAATTCTTCAGAGAATGATGACATCCGTCTCTTTAAGTGAAATAGAGAATACCCTTATTCGCCAACTTAACTCCTTTTGGGAATTAAGCGCCAGAGATAGAAGCCTGATTAACAATAAAATGACCGGGGGGGGGGGTAATTTCAAGGTGTGAATATTGTTTTGAAAGAACACCAAACAAATATTATTCGCTCAATGGAGAAACCTATTTCAACCCTTTGCAATCAGCACAATACACAGTGTTCTTATACTATTTCTCAAATACAATAGTAACGGAAACAGACAATCGGAATCTTGCCGATAAACTGTATTATCTGAACAAGATAATGCATGGTTGCGATCTTTATCATGAAGTTGAACTCCCACGATTCTTTACACTTGACCATCCTGTTGGGTCAGTAATGGGACGTGCTGTTTACGGAGAAGGGTTCAGTTTCGGACAAAACTGCACGGTAGGTAACAATCGAGGCATTTATCCGATATTGGGGACAAACGTTCGGTTATGTGCAGGCGCTTCCATTATTGGTAATTGTCATATAGGGAACAATGTGACATTAGGAGCAGGAACAATTGTGAAAGATGAGGATGTCCCTTCTGATACATTGGTTTTTGGACAATCGCCAAATCTCATTATTAAACAAGTTAAATGAAAAATCTTTGCATTATACCCGCAAGGGGAGGCAGTAAGCGCATACCAAGGAAAAATATAAAAGACTTTCTTGGTAAGCCTATTATTGCTTATTCAATAGAGGCCGCCTTGAAAAGTGGAATTTTTGAGGAGGTTATGGTTTCGACAGATGATGAAGAGATAGCCGCAATCGCTCTTCAATACGGTGCCAAAGTTCCTTTCATGCGCTCTCCTGAGACATCGAATGACTATGCGACCACAGCGGATGTCGTAAATGAGGTTCTAGTTAATTATTCAGTTAAAGATGAGGAATTTGAGACCGTTACATGTTTGTACTCAACTGCTCCATTTGTTACAAGCAAACGAATTGAAGAGGCAATGAGAAAACTTAACGATAACATTGATTCCGTTTTTACAATGGTTCAATATTCTTATCCTCCACAAAGGGCTCTTCATGAAATTAACGGACTGGTGGCAATGATTCATCCTGAGCATGAACTAAGTCGCTCTCAGGATTTAGAGCCGATTTATCATGATGCTGGACAATTCTATATCTCAACTGTTCAATCGTTCCGGAAAGTCAACGGATTCTGGGGGAAAAACACCGCAGGAATAGTATTGTCTGAACTTGAGGTACAAGACCTCGACACGCCAACCGACTGGGCTCTTGCTGAAATGAAATACAAGCTTCTAAATCGCTAATGGATAATGAGCAGTTTCAAGACCGATAATTTCACATTCCTTGACTACACTGAGATGGACGACGTTATGTCGCGCCGTGTATGGGAATGCCGGAATCTCTCCGAGATTAGAAAATGGATGGTAAATTCAGATTCAATCTCTTTCATGGAGCATTCTCGTTTCATTGAACGCTTGAAACTTACTGGCAACAGTCAATACTATTGTATTATCTACAATAAATCATTCATCGGTTCCATAAATATTCAATATGAAAGTCAGGAATCCGCAGAAAGAGGCATATATTTGCATCCGGATTTCTTTGGCCGTAACCTCGCTCTGAAAGTGTGTAACGAATTCTATGCGTATCTTAGAGATTATACTACGATTAGATACATTACGACTAAAGTTTTGCAAAACAACTTCTCTTCCAATAGACTTGAAGAATCCCTCCATGCTAATAAGATTGACGAAGATGGTAAATTTAACTATTATCGCATAGACATTGCTTTGCCTAAAGTCATTGATTCTTCAAGTATTGCAAACAAAAATCCTTGAAAGCATAAATGACAAATCAAAAGGTAATTCTCAGGGCGGATGCCGGTAAGGCAATAGGGTTCGGGCACTTTATACGCTCGCTCGCGCTTGCGGATTATCTTTCTGATTGTTTTAACTGTTATTTCTGCACTTTCAATCATTCCGAGCTTCTGCCGTCTTCTTATCAGGTTAACGAAATTGACAAGGTCTGCCGTTATATCAAGATTGAGGCGTCAAATCTGCATGAATATGATAACAAATTCATTGAGCTCTTAAAAGGAGATGAGATTGTAGTTCTTGACAATTACTATTTCTCGACAGAATATCAACAATCAATAAGAAAGAAAGGATGCAGGCTGGTATGTATTGATGACATGCATGACCGTCATTTTGTGGCAGATGCCCTGATTACCGTTACTCCGAATGACCGTTCAAGATTCTCGATGGAGCCGTATACCCGATTCATCGGAGGTGTTGACCACTCTTTCCTCAGACCTGAGTTCCTTAAACCGAAACTCAGGAAACAGAAATCATCAAAGGTGAGGGACGTAGTCCTTGCGATGGGGGGTGCCGATTCCTTCGGATTGACTAATAAGATGATTGACATCCTGCTTGAAGCAAACCGAGATATTGAGTTGACAGTGATCGCCGGCGATACGGTAGAAGTTGATGCGAAATATCGTGATTCCGTTAAAATCCGCAGATGTCTTTCTGCAAGAGAAATTGTTGAGTTGTTCTCAGAATCAGATTTAGGGGTGTTTCCCGCAAGTACTATATGCATGGAGGCATTGGCTTGCAGGTTGCCGGTGGCTGCCGGATGGTATGTCGACAACCAGAAGGAACTATACGATTATGGAGTAGAGTCAGGGTTGTTTATGCCTTTAGGAAATTTGCTTGATAATGAAAAGTTGTTGTCCGATAGAATAAAGACATCTCTTGACCCTTCAAATTTCAAATCCTCGACTGATATTGATTTCGTTCAGGGCAAAATGGAGACAATCGAATTATTCAAAACAATATGAACAGGACTTTCATCATAGCCGAACTGTCGGCAAACCATAACCATAATCTTCAGACTGCTATAGACTCCATTAGGGCTGCGGCTTCCATCGGAGTGGATGCCGTGAAGATTCAGACATACACAGCGGACACGCTGACTCTGAACTGCCATAAGGATGACTTCGTTCTCAAGGGTGGTCTCTGGGACGGTTATTCATACTACGATCTATACAAGGAAGCATATACTCCGTGGGAATGGCATGAGGAACTTTTCAAAGTTGCGAGAGAGGAAGGGGTAATTATGTTCTCGACACCGTTTGACACTACAGCTGTTGACCTTCTGGAATCTCTCGGCAATCCAATCTACAAGATCGCGTCATTTGAAATCATGGACACCGAATTGATAAGGTATGCCGCATCCAAGGGAAAACCGATGATCATGTCGACCGGGATTGCCACTGAGCTGGAGATTCAGAAAGCTATTGAGGCCTGCCATGAAGTCGGGAACCATGACATCACTCTTCTGAAATGCACATCTGAATACCCGGCAAGAATCGAGGATGCCAACCTTTCGATGATTCCGGCGATGCGTGAACGTTTTGGAGTGAGAGTTGGCCTTTCCGACCATTCACCGGGTTCATTGGCTCCGACTGTGGCTGTGGCATTGGGAGCGACCGCAGTAGAAAAGCACTTTATCTTAGACCGCTCTATCGGAGGTCCTGACGCCGGATTCTCAATGAACAAGGAAGAGTTCGCACAGATGGTAAAGGATGTCCGTGCAGCCGAAAGTTCTCTTGGCTCAGTATCGTTTGAACTTACCGACCGCCAGAAGAAATCCCGCCAGTCAGGACGCTCCCTTTATGTAAGCAAAGACATCAAAGCCGGAGAAGTGATAACCCGCGACAACATCCGTTGCGTTCGTCCCGGATTCGGACTCCATCCCCGCCACTTCAACGAAGTCCTTGGCAAACATGCCATCCGAGACCTCGAATTCGGCTCACGACTCCGCTTTGAAGACCTTGATTAGCAAGGTCACTCTGATGGGTCTAAATATCACCGCCGTGCTCGGACTGCTAATGCCCGCATAGCCCTCAATCTATAAAAGCTAAAGCAGCGATAAAAGCTCTCACTCCCACGCGCGAAGCCAATTACTAATTACTCATTACTAATTACATATTCACCCCTCTTTAAATTCAAAAAAATGACAAAAGATCAGGAAAAACAACTGCTTCAGGCTATCTATGACAGACTGTTTGACGCCATCACCTACCAGCCCCAGGGCGGTGTGAACCCCTTTACCGAGTCTGAGACTTTCATCCATTTCTCAAAGAACGCGGCGCTGGACCCGACCGAATTCGCCGACCCCGTGACCCCGTCCAATCCCAACGGAAACATGAGGGCGTCGGAAGCGTTTTCAAGAATGGTCAACTATGTGTCGCCAATGGAGATTGAATGGAATCCTTCCGAGTCACATCTTTCCTCTACCTACAAGCTGATTGTAGACAGCGCGAACGCCATCATAGAGCATGAGGATCCGAAGGCGAAGGAGATGTATGACAAGGCTTACAACTATCTCCATCCCGAGGCCACAACCGTCAATCCGTTTACAGGCGAGTCCGTGACGGAGCGCACCGACTCGGCAGACTACGTGGCGTATGAAGAAAACATGGAGGCATACGTGGGTGCGATTGCCGCATACCGGCTGCAATACAACGTATACCTCGACGCCCTTGAGGATCCGGACCCCGACGTCCGTAAGAAAGCCGACAGGGACTGGCAGGCGAAGGCGCCAGTTCTCGAAATGGCGATAAAGTCTGCGTTCCGCAAGCTGCAGGCGGGAAACGCGAAATATGTGGAGCAGGCGCTCATGATACTCGCCACGACGCTCAACGACGGCATTCGCCGTGCCATCGTTATGGCTCAGGAGGGAGTGGCAGACGACAGGGCGTTCTCGTCATCGATGGGATTGCCAGACAAATGGTTCCTCTCATATCCCGTGCCGGGCAACTGGACCGACGAGAGTCAGAAATCATTCACCGAACTGCACATCTCCGGCGGTCAGACCGACATCAGGAACAAGGCGACAGAGCACAATTTCAGCATGGACACCTCCCTAAACTACGGTCTGTGGAAGGTCAAGGCAAGCGCAGGCGGCAACTACGAGCACCGGAGCAGCACTACCGAAAAAGACAGCGTGGAGATTTCCGCCAAGATATGCAGGGTGCAGGTGATGAGGCCTTGGTTCACCGACTCCCTGTTCCGTCTCGCCAACTGGACCACCGACCTTTGCGGTGCCGGTGGAATCTCCAACGGGAAGATAGACTCCTCCAACCGCGACAGACTCATGCCGATGTATCCGGTGGCGTTCGTGCTTGCGAAGGACATCACCATAAAGGCTGCCTTCTCAAAAGAAGACATCGACATCATCAATGAGTCATACAACGCCGGAACCTCCGTCGGCTGGGGACCCTTCGCGATAGGCGGCTCCTACGGCTACGGCAACTCCGAGAAGACCTTCCACTCCGAATTCCAGAACGGCGAGCTCAAAGTCCCCGGCATGCAGATCCTCGCCTGGATAAGCCGAGTCGTCCCCCTCTCTACAAGATAGCCCAAACGACACCCGTTGGACGTTTCACAACAATATCACCCAATTAAGCGTTATACAGTTAAGGATTAATGTCATCAGTTATTGAATAATCAATCAGAGACATACAAAATCCCTACCCGTTGAGATATGCATGATAATGACAACATAAAGGTTTCGAATATTGACGGTTCAAAAGAAAGTACCGATGATATGCTTAAATACAAGCAGCAGATCATCGATGCTTTAGATAATCCCGCCAATAACCGGAATCGTGTGTTTGAAAATGACGACCGCTCGAAAAACGCCATGATTATGGCTGCGATGTTCGAAAGATGTGATGAAATCATCATGTATTGCGGCGAGATGTCTATTTTTAGAAAAGACTTCTATAACCTTATCAACAATGACTATGCCCGCAAGGGTGATGAAGCCAAGAATGTCGTTAAAAATGCATTCGAATCATTTATAGACAACAAGAAGAACCGTCTGAGCATTATCCTTGAAAACTACGAGCAGACTTATCTTGACGATGTAATTTCCCCAAAATTCAAGGATTCTCGAAATGACAACATCAGGATTCTGAAAGTTAACAAGGATCATCTTGTCACTTCCATCCTGTCCCATACAACTATTGGAAAAAAGGATGATAAGGTCATCATCAGAAGACGTGAGACAAACAGAAAGGATCATACTGCCCGTTGCACGGTCAATCTCGAACAGGATACAGCACAGGATTCTGTCTCGCTTATGTCTTATATCGCGGAAGCTTCCATACCCGTTGAAATCAAATAAATGGACTCTATTCTTCATGACCATAGCCAGACCTTCGTCGGAGTTCTAGCTTCCCTCCTACTCATCACCATCATCTGGAGTCATGAAAGCAATTTCGTTATCAAGATAATCTCGGAGCGAAGTGAGTCCATTAAAAAAGTTTGGCGTGCATTAGACGCTTCATTCAAGGAAGGAGCCAGAAAATGGAAGTTTCTTCGCCATGATCCGGAACGTATGTTTAAAGAAATTCAGTCGGTGGCATATAAGGATTTCAAAGACATTAAGAAACGTCCCGATATTTCAATGAATATCGAATCCATTCAGCGGTTCCAGATGCTTGAGGAGGAAATTGAAACCTACCGGGAGACATTTGTCACTGACTATTCCAGAAAAATTATGCCCATGATTGAGCATAAAATTGATTCAATTGAAAAATCAAATAAGATTGTGGTGTCTGCCATTTTCGCTCTTATGACGTGCATCCTTGCTTTCATACTTGACGAAACCATGGCGATATTCCCGTCGACTATAGATTTTTGCGCAACCTTTCTCTTCCTCTTCCTAATCTTGTCTTCCTCGTTCTGGCTTGGAATGTGGGGCTCTTTCTTTATAAGACATATGCCTGGAAGATTTGAGAAGGATGACTGCAATAGCACGACTGCAAAAAAGGAATCGACTATCACCCTGGCCAACCTTACCCTTATCTGCATACTTTGCCTATGCTGTGTGTTGTGCTGCCTTATAGGAGGATTCATTAACTGCAGGTGGATTAAGATTGGTGTGGTTGTCGGTATGGGAATGCTTATACCCTCGGCATATATAGGTTTCAGAAAAATGAGGTGCCGTGACTATAGCCAGAAAAATCCTTATACATTCTCTATAAATCATTTCATCGACTTCTGTTTATTGGCGACAGTCTGGAGCGGAGCTCTGTTTTTCGGATCATTCTATTGGAGCGGTCTAAAGGATGTCTTTTTCATCTTTGATAACTGGAATAAGCTCCTGGCGTTTCTCGAACTCTTTCTCCTGCTCACCGGGGTCATCTGCCCTATCTTTTTGCCCTATCTCAATACGTATATACTCCTGTGGTATATGAAATTGAAGATGAATGCGCCGCGGAAAAAGATACGAAACGACAAACGCTGGAAAACGATTAACGAAGAGATTGAAAAGCTATACCGCTCAGTCTCAACCAATCCCTACTGGCACAACTCATAAGCGTAACTGCCCCTACACCACGCGCGAAACACCGGGGGCGAGGATTTTCCAATCCTCGCACAAAAGCACCAGCCCACCGAGTCGCAAGTATCTGTCCAATGGCGTAGTTTGGTCGGCCACTAAAAACATCATTAACTTTGCGGATGTTAACCAAAACACCGTAAGTTATGATATCAACAACACAGCTCGAAGCGTTCTGGGAACGCTATCAGCGCGAGGGAGTACCCAACGACCTCTCAATGCAGGCCTTCTGCTCGATGCACAATGTCCCCTATAATTGTTTTGAACGCTATGTAAGGCAAAGGGGAAAGTTCAGCAACATCAAGCCGGTCACGATTACGGACATCCCAGGCCCAGAACATACGGAGGTCGAAGCCACCGGAACCGGAATGGGGGAAAAACGGAATCAGGTTTCTGAACAAGTCCCAGAAAGGAGTGTCAGGATACTGGTGACGATAAAGATGAGCAATGGCTTCCAGATTCACAGGTCAAACATTGACTACCGCACCCTTGTGGAATTGGTAGAGAAGATGGAGGCGCTATGCTGAGCGTGAATTCCTTGAAGAACCTCTACTTCCTTCCGGAGGTGCACGACATGAGATATAATGCCGAGTCAATGCTCGCCATGCTGAAATCAGTCTATGGACGCGACCCCTATAAGGGGGACATATACATCTTTCTGTCGAAAGACAGGCGTCAGGTAAGGATGGTACATTACGAGAACAATGCGTTCCACACGCAGACCAAGACCTATAAAAAGGGCTACAAGTTCATGAAAATCGCATGGGATGAATATGGCCGGAAAGTTTACGAAATGAGCTGGAAGGACCTTGTGGCGCTTCTAGAGTGCCCGGTGACAGAAGTCCTGCGACTACGTTCAGACTTGCTTGGCAAGGCAGAATAATAATTTGATAATCAGAAAAATAATTATAAAAATACTTGCATAAGTCCCGAATTTTCGCTATCTTTGTAATTGAAAATCAGAGATATGGAAGACAGCGAACTCAGGGACAGATTAAGGATAACCGACTATTTGTCGGAGCGTGACCGTCACGACGACGGCCACGCTTCCGGCAACGGCCCATACCCGATGAGAGGCGACATGACTTCCGAGGAATACATAATAAGACTGCTGCAGACCATAGAGTCGCTGGACTCGACAATGAGGT
>JAGAJP010000050.1 GCA_017626045.1 Muribaculaceae bacterium | reverse complement strand
TGATATGATAACTGCGGCTAAAATCGGCCATCCCGGCATTGTCGCTCAGTCGCTTAGCTCGCTAAGCTCCTTCGCTCCGCAGCCAGGCTGACTCGATTTTAACTCGCATTTATCATATCATTAATTTTTCTTAGCTACTTACTGAATTTTTATAACATTCGATTCTGAGGAGACTGTGGTTTCTTCAGAATCAGATTTAAATCTTATAGTTATGGAATCATTTGATGAAGTAATCCAGTCTCCGACCCCCGTGCTCGTTGATTTTTTTGCCACATGGTGTGGCCCCTGCCGTATGATGCATCCCATCCTTGAAGAGCTCCATGAGAAAATGGGCGACAAGGTTCGAATCATCAAAATCGACATAGACAAAAACGAAGCACTGGCTGCGAAATATTTCATACAGTCAGTGCCTACGCTTATGATTTTTAAAAACGGCAAGCAGGAATGGCGTGCTTCCGGTGTTAAGAGTGTCGAAGACCTTAAGCGTATGCTCGAGGCATATCTGTGACATTCCCGGCATACTGAAGTTGTTTCTATGTAAACAACTTCATTTGAAGGAATCGGGGAGATCGTTCTCATAGAGCACGGTGTCCCCGCTTTTCAACATTTTGGCAAGAACATTCTGAGACTCGGCGAAGGAATCCACTATGATCAGGTTGTCGCAATTGAATTCTGTGTCTTTTATTCCCTCCACGAGAGCCTGTCTGTTGTATGTGCCGACAATCACCGCCACATCTACATTGTTGCCTATATGGCGTCCCAGTTCTCTGTTTAGTTTGTCTTGCTCGCTTCCCAACTCTATCATGCCTGGTGTCACGATTATACGGGAGCCGCCTGTGAACTGTGCGAGCACCTCCACAGCCATGCGAGAGCCGGAAGGATTGGAATTGAAGGCATCGTCTATTATAGTGACGCCGCCGGGAGTTCGCTTCACGCTGAGTCTGTGTTCCACCTGATCTATTGAGGCTACCGCACGGCGTATCTCGCTTTCGCTGACGCCCAGACGCAAAGCTGCCGCTACCGCCGCAACGAGATTGGAGATGTTGCATTCACCCACCAGTTTTGTGTGGAGCTCAATGCGGCTGCCGTCTTTGCCGGTTATGGTGAAATCAGTGCCTTCGGGCGAGTATCTCACATCTTCGGCGCGATAGTCGCATCCTTCCGGATTAGAGACCCCATAGTGCACTGTCGGCACATTATTTACTTCGCGTTTTGCACACCATTCGAAATCGCTGTTGATGATTCCGAGTCCGTCGCCTGGAAGAGCGTCAATCAGTTCGAATTTGGTTTTCTGCACATTCTCCATTGTCTTGAATGATTCAAGATGCATGGGACCTACAGCGGTTACTATTCCGAAGTGAGGATGCACGATGTCGCATATCTCCTTTATGTCTCCGGGCTGTTTTGCCCCCATCTCGCAGATGAACACTTCATGATAAGGCTTCATCATCTCCCTGACGGTGCGGATCACACCCATAGGGGTGTTGTAGCTTCCGGGAGTCATCAGCACATTGAAGTGCTCCGACAGGATTCTCTCGAGATAGTGTTTCGTGGATGTCTTTCCATAGCTTCCGGTGATTCCGATCACCTTGAGCGAGGGCATCGACCGGAGTATCTCTATTGCCTCGTTGCGGTAATGTCGGTTGATTGCTGCTTCCACCGGTTTCAGAATCCATACAGCGGCTATGGCGATCGCCCAGGAGAAGACGCATATCAGCAGCAATACGCCGAGCGTGACCTGGGAACCGCTGTAGTAAAGGAAGGCATCGCTGCCGTCGCGGCCGACGGTAAGCGCAGTCGCGAGTACGGCGCCTATGCTGAGAATTCCGCACACGCTGTAGATTCGGCGTACTCTCGGAGTGAAGACAAGCGGCTTCTTGAATTTCTCCCTCAAGGCTACAACTCCCTGAACCACGCACACCGCCGCCACAAGTATGGCGTTGAGAGCCGGAGTCAGAAGCGTGGAAAAAAGAAGGAAAAGGATACCGAGATTCACAAGCCGGGTCGCCGAGGAGGCATCACCGGAACGGTTGATCCATTTCCAGTAGCGGTCGATTCTGTAACTGTTCTGCTGCAGCATGTGGATGTCATGCTTGAAGTTTACAAGCATATATATGCCGCAGATCACGAGTATGATTATGGTAAATGCGTTCACTGTCGTTGCTGTATCTTATTTGTTTATATTTTATTTTTAATGGCAGTCGTCATAATGGAAATATCGATCGCCGTGCTAAAGCCGGAAGAAGGATTTCACTGCCGCGCTGAATCCGAAAGGATTGTCGAGGAAGGAATAGTGCCCGCATCCGGTAAATGACACCAGTCCGGAGTCCGGAATCAGACTCTCCATGATTTTGGCGTCGGAAAGGGGAGTGGCGGTATCCTGTTCGCCCCATATCAGTAGAGTCGGTGCCTTTATCGACGGCATCACAGTTCGGAGGTCTTCATTGACACACTTGCTCATGATGGCTCGCATTTTCGGCGTGGAGTTGCGATAGTCAGAAGAGCCGCGTTTCGCACGCATTTTGTCAAGTACGTCTTCGCCTGATCTCTTACCATAGATGACCTTGATAAAGAACTTCATCACCTTGAATGAATAAACTTTCCTGTAGTAGGACAAGCTCCTCTTAGGCTTTATTCCGGCGGCATCCACGAGGAGTACCTTCCCCGTATCGTTCCTGGAACTCAGCAGGATGCTTATGCGTCCACCGAAGGAATGCCCCACAAGAGCCGGCTTCTCCAACTTCAGCAGGCTTATGAATTTCTCCATAAGAGATGTGAATTCCTCTATTCCCCATACCTCCGGCGGCTCACTGCTTTTCCCGTGCCCCGGAAGGTCCACGTTGAGCACTCTCATCTTCCCTTTAAAGAGAGCGGCGATGGATTCCACTGTATCGCAGGTGCATCCCCATCCGTGCATCAATATCACAGGCTCCAGGTCCTTCTCGCCTGTGTCGCGATAGTGAAGCTGCACACCTTCTATTTCAATCGTCTTGTCCATTTTCATTTCTTGGCGGCATCAGTGCCGCAGGTATCTTTGTGTTATGCCTCCATAAGCGTCTATCCTGCGGTCGCGGAGAAACGGCCACCATTGTCTGACGTTTTCCGACCTTGCAAGGTCAATCTCCACTACGGCGTCATCAGACTTGTCGTCGGGCGCGAGATATAGAAATTCCCCTTGCGGACCGGCAACAAAACTGGAACCCCAGAAGTCTATTCCCGACGACACTCCGCTCAGGTCTTCTTCAAATCCCACGCGATTGACACTCACCACAGGCAGGCCGTTTGCAACGGCGTGTCCTCGCTGCACTGTTATCCATGCATCTCTCTGCCGACGCTTCTCGTCGTCATCATCGTCCGGATTCCAGCCGATGGCGGTGGGGTATATGAGCATTTCCGCCCCTTCAAGAGCCATCATTCTCGCAGCCTCGGGATACCATTGATCCCAGCATACGAGAACTCCGAGCCTTCCAATGGAGGTGTCGATAGGGTGAAATCCGAGGTCGCCGGGCGTGAAGTAGAATTTCTCATAGAAACCGGGATCGTCGGGTATGTGCATCTTGCGGTATCTGCCGGCTATGCTTCCGTCAGTCTCGAATACTATTGCGGTGTTGTGGTATAGTCCCGGTGCCCTTCTTTCGAAACTGCTTGCCACAAGCACAATCCCGTTGTCGCGTGCGGCTTTGGAATACACTTCCGTGAAATCGCCCGGAAAAGGCTCTGCATAGCGGAAGTTATCCACATCTTCTGTCTGGCAGAAGTAGAGCGAGTCGTGGAGTTCTGACATCACCACCAGTCTTGCTCCTTCCTCGGCAAGATTGCTGATCGACGCGAGGTTGCGTGCCCGGTTGGTATTCACGTCCTCGCTGAAGGAGTGCTGGATGATGCCTGTCTTTACGATATCGTGTTCTTTCCTGTTCATCTTTCTGCTGTGTTATATATATTCACCATAGATTGAAAATGCCTGCCGGCACCTGCATCGTGGCGCAGTGGAGAGAGCCGTGCTGCTTTATGAGCGTTCTGCAGTCGATGCCTGTCACTTTATGGTTCGGATATGCTATTCTTATTGTGCGCATTGCAAGACTATCGAGGGTCGGCTGTCCGTAGGTGGGCATGAAGATGTTGCCGTTCGCCACGAGATAGTTGGCGTAAGTAGCCGGGAGACGGTTGCCCTCTTCATCGCATATCGCTGCCGGAAGTGGCAGTTCCACAAGATTGAACGGATTGCCCTCTGCAGTGCGAAACATCGATAATTGTGCCCGCATCGCGAGCAGCGCCTCAAACTGGGGATCGTCGAAATCTCTTGTTCCGGTGAAGACGATGGTGTCGTCGGGTGCCAGACGCGCGAGTGTGTCGATATGGGAGTCCGTGTCGTCGCCTATGAGACTGCCGTGGTCGAGCCAAAGCACATGGTCGGCGCCGAGCCTGTCGTGGAGAATCTCGTTGAGCTCTTCTTTAGTCTTTCCGCCGTTGCGGTTGGGAGACCGGAGACATTCCGAAGTGGTCATCAGCGTGCCCCTGCCGTCGCTTTCCACCGACCCTCCCTCAAGGATGAAGTCCCGCTCGTTGCGGTAGGTGTCGGAAAGCAGGCATCCCTTTGTCTTAAGACTCAGGTTGACGAGATTGTCTTTGTCGGCGGCAAACTTCAGGCCCCATGCGTTGAAGCCGAAGTCGAGCGCCCGCAGCCTTCCGTTGCGTTCTACTGTTATCATGCCGTAGTCACGGATCCATGTGTCATTGTAGTCTGCCTCGACATATCGTATTAGCTCCCGGTCGCAGCGAGACATCAGGGTGCTTGCCTCTTTGGCATTTCTGCATAGCAGCACTATCCGTATGCCCGATGCCGTCAGGGTCTCGGCGATACGGCGGTACTGGTCAAGAGACTCCTCCAATATATAGTTCCAGTCGGAATCCTTATGCGGAAGCGCGAGCATCACGCATTCTACAGGTTCCCATTCGGCGATAAATCGTATTTCTGACATGTCATTTCCTATGATATACGTAAGATTCCCTTACGTTATCTTCAGTGTGAAGATATTCTATGCAAAATTATAAAAAATTCCACTATATATAACCCTGAATTCATAAATTTTTGGTAATTTTGTTTGTTAAACCTGTCGAAGTTGATTCTTCTTGGATAAATTCACCACAGAAATAACTTCATTACTATTTAAAGAATATGGACAACAGCAGGACTGCGGAAGAGTTTGCCCGCGCCAAGGCGGAGTGCCGCGCTTTATTTGAGAAGAAACTGATGGACTATGGAACATCATGGCGCATCATGCGCCCGATGAGCCTTACAGACCAGATTATGATAAAGGCCATGAGAATCCGAAGCATCGAGGAAAAAGGCGTGGCGCTTGTCGATGAGGGAATACGTCCCGAATTCATCGGGATTGTCAACTATTGTGTCATGGCGTTGATTCAGCTGGATCTCGGTCCGGGCAAGAATCTCGACGCCGATACATGCATGCGCCTCTACGATGAGAAACTGAATGGCGCCACAAGCCTCATGGAGCATAAGAACCATGACTACGATGAGGCGTGGCGAATGATGCGCGTGAGCAGTTTCACCGACATTATTCTTCAGAAACTGATGCGTACAAAAGAAATTGAGGGGCATGACGGCCACACGCTCGTCAGCGAGGGAATCGATGCCAATTATATGGATATGATTAACTATGCCCTTTTCGCCCTCATAAAGACAGAGGCATCCGGCAACTGAAAAAGAGTGTTATGGACAAATCGGTGCGTAAGACTCCACTGGGAATAGAAAAAAGATTTGACCGTTTCGGACATTGGCTCGATTCTTCGTGGGCTTTGCGCAAGGCAGGTCCAATTCTCAACCGGTATCCGAAGGTGTTGGTGGCACTTACCTGGCTCATGCGCATTGCGGTTGGTAGCGTGTTTGTGATGTCGGGAATTGTCAAGGGCGTGGATCCCTGGGGATCATACTACAAGATATACGAGTATCTTATCGCCATGAACATTCCGGTAGGAGAATGGGGCAATACCGTCCTTTTACTTGCCTTCCTGCTGTTTTCGATGGAGTTCATCATCGGTGCCTCTCTTCTCTGCGGCTGTTTCCGGAAGGCTTCGCCGATTCTTGCCGCCCTGTTCATGCTTGTAATGCTTCCGCTGACCCTTTGGATTGCGCTTGCCGACCCGGTGGAGGACTGCGGATGCTTCGGCGACTTTCTTGTGATTTCCAACTGGGCTACTTTCATCAAGAATATACTTCTTTCTATCGCAGTGGTATGGCTTTTGAAGTTCAACAGGTCTGCCGTCTCCCTTATCTCCGCTCCGTTGCAGTGGATTGCCGCCGTGGCGATGTCGGTCTATATAGTGGCGGTGGGATATGTTGGCTATTGGCAGCAGCCTATGCTGGATTTCAGACCCTATCCCATTGGCAGCGTTCTGCTCAGCGAGACCGAGGAGGCGGAGTTCGAGCCGGTCTATTCCTTTATTTATGGGAAAGACGGAGAGGAGAGGGCGTTTTCCGAGGAAGACGATCTTCCGGAGGAAGGTTCGGGATGGAAGTTCATGCGCCGTGAGGAAAAGGAGTTTGTAAGTGCGGATGCCGACAGAGTTTCCGGAATTTCAGGAGGCGATTTCCGTATCTGGAGCGAGGACGGTAGCGAGGATGTGACTGAAACCCTTTATTCCGACGGTCTTCAGATTCTTCTGCTCATTCCTGACATCAGTACTCTGTCAATGGCGGCGAGCTGGAAGATCAACCGCCTGTATGATATGGCAAAGTCATCAGACACTGAATTGTTTGCCGTGGCAGCCGGTAGTGTCGAGGATATCGCGAGATGGAGAGACCTCTCCTCGGGTCAGTATCCGATCTACACGTCAGACGACACTTCCATAAAGGAACTGGCGCGTGGCAACCCTGCGATAGTGAGTCTTGACGGTGGAAAGGTCATCTGGAAGACAGCCTTGAGCGCTCTGCTCATCGATGATGATGAGAAGTCAGACCGGTTCGAGACTTCGCTTGTTGGAATCTCGATGTCAGGGCGGCAGGCATTCACCGCGGTCACTGTGATTCTTGTGGATATCCTTGTTTCGCTCGGTCTTCTGTCATTTCTGTTCACAATCTTCAGAGGGCGCTCAGTCTCTCCGTTCCTTTCGCGAGGCGTCGATACGCAGCATGATGAAAAGCAGGATGGTGAAGCCCCAGAGTGCTGAACCACCATAGCTGAAGAATGGCAATGGAATGCCGATTACGGGACAGAGTCCTATCACCATGCCGATATTGATGCATACATGGAATATCAGATAGGATGCCACACAGTAGGCATACACACGTCCGAACGGCGTGCGTTGCCTCTCCGCAAGGTGGATTATGCGGAGTATCAGAGCAAGGAACGCAAGTAGCACTGCCGCACTCCCGATGAATCCCTCTTCCTCTCCGATGGTACAGAAGATGAAGTCTGTGTGCTGTTCGGGTACATATTTGAGCTTCGTCTGGGTGCCGTTGAGGAATCCCTTGCCGGTGACTCCGCCGGATCCGATTGCTATTTTTGACTGGTTCACATTATAGCCGAATCCCTTGAGGTCGTCTTCTATTCCTAATGCAACCTTGATGCGCATCTGCTGATATGGTTCCAGAACGCTTCCGAATACGTAGTTGACCGAGAAGAGAAACATCAGCGATACCAATGCTATTCCTATAGTGATGACGTATTTCTCTATGCGGTGCCGATACATCGCGACTGATACATATAGCATTGCCGCTGCAATAGTGCATAGGAAAAACCAAAGTCCCGACACATTCACTCCGCAGGCGGTAAGGATACCTGCGGCAAGTCCGCACACTGCGAACCCCAATGACACGTTGCGTCCGATTACTGCGTCTTTGCAATAAAACAGCAGCATCATGCAGAATACAACGATAATCAGGCAGAATACCGAGAATTCTCCTGCCGGAAGTCCGAGGAGCAGAGGCTCGGCGTATTTCACTGCAACTATGAAGTATGTGACGGCGAAGAGTGCCGAGAAAAGCACGAGTCCGCTCATTCCCTCGCGATAGAGAACGAAAAACAGAGAGATATACACGAGAGCCGATCCCGTCTCGTGCTGCAGCAGTATCAGTATTACCGGTATGAAGATGATGATAAGCGCCCGGAAATAATTGCTGAGTTTCTGGTTGAGCGTGAAGTTGTATGAGTTGAATAGCTTTGCCAGGGCGAGGGCAGTGGCGAACTTTCCGAATTCAGCCGGCTGCAGGCTCACCGGCCCGAACACCAGCCATGAACGGGATCCCTTTATGTCGGGTGCAAGAAAAATCGTGGCTATCATCAACAGTACAACCACTATGTACACCGGATATGCATACGTTTCATAAACCCTGTAGTCAAACAGAAGTATGACGCATCCGATTACTACTGAAAGGCCGATCCACATGAATTGTTTTCCCGAGAACTCGGCGAAGTCAAACATGCTCGCCCGGTCGAAGTCGTAGCTTGCGGCGTATATGCTCACAGCTCCCGAAACCACAAGTATCAGGTATAGTATGATCGTCGGCCAGTCCAGCTGACGAAACACAGAGGTGTTCGCATCAATGTTTCTTGACTCCACTTGTAAGTATTGTGTTTGAGTTCAACATTCTTTCTTCAAGATATTTCCTCTCCGGCGCGATGGTGCCTTTAAGATACTTCTCCATTATCAGGCTTCCGATTGGCACTCCGTAGGCGGCTCCGAATCCGGCGTTCTCCACATATACGGCAACCGCGATTCTGGGATTCATATATGGGGCGAATCCCATGAAAGCCGAATGGTCTTTGCCATGAGGATTCTGGGCCGTGCCGGTTTTTCCGCACACTTCCACACCACTGAACGAGGCAAGACGGCAGGTACCTCCTATGACTGCCATTCGCATCCCTTCGGCAATCTGTTCGTAGTATTCCTTCTTGATGGAGGGAACGTGCTTTTCCCTATATCTGCCGTCGATGACAGTGTCGCTGATTTCTTTCACCACATGAGGGGTATGATACCATCCCCTGTTGGCTATGGTGGATGCGAGATTCGCTATCTGCAGGGGGGTGGCAAGCACCTCACCCTGTCCTATCGAGACGGAAATGATGGAATTCGCACTCCAGTTGCGCCCACGGAAGGATTTGCTGTAGTATTCCGGATTAGGGATAAATCCGCGGCTTTCCGACGGCAGGTCTACACCGAGACGGTAGCCGTAACCCATCTCGACCATATAGTTTTTCCATTTTTCAAACTGCGCCGTAGGAGTGCTTCCGCGTCGGTCTACAAAGTTTTTGAATCCCCAGCAGAAATATGCGTTACACGAGGTCGCTATCGCCGGCTTGAGCGCTATGGGTGACCCATGGGGGTGGCAGCCTACCCGCAGTCCGTTGACGTATCCACGATAACAGGGATACATGGTGGCGGGGGTGATGGTGCCTTCCTGAAGAAATATGAGCCCCTGGGTGGGCTTGAATGTGGAGCCCGGGGGATATGCGCCCTGGAGGGCTCTGTCATAAAGCGGCTTCAGACGGTCTTTGACCAGCGACGTATAGTTGCGTCCGCGTTCAGATCCCACAAGGAGCGACGGGTCGTAGGTGGGAGACGACACCATGCACAGTATTTCGCCGGTGGCAGGTTCGATGGCTACAATTGCTCCGATTTTTCCTTGCATCAGTTGCTCTCCATATTCCTGAAGATCCATGTCGATGCTTAACGTTATGTCTCTTCCGGACACCGGAGGCACATCGTGGATGCCGTCTTCATATTTCCCTTTGATTCTGCCGAGAGCGTCTTTCATGAGTATTTCCACTCCTTTCACTCCTCGCAGATGGTGCTCATAGCTTTTCTCGATTCCGAGGTCACCGGTATAGTCGCCGCTTCTGTAATATCGGTCGCGCTCCACATCCGCCGCGTTTACCTCCCTGATGTTGCCAAGAATGTTAGCTCCCGAATGTGTGGCGTATTCCCTCACATTGCGTTTCTGTACGTAGAATCCCGGAAACAGATACAGTTTCTCCTGAAGCCGTCCATAGTCTTCCTGCGAGAGATGAGACATCAGTTTCTGGGGCGTATAGGCGGAATAACCGGGGTTTTTCCGCGGGTCTTTCATTTCCTTCCAATATCGGAGAAATTCCTCCCGGCTGATGTTGAGAACTTTGCAAAGTCCGAGCGTGTCGAAATCCGTGCCGGCGTCTTTGGGAATGAGCATCACGTCGTATGCCGGCTGGTTAAGTACTACGAGCCTCCCGTTGCGGTCGTAGACGAGTCCACGCGCAGGGTACAGCACTTTGCGGAAAAACGCGTTGGACTCGGCGTTTTCCTTATATGAGCTGTCGCTTACCTGAAGGTTGAATAGTCGTATCAGGAAAATGATGACCACGAGGGTGATGAATCCTCCGATCACATATTTTCTTTTTTCTAAAGTATAGTCTTTTCCCACGGAAACGGTTTATTTTTTGTTTTGCAGGGAGTCAATAGCAGTAAGCATCAGAAATGTGAAGACAGTGCTCGCTCCCGCTTTAATCAGAATGACTGCCGGCGATTCGTAGTTGACGCTCTCGATGAGTGTCACCGTGATGCAGTATAGGGCAGACATGCTGAGCAGATACTTGCTGAAGTTGAGCCAGCCCATGGTCCACATGCCCGGTTCGATGTTGCGGTTCTTGTCGTCATGCTGCTCGTAGGCGAAATATATGGGACGCTTCATGGCAGTGAGTATCGTGCATCCAAGGGCGTTGACTCCGGGGGTGTCAGACAGCATGTCGACCGATAGTCCGAGCAGGAAGCCGAAGGTCAGCGCCCAGTTGGCGGGAACGTTTAGCGGCAGTTTTACGATAAAGTAGATGAACACGAAGCATACCGCATAGTGGAACAGTACTATGTGGTTCATTATCAGTGCCTGCGCAAGCACAAGCACTATGAATAGGATGGCGAATGTGATGATGCTCTTGTTCATTCTAAACTCTGTATTGAATCCAGTTCCTGTTTGTAGGCATCCTTTATGATTCTCACTGTGCCGAGCGACTTGAAGTCGGAGGCGAGTCTGATTTTCAGCACAAAGAAGGTGTCATCGTTGGTCTTTACCGATCCCATGACCGTACCGATGTCGATGCCCTCCGGAAAAGTGGTGGAGAATCCGCTCGTCACCACAGTGTCTCCTACATGAAATTTGGCATGGCGAGGCACTTCTTCAAAATAGGCTATCGTAGGGTCTTCGCCACGCCATGTGAGACTTCCGACATACGGGGTGTCCTTGAGTTTGGCGCTGAACCTCTGGCTCTGGTTTAGCAGGGATATAGCCCGTGCTGTGTGGTCTCCGGTAGCGTCGATAATGCCTACGATGCCGCTTTGGTCGGCAACTCCCATTCCCGCCTCCACTCCGTCGGCGCGTCCGCGGTTGATGGTGAAGTAGTTGCGGGGATGTCGAGTGGAGTTGTTGATCACAGCGGCACCTATGTAGTCATATCTGGTGCTGATGGAATCGATTGCGGTGTCCTGAAGCATTATGCGATACTGTGTCAGTTCGCTACGGAGATTCAGCACTTCGTTCTGAAGCTTTGCATTGCTTTCCTGAAGTCGTTCGTTGACACTTTTTAGACTGAAATATCCTGATATCTCGGATGCGGTTCCATATACGAACGTCCCGACTGCGTTGGCGGAAGACAGATATATGGAGTTGTGTCTGTCGCTCCATTTTACCAGCAGGATGCACGAAATCAGCACATAGAACGTGAATACGAACCATGTGCTGTATTTTATCAGGAAATTCAGAAGATTCCTCATCGTATGAGGAAGCGGAACCTGTTGATGTTCTTAAGCGCGACTCCTGTGCCGCGTGCTACAGCTGTCAATGGATCTTCCGCTATTTTGAATTCGATGTGGAACTTATCGGTAAAGCGCTTATCGAGGCCTCGCAGCAGCGCGCCGCCTCCGGCAAGATAGATGCCGTTTCTGACTATGTCGGCATATAGTTCTGGAGGGGTCTGGTCAAGCGCAGCTAAAATCGCAGCCTCCATCTTGGCGATGGTCTTTTCGATGCTGTGCGCGATTTCCTCATGGGTGACGGCGACTTCCATAGGAAGAGACGTCATCTTGTTGGGACCTCTAACAATAAAGGGTTCCGGCGGATTGTCAAGCTCGGTCAGAGCGCTGCCTACCTCGATTTTGATTCTCTCAGCCATCATGGAGCCAACTTTCAGGTTGTGGACTCTCCCCATGTGTTCCTGAATGTCGGCGGTGAGGTCGTTGCCTGCTACTCGTATGCTCTTGTTGCTGACGATGCCTCCGAGCGATATAACGGCAATCTCGGTGCTTCCGCCGCCTATGTCCACTATCATGTTGCCTTCCGGTGCCTCCACGTCAAGACCGATGCCTAAGGCTGCCGCCATAGGCTCGTAGATCATGAAGACATCCCGGCCTCCAGCGTGTTCGCTGGAGTCCCTGACGGCTCTTATTTCAACTTCTGTGGAGCCTGACGGAATGCACACCACCATGCGCAGGCTCGGTGAGAACCAGCGGCGCTTGCTGTTGACCATCTTCACCAGCCCGCGAATCATCTGCTCGGCGGCATTGAAGTCGGCAATGACGCCGTCGCGAAGCGGTCTTACGGTCCGGATGCCCGGGGGCTCCTTGCCTTCCATCTGGTGCGCTTCCTCACCTACGGCGAGCAGTTTGTCGGTCTTGTTGTCAATCGCCACTACCGACGGCTGGTTGACGACCATCTTGTCTTTATGAATTATGATGGAGTTGGCGGTGCCGAGGTCCATCGCAATTTCCTGTGTCAATGAGAATATTCCCATATATGTGTTCAGTTTGAATTAAAAACTGTTGAAACTCACGAGTATATGGACTTAAAACGGTTGCGGCGCGATGCGTTGCTCCCACTTTAGTCCTTTCAACTCGCAAAGTTAGTCATTTTTTTTTAATTATGCAGATATTTGGATGTATTTTTTGAAAAAGAAAACGCTGACGAGGTTGTCGTCAGCGTCATTCTTGATTTTATTCAGTTTTTCAGTTGAAGAATGTGGTGAGGGCGTAGTCGATGTTCTCGATCACATACTGAAGGTCGCTGTCGCTTGCGTTTATGGCTTTAGCCTGCTCGGTGATGGCTTTGGCTGCCTCGAAATAGTTTGTCTTCACATCCTGGCGAGCTGCTCTTGCCTCCTCGCTGTTGCCTTCGATGCTGTTCCATTTGTCGGCTCCTACGCGATAAATCTTCTTGGCGGCGTTCTTCAGTGTCTCGAAATCCACGCCCGGAAGAGATACAGATTTTCTATAGTCTTCCACTGATGCTGTGTCGTCACCCTTGCGGTCGTTGACAAATCCGCGGAGGCCGTAAAGACCTGCGTTGTCGGGATTGGCGTTGATCAGTTCGGTTACTGTCGAGTGTGCTTCGTCATACTTGCCGTCTGTCACCATGAAGTTAACGATGTTGTTGATGAAGATGGGCTCGGCGATGCCGAATTTCTTGTTTCCTTCTGTAGCTACTTCAAGAATCCTCTCTTTCGCGGTCTGCTCCATGGTGGTGTCGCGCTGTGCGGCTGCCTGCCAGCAGGCGATCTCATAGATATATGCCTGCTTGTCGTCATATCCCACGCTGCGTGCCTTACGGAAGGCGTCTGCGCTCTTCATTATGTCGTTGCCGGTATAGGCGGCAAGGCCGGCGTTGAAGTAGGCGGTGCCGCGGTCGGCATCGGGAAGCTCTACCTTTTCATTTGCCATGAACGGCAACTCAGGCATGTCGGCATAGATCATGAAGCTTTCGTATGCCTCGGGGAATGCCTTCTGGGCGTTGAAGAAGTCTGCTCCTGCCTTGAAATAGTCGTTGGCATGACCCTTGATCTTGCTTATGATTTCTTTCGAATATTTGGGTTTCACTTTTCCCTTCTCGTCAGGAACACTGTCGAGGGGAAGCGCCTGAACGAATTCCTTGTATCCGTTAAGAAGTTCCGTGCCCATCTTCACAGCGTCGACGCTGGCGGGATTGATCATCTGGTTGGTGAGTTCCTTGTCGAATGCGTCGAACTCGATCTTGCCGGCGATGAAATAGGTCTGGGCGTCTTTTGAGGTCTCGGGATTCTGCTTGGCTTCATTTATGAGTTTCCTTGCCTCTTCGATTTTGTCGGGTTTGCCGCTGAGTTTCTTGGCGGCATCCACATTGGCTTTCTGTGCGCTCATCGAGCCGACGGCTGCGATGCAGAGCGCGAATGTTGTGAGTTTCTTCATTTTGGTTATTTTTGTTTAATCGTTATTTTCAATTTCTTCGGTGCTCTCGCTGTCAGTGACCTGTTCCTCTTCCTCGGGATCGGAGTCAACGACGCATACAGACGCTATCTTGTCGCCGCGCTTGGTCAGGTCGATGAGTTTTACTCCCTGGGTGTTCCTTCCCTGCAGACGTAAGGTGTCTACCGGCAGACGGAGTGTGATGCCGCTCTGGTTTATTATCATCAGGTCGTTTTCATCCGTCACTTTCTTGATTGCGACAAGAGGTCCGGTCTTGTCGGTGACATTGATTGTCTTCACGCCCTTGCCTCCGCGATGCAGGCTCACAGGATAGTCCTCAAGGTTGGTGCGCTTGCCGAAGCCGTGGTCGGAAACCACGAGGATGCTGTGCTCGGCGTCGTCGGTCTTGGCGGTGACCATTCCCACCACCTCGTCGCCGTCGCCGCGAAGAGTCATTCCCCTCACGCCGGTAGATACTCGTCCCATAGCACGCAGTTCGGTTTCGCTGTATCGAGTTGCGAAGCCTGCCTTGCTTGCCAGGATCACCTGTGTGTCGCCGTCGGTGAGCTCAACTTGCAGCAGACTGTCGTCATCGCGGATTATGATGGCGTTGACGCCGTTGGCGCGAGGACGGCTGTAGGCTTCAAGCGGAGTCTTTTTCACTACTCCGTTGCGTGTCGCGAACAGCAGGTTGTGGCTCTTCACGAATTCTTCGTCGTTCAGGTTCTTGATGCATATAAAGGCGTTCACGGCATCGTCCGCGTCTATATTGAGCAGATTCTGGATGGCGCGCCCTTTGGAGTTCTTGGCAAATTCAGGTATCTCGTATACCTTCAGCCAGTAGCATCTTCCCTTGCTCGTGAAGAAGAGCATATAGTTGTGGTTTGTGGCGGGGTATATGTGCTCTATGAAGTCCTGGTCGCGGGTGCTGCTTCCTTTGGCTCCTACGCCTCCTCTGTTCTGGGCGCGGAACTCGGTGAGCGGTGTCCGCTTGATGTATCCGAGATGCGATATGGTGATGATCATCTCATCGTCGGGATAGAAGTCCTCGGCGTTGAGGTCGCTGGAATACATGCTTATCTTGGTGCGGCGCTCGTCGCCGTATTTGTCTCTGATTTCGATAAGTTCCTGCTTCATCACGTCGCGGCAGGTCTGGTCGTTGGTCAGGATTTCGTTGTAGAAAGCTATCTGCTTCATCAGGTCGTCGTATTCGGCATGGAGTTTGTCCATTTCGAGTCCGGTGAGCTGGCGCAGACGCATCTCCACTATGGCGCGGGTCTGTACGTCGTCAAGTCCGAATTTCTCGCTCAGAGTGGCGCGTGCCTCGTCTGTAGTCTGAGAGTGGCGGATGATGCGGATTACCTCGTCGATATTGTCGCAGGCTATCATCAGTCCCTTGAGGATATGTGCCCTTTCCTCTGCCTTGCGGAGCAGGAATCTGGTGCGTCTGATCACAACCTCATGGCGATGGTCGACGAAGCTTTTCAGTATTTCCTTCAGGTTGAGCGTACGCGGGCGTCCGTTGACGAGCGCCACGTTGTTGACGCTGAAACTGGTCTGAAGCTGGGTGAGTTTGTATAGCTTGTTGAGCACTACGCGGGCATTCGCCTCGCGCTTGATGTCGATGGCGATATGGATTTTACCTCGGGCGGAGGTGTCCGTGATGTCGGCGATGCCGTCTATCTTCTTTTCCTCCACCATGTCGGCGATGCTCTTGACAAGCTCGTTTTTCAGCACTCCGTAGGGGATTTCGCTGATTATGATCTGGTCGTGGGTGCCGGTGGATTCAATCTCAGCCTTGGCGCGCAGAACGATTCTGCCGCGACCTGTCTCGTATGCGTCGCGCACTCCCTGCATGCCGAAAATCTCTCCTCCGGTGGGGAAGTCGGGTGCTTTGATAAACTGCATCAGACCCTCGATGTCGATATCGGGGTTGTCGATTAGGGCGAGTGATGCGTCCAGGGATTCCGTCAGGTTGTGGGGAGGCATGTTCGTCGCCATGCCCACGGCGATGCCTGCAGCGCCGTTCACCAGCAGGTTGGGGATGCGCGTCGGCAATACTGTCGGTTCCTTTGTGGTGTTGTCGAAATTTGGCTCGAAGTCCACGGTGTCCGACTCGAGGTCCCGGAGCATTTCCTCTCCCATTCGGGATAGCTTGACCTCCGTGTATCGCATGGCGGCAGGCGAGTCTCCGTCGATTGACCCGAAGTTGCCCTGGCCGAAAACCAGCGGGTATCTAAGCGACCAGTCCTGTGCCATTCGCACCATTGTCATGTAGATCGAGAAGTCGCCGTGTGGGTGATAGTGACCCATCACGTCACCTACGATACGGGCAGACTTCTTTGTGTCGCCCGAATAGTAGTTGCCGACTTCGCCCATGCCGTACAGCACGCGGCGGTGAACCGGCTTGAAGCCGTCACGTACATCGGGGAGAGCTCGAGACACTATCACCGACATCGAGTAGTCGATGTAGGCGCTTTTCATTTCCGATTCTATGTTGACCGGAATAATTTTATCTTCGTCTATAGTCATTTTCGCTATTCTTTTCAACCTACAAAATTAGCGATTTTTTATCAATTATGCAAATTTATAGATGAAACAACTTCAAACAACTTCAAACAACTTCATAATATGAAATGGCGGCATCGGCGTCGCCGCCGATACCGCCATGTTGAGGGTTGTGTTTATCTCTTATTCGCACGAGTCTCTGTATTCAAAAGTAAGACCTTTTTCCGAATCCTGACTTCTCGTGACTTCGATCACTCCTCCGATCTTGCCTTCAGCGTTGAGTTTCAGAAGTAGTTCCGCAAGTTCGTCTTCAAGATACTTCTGGATGGCGCGTTTGAGCGGTCTCGCTCCGAAGTTCTTGTCGTAGCCCTTGTCGGCGATGAATTCCTTGGCGTCGTCGTGAAGCTTGAGATTGAAGCCCAGTTTCATCACTCTTGCATAGAAGTCCTTGAGCTCTACGTCGATGATCTTGCCGATCGCCTCTTTGTCGAGTTGGTCAAACATCACTATGTCGTCGATTCGGTTGAGGAATTCCGGCGAGAACGCCCTGTTGAGGGCTTTGGAAATCACTCCCTGAGCCTGCTTGTTGTCATCGGCCGAGGTATTGAACCCTATTCCGCTGCCGAAGTCTTTCAGCTGCCTGCTGCCTACGTTTGAGGTCATGATGATGATGGTGTTCTTGAAGTCGATGCGCCTGCCGAGAGAGTCGGTGAGACGCCCTTCGTCCATTACCTGAAGAAGCAGGTTGAATACGTCGGGATGTGCTTTCTCTATCTCGTCGAGTAGCACTACCGAGTAGGGCTTGCGGCGTACTTTCTCGGTAAGCTGTCCTCCTTCCTCATATCCTACATATCCCGGAGGTGCGCCAACGAGTCTGCTCACCGTGAATTTCTCCATATACTCGCTCATGTCCACCCTTATCAGGGAGTCGGCGTTGTCGAAAAGATATTCCGCGAGTTTTTTCGCGAGATGTGTCTTCCCCACGCCGGTGGGACCGAGAAACATAAACACTCCGATAGGTTTGTCGGGATCCTTGAGACCGATACGGTTTCTCTGGATTGCCTTCACCACCTTTTTTATTGCCTCGTCCTGTCCGATGACGCTTCCCTGCAGGGATGCTCCCATCTCGAGCAGTCTGGAGCCTTCCGCCTGCGCTATCCGCTGCGTCGGCACTCCGGTCATCATGGCGACTACTTCCGCAACTTTGTCGTCGTCCACTTTCTGGCGTTCCTTGTCGAGCTGTGCCTCCCACGCCGACCTCACCTCGTCGAGCTTTGCCTTCAGAGACGTCTCGCGGTCTCTCAGTTCCGCAGCCTTGGCGAAGTCCTGGGCTTTTGCCGCCTCTAATTTTTCTTCCGTGGTTGCCGCGATTTCAGTTTCAAGAGCATCCATCTCTTCAGGAACCCGGATGTTGCTTATGTGCACCCGGCTTCCCGCCTCGTCGAGGGCGTCGAGAGCCTTGTCGGGGAAATTCCTGTCGCTTACGTATCTCTCGGTGAGTTCGACGCATGCCTTAAGAGCCCCGTCGGTATATGCCACATTGTGGTGGTCTTCGTATTTGGATTTTACCTGTCTTAGAATCTCGAGCGTTTCCTCGGCAGTGGTAGGCTCTACCATCACTTTCTGGAACCTTCGCTCCAGAGCCCCGTCTTTCTCGATGTTCTTGCGGTATTCATCAAGTGTCGTGGCGCCGATGCACTGTATCTCTCCTCTGGCGAGTGCCGGTTTCAGCATGTTGGCGGCATCCATCGAGCCCGGTGAACCGCCGGCTCCTACAATTGTGTGGATCTCGTCGATGAAGAGGATGATGTCGGGATTCTTGGATAGTTCGTCGAGCACTGCCTTTATTCGCTCCTCAAACTGTCCGCGATATTTTGTCCCGGCAACCATGCCCGCCATGTCGAGCCCTATCACGCGCTTGTTGAAGAGCACGCGGCTTACTTTCCGCTGTATGATGCGTAGTGCAAGCCCCTCCACGATCGCAGACTTTCCTACACCCGGCTCGCCTATGAGTACGGGATTGTTTTTCTTCCTTCTTGACAGAATCTGGGCAAGACGTTCGATTTCGACATCACGCCCCACTACGGGGTCAAGTCGACCCTCGGCTGCATTCTTGGTCATGTCGTATCCGAACTTGTCGAGCGCGGGAGTGTCGGATTTGTCGGAGCTGCCTCCCTTTCGTCCGGTTCCCCGTTCTTTTTTTGCAGTCGGCTCGAAGCTCTCGTCATCGTCGTCGTCATCATCGTCGTCGCTGTCGTCGGCGGGCTTGGAGCCTCCTAAGAAGGGGGGCATCTGTCCGGGACCGAATGACTGAACGGAGATATCGAAGTTTAGATACTCTTCCTTGAAGCGTTGCAGGAAATCGCTGTCCATCGAACGACTGTCGTGGATAAGGGCAAGAAGCATGTGCTCCCCGCCGATGAGGGAGGAGTGCATTTTTCTTGCCTCTGAGGTGGCGAGCTGAAGAAACCTCACTGC
Organism: Muribaculaceae bacterium; assembly: GCA_017626045.1. Classification (GTDB taxonomy): domain Bacteria; phylum Bacteroidota; class Bacteroidia; order Bacteroidales; family Muribaculaceae; genus Lepagella. The sequence goes on along the minus strand of JAGAJP010000050.1, from coordinate 119,977 downwards.
CGGAATAGTAATCTGATACTGCTCCTCGAAGAGGGTGGTGGTCTCGCCAGACACGATATTTCCCGATATGTATTCCTCAAGTTCCGAGGTCATTTTCGGTATGGGAGCCCGAAGCTGGGCAAGTATTCTGTAGGCATAGCCCTCTTTGTCGCGGATGGCGGCGAGCACGAAATGCTCGCAGGCTATTGCCTTGAAACCGAATTCACGGGCTATGGCGTTCGCTTTTTCCAGGATCGGTTTGAATTGTTTTGAATAGTCGTTTCTCATCTTTGTCTGATTTTCCCGTCGGTCGGTGGCATTATGTGGCCATTCCGCGATGGGCTTGTAATTCTATAGAGCAAAGACCGTGCCAAAAACAGTTAAGGCAGGGTCTTGCCCAAAGCAAATCCCTGCCTCAACCGTCAGTGGGTCCTTATCACATCATGCCGGGCATGCCGCCTCCGGCGGGCATGGGGGGCACGGGATTGTCTTCTTTCTTGTCGGCGATGACGCATTCGGTGGTGAGGAACATACCGGCGATGCTGGCGGCGTTCTCAAGCGCCACACGTGTCACCTTGGCGGGATCGATTACGCCGGTAGCAAGGAAGTTCTCGTAGCTGTCGGTGCGGGCGTTGTATCCGAAGTCGCCTTTGCCTTCCTTCACTTTCTGCACTATCACTGCGCCTTCAAGACCGGCATTTGCCACTATCTGGCGAAGTGGCTCCTCGATGGCGCGGCGGATGATGGCGATACCGGTGGTCTCGTCGTTGTTGTCGCCTTTGAGGTCGCTGAGGCTGTCAAGACAGCGGATGTATGCAACGCCGCCGCCCGGCACAATACCTTCGGCGATGGCTGCGCGGGTTGCGCTCAGGGCATCGTCTACGCGGTCTTTCTTTTCTTTCATCTCAACTTCCGAGGGAGCGCCGATGTAGAGGACTGCCACGCCGCCCGCCAGTTTCGCGAGACGTTCCTGAAGTTTCTCTCTGTCGTAGTCGGATGTAGTGCTTTCGATCTGAGCCTTGATCTGGCTTACGCGGGCAGCGATGTTTTCTTTCGAGCCGCCGCCGTTCACAATAGTAGTGTTGTCTTTGTTGACAGTGATCTTCTCGGCTGTGCCAAGGTCGTTGATAGTGGCCTGCTTCAGCTGCATGCCTTTGACTTCGCTGATCACGTTGCCGCCGGTCAGTATGGCGATGTCCTCGAGCATTTCCTTGCGGCGGTCGCCGAATCCGGGTGCCTTCACGGCGCATATCTTAAGGCTGCCGCGCAGACGGTTCACTACTAATGTGGCGAGTGCCTCGTTGTCGACGTCTTCCGCTATGATAAGCATGGGGCGTCCGGTCTGTGCCACTGCCTCGAGTATCGGAAGCATCTCCTGAAGATTGGAGATCTTCTTGTCATACAGAAGCACGTAGGGAGAGTCCATCTCGCATTCCATCTTCTCGGAATTGGTTACGAAGTAGGGGCTGATGTAGCCGCGGTCAAACTGCATGCCTTCCACCACGTCGACTGTGGTCTCGGTGCCTTTTGCCTCTTCTACGGTGATGACTCCTTCCTTCTTCACCTTCTTCATCGCCTCGGCGATAAGACGGCCGATTTCTTCATCGTTGTTGGCTGATACACGTGCTACATTTTCAATCTTCGCCATGTCGTCGTCGACTTCCTCGCTCATTGCCTTGATGCCCTCTACCACTTTCGACACTGCTTTGTCAATGCCGCGTTTCAGGTCCATCGGGTTGGCGCCGGCGGCTACGTTCTTGAGGCCTTCGGTCACTATTGCCTGGGCGAGGACGGTGGCGGTGGTGGTGCCGTCGCCTGCCTGGTCGCCGGTCTTGGACGCAACTTCCTTCACGAGCTGTGCGCCCATGTTTTCGAATGCGTTCTCAAGTTCTATTTCCTTGGCTACTGTCACGCCGTCTTTTGTGATGTGGGGTGCACCGAATTTTTTCTCGATGATTACGTTGCGTCCTTTCGGACCAAGTGTCACCTTCACTGCGTCGGCGAGTGCGTCGACTCCTTTCTTAAGCTCTTCGCGAGCCTGTATGTTGAATTTTATGATCTTTGCCATTTTCTTTCTTTGCCTTTCTTCTTTTTATAAGTCTGCTGTCGCAGAATTGAACTTCGATTTTATGCGATACCGCGAGTCTTATGCAATCACCGCGAGTACGTCGCTCTGGCGCATGATGATATATTTCTCGCCTTCGAATTCGATTTCAGTGCCGGCATATTTGCCGTAAAGCACTTCGTCGCCTGCCTTTAGGATCATTTCCTCGTCTTTGGTGCCGTTGCCGGCAGCGAGAACTTTGCCCCTGAGCGGCTTTTCCTTTGCTGAGTCAGGGATGATGATGCCTCCGAGTGTCACTTCTTCCGCAGCCGACGGCTGAACAAGCACGCGGTCGCCTAATGGTTTGATGTTCATTTCAATTATTCGTTTTTCTGGTTATACTACTTGTTTATGGCCTTCGGAAAGACCTCCGCTATGGTCTTAGCAAATACCGTGCCAAAACCTTTCGCTCTTTGGTTATAACGCTTTATCCCCTGTGATGGTTGAAAAAAAGCGGTCAAGACATTTGCTATGCCTTGACCGCATTGGGGTCTATGCCTTTCCCTTCCTTATTTGCAAAAGGGAAGTGGCTTGGAATCAATCTTTGATTATCTTCTTGACTTTGCCCGAAGCGTCTTTCACGATGTATACGCCTGCGGCGTCCATGCTCTTGACGCGAGTGCCGGAGAGGTCGTAGATGTGGGTGTAGGCTGCATCGGCTTCGATACCGGATACTCCGTTGCTGTCAGCGTTGACAATTATGTCATGGCTTACGCCGGGAGCTGTCACGGTCACAGTGGCTGATCCCTTGATCTGATCGGTCAGCGGAATCTGGAATGTGACCTTGGTGTCGCCGTGGATGCCTTCGGCTTTGGCGCTGAGCCAGTCGGGCATGTTGTCAAACTTGAGGTCCTTGCCTTCCACTGAGCTGTCGAAGATGACTTCCGCGAAGCCGGCGGCTCCTATATTTACAGATTCCGGACCCTCGAGCCAGGGATATTCTGCGTCAAGCATGATGTAGAACGACACGTACAGGTCTTCGAGATAGTTTACCACAGGAGTGAGACTTGTTCTGGGCTCGCCGCCGTCCATCACGATGCTCTTCTCTATCCAGCCAAGGGCGTAGCCGTCGGGGTTGCTTTCCTCACTCATCATCGGATTGAAATACTCAACATGTTCCGGATCATTGAACCCGCTGATTTTTACCACGTATGCCATGCATACATCGGATGACATCACCACCGGCTCGTCAAACTTGAATTTGAGTGTCACAATGTCGTTGGTTGCGTTCGAACCGTGGGGTATGATGAACATGTCGTCGTATTCGCAGTATGCTGTGGCGTATGCCTCTTCCGCGGGCACACCCTCGTCGCTCAGGGGAAGGATTTCGGCTTTCATTTTCGCTCCGTCACTGATGTTGGCGAAGGCGGTTACGCGAACCCCGTTGATAACTATCGGTGCGTCGCCGGTGTAGAAGAAGTTCATGAAGCCGTTGTAGCGCACATAATTGTTCTCGTCGGCATCTTCGCCAAAGGTGTATTCCGACCAGTAGTTGTCAACATCGCCGCTGTAGCCGAAGACAGGCGTGAGTTTGTCTGAATAGGTGGTCGCTCCTTCCGCAGACGGGTCTATTACTCCGAGTCCGAGGTCAACCATCTTTGTAGTTCCGTCTTGCAGCTGTGCTTCCATCACTCCTTTGCCGCCTGCCTGAAGGAATTTTCCGCGTGTGTATGAGCCGTCTGAATAACCGGGGGCTGTTCCGTTAAGAATGGGGGTGTAGTACAAATTGTTGCTGGTGGTGAATTCATTGGTGTAGTCAGTGTGGTAGGTCACTTCAAGTGCGTCCTGCTCGTCGCTGACTGCCCATTCTGCATTCTCGTCAAAGTAATTCCATGAATACTTGGCGCCGTCGGCATAACTGTTGTTGTAGAATACCCATGGCTTGTAGACCGGACCGACGAGAAAAGAATTGCCCATGGCGATGGCATCCTCTGACATTCCGAAGTATAGAGTTCCCAGAGGGTTGCTGTAGCTCAGGTCCATCTGCGGATAGCCTATCATTATGTTGTCGAGTACGCCAAGGTTGCCGTCTATGCCGACATAGCGGAATGCCAATTTCACTTTTTTTCCGCTATATTCCGCCAGCGATACATCAACTTTGCTTGGGCTGTATGTTTGGGAATTGAGCAGCTCAAAAAAACCATAGTCTGCGAAATCGGCTGCAAGTGACTTCAGCTCCGTCCAATTGGCACCTCCGTCTTCGCTTATCATTATCTTTTGGTCGTATGCGGGGATTTTGTCGCCTATATACTCATAGGTATCCCAGTCGACATTCTCCACTGAGAAATACCACACTCCATCGTTAAATGTGGATAAACTCAGAATCATGTTGTCACCGAGTGTCACCTCAGGAAACACAACCCATTCATCAAGCAGTTCTGAGTCAAAATTTATAGCAAGGGCGTTTCCGGAGAGTCCGCCCACTCCAGCCATAGCGAGGTCTTCACCGGATGTTATTTCCCATCCTTTTGCCGTTTCTCTTTCTGATTTGCTCACTGTGGCAAACCCTTCGGGAAGCCAGCTGAGGTCTTCACCGTCCCACGCCTCAAAGCCTTCTGAAAGGATGGTGCCGTTTTCGGATGTCTTGGCGGCTTTCTTCAGGTACGGATTGATTCGGGTGTTGCCGGCGGTCTTGACCAGTCGCTTTATGCTGTGGCCTGCGGCATCCTTCACAGTCAGAAGCTGAACGTCTTTGGAAAGTTGTTTCTTGCTGACTGTCTGATTCAAGCTCCGCACTCCTGCGGCTTTGACCTGGTGACTCGCCATAGAGGGGTCAATACTCTTAACAGCCATCGGATTGGCAGTGGATGCAACCCCTGACAAAGTCGCTGTAGCAAGCAGACATGTAAGTAGATTTTTTGTCATAGTTACTGCTGTTCGTTATAAATAAAAAATTGTTAAAGTGTCAAAATGATTTTCATTTTTCAGAATTTCATTCCACAAAGTTGACAATAATATTCAGACTACACAATTTAATAAACGGAAATTAACAGTTTTGCCCCTCTCTGTCCACCGCAAAAACCTGCCGATAAAGAGATGAATTCCTCGCCCCCGGTATGCCATAGCCTGCATTCTTTCTCTACGAAACAGGTATGAATAATGCTTCCTGGAAAAATATGTTTGGGATGTCACCTTGCTGCATGGTGGTGCGTCTTATGATTGAGATTTCTCGAAAATATGACTGCAGTCGAATACGTTTAATTTAAAAATGATATTTTATGTTAGAATCAATTTTAGTGCCTATTGCCGTTGCAGTAGTCTTGCCGATTATGATTGTATGGATTGTGTTTCGTTCGTCGACCAACAAGGACAACAAGAATGCGGAGATTATTATGAAGGCTATTGAGAACAATACAGCTATCGATCCCGACAGACTGATAGATGCTCTCGGCAAACCTAAGAACACGCCGCAGCAAATTCTCCAGGCTCGCCTGCTCAGGGGTTGCATTTTTACGTTTGTCGGCATCGCATGCTGTATCTTTAATCTTATCACAGCGTATGTGGGCGGCTTCGATACCGGACTATGGAATGAGGTGCTATTTGTCGCGTGTGTCACGCTTGCTGTCGGTATCGCATACCTCGTGGTGTATTTCGCCACCCGTAAGACCATAGACAAGATCTAAATGGACAGACAGCGGTTCACCACCCAAATTGAGAGACATCAGAAAACGGTTCGCCGTTTTCTGACGGCTCTCTGTTGCGGTGACGGTGCTCTTGCCGACGACCTGGCACAGGACACTTTCGTCAAGGCATATATGAAATGTGGCGATCTCAGGGAGGAGGGTAAGTTTCTGGCGTGGATATATCGAATTGCATACAATACATATATAGGCAGCCGGAGGAATCCATTCCGGTTCGCTTCCATAGAAACTGCGGAAAACGAAAGAAGTGTTGAATACGCTGACAGTGCGTTTGAGTATCAGGACCTCTATCGTTGCCTCAACCGGCTTTCGGAAAAAGAGAGATGCGCAATCCTCCTATATTATATGCAGGGCTATTCAATCAATGAAATCTCGGTAGTTACCGATTCGACGGCAGATGCGGTAAAACAGCTTCTTTCCAGAGGCAGACGACATTTGAAAGAGTTGTTGGATAACGCGTTGTGATTACTTTATAAAACAGAATCAAGGATGAATGACGATGCAATAAAAAATCTTTTTGACAATTATAATCCGAGACTTTCCTCCGACAGTCGTTTTATGGCGCAGCTCGAGTGGAAAATCAGGGCTGTGGACCATCTCGAGACTATGATGCAGTCTCGCCGCAAGACTCGTCGGACTTCATTGATAATCTCGGCGGCGGCAGGATTTATATTCGGTATGATATCCACACTCTGCTATCCTTTGCTCGCTGAATGGATCAATGAAATATCGGTCTCGACTTCTTGGCATCTCTTGGCGGCGATGCTCTCGGCGTATGGCGATGTCGCCATTTGCAGCAGTATATGTCTGGTCACAATTACCTCCATGGCAGCTGCCTATGAAATCACTTCCGCGAGGATTCTCCGTAAGGCTCGATGTGGGTCGTGGCGTGAACGGACATTTCCGGAAGTGTTTCCCTGATGCGTCTCTCCGTGAGTGTGGCGATTCGGTGGGCATCCCTTACATTCATCTCAGGGTCTACCTTTATATGAACCTCCACGTATGCGTCATTGCCGCTCTTGAAGGTGCGGAACGCATGATACCCCATCACTCCCGGAGTCTCCGACACCGCTTTCTCAATATTTCGGCATACCTCCGGCGATAGAGAGCGGCCTAAAAGTTCGCCTAACGCCGGGCTGAGCATCTTCACGGCTACCGCCGCTATGAAAATAGCCACCACAAGCGCAGCCGCCGGATCGAGAAATCGCCATTTCTCTCCCAAAAACATAGCACCGGTGATGCCTGCAAGCGTCGCCACCGACGAGAATGCGTCACTTCGATGATGCCAAGCGTTTGCGATTACCGCATCGCTATGGATGCGCATCCCGACTTTACGGGTGTAGCGGAAAAGCCATTCTTTTGACAATATGGAAATCAAAAGAATGATGAGCGCGATTTTGCCCGGCTTCGGAATTATCTCGCCATGACAGAAGTCTATGATGCATCCGATGCTGTCGATGAGGATACCTATAGCCACCGCCATCAGCGCTACCGCGAGAATTACCGTGGCAAGTGCCTCGTAGTGACCGTGGCCAAACTGATGGTCGGAGTCTGGTCTCTTGTGAGACTTCGGAACTAAGATTATGACGATTATGTCGCTGAAAAAGTCGGAAAACGAGTGGATGCCGTCTGCCACAAGGGCGGCGCTCGACCCGAAAATGCCTCCGAGTATCTTTACCGTTCCGAGGAAGGCATTGATCCAAAAGCCGACCCACGTCACGCGACGTGCCTCTCTCGACCTGTCGTCGCCGCTTAAATCGTTAATATCATTCATCACATCAGAGCCATGAGGAGAACTGCCGCGGGATAAGCGAGCAGGAAAGAGTCGATGCGGTCCAAGAGGCCTCCGTGTCCCGGTATCCAGTTGCCCGAGTCCTTAACGCCATAACCGCGCTTGATCTTTGACTCAAGCAGGTCGCCGAGAGTGCCGACTATGCATACCGTCGCTCCTAAAAGCATCCACACTCCAAGTCCGTACTGCGCCATATAGAAGAATTCTTTCCCGTAATTCCACAAAGCCCATGTGCCGAGCAGCGTTATAAGCACCCCGCCGATGAATCCTTCCCATGTCTTCTTGGGAGAGATGGACGGACTCATCTTGTGGCGTCCCATCGTGGAGCCAACTATGTAGGCGCCGGAGTCATTGAGCCATAGCATTACAAACACTAAAAGCGCCATCCTCTGGATCGGGTCGCCTATCATGAAGGCAAATGGTATGCCGAGATATATCTGGGTATAGCCGGGAACCTGGCGTGTCTCAGGATTGCGGAGTCGATACCGGTGTGCCACAACGGTCCGGATGGTAAACAGCACAAACCATAGAATTATCGCATATTGGCAGAAGGCAATGCACACAAGCGACAACACGCTCACCACGTCGAGCGCGAATATCGGTAGGGTCTTTCTGCTGAAACCTATCGCCATGCGGTCGAGTTCGCATACTCCGATTGCCGCGAAGAGCATCGCGAGAAGCCACAGACTCCATCCCCCATGGACTATTGCTAAGATTATGACTGCGGCATACACTAATCCCGATGCCGCCCTTATTAAAAATTTATGCATTGCCTTTCGTATTATTGAAGTTGTTTAAACTTATTTACAAAATTAATAAAAATCGCGGATATATTTGGCGGTTATGCGGAGAATTTGAGGATTATTTGTTATTTTTGCATCATGATAGAAAAGATTCTTAAGTATTTCCCGCATCTCACTGCCCGTCAGCAGGAGCAGTTCAGCGCCATGATGGCTCTGTATCCCGAGTGGAATGAGAAAATCAACGTGATAAGCCGCAAGGATATCGATAACCTTGAGGTGAGTCATCTGTTACATAGCATGGCTATTGCGAAGTTCATAAAATTCACGCCAGAGTCGCGTGTGCTTGACTTCGGCACCGGTGGCGGACTCCCGGGTCTTCCGCTTGCCGTGCTGTTTCCGGATGTCCGGTTTCATCTCATCGACAGGGTCGGAAAAAAACTGAAGGTGGCTGCCGACATAGCCGAGAGGACCGGACTTGAAAACGTAACGATCCAGCATGGCGACAGCGGCGAGTGCCATGAGCGGTTCGACTTTGTGGTAAGCAGGGCGGTCATGCCTCAGCCCGACCTGGTGCGCCTGTGCCGCCGGAATATCTCGGCAGTTCAGCGCAATCCGGTTCCCAACGGTCTAATCGCCTTGAAAGGAGGAGACCTCACCCACGAACTGAAAGATCTGAAGCATTCCGAAGTGGTGGATCTTTCGAATTATTTCAACGAGGAGTTCTTCTCCACAAAGAAAATCGTATACACACCCATTGGGAATTGAGAATTGAGAATTGAAAATCAGCCTGTGCGTGGGTGTGTGGAAGGAGCGACCTCCGGGCGCGACACAACGAATTATGAATTATGAATTAGATTAAGCATGTTGAAGATAGCGAAGTTTACATTTTGTATGTTTGGCATCAACACCTATGTGGTGTATGATCCCGTGAGCCATGAGGCTGTCGTTATAGACCCCGGTATGAGCCGTCAGGAAGAATTTGATGCCATGGAGAAATTTATTGTTAGAGAAAATCTTAAGGTGACTCATCTCATCAACACCCATCTCCATGTGGACCATGCGATTGCCGACAACTGGGTGAGCCGTAAGTATGATGTCCCCGTGGAGGCTCACGAGGACGACGAAACTCTCGGTCTCATAATCCCGCAGCAGGCACAGCGGTTCGGGATAAGGATTCCTGCCGAAAAAGTTGAGATAGGCCGCCATCTGAAGGAAGGGGACGTGATCAAGATCGGTTCCGGTGAATTGCAGGTACTACATGTGCCGGGTCACAGCCCGGGCAGCGTGGCGCTTTACGACAAGGCTGACCGTTTTGTGATTGTCGGCGATACTCTGTTTGAAGGCAGTATCGGTCGCACAGACCTGATGGGTGGAAACCATAACCAACTGATAAATGCCATCAAGACGAAACTTCTGACACTCCCCGAAGGCACGACTGTCTTTTCCGGCCACGGCGATGCCACTACAGTGGGACGCGAATTGAAAATGAATCCCTACATTCAGTAATGTCGAAACGACTTAAACGTGATGGACAAGAATATACATTCGCGACTTATAAATCTTGTGGCGCTTTCCACCGACTATTGCGCCACTCTGGAGAATGCTCCCGAGATGGAACAGGAGGAGTTCATTAGGTCGGTTCTTTCGATTCTTCCAAGGATATACTTCGAGTTTTTCGATATCGAAGCGGAGTCGGTTGCGCCGGTGATGCTCAACGAGTGGGAAACCTCCGATTTCTCTTCACGACACATGAGCGAGCAATATTATGAGTCAATTCGGGCATCCGTAGCGGCTCTTCTTGGCGAGAACGACAGTTATCTTGAGACGTTTGAGAAAGACATGAAGTATTCAGACACTCCGATAGCCTGCTCGATCTCTGAGAATCTTTGTGACGTGATGCAGCCGCTGTTCAATTTTGTAGCGGAAGTAAGAGAAAGCGGCGGAGAAAGTCTCGAAAACTCGTTTTGCGAATGCAAGGAGGAGTTTTCACAATATTGGTCGCAGCCTCTCTGCAACGCTTTGAGGGCGCTCAACAACTTGCTACTTAATATATAATGCATAGTTTTAAAGGATATTAGATATGATTGGAAGACTGATGAGGTGGCTTGATGCCTCCACCTGTAATTTCATGGCAGTGAAAACTATCTGCGGAGAACTCGACAAGGCGGGATTCACCCGGCTTGACGTTCGTGACTCATGGCAGATAGAGCCGGGAGGAAAATATTATGTGGTGAAAAATGATTCGGCGGTTTTCGCTTTTGTTGTCGGTATGCAGAGTCCTGCAGAGTCCGGTTTCCGGATTATATCCTCCCATAGCGATTCCCCCTGCTTGAAGATTAAGCCAAACGCCGAGATTTACGGCGAAGGGGGAGTGGTGTCGCTAAATGTGGAGAAATATGGCGGCGGAATTCTCTATACATGGTTCGACCGTCCACTTTCCATCTCCGGACGCGTGATGACAAAAGGTGACGACGCACTTAATCCCAGGACTCTCATGGTAGACCTGCAGTGTCCGGTGTGCACTATACCGCATCTTGCCATTCATTTCAACAGAGAGGTCAACGAAGGAAACAAACTCAGCGTTCAGAAAGATATGAAGCCGGTGATTGGTTGTTTTTCGGATGAGGAGATTGCAGCGTTCAAGGCGCGAGGGGGAGTGGTCAAAAGTCTCGTTGCTGAACGTCTTGGAATTGCTCCGGAAGATATCATTGACTATGAACTGTGTCTCTATCCGGTGGCTCCTGCCGTTTTGACCGGAGCGGGCAAGGAATTCCTCCAGAGCGGCAGAATCGATGACCTCAGCATGGCGTTCGCGTCGCTGGAGGCTCTGCTCGCGGAGTGCGGCAATGAGAGCGAGAGCACCAGAGTGATGGCGGTGTTCGACAACGAGGAGACAGGCTCGGGAACCAAGCAAGGTGCTCATTCTCCGGTGCTTCGTGAGATTCTGGAGCGAGTATGCCGTAAACTGACTCCCGAAGACCCGGAGGCGTTCTTCAGGGCTGTGGCGTCAAGTTTCATGATTTCCGCCGATGACGCGCACGCGTGGAATCCCAACTACAATGAAAAGTATGACCCGACCAATCATCCACATATCGGACATGGACCGGCTGTCAAGATCAATGCCAACTGCAAGTATATGACCGATGCCGACGGAGCGGCGGTTTTCCGCGCGCTGTGTGATGAGGCAGGTGTCAACTGTCAGTATTTCGTCAATCATTCCGATGTGGCGGGCGGATCGACTCTCGGCAACATACTCACCGGTCAGCTCGATCTGCGCGGTGTCGACATGGGCGCTCCGATATGGGCTATGCACTCCGCCGTGGAGACGGCATCTGTGCGCGACCACATAGATACTGTTGCGGTCTTCCGCAAATTCTTCAGTTAACACTAAATAGAATTAAAACAAAATATCTGAATATGTATTTCGATTCAAGAACCAATGGTTTGAGTAAAAGGACTCTCCCCTGGTTTGATGGCAGGTCGAAAAGTGAAAAGTTGAGCGACGAGTATCTGGAAAAATTGGAGGGGTTGCTGGGCGAGATTGACATCATTGCCGACAGTGTTGGTTTCGACACTGATTATACTCCCGATGATTTCACCGGTGCTTACCAATATGTGATGGCAAGGATAAAAGAACTGAAAACTTTCATCCTGCATGATTATGATGGAAGCGACGCTCACGACAATATCGAGTCGCTTGACGAAATTCAGGATTCACTTGAAGACCTGAAGACTGATGCCCTCCTATGCGACGATGACACAGATGAACTGGAGGATGATGACGACTTCGACTTCGGCGATGACTTCGATGATGACGACGACTTCGACGATGACGACTTTTGAGTCCTATATGTAATGTGACTTGGACATTTCGCTTTAATCCTTCACCATACGTCGCAAAGCTTGCGTTCGGTATCTTCTGCCAGAGTGGTTGGCAGAGTCTTGCCGTTGACACTGCAGTTCTCGAAGGTGCAGTTTCGCGTCTTGTAGAGATAATGGGGATGTGTGGCTTGGTCCACAGTGAATTGCTTGACGGAAATGTCTCTAATTGGTTCGGATTCATTTCCGTCGTAGTATATCGCGTATGCGCCACACCTACGTGCTGAGACATCTCTGATATCAAAATTGGAATATCGTGCCGGCATGTTGCCTCCACGGTAACCGAAATAGTTGGTCTCGAACCTAAGCACGGCTCCTGCCGTGCTTTTTATGTCGACGGAGTCTATATACACGTTTTCGATGAATCCGCCTCTGTCGAGATTAGACTTAAACAGAAGGGCGTTCTTGACATCGCCGATCTCTATATTCTTCATAAACACGTTTCTCACTCCTCCCGACATTTCCGACCCGATGCATAGTCCGTTGCATTTACTGTAAAACTTGCAGTTCCTTATCACAATGTTTTCCGATGCTCTTCCCACTCGTCTGCCGTCGGCGTCTCGTCCCGATTTTATGGCTACCGCATCGTCTCCTGTGTGAAACACACAGTTTTCGATAAGCACCCTGTTGCATGACTCGGGATCGCAGCCGTCGTTGTTGGGAAAATGCGAGTCTATGCGGACGTTGCTAATAGTGACATCTGTGCTATACAATGGATGGATGCACCAGAAAGGACTGTCTTTTAGGGTAATTCCGTCTATAAGCATCGTGTGGCAGTCGTTAAATTCCATTGCACACGGACGCAGTCGGGCATACGTGCCGAATATTCTGTTTGCAACCGGTTCAAGTCTGTCGCCCATCGCGCGCAGACTGTCAACATCGGTTTTTTCTGGTGTCTCGCCATGTGTCCCGTGGATGTTCTCTACAAAATCCTGGTTACCTCCCGGCATTCCCCATACCGCCATCTTTCCGCCGTTGGCATTGATGACGGCGCTTCCTTCTCCTGTGATTGAGAAGTTCTCCTGACCGTGGGCATGGATCATCGACGACCGGTTGTAGAGTTCCGTTCCTTCCCAGCGCGACAGAACGGGTGGCAGATAGTCATCGGGATCGTCGCTGAAGAGTAGGGTGGCGCCGTCTGAAAGATGAAGACGCACCCCGCTTTTCATCTCAAGAGGTCCGTTCATGAAATGAACGCCCCGGCGCACCACAACGGTGCCTCCTCCTTTTGCCGTCTGTTGGTTGATAAGAGCTTGCAGTTCGATGCGGACGTTGTCTCTTCCTGTGGATTCAAAAAACAGCGTGTCACCTTTTATCTTGGGTCGCGACACGCCGGCGGCTGTCATGCTCATGCGTCTTTCAGGATCTGCACCTTTCATCGAGGCGCGTCCTTCGTCGGTAGTCATGGTTGCCTGCCGTATGGTTCCATCGGAGCAGTAAGATATCGTGTCGCAGCATACCGACCGCCTGACACCGCAGTGAAATCCCGGATGTAGACGGGTGCTTATGTCGGCTGTGTGATAGAATATATAATCTCTACCCTTGTAGTTCACGATGGAATGATGATTGGTGCCGCTGTTGACCGGTCCGAGAATCACGCCCCTGTATTCGTATGGCCCCAACGGAGATTTTGAAGTGCAGTATGCTATTCGGGGCTCATGCCCGCGGAATGGTCCGTCGGAGTATGACATATAGTAGATGCCGTTGCGTTTGTGAACCCATACAGCCTCGAAGAAGTCTTTCACTCCCTCCACGATATGGACACCTCCGGAATATGATGTCATGTCTTCATTCAGCTTTACGGCGCATACCGTATTCTGACCCATGAAGAGATATGCCTGACCGTCGTCGTCAATGAATACGCATGGGTCTATGAAGTCCCTGTCGCATACCACTCCCGGGGTATCTATGGATATGAGAGGTCGCCCGATAGGGTCGTGAAACGGGCCGGTAGGCGAGTCTGAGACTGCCACACCGATATGTTTCTTATCGGTTGGATAATACAGATAATATCTCCCGTTGCGCTCTATGCAGTCCGGCGCCCATGCCGCCTCCTTTGCCCAGGATGTCTGTTTTATGGGGTTGAAAACAACGCCGTGGTCTTCCCACTTCACCATGTCGGTGGTGCTGAAGGCATGGTAGTCTTCCATTGAGAAACCGGTGGCGTCATCCTTGTCGTGGCTCGGATACACCCAGAGAGTATCGCCAAAAATCCGGGCCGACGGGTCTGCCGTATACATATGGTTGATTATAGGATTGTGTGGAAATGCCCAACTGCACACCATTGTGGCGGCGGCAACGACCGATAGGCATCTTGAAATGCGGTTACTCATATTATGTCTTACTCATGAATCTGAATACTTCTGCAAATCTACAAAATTTCAATGACAAAAACAAATGAACTTGTAGGCTCCGCGAATTTCGAATTGAAGTTAGACAACTTCATTGTATAAAATTTTGAACGATTATATGGCGGGGATGAACAATAAGGGGAGCCTCTTCGTTTTATTTACGAAACATAAGACCGAAACCAAGGAAGATGTCCGGGCTTTACGGACTGCTCCCTTTTATAAAAATCTTGATTTTGCTATGACAACACGTAAAAGTATCAAGGGAACGCAGACAGAAAAAAACATCTGCATATCCTATCTGAATGAATGCCAGTCGTACGCCCGTTACAATTTCTATGCAAAAGCAGCCGACAAGGAAAAACTTTTCCCGGTAGGTGTCGTTTTCCGCGAGACCGCCAATAATGAGATTCATCATGGGATGGTCTTTCTCAAGATGCTCAAGGATACCGAAGTGGTCACCCCTATCAGTGTGGATGCCGGATACCTTGGCAAAACGGAAGAGAACCTTAAGCTCTCAATGAAAGAGGAGATGGAGGGCGGATATGAATTCTACATGGCGTGCGCCGCTACTGCCGACAAGGAAGGGTTCCCCGAAATTGCTTCCCATTTCAAGGCTATCGCAGAAGTGGAGAAGTTCCACTACGAGAGGTTTGACAAGTTCCTGAAAATGATCAAGGACGGTACTCTCTGGAAACGCGACAAGGAAGTGACATGGAAATGCCTTGTATGTGGGTATACATACGTAGGCAAGGAGCCACCGGAGGTTTGCCCCGGTTGCGACCATCCCACAAGCCACTATATCTGCATGGAAGACGGATATTGCGAGGTGGAGACCCTTTGATGTAAATTCATTGAGAAAGAAAAGAACAAGACCCGGCTGGAAAGTTCCAGTCCGGGTCTTGTGCCATTACGTTCTTTCTTGTTACTATCGTTGGAGAATATATGTGCGGCGTGGCGCAAGAAGTCCCGTAAGACGACCTTTCCTTACTTTGAATTCCTTGCCATATACACGGTCGCGGTAGGTTCCGTCCGGTAGGGACGTGCTGACGTCAAGCGGACGGGAGAGTGTCGACAGGTTGATGAGGGCGGATCCTTTCTTTCCTCTGTTGACTGCAATCACCTGTCCGTCGCTGCACGTCTGTATGTCTTCCGGCTGACCGGCCATCTCCGCGCGGAAATGGTTTACCGCCGACACTTCCGGATGGAAATACTCATCGTTGCCGGCTTCGCCGAGACGGTTGTTGCCCCAGTAGTTCTTGCGGGTGGAGCCTGCCGGACGGCTGAAGAAAAGTGGCGTCCCTTTGTCGCGGGCGGTCAGGAAAACCCATGCCGTGCGTATCTGGTCGTCGGTGAGTGCCGCGGACTCATGGGCGTTGCAATATGTGTCGTGGCTCTCAACCCATGTGGTGAGTGTCTCGGGCGATGCCGAGTGGCGCCAGTCCTTGATGTCAAGTCCTTCGGCACTTCCTTTTTCGAGCATCTCGCGCAGCATGTGGCCGTAGCCGGATGCTGTCTGACCGAAATATTCCTCATACTCCTTTTCCGGCACGTTTCTGTCTTGAAGAACCTCCCCATATACGAACAGGTCCTCGTATGGCACGTTTAACTTTACTCCCTTTACACTTTTCTGTCCGGTAGCGACATCCCAGAAGTCATTCTCCTTGACGCCGGATGCCGTGTCCACAGGGTCGGAATGCACGCCGATGTGTTTCGCAGTGTCATAACGAAACCCTCTTACTCCAAGGTCGAGAAGTTCGTTGACAAACTGCATGTAGTATTTCTGGAAATCCTTGTTCTCGGTATTGACGTCCGGCAGCGCTCCGGAACCCCACAGAGTGCACTGGAGCCTGTCGTTATAGTCCTGCACCGGGTTGAGCCCCTGGGAGTGATATAGCTTGTCGCGTCCTCCGGCAGCCTTCACAAGGTCATCGCTCACCGCATCGATGTCGAATGCCGTGTGGTTGGGGAGTACGTCGACTATTATCCTGACGCCATATTTGGCGGCGGAGTCCATCATCTGTCTCATCTGCTCTTTGTTGCCTACTATCTGGTTTCCTATTTTCCAGTCGGTGGGCTGATAGTAGAAATACCACTGGCCCTCTTTCTCGTTTTCGGAAAAGAGCATCCCCTTCGAGCCTTCCGGATTCCAGCACTGCTGCACCGGAGAAGTCTGCACCATCGAGTAGCCGGCTTCGGCTATCCGTTTCATGTTTTTCGCGATTGTCGGAAAGTTCCAGCTCCACGCATGCAGTATGGTTTCGTTGCCCGACGGATGAATGTCGGAGTATTTCGTGAGTCTCTCTTGCGCCCCGGCGCCTCCTGCGGCGATTAGCGCCGCAATTGTCATGGTTATGTATCTGTTCATGTCTTTTATCGACGCCCAAATATGCGATCCTTTCGGTATAGAAACTTTTCAGGAACGCACCCTTAGGCTTGTTTTTGGTTTTTCATCCGCAAATTTAATGAATATCATCGTAAAAAACAAGCATGCCGACTCTCAAAATTTTTCCCGAAGCTCGTTCCCGGTGTATTCCTCGCCTCCGTTACTCCTTTACGAGTCCAGCCAATTCAACATTCTTAAGTTGGTGACATTGCACGGTTCGTGCGTCTTCATTATAAGATGGTTATAGTCGTAAATTACAACCGACTACATTTGCCGCGAAGTGCCGTGTATCCTTTCAATCCATTGGGATTGAAAATTACCAACGTGCCGCTGTAGGGGCACCCGATGAGAATGTTGCCGCTTTTGTCCGGCGTTATCATTCTGGCGGAACTTGACCCTACATTCAGATCGACAAACCCTTCTTTTATCCCGGTGTTCAGAGGTTTGAATACAGTCAGAGGATCTTCTAAATTCTTTCCGCCGATGGCTATTCCTCCATCGATGCCAAATATGAAATCGCCGGCATCATCGCGGTTGATGCAGTATACTCTCTCCTCGCCAAGTGATTTGACGCGGGTTAGACCGGCATCCTCTTTCGGTACCTCGGGAGTGAATCCAACACCCTGTTCGCAGCAGAAGTAGGCGTTCTTGCTAACAGGGTCGGCGAAAATGTCTTCCACTACCACTCTGTTGCTTATTGTGAAGGACTCCCCTCCGGCCGGACAATAGCATGCTTCCGGCTTTCCTAAATAGGCTCCCCCGAGATTGTTTAGCGCCACAGTCGAACTCATATCCGAAGCCTTTTTCTCACCTGTGGTCAGATCCACCACATTATCGCTGCAGAGAAGGTATCTCCCGTCGGGAGATACCGCCATCTTGGAGACGGAGAAGGTGTCCTCGCTCGCTTTAATTCCGAAGAGTGGTCCGTCGGTCTGCCCCGTAGCCGGATCATAACTGAAGACTCCTTTAGTGGCGACGAAATAGTAACACTTGTCGCCGGAGGTCACCACTGCGTGTACGTCATTGTTGGCTGGCAGCTTAGTGGCACCTCCGGTGTTCTTGTCTATGATTACCAAATATTTGGTCCATGCAAGGGCCACATAGACATTTTTGCTGTCGGAAGCGATCTGAAGAATGTCGCTGCTGTTTTCAAAAGAAATCCAGGCGCATTTGGCTGCCGGTTTTGCCGTAGGTTTACGTTTCTGGCAGTGCGCATCAGGATTAAGTATCAATCCTGCGATGGCAATGACCAGGATGGTGATTATTCTATTCATATTATTGTGGATTGTAAGTTAATGGTTGTTATCTTCATAGCCGGCGCTACTTTAGCGATGAGCGCCACTGTCCGGCTCTTCACTGCCGGTGCCATCGTTGGCACTGTGACGGTGGCTCTCTTGATGAATAATTTTTTCATAAAACTAATGTTTGGTTAATACAAATGCAAAGTTATACGATTTATTATTATCAGTCAATTACGGATTTCCGTAATTTTCTACCGGAACCTACATGATAATAGACACCTGCAAGGAGCATGGCTTCTGCAATCTGCGCTTCATGCCGGAACTTGAGGAGATAATCAAGAAGTCGAACATCTTCGCGTCATTCCTGACGAAAGTTAATCCGGAACTCGAGAACCTCCTGCTTCGCAATGAGACTTTCAACGCCTCTCCTTGTTTCATTATCGTCAATGCCAGAAGGGATGGAAATGATGCACCGGTCCATGCCCTTTGCCGATGATGTATTCTGAACCGGCGGTTATCGCTGCCGTGATGTATTCCTTGGCAAGATATGCAGAGTCGTCGAGGCTGTTGCCTTTTGCGAGATATGACGCAATCGCAGAGGAGAGGGTGCATCCCGTGCCATGCGTGTTGCGGGTATGTAGGAGCGGGCTTTCAAGACGCAGCATAGTGCCGGTCTCCGCATTGTAGAATATATCGGTAAGCACCTCGTCCGACATGTGGCCTGCCTTGAGGAAAACTGACGCGCCTAAATCCGAGAGACGGCGTGCTATGTCCGGAAGTTCACTCTGGTTCGAGATCTTTCTGTCAAGGAGTAGTTCCGCCTCCGGAATGTTGGGCGTGATGACTCGGCTCCTCGGAATCAGGACTTCCTTGATTGTCGCCACGGCATCTGCTTCAAGAAGAGGGTCACCGGATGTCGCCACCATCAC
This sequence comes from Muribaculaceae bacterium, assembly GCA_017626045.1. Lineage (GTDB taxonomy): Bacteria > Bacteroidota > Bacteroidia > Bacteroidales > Muribaculaceae > Lepagella. Next base: position 100,935 of record JAGAJP010000050.1, on the reverse strand, counting down.
CGGGTCGAGCACTATATCGCGAATTTCCGGATATCGGTCGAGTGTTTGCCTGACTGTCCGTATCAGTTCCGACGAATGCAGCATCCCGATTTTTACCGTGTCCGTGCCAACATCGTCGAGGATAGAGCGTATCTGACCTGCTACAAAGGATGGGGGAACAGGATGTACTCCAGTTACTCCAATAGTGTTTTCGTCTACAACCGCCACAATGGCAGAGGTGGCGTAGCAACCGCATGCAGAAATGGTCTTGATGTCTGCCTGCACTCCCGCTCCACCGCTCGGGTCGCTCCCGGCGATTGTCATTACTCGTCGGTATGTCTTCTCTTTCATATCTTCCATTTTTCAAGTTTATATGCACTTTCCCAGAACATCCATTCCATCCGTGTACTCATTTCGAATACTTCCGTCATCTCATTTCTGATTGCCTGTGAACTGTTGACGGCAAGTTCGTCGCAGATGGCGATAGCCCTCCTATTGGATATGGCGAATGCTTCGTCAGCGTATGTCTCGATCCATTGGGAGTATGGGTTGTCGGTACTGCTTTCCCTTAGTATATGTTCTCCCACTCGCTGGTAAACCCAGAAACAAGGCAGTATTGAGGCAGCCTCCACCTCGACGGGTCTGCTCATTTTCGATGACTCGTAAGAATTGTATAGAAGGCATGTGGGTGTTGGCTTAATGTCGCGGGGCTTGTCTCCGAGATATGTATCATGAAGGGCTTTCTCCACAAGAATGCCGTCTGTGGCAAATTTCAGAAAATCTTCCATCTGTGCTTTTTCCGGTAGGCGTGAGGCAATGTGCGCCAGAATTCGACTGTAATTGTCGATATATAGTGAGTCCTGTGTGATGTAAAAGAGAAACCGCTCTCTGCTCAGAGTGCCCGAGGCGAGTTCCCTCACAAAGGGCAGGTCAAGAATTGAGTTATAGACAGGCAGGGCTTTCTCCCATGCCTCTTCACTCCATTTTTTCATAATTCAAGAATGTTTATTGAAAGGTCTTTGATGTTTATGGCTAAAAGTCTTCCGGCAAGTGTCTCCCCGAATCCGCATATTGTTTTTATGGTTTCCGAAGCTTCTATAGCGCCTATGATTCCGGGAAGTGGTCCGATTACTCCGCCGGACGAAGGCGGAAGGGATGAGAGTGTCTTGCGTTCGGGGTAGAGGTCGCTGTAGCGGAGTCCTCCCGGCATGAAGATACTCACCCTGCCGTCGAAGGCTCCGATTGAGCCATAAACCCATGGTATACCGAGTCGTCCGCAGATATCGTCGATAAGATAGCGGGTGGCGTGGTTGTCGCAACAGTCTACCACTATGTCATAGCCGGCTATGATCTTTTCGGCATTGCGCTCTGTAAGGCCGTCATGCCATTGTTCGAATGTGGTATGGGGTGAGAGTGCGCTTAGTCTGTTGTAAGCGGCGTCGGTCTTGCGATGACTCACGTCAGAGACTGTATATAGGGTCTGCCTCTGGAGGTTGCTGACCGATACTGTATCCGGGTCGCAGAGCCCTATGCGTCCTACTCCCGCTCCCGTCAGGTAGAGGCTCGCAGGACTCCCGAGTCCTCCAAGTCCAACGATGAGCACAGAGGCTGCAATCAATTGTTTCTGACCTGCCTCGCCTATTTCAGGCAGCATCATCTGTCTTGCGTATCTTTTCATAAGAAAGCGCCCTAATCAGTCGAAGATTTTGTCCCAGTCTTTCCATACAGGTTCGTAGCCGGCGTCGCGTATGGCTGAGGCTACTTCTTCCGGTGAACGCTCGTCGCTTACGGCAAACTGCTCCAGCGACCGCGGATATGTATGATAACCTCCGGGGTCGGTCTTTGATCCGGCGCTCATTGAGGTAATGCCGAGCGTCGTCATGTTGTCTCTGAAGTCGGGATATTCTCTTGTAGAGTAGGATATGTCCACGTCATGGTCAAAGATACGGAAGGCAAATGTGAGCTGCGCCAGTTCTCGGTCGCTCATCACTGTGTTTGGCTGATATCCGCCGGCTGCGGGTCGCATGCGCGGGAAGTTTACGCTAAAACGTGTGCGCCAGTAGTTCTTGCGCAGATATCGAAGGTGAACAGCCATCATTGTCACGTCTGTTCGCCAGTCTTCGAGTCCTATCAGAACCCCCATTCCTATCTTGTGTAGTCCTGCCTGTCCCATGCGGTCGTAGCCGTTGAGTCTCCACTCGAAATTCGACTTCATGCCGGCGGGATGATAGGTCTTGTATTTCTCACGATGATAGGTTTCTTGAAAACATACCACGCCGTTGAGTCCTGATTTCGTAAGTCGTGCGTAGTCCTCGCTCTTCAGCGGCATCACTTCCATTGAGAGGTTGTTGAAGTATGGCCGGCATGTGCGGAGCGCCTCTTCCAGATAGTCGACTCCCGCTACTCGTGGATTCTCTCCGGTGACGAGCAAGAGATTTTCGAAAGGTGCGAGATTTCGGATAGCCTTGCATTCATCCTCTATCTGTGGCATCGTGAGCACTACTCGTTCTATGGTGTTGTTGCGGTTGAAGCCGCAGTATACGCATGAGTTGGTGCAGGAATTGGTGATATACATGGGTATATACATTGAAATTGTTTTACCAAACCGTTCCTGCGTGTAGTGGCGGCTAAGTACAGCCATTTCCTCCAGGTGCGAAGCAGCGGCCGGAGAGACAAGCGCCATGAAGTCTTCCGGCTCGAGATGTCTTCGGGTGAGTGCGCGGCGCACATCGGCTTCTGTCATAGACATGATTCTTGCCGTAGTCTCTTCCCAATTGTAGGCTTTTAATTCTTCGGAAAACATCAGCTCAGGAATGAAGTTAGTGGACTGCTTGCAACCGCCATGTCGGATTTGCCGCCGAGACCGGCTTCGTATGCTTCCCGGCCTGCCTCTACTGCCTTGGCAAATGCACGCGCCATTGCTGTCGGATCACCCGTAACGGCTATCGCAGTGTTGACGAGCACTGCGTCCGCGCCCATCTCCATCCCCTCTGCGGCATGGGATGGCGCGCCAAGTCCGGCATCTATCACTACCGGTACGCGGCTTTCCGCAATTATAATCTCGAGCATGTCCTTCACCACTATCCCCTTATTGGTCCCGATAGGAGCGCCAAGTGGCATAACAGCAGATGTGCCCGCTTCCTCGAGCCGCTTGCACAATACAGGGTCCGCCTGGATGTAGGGGAGCACAATGAACCCCATTTTGGCGAGAGCCTCGGTTGCCTTCAGGGTCTCTACAGGATCCGGGAGAAGGTATTTGGGGTCTGGATGGATTTCCAGTTTTATGAAGTCTGTCTCGAATGCTTCGCGTGCGAGTTGGGCGGCGAGTATTGCCTCTTCCGCATTGCGAACGCCGGAGGTGTTGGGCAGAAGCTGCACCCCGGGCCGAAGTATATGCCGGAGCATATCGTCTTCACGGTTGTCAGTGTCTATTCGCTTGAGGGCTACGGTCACCATCTGCGAGCCGGATGCAGCTATGGCGTCGCTCATTATGGCATTGCTGCTGAATTTGCCGGTGCCTACAAACAGCCGGCTTGAGAACTCGTGTCCTCCAATAGTCAGTTTTTCCATTTTTGTATGATTTTTTCAGTCGTTTTCTCAATGTCGAGGGAGTTGAGTATCGTGCCGGATACCGCTATACCGTCCACACCGGTGTCGCGGAGTTCAGGGATATCATCGATGCAGATACCTCCGATTGCCACCACCGGTATGCTATATCCATTCTTGTGAAATCGGCTCATTAGCACGCGGTATCCTTCAATGCCGAGAATGGGGGAGAGGCGTTTCTTAGTGGTGGTGAACCGAAACGGTCCGAGTCCTATATAATTGGCACCGGCTTCCACTGCTTTTTCCATGTCTTCCGCCGTATTGGCGGTTGCACCGATAATGGCGGCGGGACCGAGGATGGCTCGGGCTTCTTGCAGCGGCATGTCTTCCTTGCCGAGGTGAACTCCGTCGGCATTCATCTCTTTGGCGAGTTTCACCCGGTCGTCGAAAATCAAAATCGCTCCGTATTTTCGGCATATCGGGATTACCTTTTCTGCCATTTCACGGAATATTTCATCGGAGACGTCTTTCATTCTTAGTTGCACCCAACGGCAGCCTCCGCTAAGGGCTTCCTCCAGCCCCTTGTCTGTATGTGTGATAAACTGTAGCATTTCTGTATATTTTTGCCATGCCGCCGACAGCATCGCCGCGCCGGCGAACCCGGCTGCCTCCAATATCGGCAGACTGTTGCGCGTCACGCCACCGAGGGCATAGACTTTAGATAGATCGGTTGTTTTCAGACTTTCAAGATCATAGCGTCCGAGGTATCCCGGCTTTGAGATACTGTCGAAGACCGGGCTCAAGGTAAGATAGTCAAGGTTTCGGTATTCGATCGTTTCTTTGACAGTATGGCAGCTTCGACTCACCAGCCCCTTCCAGGCTGTGGGTGCCATGGGATTGCGTCTGTTGAGATGAATGCCGCCGAGTCCGAACCTTTCCGCGAGATTGAAATGGTCGTGAATGCTGATTTGACTGTAATATCGGGGATGTATACTACCTATAAGGTCGGCAACTTCTTCCTTGGAAGCGTCCGGTTTGCGTATGTGTACACGATGCCAGCCGCGATTCAGAAGAATGCGGATGTCATCAGCTTCCCCTTGATAGAGATAAGGAAGAGTGATTGCAATCAGTCTCATCAGCCCCCGCACACAGCGGTTATAATGGTGACATGGTCTCCGTCAGCCAACCGAGTATCATCCCAGTCAGACTTTCTCACAATCCTGTTGTTTAATGCCACAGCAATTCCTGTGCTCGGCATTCTGTTGATGTCAATCAGTCCTGCAACCGTAAGTGTATCGCAGGCAGGGAAATACTCTTTCCCGTTAAGTATTATTTTCATGATTCATTCCTTTCGTCGGTATTATCCGCATCAAGTTCATAGGGTATGATCTCAGCCTTCCTTGCAAGAAGACACCCCTTAGTATATTAAAGGCACTCAATTTTCAGAAAATGCCTTATTTTTATGCAAAGTTAATACAGTTGTCAGTTATATCCAAATTTTACGATTAATTTTTTTCTCTGGCACACGATTTATGGCTCATATAGCACGCATACCCCGCTTTGCGCCATCCCGGAAACATCCCAAAAGCGCAACAAATCCGCCGCACTCATATAGCATACGACAACACTCAAACAGCATACAAACGCCACCTCAAAAACCGCGGCATCCCCCGCAGCCACAGCAAAATGTATGCTATTTGAGTGCTATTCGAGTGCTATTTGCGTGCGCCCCTCAGTACTCCGATGCAAAGTGGAATTTGATCTTCGGGAAATCACTCTGTGCCATCTGAAGCACATAACCGCTGTCTGCCATGAATACGTCGCGTCCGTCCTTGTCTTTCGCCATAAACTGATATTTGCGTTTTTTAAACGCAGCAAGTGCTTCTTCATCATCACTCTCAATCCAGCATGCCTTGTAAAGACTGATTGGTTCCCATCGGCACTGAGCGCCATACTCATGCAGGAGTCGATACTGGATGACCTCAAACTGCAACTGCCCGACAGTTCCGATAATCTTTCTTCCATTAAACTGATTGACAAACATCTGAGCTACACCTTCATCCATCAGCTGGCTGATACCCTTGTCCAGTTGCTTAGCTTTCATCGGGTCTGCGTTTTCGAGATATTTGAACATCTCGGGCGAGAACGACGGAAGTCCCTTGAAGTGTAGTTCCTCCCCTGCGGTCAGAGTGTCGCCTATCTTGAAATTGCCGGTATCCGGAATACCTACAATGTCGCCCGGAAAAGCTTCGTCTACTATGCTTTTCTTTTGAGCCATGAATGCGGTTGGAGCCGAGAACTTCATCATCTTATTGTGACGCACATGCCTGTAGTTGACATTCCTCTCGAATTTTCCACTACAGATTTTCACAAAGGCGATACAGCTGCGGTGGTTGGGGTCCATGTTGGCATGTATCTTAAACACAAAGCCTGTAAAATTTTCTTCCTCCGGACATACCCTTCGTTCCTCCGCCTCTATGGGTAGGGGAGCGGGAGCAATCTCACAGAAGCAGTCAAGGAGTTCCTTGACGCCGAAAGTATTCAGAGCCGAACCGAAAAACACAGGAGCCACCTCTCCGCGTAGATAATCCTCTTTGTCAAACTCCGGGTATACACCCTCTATAAGCTCGAGATCTTCCCTCAGTTTGGCTGCATCATCATCGCCAACAAGTTCGTCAACAACAGGAGAATTGACGTCTTCTATCTCAATGCGTTCGCTTACAGTCTGTTTTGAGGGTGTAAAAAGATCAAGACCACGCTCATAAATATTATAGACTCCTTTGAACTTTTCACCAATGTTGATTGGCCAGGAAAGAGGGCGTACGGATATTTTCAGTTCCTGCTCCAATTCATCGAGAATGTCGAATGGATCTCGTCCCTCTCGGTCAAGTTTATTGACAAAGATAATCACGGGGGTTTTTCTCATGCGACAGACCTCCATCAGACGACGCGTCTGAGTCTCCACACCTTTAGCCACATCCACCACTATGATTACCGAATCAACCGCAGTGAGCGTACGGAATGTATCTTCTGCAAAATCCTGGTGTCCGGGAGTGTCGAGAATATTGATTTTATAGTCCTTGTAGTTGAAGCCCATAACGGAAGTCGCAACCGAAATGCCTCTCTGCTTTTCTATCTCCATCCAGTCGGAGGTCGCTGTTTTCTTTATTTTGTTGCTTTTGACTGCCCCTGCCACATGGATGGCGCCTCCGAAAAGCAGAAGTTTCTCGGTAAGTGTGGTCTTGCCGGCGTCAGGATGGGATATTATGGCGAATGTGCGCCTTCTCGCTATTTCTTTGTTCAGTTCTTCAGACATATATCAATTGTTATCGATGTTGTTGCTGCTTGTTGAAGTCGTTTCTACTGATACCTTTGTTCAGACGGAAACAGCCTCACTGTAGTTCAAGCTCGTTGTTAAAGTCCTTCTTATAGTATTGAGCGAGAGTGCCCAGAAAATGCGACACTTTAGACGCTGCGTCAAGTGTGTCGCGTGATATTTCCTTATGCTGAAGTCTCAGCATAAGTATTCCGTAGAGGAAATTGAAAAGTGTCTCTATCTCTCCCGATTTGTTTTCACCGGCCTTGGCGCGAATCTCAACTATCAGTGGAAGAATTTTATAATATTCCGCTGCATATGTGGCATATTTGGGGTCGTTGACAAGACGGGCATTCAGGTCGTCAAGCGCAATGATAACGTTTTTATTAATCTGAAGATGTCCCTTTTCCTTGACATCCTCACGACGCATCATGTCGATGAGGGAGTCATACCATTCGGTCATCGACCGCCTGGTATCTTCATCCACGCCCTCATACTTGTCGATTATGTTTTCCTTTATCTTGTCGATATCAAGCCCGTAGGCTCTTATTATATCTTCTATCTGCCACATATAGAGCAGATACTCGGCGATATTTTCCTTCTTTTTCTGAGATGCTGTAATCATAATGCAAAATTACAAAAAGTCGGGAATATCTGCAAAAAAAAGAGAGGGAACGCATCTTTTCGACACGTCCTCCCTCTCGTGATTATAATGAAGTTGTACTTATCTGTTCACCTGATACTTGTTCCATCCGTCTTTGAGATATGCAATCACCTGCTCTGCGGCTGCAACACCGGCGTTGAAGTTGGCTTCGGCAGTCTGAGCGCCCATTTTCTTGGGTGTGAAAAAAACGCGTGCTCCGAACTTCTTTTCGAATTCCTCTGCCGTGTCGGGCTTGATGTCGCTGACATAACGCAGGTCAGGACGCTCTTCAAGAGCCTTCATCAGACCTGCCTCGTCTATCACTTCCTTACGGGCTGTGTTGACGAGAACGCCACCCTTAGGCATCTTCATCACGAGGTCATAGCCGATGCTGCCTCGTGTCTCGGCTGTTGCCGGGATATGGAGCGACACGAAGTCATTGTCGGAGAACAGTCTCTCAACTTCATGAATAGGCTTCACTCCCTCTGCTTCCATAACTGCGTCGTCAACAAACTTGTCGAGCGCCGAGATGTTCATGCCGAAACCTTTGGCTATGCGAGCCACATTGCGTCCGACCTGTCCGAAAGCGTATATTCCGAGGTTCTTGCCCTTAAGCTCGCTTCCAGACTTTCCGTTATACTGATTCCGACACATCATCACTACCATTCCGAACACCAGTTCCGCAACGGCATTGGAGTTCTGTCCCGGTGTGTTCATGACGCAGATCTTGTGCTGGGTGGCAGCGTCAAGGTCTATGTTGTCATATCCGGCGCCGGCCCTTACGATGACTTTCAGGCGAGGAGCCGCATCCATTACGGCTGCATCGATTTTGTCGCTTCTAACGATAAGACCATCTGCGTCTTTAACCGAAGCCAGAAGGTCTTCGCGTGTACCCATCTCCACAAGTTCCAGTTCATTGCCGCTGGCGTTGACTGTATTCTCGATTGCCTTGACCGCATTCGGTGCGAAAGGCTTTTCTGTGAAAACAAGAATTTTCATGACTTTCCGATTTTATCAGTGAAGAGATTCAAATTCCTTCATGCATGCAACGAGCGCTTCTACCGATTCCATCGGAAGTGCGTTGTAGAGTGATGCCCTGAAGCCTCCGACGTCGCGGTGTCCCTTGATGCCGACCATACCCTTGGAGGTGGCGAATTCGATGAATTCCTTTTCCAGCTCAGCATATTCCGGCTTCATCACGAAGCATACGTTCATGATGGAGCGGTCTTCCTTATTCTGAACTGTGGCAACAAACATCTTGCTATTGTCGATAGCGTCATACAGCTTGGCTGCTTTTGCCATGTCCATCTTTTCGATCTCGCGGATGCCGCCCAGGCTCTTGTAATATCTGAGGGTCTGAAGAGCGGCGAATATCGGAAGCACCGGAGGTGTGTTGAACATCGAGCCCTTGTCGACATGAGTCTTGTATTTAAGCATGGTGGGAATCACGCGGGTTACCTTGTCGAGTGCGGAATCCTTCACGATGCAGATCGTCACGCCCGACGGCGCGAGGTTCTTCTGAGCTCCAGCATAGATGAGGTCATATTTGCTGACATCTACCGGACGTGAGAAAATATCCGAGCTCATGTCACAGATCATGGGCACTCCGACTTCCGGATCCTTGCGGATTTCGGTACCGTAAATTGTGTTGTTCGACGTATAGTGGAAATAGTCCACATCGGATGGCACTGTCCAGTCCTTTGGAATGACCGTATACTTCGTATCCTTGCCGGATGCAACCACATCCACCTCGCCAAAGAGTTTTGCCTCCTTTATTGCCTTGGATGCCCAGACGCCCGTGTCCAGATATGCTGCTTTCTTGTTGAGGAAATTCATCGGCGCCATCGCGAACTGCAGACTTGCTCCGCCTCCCAGGAACAGGACGCTGTAGCCGTCGGGAACTTCCAACAGTTCCTTCACAAGAGCAACGGCTTCGTCTACCACTGCCTGAAACTGTTTGCTACGGTGTGAGATCTCGAGAATCGAAAGACCCATACCGTCGAAGTCGATTATCGCATCGGCGGTGTTCTTAATGGTGTACTGGCTCAGAATTGAGGGGCCGGCATAGAAATTGTGTTTTTTCATTTCTATTGGTTTTATAGCCTTCACCTCTCACATCGCCGCCTTTATGACCGCTCTGTTTCGAGGCTTGGCTTGATTTAAAATTAGAAATTCACATAAGTATTGCTACTCCGATGCAAATTTAACTAATTTATATCATAATGCAAATTTTATAGCCGATTTTTTTCACTTGCAGAATATGTTTTATAACATATTGAAGTTTTACAAACCTTTCATGAGGTTCTTTCAGGCTCCTTCCGATACCTTTTGCTTGAAAAGCGAATATACTCCCTGCACCTTCTTGACGAAATTAACTGTCTCGCGTCCACGGAAATAACCGTTTTTGACAACAGGGTCTCGGTAGAATGCCGGCTTTGACTTCATCATTATGCCCTCTTCCACATTGCCGACCCAGATCGCTGGATTAAGTCCGTATTTCTCCGCAAGGGCTATGGCGTCACTGATATGTCCCGGTCCGGAGTTGTAGGCTGCGAGTATAAAATTGGTTCGCTCATCGGAATCGGTCACTCTCTTCGACATCATTTTGTCGAGCGATACAAGCGTCTTTGCCGCCACGTCCACACACTTCGCCGGATCCATCATCTCATCCGGAGAATATCCCATGCTCCGGGCAGTCCGGGGCATTACCTGCATAATGCCCAGCGCCCCCGCCCAACTCTCGACCTTGCTGTCGAAATGAGACTCTACGTATGCTATCGCCGCTATTAGTCGCCAATCAAGCCCATATTGCCCGGCTGCTTGCCTGAAGATATTGTCGTATGGTGAGATTCGGCCACCGGCGAATGTGAGTTTACCGATATCTTCCATTCCCCCCACAGATTCATCAATGAATGCATTTTTCGAAAGCCTGTAATATTTGCTGTAGATCTCCGACATGTCGTTGTCGTCATCGTCAAACCAGATGTCGAGCACCTTGGCAAGTCCGACCGAGCGTGATGACACTGCCCAGCGGGAATATTGCTCAAGACTGACTTTCACCGAAATGTCAAGACCCGGATAATATGACACTGCCGCCTCTGCCACGTCGGAATCCACCACCGTCATCGGAATCTCTCCCTTCCACACCATCGACATTAGGTCATCATCGCTCACAGTGTCCCTGTCTAAAGTCCTGATAGATATTCCCCCTCCAAGCTCTTCGTTCAGGTTGCGCATCCTGTAAAGATACCGTGAATCGTCCTGAACATCGATTTCTCGCCCTACAAGCTCGGTCACGTCTGTCACCATATTGCTGTCTTTCCTCTGCACCAGTACCTGACTGCTCACCATTCCGGGACCGCAGAGAAGTGTCCTCTCACGAAACTCCGCAGTCACCGGCACCGGACTGGCAAGAATGTCGATGGTGCCGCTTTCGAGCCAGTCGATCATTTCAGACACTGTGCCGCCTACCACTACCTCAAAACGAATGTCCTGTGACTTGGCAAACTTCTCCATCATGTCATAATCGTAGCCCATCGGGGTCCCACGATAGTCGAAATAAGTAGTGGGGGAGTTCAGCATGCCCACCCTCACTGTGTCGGGAAGTTCCACATGGACTCCGTCGATATCTATCTTCTGCTTGCGGGAGCCACATGATGACACCGCTATGACAATACTGACTGCCATAAACAGAATTGAAAAATGATTTTTGAGGATTCTAACCATATTGTTTAATTTTTGGGATACTGGAAAGTACTTGAATATCCGTCGTTATGACCGGGATGCCCTTGAGTAATCTGAGATGCGAGCTTGATCACCGGTGTTCCGGGACCGATGTTGATATTGTCCACGGCATTCATCAGAAACCGCCTGCTCGCCTTGTGTCTGATACTATTCTCCGACTCGAATAGGGAAGGGGTCTCTGATATGCGGGGAACAATCTCCGACAGCCATACACCGGCTCTCTTGAAGAGGATGCCGGGAATGAAGATTCTGTCAAATACCGATATCGCCGCTGAGCAGATCTCGACCGTATCGCTCGTATGTGAAGCAAGCTGAACCACGCCTTCGGGACGGGCGTTTCCTCGCTCAAGATGGAATCTGTTGGTCTGCAGCATCACGCCCACAAGACCGCATTCGCCTTTCATGGCGCGAAGCTTCCGGCTGCAGTCTGCCGCATAAATGGCGATTCGGGCGCGAATCCAGTCATAGTCCGATACATCCTCAGGAAATGTTCGGCTTTCGCTGACGGAATCCTGTAGTTCATGCTCAACATGACTCAGATCGATGCAGTCCTCGCCATGCAGTTCACGCCACGATCTCTCGCCGTTGACCCCAAATTCCGACCTTACCCACGAGAGTTCACGGTCGGCGAAATCTGCGATTGAAAAGACTCCCATTGCATACAGACGTTTCGAAAGTCGACGCCCTATGCCCCATAGATCTGCTATCGGCATCCTGCTCATTACTTCCCTCGCCTTACCGGCGTCATTCAGCACTCCTACAGGACGTCGCGCCTTCTTGCAGCTTTCCGTCACTATCTTGGCAAGTGTCTTGCTCGGTGCGAAACCGACTGTGACCGGAATATGCATCTCGTTCCAGCATCTGCGGTATATCTCCTCGCCGATCTCCTTAAGGCAGCTGTGTGGCACTCCATCCATCAGCAGAAACGCCTCGTCTACACTGTAGTCAAGTGTTTTCGGAGCATAACTCCGGAATATTGAATGTATTCGGTTGCTTATCTCGCGATATAGAAGGTGGTTGCCGCTCAACGCTATGATCTCTCCTGTATTGATACGATCCTTGATCTGGAATGCCGGCTGACCCATCAGGATTCCGGCTCGCTTCGCTTCATTGCTGCGGGCCACCACACACCCGTCGTTGTTGCTTAATACCACTACAGCCCGTCCCTCAAGAGCCGGATTACGCGATCTCTCACAACTCACGAAAAAATTATTGCAGTCTACAAGTCCAACCATAAAAAAGCAACTGTTCAGATTAAATGCAAAATACGTCGAAGCCCCCAAAAATTACTAATTACTAATTACTAATTACAATCGTATTCCCGCAATCGGTAGATGGAATGAGATTCCACCGCAAACCCTTCATCTACCAAAAAACGAAGAGCTTCTGCCGCGAGACTGTCGTCAGGCGTGAAATGCCGTTCGAGTATCAACTGCGTTACTCCCGAAGGATACATCTGCATATATTCCCACACCAGACGTATCATCTCTTCTTTTGTCTTGTGGTGTGTCGACTTCTTGCCCTTGCGGCATATGTCGCACTTTCCGCAGTCTTGCGCATTCTCCTCGCCAAAATATTCAAGCATCCGGCGCACGCGGCAGCCTCGTTCGCCAAACGCGTATTCTATCATCGACTCGACCCGGTGAGACATTACCTCAAACCGCTTCTCGTATATGCTCTTGCCTATCTCCACATACCGGCTTTCCTCTCGCGAAGTGGACACATGTATGAAGGGCGTCCTCCTTCGCGGCACATATACTATGATTTTCCTGCGGTTGAGCTCAAGGAGAGAGTTGTAGACAGTTTCCCGGTCAAGTCCTGATTCTCGTGATATCCGCCCCTCGTTGACCACTACATAGTCGGAAAACAACCCGGGATATAGCCGGAGAAGACAGGAGAGCACGGAATCCGCCTCCGCGGAGCATCCGGTGTTGTATAGTTCATTTCTGTCTACAGTGATGACCACTCTCGAATTGCTTTCGGTCTCCTCTATATATTCAAGATAACCCGCCTGCGACAGAATATGGAAGGCTGCCAATGCCTGCTGTCGCTGAAGATGGAAGGTTTCGCAGAATAGTTCGAAATCGAATTCCACAAGCCGGTCGAAACCCTCTCCTATCGACAGATGCATGAAGTTGCAAGCCCGCTCATATATGAGTCGTATGTCTTCTCTCGACGGAAATGCCTGCTTCAGTTTTCTGCGGAGTATCCCTTTGTCGCCGTCAGACGCCAGCAATACGGCATAGGAATTCCTTCCGTCGCGCCCGGCTCGTCCCGCCTCCTGATAATACTCTTCAAGCGAAGGCGGAAAATCGGCGTGCACCACGACCCTCACGTCCGGCTTGTCGATGCCCATGCCGAATGCATTGGTGGCGACTATCACTCGTGTCTGCCCAGACTGCCATGCGTTCTGGCGCTCTGTCTTCACTTCATAAGATAGGCCTGCGTGATAATAGTCCGCTGAAATGCCGCAGGCAATCAGGAACTCCGATATCTCACGCGTCTTCTTGCGGCTGCGAACATACACTATCGAGGAGCCTTCCGTGCGCGTAAGGATATGCGCTATGTCATGTGTCTTGTTTTCCGAATACCTGACAAGATAAGAAATATTGTCGCGGACAAAACTCATCTTGAACTTCTGCGCTCCCTCCCTAAATTCGAGCCGCTTTGTGATGTCTTCCGCCACCATGGGAGTGGCGGTGGCGGTCAGGGCAAGCACCGGAACCTCCGGATGCACCTTACGCAGTTCCGCTATCTTTAGATAGGAGGGCCGGAAATCATATCCCCACTGCGAGATGCAGTGCGCCTCGTCTACCACTATCAGACGAAGTTCAAGACGCCGAAGGTCGTCGAGAAAATTCTTGTTGCGCAGTTTCTCGGGCGATACATACAGAAACCTTGCCCGCCCGTTGCTCAGGCGTTCCCATGCCACTCGTGTTTCTCGCAGCGTCATTCCGCTGTTGAGCATCACTGCCTTGATGCCGCGTCGACGCAGGTTGTCGACTTGGTCTTTCATCAGCGATATCAGTGGAGTCACCACTATTGTGAGTCCGGAATCGAAAGCAAGCCCCGGCACCTGGAATGTAATTGATTTTCCTCCCCCGGTTGGCATCAGTCCAAGTGTGTCATGCCCCGACATCACACTCTCTATGATGTCGCGCTGAAGAGGACGGAAACTGTCATATCCCCAGTATTTCTTTAGAATCCCGTCAATATCCATGGAAACAATACGGAAATCATGCCTTGGAAATCCGGATATCCTTGATCATCAGTTGAACGGATTCTGCATGATTGTGTTTGTTCTGCTCGATGGTGTAGCATATGTCCACCGGTTTATGGGCGTGGATATGCTCGAAATAAGGTGCCATGTTGAAGGCTATGGCGGATATCACGCGGCTCGTGCTGTCGTCCTCAAGCTCAAGCTTGATGTGCTCCAGATTCTTGCCGACCAGTTTGGACGTGCCGAAGTCAAATACGTTGCGCGTGCGGAAGAGGGGTTTCTGGTTGCCCGGGCCGAATGGATTGAATTTCCGGAGCCACGCCACAAGCTCGGGCGTGATGTCGGCAAACGATATGTCGGCGTCTATGTCAATCTGAGGACATAGCTGGTTGGGCTGGATGTTCTTCGCCACATACTCTTCGAATAGACGGCTGAACTCCGGAATGTTTTCCTCTTTCAGCGACAGTCCTACCGCATAAGTATGGCCGCCGAAATTCTCAAGCAGATGGCGGGTGGAGTTGACTGCCGAGTAGATGTCGAAACCCTGCACCGACCGGCTGCTGCCGGTTGCCATGCCGTTGGCATAGGTCAAGACCACCGACGGCTTGTAATATAGTTCGGTGAGACGCGACGCCACGATTCCGATGATGCCCTTGTGCCAGTTTTTGTTGTATATCACTATCGAGCGCTTTCCGTGAACAATGCTGACATTGTTCTCTATCAGTTCGTTTGCCTCTTCTGTTATCTTTTTGTCAAGTTCCTTCCGGTCCTTGTTGTACTGGTCTATCTCCGCTCCTCTCTGGTAGGCGTCGTGAAGGTCGCGGGTCACGAGAAGCCCTACTGCCTCCATGCCACTCTGCATCCTGCCCGATGCGTTGATTCTCGGACCTATCTTGAATATGACGTCGGAAATCGTGATGTCCTTGTTGGTTAGCTTACACAGGCGGATAATGCTCCTGAGCCCGAGATTCGGATTCGAATTCAGCCTGCGGAGACCATGATATGCCATTATTCTGTTTTCCCCGACTATCGGTACAATATCCGCCGCTATGCTGACGGCAACAAGGTCGAGCAGCGAATCAAGTTCGTTGTGGTTTCCCAGTCCGTTGCTTTTGGCAAATCCCTGCATGAACTTGAAGCCGACGCCACACCCGCTCAGGTGGGGACACGGATATTTGGAGCCCGGCATCTTCGGATTCAGGATGGCGACGGCGGGGGGCAGCTGCTCGTCGGGTACGTGATGGTCGCAGATGATGAAGTCAATCCCTAACTGCGACGCGTATGAAATCTCATCAATCGCCTTGATGCCGCAGTCAAGCACCACCACTAATTTCACATCATTCTCGGCTGCATACTCGATGCTTTTTCTGGAGATTCCATAGCCCTCCTCATAACGCGTCGGTATGTAGTATTCGATATTGCTGTAATAGTTCTGGAGATACTTGTAGACAAGGGCCACCGCAGTAGTGCCGTCTACGTCATAGTCTCCATATATCATGATGCGTTCCTTGGCTCCCATTGCCTTGTTGAGACGGTTGACCGCCTTGTCCATGTCTGCCATGAGGAAGGGGTCATGCAGTCCGTCAAGCGATGGCGACAGGAATCCGACCGCCTCGTCGGGAGTCCTTACTCCCCGGCGCATGAGCAACTCAGGCAGAGGCTCGATGCCTCCGCAAGCCGGCAGCAGGGCGTCGGCTTCCTCGCGTTCCTGCCTTGTCAGTGGTTGATAGTTCCAGTTATTGCTCATGGTCGATATAAAAAATGCAAAGCGCACGTTTTCGCGCACTTTGCAAAATTAGTCAAAAAATCTTAAATCTGCAATATCAGATCTCTCTTTATTTATTGCCTTTATCATTTTTAACAGTCTTGCAACGCATTCTCAATTCTATTTGGCCTTCAGAAATGCGGCAATCGTCTTCGGACTCAAAGACGTCCCCTTGAGAAGCATCGATGAGGAATAAATCTTGCCGCCCAGCACTATTGAGCCATAGGCGCATGCATACAGAACCGCGAGCGATAGAATTGAGCTCCACAACGGTACCTCACCGGTAATGGCGTTGACCGCGCCTACCGTCGGAGATGTCAGCGGGAAATAGGCGCACACCATCGCAAGCACCGATGTCGGATGGTCTACCGCATACATGCCGATATACATCGAGGCAAGAACGAACATCATAAGTATCGAAAGATATTGCTGGTTCTCGTTGTTGCTGCCCGTTAGCGCACCGCATGCGGCGAAGAGGGAACTGAACATCAGGAAACCACCCACGAAATACAGGAGCGCCCAGATCATGGACTTCCAGAATAGCGGATGAAGTAGCATCGACCACGGTATGTCGAAATCAAACACATATATGAACCCTACTAAGAAAAACAGTATGCATACGCCCCATAAAAGCACCTGCGTGAAGCATACAAGCGCTACACTGATGATCTTGGCAAGAAGCATCGTCCGTCCGGGTACGCACGTCGCGAGGAACTCCATGATGCGGTTGGTTTTCTCCTGCCTCACAAGCTGCATTATCTGGCCGCCACATATAAGCATCGCCATAGTGAGTATCACTCCGCACATCATGGCTATTGCCTTGGCAGGCGTCATGGTGTCTTCTTCAGGCGTGATGCCGGTGCTTTCGTTGATGGAGTCGAAAAACGACATCGTGGAGGTTGAATCCGCCATCAGAAAGCCCATGATCACTCCAAACGCAACCATTAGCACCGGAAAGAGGAAGGTCATTATCCAGAAAGACCGGCATCCTACTGCCGTCTTGTATTCATTGATTATGATGAGTTTTAATTTATTCATTTCAGTCTGTGTTTAAGATTCGGACGCCATGTCGGCTGCCTTTGTGTATCCGATGAATATATCTTTTAGAGAGGGGAGTGCCTCCTCGAAATGAAGCACCTGGCTCTGCATCGCAACTGCGTCGAGCACATCATTGTTGCTATGGGAAACGTCCCGCTTCAGTCGGTAGGCATATCCTCTGCGCCAGTTGAGGTTTTCTATCGGCTCTATTGCCGATACAGTTCCGGAGGAAACAAGCATCGGAATGGACAGTTCCGTCGAGGTGGTAAGAAGAAGTGTGTTGTCCTTGTGCATCTCCTTTACGTTTTCCATAGAGTCCGACACAAGTATATGTCCGTGGTTCACCAGTACGATGTCGCTACACATTTCCTCGATGGCAGGCATGTTGTGGGAACTCAGGATAATGGTCGTCCCGTCGCGGTGCAGTCGCTCAAGTATCTGCTGCAGTATCTGCCCGTTGATCGGGTCGAAGCCACTGAACGGCTCGTCAAGTATCACGACTTTGGGCTCATGCACAAGAGTGCAGATTATCTGCACTTTCTGCTGGTTGCCTTTCGACAGCTCCTTGATTCTGCGTCTTTCCTGACCCTTCAGGTTGAACAGTTCAAGGTATTCATGCATCACTTTTGTTATCCGCTTCTTGTCGCCTCCTTTCAGCTGACCGAAATACAGTATCTGATCCTGCATACGCATGGTGTCGTATAGTCCTCGTTCCTCGGGCATATACCCGATGTTGCGCGACGCCTCGATCGAGGCGTCCTCGCCGAGTATCCGCACGCTGCCGGCGTCTATGGTGAGAATCCCGTTGATTATACGGAGCAGTGTCGTCTTGCCGGCTCCGTTAGGTCCGAGGATGCCGCAGATGGATCCTTCCCTGATGCCGAAACTCACGTTGTCGAGAGCCCTGACTTCTCCGAAACATTTGGTCAGGTTCTCAATTTCAAGTACGTTCATTATTTATGGTGTATTGTTGTTTTATTTGTTTAGACGCGCTGAAGCGCTAAAACTTACATTCGGCAGAAAAAATCTTACACATTCCTGATTTTTTTGCCGATGGTGCGGTCGCCTATCGCCTTGGCGAGTTCTCCTCGCTTCTGCATGAGGGCCTGAGTCTCAAGAAGCAGTTTCTGTTCCGTCTCCGGATCTGTCTTGCCGAGTATATTGCTCAGCTGTGCCATCTTGGACCTTATCATCTGGTTCAGTACCTCGTTTTTCCATTCCAGAACTCCTCTCGGCACAAGTAGATGCATGCGGTCCAGCTCCATCTGGCGCTCGCTTACCGGATTGTTGCGAAGATAGATGTTGCTGAGCGGCGGCTCGTCATTGATTGCTTCAGTCACTGTGCGGCGTACGTCATCGTCATGATGGCTTGACAGCGCCTGCTCTACGAAGTAGCGTGAAAACTCAAACCTCCGTTTGGACATCTCTTCACCTATACTCTCCTCCAGGCGCCGCTCGTCTCGCTTTATTTCCGCCACACTCATTGCCTTGCCGGCTATTTCGTCATATCCTGCCTTAAGCAGCGACTGACGTTCCTTCTCCAGCCCTACATTGAATGCCACGCGCGCGTTCTGATATTCTTCCTTCAGGTCAAGTATCCGGTTGAAGGTCTTTGCAAAGGCAGGAAAAGAAAACCAGATGCCGTCTTCCTGCAGGTCTTCCGCCACAAATTCCGCCACATTAAGCATATCGATGGTTCCGTCTTCAAACTCCACCTCGCAGAAGTCAAGCATCCCATACCGCACGCAATTGTATACCACATTCTTCTCAAATGGATAATATGGGTATTTGGCAAGAACGTCATTGCCCTTCATCGGACGCAGGTTGCCCGTCACGCCCGGCTGGGGATTAGCCTCTTCGCTATCCATTCTGTCGATGTCGCGTTTCTGTCGCTGCATCATCTGCTTTTCCACCACACCCCCTCGGGATTTCTCGACAGCGTCTTCTATAACCTCCTCGCTCACTCCGAGGATGCGGCTGCACTCCTGCACATAGACATTGCGCTTTACCTTGTCGGGGATATGGGCAAGAGACGTCACTACGCTCTGAATCGCCGCGACTCGCTGCTGTGGATCATCCCCTACATCTTTAAGAAGAACCTGTGCCTTAAAGCGGATGATGTCTGTGGCGTGATCCCTGACATAGTTCCGGAATTGCTCCGGAGTGTTCTGGCGGGCGAAAGAATCAGGGTCATGTCCGTCAGGCAGCAGAAGCATCTTGACATTCATCTTGTGGGAGAGCAGCATGTCAATGCCCCGCAGTGACGCCTTTATTCCTGCGGCGTCCCCGTCGTATATGAGGGTGATGTTGTCGGTGAAACGATGGATCATGGCTATCTGGCCATCTGTAAGGGCTGTTCCCGACGATGCCACCACATTTTCCATTCCGGATTGCCAC
This sequence comes from Muribaculaceae bacterium, assembly GCA_017626045.1. Taxonomy (GTDB): domain Bacteria; phylum Bacteroidota; class Bacteroidia; order Bacteroidales; family Muribaculaceae; genus Lepagella. The sequence goes on along the minus strand of JAGAJP010000050.1, from coordinate 81,287 downwards.
ATGCCGATGACATCCATATAGCCTTCCACAAGAAAGCAGTTGTCTTGCTTGGCTATTTCGCTTTTAGCCTGATATATGCCGTAGAGCTCATTGCTCTTCTTGTATATTTCGGATTCCGGAGAATTGATGTATTTGGCGATACCACCCTTAAGGTCGCGCCCCCCGAGCGCTACTACTTTGCCGGAAGGGTTGAGAACCGGAAAAATCACTCTGCCTCGAAATCGGTCGTAGAAGACTCCGGGAGTTTTCTGCGACTCAGCGAGCACACCTGCCGCTATAAGACTGCCGCGATCCATCCCCTCGAGTCTGGCGGCGTCCGCAAGCGCGTGGCCGCTGTCGGGATTATAGCCGAGACGGAAGGTTTTGATAGCCTCTTCGGTGACTCCGCGCTGATAGAAATACTCAAGTCCTACGGCGCGTCCCTCCTCGGTGTCGCGAAGGGCTTTTTGCATCTTCGACGCTGCCCATTCGTTTGCCACCATCAATGCCTCGCGCTCGTTCAACTGCCGGCGTTCATCGTCGGTCAATTCCTTTTCCTCAACCTTTATATTGTATTTGGCGGCGAGATGCAGCAGAGCGTCATGATAAGAGAGGCCTTCCTTCTCCATTATGAAATTGACCGGCGACCCTCCTTTCTTACAGGAAAAACAATAACAGAAATTCCGAGTGCTGTTTACCGAAAACGATGGAGTCTTTTCATTATGAAAGGGGCAGAGACCCATGTAGTTTCTGCCTCGCTTCACAAGATGAACGTAGTCGCTCACCACCTCCACTATATCGGCGGCATCGGTGATTTTCTGTATTGTCGCTTTGTCAATCATTCATTTATATTGTATAAGACCCCACTATGCTTCTTCTGTTGTTTGTGTGAGGGGGCTAAGAGTCCATCTAAATCAAAGACGATTCACCCATTTCAGGATTTCATCGGCTGTGCTGTCACTCACGGGAACAAGCGGCAGTCGAAGCTCGTTTTCTATCAGCCCCATGTCGTGCATCACACATTTCACACCGGCGGGGTTGCCGTCGGCAAAAAGAAGCCGGATGATTTCCCTAAACCTGTGATGGATGTCCACTGCCTCGATGTAGTTTCCTTCGAGACACAGATGAACCATCTCGGAAAACTCCTTGGGATACGCGTTGCCAAGCACCGATATCACACCCTGCGCGCCAAGCGTCATTAGGGGATAGGTGAAGCCGTCATCTCCACTGAGTACTAAAAAGCCTTCCGGCCTTTCGCGTATAATCCTCTCTATCTGGGATATATTGCCGGATGCCTCCTTGATGCCTACCACATTCGGTATCTCACGGGCAATCCTCAGTGTGGTATCGGCTGTCATGTTGACTCCGGTACGCCCGGGCACGTTGTAGAGTATCACCGGAAGTGGCGACGCCTCCGCTATTGCCTTGAAGTGACAGTAGATGCCTTCCTGCGACGGCTTGTTGTAAGCCGGCACCACCGACAGCACAGCACAGTAGCCGGACAGGTCTTCCTCTCTGAGTTGCTTGGCGATTGCCGCAGTATTGTTGCCGCCGATTCCGATTACCATCGGTACTCTGCCGTTGTTGATCTTACTGATAAAATTACTTACGTTTGCCTTCTCTTCGTTGGATAGGGCAGGGGTTTCCCCGGTGGTGCCTAACACCACTATGAAATCGGCATTGTTGCCAATCACATGTTCCACTACTCGAGAAAGCGCAGGATAGTCTATTTCCTTGTCTTGCCTGAACGGCGTGACCAATGCCACACCCATTCCAAGTAAATTCAATTGAGCCATATCATAATTCGTATGTCTGTGGGACATGCTACAAAATTACAAAAAATAATTCAAATTCGAGAATTCAGAATTAAGAAAATACCTCTGGCTCGCAAAAAATCGTCCTTCCAGGCGTGACCAAAGCAGTTTATTAAAAACAAAAATACCCTCGATTCACATCGAAGGTATCAATGTTGCCTTAGAAAGACTCGAACTCTCACAAACGGAACCAGAATCCGGTGTGCTACCATTACACCATAAGGCAGTGTCCATACAAAGTTACTGTTGCCTTGGAAAGACTCGAACTCTCACAAACGGAACCAGAATCCGGTGTGCTACCATTACACCACAAGGCAATATTTATTGTCTCAAAGGTCTCTCCCTTTTTGACGTTGCAAAATTACTGCTTTTTTTTCAATCCACCAAATATTTTTCAAAAAAAAATCACGATTTACGCAACTCTTATGAATCGCTCTTAAGAAGCTTTTGAAACTCAGATACTAATGTTTTCTTTACCAAAGACATCTCCGGAGCCTCTCCTAATTCTCTCTCCATCGAGGTCACTCCCTTGTCTATAAACCCGCATGGATTGATCATCCCGAATCCCGACAGGTCTGTGCTGACATTCAGCGCAAGCCCATGCATAGTGACAAACCTGCTGCATTTGACTCCTAAGGCACAGATCTTTCTTTCAAAAGGACTTCCCGCCTCTATCCAGACTCCGCTCGCTCCCTTCACTCTTTCCCCCTTGATGCCATACACGTCAAGTGTGCGGATTACTGTCTCCTCAAGAAGATCCACATAGTCCTTGACTCCTAAATGATGTGCCTCGAGATCTATGAGCGGATATGCCACAAGCTGTCCCGGCCCATGGAAAGTGACGTCTCCACCCCTCTCTATCCGAAACACCTCTACTCCTCGCTCCCGAAGTTCTTCCTCCGGAAGTAGAAGATTTTCTTTGTCGGCATGTCTGCCTAATGTTATCACCGGAGGATGCTCCACGAGCAGAAGATATTCTCTCGCCAATGACTTCCCCTCTTTTTTCCTGAGGACCATTTCCGAAAACAGCCCGCGCTGACGCGCAAGCATCTCTCCATATTCTACCAGTCCTTCATCCGACACTATAAGATTCATAGATACATTTTTGCTTAGAAAGTAAAGTGCAGGGCGATTCTCACTCCATGCCGGTCCGCGCCGGGAGTGTCGCGATAGCTTAGCCGCCACACATAGTCAACTCGCAGTATGGTAAAAATATTGTCTATTCCCGCGCTTATTTCCATATAAGGAGTCGACGTCATCCTACGAGAATCGCTATCGGAAGGGAACCTGTAGAGATTGTTTTGCATCTCAGGATTGTTTTTATCGCTAAGTCCGCCGAAAAGTCCCTTGAAACAGACTACCTCGCGCAGCTTGGCTTTCTTTACAAAGGGTATACGGTTAAACAGAATCCCGTTGCCCCAGTAGGTGAGGTCCCACGATGCATACCTGTCGATGGCAAACTCCATTGGATTCATCAGTGAATATGATTCCGGCTGGATGGTGTAGCTGAGGTTCGCATTCGGCCATAGTAGTTCCGGATACTGGACCTGACTCCATATCATGCCTCCTTTAAGTATGATGTCGGTGTAGCCGAAGGCGGAAAACCAAAAGCGTTTCTGAACAAGTAGTTCGGTCTTCGACACCGTGAAGTCGGCGCCGGGGAGCCATGACGGACCCCATTCATGTGTGAGTATGAAGATGGGCGCGTCAAGATTGACCGGTATCCTGATACTTTTTTCCTGCATGAACTTCTCTCCGGGTGCGTACCTGACCGAAAATCCGAATGAGGTGCGCCCGAAATGCGAATAGTTCCTGCCATAGCCGTCGATAAACGGCAGCCACGGCGTAGCCTCCTGTCGGGCATGCTCCATCTTAATGTCGAACGAAAGTTGGTTGGCAAGCTCAAGTTTATACTCAAGCGAGGCGAGGCGCCTGTAGGTGGTGAGATTGGACGGTTTCCTTTTTAAACTTAAAAAGATATTGTCGGGATTGGTGAAGAGATAATGCTGGCCTATCATGTCCACATCATACATATAGGTGGCGCGGATGCTGTTGACCGGAAATTCCCGGCTGTGATATTTCTTCTTATTGAAGGAATATTCCAGTTCTCCCTTGTATTTCCATTTCTTGTCGCGAAAACCGTATGCCACATACCCTCTTGCAAACCAATGCGGCGACAGGTTGGCGGTGGTCATGCCGCCAACTCTGAGTCTAAGTCCTTCCACTGTGTTGGCGCTAATAAAGGTATTCACGGGGCCTATGTCAAACTTGCTTTTCTTACCGGTCTTGACATATCCGCCTACGAGTATCACCAATGCCTTCTCTGTCCAGTAGAAAAACGGTATTTCCCTAAGTTTGGTCATGAAAGCTCCCATATTCGATTCGGCGTTTGAGAGTGGAACCATCCGCTCTTCGTTCCAGAAACTGTCCGGACGACTGTCGCTTTCCTCTATCTCCCAGACATCACCAAGCATGTCGTAGGCTTGTGCCAGATCCTCTCGCCGACGGTCGCTGAAATTGTCATAGCGCGTCTCACGGCGGGCATAGAACTTCTGTGTGCCGGGTATGATGCAGAGGTCAAGGCTCATTTCATCGAGCACCTTGTGTCTCTTTCCCTCAGCATCTTTCTCAAATATCTGATTGATATGCATGTTGTCGACATAATTGAGATTGATGGTGCGAGGTACTTTCATCGATACCTTTTTCACAAATCCGGTGGTGTCTCCAAGTGCCACATACAGATTGCCCATAAAGGAAAAGCTCTCATGATTTTTCGGACTGAAGGTGAGCTGTATGCATCTTGTCCCGGCTACGTCGAGTGTGTCGGTGATGTAGAATTTGTAGTAGTCTGCCGCGATTGCCGACAGTGGACTCACAAAACGGTTTGCCATTATCGTGACATCATTGTCGTATATGTCTACCTCCCTCAGGAATTCTTCGAGCATCACGTTGACATTGCCGTCCTCGAAGGAGTCGTCGATTCCTTCTGATGTCCTACCCCTTACTACAGTCTTGGGAGTGGTGTTTCCGCCGGCATACAGGCGTGTCGATGCCTTTTCCTTTATCAGGAAATTCAGCACCTCGCGGTCGCCCGGCGATACGGTGTCGATATAATCCCGCAGAAACGGACGCTTGGCAACCTCTTTTGCTGAAAAATCAAGCAGTCCGAGCACTGTCTTGTCATACTGGTCGAAACTGTAGTGTTCCCCAAGCCTCGGGTCACCGTTGTGCTGATATGCCCTCACCCTCTGCATAAGGTCTACCGCCGGATTGTTTTTTTTCGAGTATTTTTCTTTTTTTGGCCTGACCACCAGCTCCTGAAGTTCCTTTGCCTGACGCATGAATATTGCCGTGTCGACCTCGATTTCGCCCATATTCGTCGCTGATGCGTCTATAAGGAAGAGCACAGGCATAAGAATGGCAAAGATGCGTTTTGCCATGGAAGAATTACCGACGAATATATTGTAGATACTGTAGAAATTCATTAATTTTGTATGCGAAACATATACGGTTTCGCCTTTGCCGTTATTTCGGTATGCAAAATTAATAAAAATAATTCATTCTTAGAAGTCGTTTAATAGACTATATCATGGGATTGGAGATAGAGTACAAATATTTGGTAAAAAATACCAATTTCAAAGCGATGGCTGAATCTTCCCTAAGAATCCGTCAGGGATATCTTAGCAGAAACCCGGAACGAGTGGTAAGGGTCCGCACCAAAGGAGACAGGGGATACCTTACCGTGAAAGGAAAGAATCACGGCGCCTCACGCCTTGAGTTCGAGTATGAGATTCCATTTGAGGATGCGGAAAAAATGCTCAGCCTCTGCGAGGGTCAGCTGCTCGACAAAATCAGATACTTGGTGCCCTATGAGGGTCACGTTTGGGAAGTGGATGAATTCCTCGGCAACAGACTTGGTCTCGTGACCGCTGAAATTGAACTTGAAAGTGAAGATACGCCTTTCAGTATCCCGGACTTCATCGGCGAAAACGTAACCGGCAACCCCGCATATTACAATTCCAACCTTTAGCCCACGAATCTCATCTCCTCTTGCTCAACCCCTTCAGCATGGTGTCAAGCTCTCCGCGGACTTCCAGCAACGCATCAATGACCTTCAGCCTGTTTGATATATTCTTTCTGTTGACTCTCATCTGTTCCCGCGCCGATTCAATCTTCAGACCTCGCGTCTTCAGAAGATAATGGATTATCCGCAGGGTCTCGATGTCGGCAGGCGTATAATACCTTACGCCCCCTGACGAGCGGGAGGGACGCAGACAGTCAAACTCCCGTTCCCAATATCTGACGGTGACGGGAGAAACTCCGAGAAATTCCGCCACATCCCTGATTCTATAATATTTTTTGTCGAGGTCTTCCATAATCCCGCTGCTCCTTCCGATGTCGTTTGTTATGTCAGTCCATCACATGGCCGGAGTTTTCCGCCAGCTGGATCATATCCACATATTCTTGTGGCGACAGATCCATGAAGTAATAGTTCACCGGATTCTGAGGCTCCCCTTTGAACCGCACTTCATAATGAAGATGGCTTCCGGTGGATTTTCCTGTTGAGCCGACTTTCCCTATCATCTCACCACGCTTCACATGCTGCCCCGGCTTTACAAGAATCTGACTCAGATGTGCGTAGCGGGTCAGATAATTGTAGCCATGGTCAAGATCGATGCAGTTGCCGTAGCCCGGCTTTCTCTCGGCGACATCCACCACGGCATCGGCGGTGGCGAACACCGGCGTGCCGGTAGCCGCCGCAAAGTCGAGTCCTTCATGAAACTTGGCTGTTCCATAGATAGGGTCGCGTCGGTAGCCGTAGCCCGACGACATTGTATAGTCCTTGATATTGATCGGAAGCACCGACGGTATCCTGGATATCTTGTCTTTCTGTTCTCCCGCCGCATCCCGCAGCTGGTCAAACGACACCGATTGAGAATATATCTGATGCTCCAGAAAATCCATCGACCTGTTCATCCGGCTCACAAGTTCCGCGTCTTTCAGTTTGTCGATGTTTTCAAACTTGTAGTCATTCTCCAGACCTGAATATCTCTGACTGCTGCTGAGGGGATCCATCTGCATCATGACCCGATAGAAATTGTCATCGCGGTGCCGGATGTCTTCCATTACCTTGATGGAATTGTCAAGACGCTTCTCAAGTATAGCGTACTGCGACTTCAGGTTGCTGTTTTCGGCTTTCAGATTCCGCTCTGTCGGAGCATCGAAGGCATAGAAAATAAGTAGATACAGACCAATCCCGATAACGCTTCCCACTGCCGCATACCTGCTTATCGCGGCTATGCGGCTTTTGAGCGTCGGGTAATAACGCTCGAAATTGTCGGTGTCGGGATTGTATCTGTAGAAAACCTGTTTCACATGCCTGAGATTTTGGAAAAGCAAGCATCGCGCTGACATTATGCCTGTCAGCCCTTGCGGTGGAAACGAGTATGAATAATGTCGATTACAGGAGTTTAATGCTGATATACCGCTTGGGATTCTTCTTTATGTCCACTATCAGGGAGTCGATGTCGGCGGATACCTGGTTCAGACGGTTGTAGAGTTCGGGGTCATTGGTCAGCATTCCTAAAGTGGAGTTCTTGTTGTTGAGCTGGCGCGAGAATTCCGAAAGGTTTGCCGTCAACTGGTTCACATTGTCCATTGTGGCGTCAAGAGGAAGACTCTTAAGCTGATATGACAGCTGACCGAGATTGTCCACTATAGTGTCAAGCTTAACGGTGAGGCTGGCGGCATTGCTCGCAATCCGGGGCACGTCTCGGTTCATGGTGCTGTTGAGACCCTTCGATGTGGCGAGCAGATTCAGCGTGATGTCGTCAAGATTGTCGATAGATGCCGTCAGCGCCGGATTGGCTACAAGTCGGTTGAGGTTCAGAAGAAGGGAGTCTACCTTGGGTATCACATTGGTCACAGCCGGCATAAGACCGTCCTGAAGCGATGACATGAGCCCCGCTTTGCTCCCCACGGCTACCTCGCCGCCAACCGGAAGCATACCCGGACCTTTTCCAAGAGTAAGCTCGATGCGGGCTCCGCTGAGCATCGTGGTGCCGATTTCTGCTATCGTGCCTTCCGGAAGATGCAGTTTTTTGTCGAGCGCCATTACTACCTCTATTTTCCCGGGACGCTCATAATTGAAATTGACCTCTCTTACCTGTCCTACCTTGAAACCATCGATCAGGATGGGGGAGGAGACAGTCAGTTCATCCACATTGTCGTAGTAGGCAAGATAATAATTGGCAGGTCTGAAAAGATTTATTCCTTTCAGAAATTCTATGCCCATGATCAGTATCACGATGGCTCCAATCACGGAAATGCCGATAACAAACTCTTTATTTATTAATTTTTTCATATAAAGGTAAATTGTCTTCTTTCGAAATTGTCTAATTTTATTTATATAACACTCAACTGCGTCTTTCCACAAATTTTTTAATTGAGCTAAGGAGTGATTTTGCCATTCGCTCAACCCCATCGTCTGATGTCAGGAATGCCACAGATTCAGGATTGCAAATGAAATCAAGCTCCACAAGCACCGCCGGCATCGAGGTTGCCCACAGGACCCAGAATCCTGCCTGACGCACACCTCGGTTGGCGCGGCCGGCATCCTCCACAAGGAAATTCTGCGCGTCGCTCGCCACTCGGATGCTTTCGCCCAAATTGCGCTTCTGTGCCATCTCGAAGATGATGTAGCTCTCATCTTTCGATGGGTCGAACCCGCTGTACTTCTCCTTATAGTCGCTTTCAAGCTCTATCACTGAGTTCTCGCGCATTGCGACCTTCATGTTGTCTCCGTCGCGGTGTAGTCCAAGCACATAGACAGAACTGCCGCATACAGTCTTGCGGTGGCGGCTCTTCTTGTCGACTGAGTTGACGTGTATCGACATAAAAAGGTCGCCTCCCGACTTGTTCGCGACATCGGCCCTTTGCTGAAGTGTCAGGTATGTGTCGGTGCTTCTGGTCATCACCACCTCTACGTCTTTCAGCTCCTTGTCTATAAGCGAACGCAGTTTCTTGGCTACGGCAAGATTGATGTCCTTTTCTCTTGCTCCATTCTCACACGCGCCAAAATCCTTTCCTCCGTGTCCGGGGTCAAGGACAACCACAATTTTCTTTTCGTCGGCTTCCTTCTTTTTCGCGGAAGAGCCGCAAGGGGCAAGAAGAAAGGATATAAGAAGCAGACCGGCTAATGCCAATTGCCTAACTTTCATAGCAATCTGAGTTATAAAACGTTAATCTCTCATTTGATGGTCCCGGTCAGATACTTCCCGCATAAATGGGGTGCCGACTCCAGAATCCAATCAAATTACAAAATTAATAAAAAATGTGCAAACAGACATCGCCCTCCGTCAAAAACTCGACATTTTCCTCCATTTCGGCCAAAAATCCACAGTCTGTGCCTCAGTGAAAAATGGGTTCTTTGCACACTCGGGGGAGTTGTGTGCTGATTGCTAAAGATATTTAAAATATTGATAATTGGGCAGTGAGCATTTGGTTTGCTCCCGAATTTTAACTAATTTTGCATTATAACCAGAACGCGATAAGAACCTAATGATGAAAAAACTCTGTATATTGCTGACCTTGTGCTTTTTATGTGGATTCGGGCTGAACGCCGACGCGAAGTCGCGCAGCGCACATGCAAAAGCTCATCAGCAGCAACTCGCAGCCGCTAAAAATACCGGACTTGAAAAAAGCACCATCTCCCGCCTTGTCGAAGAAGATATTGCAGAAAGGGAAATGGCGAAGTCTCTTAACTTGGAAACTTCACGTCTGCTTGACGATCTTCTGTCGGAGGCTCGTAGCCATCTCGGCAAGAGATATTCCAGAGGCAGCAAGGGACCCAAGGCTTTTGACTGTTCCGGATTTTCAAGTTACGTTTATCGTCAGTTCGGTTACAAACTATCGCCTTCTTCCCGCGACCAGTATACCCAGGGCGAGCCTGTGAAGCGGACAGATCTCCGGAAGGGTGACCTCGTGTTCTTCAAGGGTAGAAGCCTTAAGGGGGGTGTAGGACATGTCGGAATTGTTGTTGATGCCGATGAGAAAGGTAACTTCTCGTTTATCCACGCTTCTACTTCGAGCGGTATTGTCATCTCTAACTGCCATGAGCCTTACTATTCCAAGCGCTACGTCGGATCCAAAAGAGTGATTGACTGAAAATCTGAAAATTCATTTATAAAATATAGAGTGAGGACCTGTCTTTAATGGCAGGTCTTCGTGTTTTAAGGAACCCTCGCTTAAAGTTTGTGTTATTTAGATTCAATACAAATAAGGCGAATATGCAAGCTTAAAATCAGACATATACCAACTATATTAAATTGCCAAAAAAATTAACGTTTTTTTTTTAGAAATTTTGTCTTAACTTTGCAGACGTTTTCCGCTTTTGGAAAAAACGAAATACGATATCAGCATATGAACCGGGATTATCAATTGAAATGGAACAAGTGTCTCGACATTATCCGTGATAATGTCGGGGAGGAATGTTTTAAGACCTGGTTCACTCCTGCAAAGGCTATTCGTTATGAGGACAATAGGCTGACTCTCGCGCTTCCAACCAAGTTTTTCGTTGATGAATATGAGGATCGATTCATCAATCTTCTTGCAAGCGTTCTGCGCAAGGAGTTCGGCCCCGACATCTGTCTGGGTTATGAGGTGGAGGTGATCGGCGGCGACAAGAACTCTACTGTACATTATCCGAGCACTAAGCGTAGCAATGCTGTCGACACCAAGTTCATGCAGCAGATGCAGCGCCCGGCTTCCGATTTCCTGAAGAAGTCCGATGCCAAGGCGGTGGAGATAGACCCGCAGCTGAATCCCGCAATGACTTTTGAAAATTACTGTATTGGCGAAAGCAACAAGCTGCCTTACACCATTGCACATTACATTGCGGAAAATCCAAACAAGTCTGACTTCAATCCGTTTTTCCTCTATGGCGCAGTCGGAGTCGGTAAGACTCACCTCATACAGGCTATCGGAATCAGGATTAAGGAGCGCAACCCGCGTGCACGTGTGCTTTTCATGGCTATGAGGCAGTTTCAGAACATGTATGTAAACGCTGTCCTCAACAAGAAAGTGCCGGTTTTCATTAATTGGTTTCAGCAGGAAGTAGATGTCCTCCTTCTGGATGACCTCCAGGAAATCTCAGGCAAGGAGAAAACCGCCGAGACGCTCTTCCCGATCTTCAACCACATGCACCACAACGGTAAGCAGCTCGTGTTCACATGCGATCGTCGCCCCGTGGAGCTTGACGGTATTGAAGACAGGCTCATCGACCGGTTCAAATGGGGTGTCACCGAGGAGCTCCCGAAACCCGATTACGCTCTTCGTCGTGAGATTCTCAAATTCAAGGCAAGGAAAAACGGTCTGGCTCTCGATGACGAAATTATTGACTGCATTGCCAGCGCGGCTACAGGCAGCGTACGTGAGCTCGAAGGTATCGTGATGGGTGTGCTTACCCGCTCCATCACCCTAAACTGCCCCGTGACACTTGAACTCACCAAGGAGGTGATGCGACACACCGTCAAGTCAGCCCCAGGCACCAAGCCTGTAAACTTCGACATGATTGTTGACGCTACGGCGGAATACTACAAACTGAATCCCGATGTAATCTTCACAAAGAGCAGAGTAAGGGATATCGCAGACGCCCGTCAGGTCATTATGTATCTCAGCCATGACCTCACCGGTCTGTCGTCGTCGGCGATCGGCGCGAAACTCAACAGACGCCACGCGACTGTGCTTCACGGAATCACTGCCGTGCAGGATCGCATAAAGTATGCCAAGGAAGTTCAGGATGCCGTGACTTCTATAAGGGCGGAAATAAACCGTCTCGCAAAACTCTAAGATTTCCCGCATTTAAGATTTCTGCATACGGGACTGATTATTCAATCCCGTATGCCATTGCTTCTGTAAGAAGCAGTATCTCGTCGCGGTCTATCCCGACGCCGGCGAGTGTTTCCGCATCCGCGAGAATGCGGTTTTTCCATATCCGTTTGTCATCATTGGGACGCACCGTGAGGCGATAGTTTCTCATGGCTTCCGGTATATTGCCTAATATAAGTGAGATGTGTCCCTTGATCCGGTAGTCGTCTTCCTGGAGCTCGATCGCGGGAATCATTGCCATCCACTCCGCTGCCTTGTCGGCTTTTCCGCACATTATGGCGCTCTTCGACATGAGCCGCAGAACTTCGGGGTCTCCCGGCCGTTCGTATTCTGATCGGTATAGGGTAGTCAATGCTTCTTCCCATTTTCCGTCGTCGTAGAGGATGCCGGCAAGAAGAATTGTCAGGGTGTGGTCGTATTCGGTCTCCGGCATTGCCTCCCTTATGCATTCTGCTGCGTTTCGCAAGTCGCCCGTGGCTCGGTAGCAGATACCGAGCCTACGGCTGATCCATCTGCTGTCGGGATTGAAAAGCCTTGCTTTCATGTAGGCTTCGATTGCCATACGGGCGGATTTCTCCCTGTCGCCGGAATCCTTTGCCTTTTCAATGCAGAATCCCGCTTTCTCCCATAGATGCGGCATGTCCGGAGTAAGTGTGGCGAGACGGGTGAAGAGGGTATATGCCTCGGAATAATAACGTCTGTTGAAATAGAAGTCTGCCGCGTTGCGCAGTGTCTCCGCGTCGGCGGCAAGAATATCGCCTGCCACCGGAAGAGCGGCTATGTCAAGCGGCTCGCCGAAAGGATCCGGCAGTTCCGACTTCCGGGGATGAAGCCTGTGCAGACGATATAGGTCACGCATATATCCCAGAAGCTCGCTCTCGAATACCTCTCCTTTCCCAAGTCCGGTGATTTCCTTCATCTGTTCGCTCACCATCTCCATCTGTCCTTTCATCTGTGACGACACCATCCTTCGCTGCGTCTCCGGCATTGCCGAGAGGGCGAATGCGAAAGAATATTTATCGGAATTGCACATCATGAAGTTGAGGGAAAGAACTTCACCGATGGTTTCGCGGTCGTTGTCGCTGATGGCGCTTAGACTGCTGTGGCGCGTTGAGAACGGCATCAGCCAGTTTTGTATCTTTCTGAAAAATGGATATCCCTTCATGTTTGAGAACGCCACCATCATCACATCCGCACCGTCGGATTGCATTTCCGACAAATCCCTGAGTTTGTCCTGCAGTCCGGTCTTCTCAAGGATTTCTTCCCATTCCGGGTTTGCCTCAAGGTCGGCAAAGGATGATTCCTGCGATGCGTCTCTCAGTTTTTTCAGTATGTCGGGACCAAGTTGCATAAGCCCCGGAATCACGTCTCGCTCCATTTTGCGGGATACTCTGGAGGTGTCGCGCGTACGTATGGCTGTGAGCACTGCGCTTGCCATGCGCTTCTTCATTCCGGGCTGCTCCGTCAGCGCTTCGAGTCGCTGCATGATGGCGGGATTGTCTTTGATCATGCCGCTCCATCTGTGCATCACAAAAATGAGATGTGTCATAGCACGCGCCGCTACAAAGCTGTCGGCTGACGACGCCGCGTCGCATAGAAGCATCACGGCATCCGGACTGAACCACTGCATGGCGCCGAGACCCGCGCCCGCGATCGCGGCGGCAGTCGACGACGCAGGAAGTGACCCTCTGGCAATCGCTTTCGATATGGCACGGTAACTTTCAGCGGGTATGGAGTCGGCGGTCCAGAGAGTTTCAAACAGTTTCCCTTCCTCTTCCTCCAGCTGCCGTTCTTCCTTCTCGGAATACGCTCCCGCGCTCTCCGCAAGCTGAAGCATTGCCTTCCTTTCTGATAATGACGCAAGAATCCCTTCTATATCGGCTGGATGCATCCGACACATCCGAAGTGTGGAATAAAACTGCTGGGATGAGTCGGCTGCGTACTGTTCCTTTTCGATTATTGAGGATATTGACAGAAGAGTGTTCCTGATGTCGGCGAGAACAGACGCTCGTCCGGGATCCGACGCTCCGCTTGCAAAGTATTGAAGCAGATAGCGGTAGGTGCTTTCTGTCTGGCTCAGCCGATTCAGCTGGCGCGGTATGGGAAACTCTGTCAGGCGTCTCCGGAGAAGTGTGAACGCGTCCTTATATCTTCCGTTTTTTACAAGTATCTGTGTCTGTTCCGACAGGGAATAGTCTCTGGATGTCTTCATTCTTATGTTATATTGAATTGCGGCTTATAGTGCTCTTATATTGAAAAAGAGAATGCCGCCACATTAAATAGAACAAATTAAATGCCAAAAAACGATGAAACATGCATTATTTTTATTAATTTTGCATTCAAATGGATATAAGGGGAAGTATGAACTCGTTTCTTGGAAGAAACCGGTGTTTAGACTCCTCCTTTGATAGTTAACATTTAAAACAAATATAATATGGTGATTCAGAGATGGCAGTCCGTGATGTTGCTGATTGCCGCGGTAATGATGGGGATTTTCTCGTTTGTGTCGCTCGGTCAGATCCAGCTTCATGATTTTTCATTCAATATCACTTCGCTCGGTATTTTACGTGAAGGGATCGCCACTTCGCCCGGTGAGCCGGCAGGTGTCCACACTTATGAGGCTTTTGCGGTGAGTCTGCTTGCCGCTGTTATGTCCTTGATAGCCATTTTCTGCTACAAGAGCAAGAAACTTCACAAGAACACGGTAATGATTTCGATGCTGTTTACTGTGGTCTCGGTGATGCTTCTCGTTTTTGACGTGTATGACTTTTCTTCCGAGTGCGGTGGTGATGTGCAGTGGAGCGTCTTGATCTGCTCCCCGCTGATCGCTTTAATCGCGGAAATCATCGCTTTGCGTATGATCCGTTCTGACTGGAAAAAACTTGAGGCGGCCGATCGCCTCAGATAATGAAGTTCAACGACTTCTATAACTATAAATCAACAAGCAGGCTGACGCCTGATTCCTAACTATGGCAAAAGAACTTAAAAACTTCACTAAGAGATCTGAAAACTATTCCCAGTGGTATAATGAACTTGTGGTCAAGGCTGACCTTGCCGAGCAGTCTGCCGTGCGCGGCTGTATGGTGATCAAGCCTTATGGCTATGCTATATGGGAGAAGATGCAGCGTGTGCTCGACGATATGTTTAAGGCTACCGGTCACCAGAACGCTTACTTCCCCCTCCTTATCCCGAAGTCTTTCCTCTGTCGCGAGGCTGAGCACGTTGAGGGTTTTGCAAAGGAGTGTGCTGTCGTCACCCACTATCGTCTGAAAAATGACCCCGACGGCAATGGTGTCGTGGTGGATCCGGACGCTAAACTTGAGGAGGAACTAATTGTGAGGCCCACTTCCGAGACTATCATTTGGAACACATATAAGAACTGGATTCATTCCTACCGGGATCTTCCCATTCTTATAAATCAGTGGGCAAACGTGATGCGCTGGGAGATGCGTACCAGAATGTTCCTGCGCACAGCTGAATTCCTCTGGCAGGAGGGGCATACCGCCCACGCCACCCGTGAGGAGGCTGAGGCTGAGGCACGTCGTATGCTCGAGGTTTACGCGGATTTCGCTGAAAACTATATGGCGGTGCCGGTGATAAAGGGTGTGAAGTCGCCCAACGAGCGATTCGCCGGAGCCATCGACACATATACTATCGAGGCTATGATGCAGGACGGCAAGGCGCTCCAGTCAGGAACAAGCCATTTCCTCGGTCAGAACTTCGCCAAGGCTTTTGACGTGACTTATATCAACAAGGAGAATCAGCCTGAATACGTTTGGGCAACTTCCTGGGGCGTGTCGACCCGTCTGATGGGTGCTCTGATCATGACCCATTCCGACGACAACGGCCTTGTGCTTCCTCCCCGTCTCGCTCCGCTGCAGGTGGTGATTGTGCCTATTTATAAGGATCAGGAAGGACTCGACAAAATATCTAAGCGTGTGGAGTCCATAGTCGACGCTCTTCGCCGTAAAGGCATCAGCGTGAAGTATGACGACGCCGACAACCGTCGTCCCGGCTTCAAGTTTGCCGACTACGAGGTGAAGGGTGTCCCCGTCCGTCTCGCCATCGGTGCAAGGGATCTGGAAAACGGTACAGTCGAGGTGATGCGCCGCGATACTCTCGAGAAGGAGACCCTTCCGCTTGAGGGTATTGAGAATGTGGTTGAAGGTCTTCTTGATGATATCCAGAAGAATCTTTTCGAGAGAGCGCGCAAATATCGCGACGATATGACCACTACCGCCGACTCCTACGAGGAATTCAAGGAGAAAATCGAGAAAGGAGGTTTCATCCTGGCTCATTGGGACGGTACCACCGAGACTGAGGAAAGAATAAAAGACGAGACTAAAGCCACTATCCGCTGCATCCCGTTTGACGGCGACACTACTCCCGGAGTATGCATGGTCACCGGCAAGCCTTCTGAAAGGCGCGTCATTTTCGCACGCTCTTATTGAGAATCGTGACTTGCTGCCACCTGTGTGTGGCTGATTTAGACCCCATTGATTATGAAAAAAAAGATATTGTTGTTTGCGGCGGTTGCCGGTTTGTCGGTGTCGGCGCCGGCGGCGAAACTTGATGCTTCCGACTATTGTGATGTCGTTGGCAGCGCACCCGAAAAACCCGGTGAGATGCGTCCGCTTTCCGATGGTAAGACTTATGCCATGGTGAGCGAGGACGGCAGGAAAATCGAGATATACAGTTATCAGACCGGAAAGAAGACCGGCACGCTTTTCGACCTCGATGCCGTGAAAGGTGACCTGAAGATTGATTCCTTCGACGGTTACGACATTTCTGACAACGGAAGGAAAATCCTTCTCTGGAATGATGTAAAGGGTATTTGGCGATATAGCTATACTGCCGAGTATTATGTGTATGACACCATGCGCTCCACCATGCAGCGGGTGTCGGAGAAAGGCGCCCAGCGCGGAGCGACGATGTCGCACGACGGTCTGAGGGTGGCTTATGTTCGCGACAACAATGTCTTCATTTCAAATCTTGATTATAGAACCGACATTGCCGTCACCACCGACGGAGAGCTCAACAAAATCTCTTATGGTGCTCCCGACTGGGTGTATGAGGAGGAGTTCGGTGTGCAGTGCACTCTCTGCTGGAGCGGCGACGACCAGACGCTCGCTTTCATGAAATGGAACGAGTCGGAGGTGCCTGAATACAGTTTCGACATCTATCGCTCGTTCTGCGACCCCGAGCCGCTCGGCGACCCGTATCCGAAGAGTTTCTCTTATAAGTATCCTCTTGCCGGATACCGCAATTCCACGGTGGCGGTTCTCGCTTATGACTTAAATACTCGGGTCACTAAGGAGATGGACCTGAAGATTGGCGCCGATGACTATGTGCCCGATATCCGGTTCGATGGAAAAGGGGAGCGCCTGATGGTGATGAAACTCAACAGAGACCAGAACGATCTGCGTATATTCAGCGTCAACCCGGCTTCGACCGTTGCCACTCAGGTATATGCGGAGCAGAGCAAGACCTGGCTTAGCCGCGAGGTATATACGATGGTGAAGTATGCCGACAATTCGTTTGTCATCGCTTCGCAGAAGTCAGGCTGGACTCATCTATATGAATATGGCTATAACGGCAAACTCCTCCGTCAGCTCACCAGCGGTGACTTCAACGTCACTGCATACTACGGCAAAAGTGCCGTCGGTACGCACTATTTCCAGACCACTAAGTTAGGTGCGGTAAACCGCAACGTGGCATCGGTGGATGCCAAAGGCGTATTGAGGCTCCTGCATGACACCCCGGGGTGGGAGTCGTGTGCATTCAGCGCTGACTGTTCATATTATATGAGGTCGTGGAGCGATCTCGCAAATCCTCCTCAGTATACAATCTGGTCTGCCGCCGGAAAGAAAACGGCAGACCTTCAGCTAAATGAGGCGTATGCCGCAAGATTCGCATCTGCGCCCCGCTTCGAACTGACTAAAGTTAAGAATGCCGTAGGTGAGGATATGGACGCTATGATAATGAAACCTTCCGGCTTCACCGAGTCCGGAAAATATCCCCTCCTTATGTATCAGTACAACGGACCGGAATCTCAGCAGGTCACAAACCGCTGGCATCTCGACGGTCTGAACTTCATAGCCCAGTCGGGTTATGTGGTGGCTATTGTAGACGGAAGAGGTACTGGCGGCAGAAGCGAGGAGTGGTGCAAATGTGTCTATATGCATCTCGGTCGTTATGAGACAGAAGACCAGATCGCTGGCGCCAACAACATAGCCGCGCTTCCTTATGTGGATGCTTCCCGCATGTCTCTCTTCGGATGGAGCTACGGCGGCTACATGACCCTCATGGAGATGTCTGCCGAAAATTCTCCATTCAAGTGCGGTGTGGCTATGGCGGCTGTTGCCGACTGGCGCTGGTATGATTCAATCTATACAGAACGGTTCATGCGCACCCCGGCGCAGAACGAGGCTGGCTACAACGAGGCTTCGGCAATGGGACGCACCCATAGACTAAAGGGCAGACTCCTTATAATGAGCGGCTCGAGCGATGACAACGTGCATTTCTACAACACCCTCAAATACACTTCCAAACTTTCATACGAGGGACATCTGTTCGACATGATGGTGTTCACCGGTATGGATCATTCGCTGCGCAAGTGTAATGCCAGAACTCAGTTGTATAGAAAAGTAGTGGATTTCCTGAACACGAATCTCAATTGAATACACGAATCTCAGTTGAATAAGGAAGAGCTAAAGTCGTATCACAACTTCGACAGTTTATGGACGATATAAGGAAAATCAGCAGCATGCAGTTTTATTACCTGTGGCGTAATTTTGCCGTGGGGCTCCTCTGCACTGTGGTGACTATTGTGGCGACTCACATGTTACCGTTTTTCTTGGCACCGGTGGTGTCACTCTTCATTTGCGCTGTCCTCTATACCATTATCCTAAACAATGAGGCAGGGGAGCAGCCCGGCTGTATGGTCATGATGCAGACGGTTTTCTATTGTCTGCTTGCATACACCATTGTTTCAATCCTGCTTGTTATCCTCAGGATCTGGAATGACGGCAGCATTCCGCATGAGCTGATATTCTTCGACGACCCTTATCTGCCTGCGCTTATCCTTATGCCGGTGTCGTTTGTGGTGTCGCTCTTTGCTTGCGTCTTCAAGAAGTCGATGCCGGCTTGCAGAACTTGCCGAATTTCTCACGGAAATGTCTATGACCGCGGTTACTACGGTTTTGTGTCATATCGTGAGACCCGCCTCCAGCTCAGGAACATGGTCGGTCTATTCGGTGTACTTTCCGTGATTGTATGGGCATATTATTTGATGTCGTATGTGGATGTAAACCAGAATGCGCGCGACTGGTATGTGTTTGTGTGGGTGGTGGTGCTTATCGTTATTATCGACGAGATTTATTTCATGGTCAGATATTTCAATATTTTCATCGACCTGGAGGAGCACGATGAGATTGTCACTCCGGAGCAGCTGGAGAAAATGTCGGCAAACACTTATGTGAGGTTTTATGTGATATGCGGTGAGGACATCTATATCAATCCGAATGCCACCGACCGTATCAATCAGAACGAGGGTATTTACGACACCCCCTTTATCGTGAAGAAAAGCGTCAATGGCATATCTGATTCCTATGTCAGGAAGATCGCGGAGGAACTGACCGGTGTTGCCGATGGCGAGCCGAGGCTTTTCTATGGACGCCATATTTTGGGAGCCGAGAAATATTTTATGCTCAGGTATTTCTATTTCCTCAACGGAGACAAGAGCCTTTACGAGAAGTTAAACGCTCCCGGTGAATGGATTCCGTTCTCCAAAATAAAGAAAATCTATAGTGCGGATCCGATGAGGCTGAGTGTGAACGCTTTGGCTGATATTTCACGTCTTTATACGATTATAATGACGGAAAAGACTTATGATGAGAACGGATATAGAAAGAATCCAATCCGCTCCTATCAGCGCGACATTACGCTCGCCGATGTCAGGAAGTCTAAGATAGACATGCAGGACGACAAATGGATTAAGATTGCAGCTTTCAACAGCGATTCCCGCTTTTTCCGACTTAAGAGTTATTTGAGGAAATTGTCAGGTAAGTCTCGTAGCCGACAAGACGTCAACTGCTGACAACCTCCCGACGATAAAAGATTCTCTGTATTATGAACAATACCCCCGAGATAATAGCCATAGTAGGCCCCACGGCATGCGGAAAGACTCGCCGGGCGGTTCAGCTCGCGCGCTCCATCGGTGGAGAAATAATCAGTGGCGACAGCCGTCAGGTGTATCGCGGGATGGATATCGGCACCGGAAAGGATCTATCGGAATACGGTGACATCAGATATCATCTTGTCGACATCGAGGATGCCGGGATGAAATACAATCTGCATCGCTTTCTCCGAGACTTCCGAAATTCATTCGACGGCATTCGGGAAAGAGGAGCTATGCCTATTCTGTGTGGGGGGACCGGTATGTATGTGGAGGCGGCTCTCGCCGGTATCGTGATGCCGGAAGTGGCTCGAAACGAGCAGTTGCGTTCGCAATTGGCTGGAAAGTCGCTTGAGGAACTGACGGAGATTCTCGGCGCCATGAAAAGTCTGCACAATTCAACTGACGTGGATACGCGCGACAGGGCGTTGCGCGCCATAGAGATTCAGCATTATTATTCGCTGCATCCCGAAGAGGCTCTCGCGGCAGACAGGGAAAGCGCCGGACGGCTCAATAGCCTCATTATCGGTCTTGACATCCCGCGTGAAGAAAGAAGGGCAAGAATTTCCTCCCGTCTCCGAAGCCGTCTGGACGAGGGAATGGTGGAGGAGGTGAGGAGCCTTATCGCATCCGGTGTGCATCCCGACAGCCTTATCTATTACGGGCTGGAATATAAATACGTCACTATGCACATTCTCGGTCAGCTATCGTTGGATGAAATGACAAGACAGCTTGAGATCGCCATACATCAGTTTGCAAAGCGGCAGATGACCTGGTTCCGTGGCATGGAGAGGCGAGGTTTCCGTATACATTGGCTCCCTTATGACCTCTCCGAGTCTGATTTCATCAGTGAGGTGATGGCGGCGCTTCGAAAGCCGCTATGAATTATTTATGTTTATATACTTAAGATATGATACTTTTAAGTCTTTTTGACGCATCCCAGTTTTTCCAGTGGTTTATTGAAAACGCCAACTATTTGTTTGTGTTTCTTTTCATGGTGGTAGAGAGTTCGTTCATCCCTTTCCCCAGCGAGGTGGTGGTGCCTCCCGCGGCTTATCTCGCTTGCACCAATACCGGTGTCGGTAGCGACATGAATATAGTGATGGTGGTGGTGATGGCTACTCTCGGCGCTTTGTGTGGCGCGTTTATCAACTATTTCCTTTCTATGTGGGTTGGGCGTCCGATTGTGTATGCTTTTGCCGACAGCAAGTTTGGACACGCATGCCTCATCGACCGTGCGAAAGTCGACAAGGCTGAGGCGTATTTCGATAAGCATGGTGCGGTCTCCACATTTATCGGCAGGCTTATCCCGGCAATCCGCCAGCTGATATCAATTCCTGCCGGTCTCTCCAAAATGAATATCGGAGTATTTGCAATCTTCACGACTCTTGGTGCCCTTGTGTGGAACATCGTGCTCGCATCGCTCGGATATTGGCTTTCACTCCATGTGTCGCCGTCGGAACTATTCGACAAGGTCGAGCAGTATAATTCATATCTCACTTATGCGGGATATGGTCTGCTTGTGATATGCATCATTTATATATGCTGGAATGCGTTCAGAAAAAGAGAGACCGCCTCGAAAGACGGCAATAAAGATAACTAATTTAAATATATACAGCGAGATATGAAAGTTTCCCCGTCGCTGCTTGCCGCAGATTTTCTTCATCTTGACAGAGAGATTGAAATGATCAACAGTTCGGAGGCTGATTTTCTTCACCTCGACGTGATGGATGGCGTGTTCGTGCCAAACATTTCATTCGGCTTCCCTGTCCTTAAGGGTGTGGCTCGTGAGTGCCGTGTGCCTCTCGACGTACACATGATGACGGTATCGCCCGAGAAATGGATTTCTCATGTGAGAGATCTCGGAGCTACTATAATGAATGTTCATCAAGAAGCTTGCCTGCATCTATACAGCACCGTGCAGCATATTCATGAGGCAGGTATGCTCGCCGGCGTGACACTTAACCCCGCGACACCGGTTTCAACCCTCTCAGATATCATAGCCGACCTTGACCTTGTGCTGATTATGTCGGTTGAACCGGGTTTCGGCGGACAGCCGTTCATCCCCCACACTATCGACAAGGTGAAGGCGCTTAAGCAGCTCTGTCTTGCCTCCGGCTCCAAGGCGATGATTGAGGTGGACGGCGGTGTCAACGAGAAGACCGGCGCGCTTCTGGCTTCTGCCGGTGCCGACGTGCTGGTGGCGGGAAGTTATGTTTTCGGAAGCAAGACGCCTCATGAGGCTATCTTGAGTCTGAAGAATCTTTGATTCAAAATCTTACCTTAAATACAAATTACACTTAAATACATTTTACCATGAGAAAACTTCGTGACTTTGCATTTGCATGTGTGTTGACACTTCTCGCCGCATGCGGCAGCAGCAACGACCCTCTTGAAGAGGGCAACCACAGGGTCTCCGACGAGGAGTACGGAAAACTTTACACGTATACGTTCTCGTTTGGAGGTGACCGGGTGGATGAATCCGACGAACCTCTTACAAAAGCTGAGTCTTCCTCCAGCTCTTACGTCGGAATAAACGTCAAGCGCCGTGCCATAGACAGCTCCGCGTCTTCTGAATCGGAGCAATATGCCCACGGTGTTTTTCTTTATACAGAAGGAATATCAATAACTCTTGTAGGTGGCTTCTTATATTCTTTTGAGGCTACGATTCTTCGTGACCGTGATGATGTATATCGTCCCAATAACAATAATTATCCGGCACCTTTCTCAAAGACGACCATTGGAGAAAACAATCCGGTTGGATACGATTCTATGGATCTGAACAAGTTCATATACAAAATCAAAGTGTCGGATGATTCAAAGACTTCAGATTATTGGCTATGCCAGCTTGGAAGCGGTACGGCTCGTGTCACGTCTTTTTCCAACACAACAACATTCGACTATCCAAGAGTGGACAGACTATACGGAGTACTTTCTGACTTCAATCCGTCTGCCGATGAGCCCAATATCACCATCTCGATGAAATACAAATCATTTGGCTTCAGAATCGAATGCGGAAGTATACCAGACGACACATATGTTACTTGGAAGGATGTCACAAAGCCGGATAACGATGATAATGTTACCTTGAAGTTTCCCGATAATTGTCAGATCAGTCCAGACTCTGGTCCTTGGGAAGGAGTATATTCCTTAAATGATCTGAAGAGCGATGAAAAACAGATTCTTCTGGAATTCACATGGCATAAGGGTGCCGGAGAAACAGAAAAGTTCACGGCGCAGACTACTGTGCAGGCAAAGCATAAGAGAGTATTGAAAGTCAGCATCACCGGAACTCCTAATACCACCAAGAACGGAAATATTATTCTTGAGTCTGAAACTTCTGACTTGACAGTAGATACGGCTGAGGAAATAAGCAATAAAACAGGCAAATAATAGCCCGCTAAACCATAGTAACTGCTAATTCGGCTGTGACCCGTGGCGGGAATATTGTCATTCCTGTCGTAGGCCACAGCCGTTCTTTTTTGACCTTTAGGTCGAAATTATAAGAATCGCACTCTTAGCATTATAAAAATTTTAACAAAATGTTAAACCATTATAATGTTAAAACGTTTTACTGATGAAACCAATCGGGAAGAAGGTCCCCGGCCAACTCTGATTCCTGAAAACTTTTCCCCACCGCCTGCAAAAAGGCGGGTCTAAACTGATATTTTAAAGAAAAACACTGAATGAAAAACACTAAAAATCCTAAAGTTATGAAAAGAACAATCCTCATCCTTGCTGCGGTTCTGACCTTCAGCTGCGCTTGGGCTCAGTCTAAAAATGAGAAGAAGGCTATGGAATCCTTCCTGTCTCAGACTAACACTGAAGGCGTCTCCAACGCTCAAACCATGAACCTTAACGGCACTAAGTTCACATCCATGGCGGGCGTGAAAGTCGAAAACGGTGCTATTACCGAAATCGATCTCAAAGGAAAGAAACTGGCAGGTACTCTCGACCTGAGCAACTTCCCCGCACTTAAGAAGGTGGATGTCTCCGACAACCGTCTCACAAGCCTTATCGTCGACAATTGCCCGGCTCTCGTCGAGGTGAATGCCGGTCGCAACGCTCTTAAGGCGTTCTCGGCTGCTAAGTGCCCGTCGCTCCAAGTATTGAAACTCTATCGCAACCGTCTTCCTGAAATAGACCTAAGCGGGGTGCCCTTGCTGAAAGAGTTCAATATCTCAAGCAATTTCCTCGTTTCTCTCGATGTTGCCAACTCTGCGAACCTCACCACTCTTAATGTAATGAACAACCGTCTGGAGCAACTCGTGGTAACCGACTGCACGGCTCTTAGACATCTTTATGCAAGCTACAATGAACTGCAGGAAATTTCGCTTTCAGGTCTCACCTCGCTGCAGAACCTTAATGTAAGCGACAACAAGATCTCCAAACTCTACATCCAGAATCTTCCCCAGCTCTACACGCTGCTCGCAAGCGACAACCACATGACAGGTTTCAGCATCTCCGGATGCCCGATGCTCAGCGACCTCTGGCTCCCTTACAACTCGCTTACTTCTTTCGCAGTTGAATCCTGCCAGAACCTCGCCTTCGTAGACCTCCAGTACAACAATCTGACCACTGTCTACCTTTCCAACTTCTCGCTCCTACAGAGAGTAAACGTAGCGCAGAACCCGCAGCTTGTAACCCTCGATGTTTCCTTCGACTCAATCCTCCGTTTCGTGAATGTTTCCGGCGACTTTATGCTGACCGACTTCCGTACGGATGCAAGTCCTGAACTGCATCAGATTCTTGGAACCTGGAGCAACTACATCTGAAAATTCTGACTATCCCCATTCCGAAATAGCGAAGAGCCGGCGCCCCCGATGGCGTCGGCTCTTTATTCATGTTTCTTTCTACCTGTCTTACATCTTTGCGGGTAGAAGGTCATTCTTCGGTTATTTCATCCTCTTGAGGATATTGTAGCTCGGCAGGATTCCTAATTCTCCCGCCCTCGAAAGGTCGGAGAAAGCTTCGTTTTTCTTTCCTGTCGACAAGGCGCAGAGACCTCGGTTGTAGTATGCCGCTCCGAATTCCGGGTCGATGCTGATAGCTTTTGAAAAGCATTCCGCCGCCTGGGAATAGTCTCGCTGGGAATACAGTATACACCCCTTGTCATACCATGCGTGTGCAAGTCCAGGATTGAGTCTTGTCGCGGTGTCGAAGTCTGCGGCGGCGTAGGCTATAGTCTTCATAGCGAGACGCTGGTCTTCCTGTGTCAGGGCCGAAGCGTAGCGTGCCACTCCTCGTGCCATATAGGCGAGGGTGAAGTCCGGATTCGACGCTAACACCGCGTCAAAGTCCTCTATCGCCGCCTTGTAGTTTTTCAGCATTGAGAATCCTATGCCTCGCGCTATGTAGTCTGCCGGACGGGCATTCTTTCCACTTGCGGAGATTACTGCGGTGTAGTCGTCGGTCAGTTTGAAGAGTGCCTCGTATTCCTTGTCGGTGAGGGTTCCCGACAGCGGCGATATATAGATGGTGCGGTTTATGTATCGTCCCCGGTTGAAGGCGTCAAGTTCCCGGAAATAGTTAGTGACGCCGCCGAGCGATTTTGGGGAGGGATTGAACGACAGGGCAAACAGTGGCTCCGGCTCCGCCATCACGTTCCTGTCCTGTACTCGTCCTTTGATCTTTTCGTTGTAGGATAGTTCGGTCTCCGTGATGTTGTTCATGGTCACGAGACGGTTGAACCTGTTCATGACCTCGATTTCATCTTCCTCCTCTTCCCCTTCCGGGTGGCTGTCGGAGTTGTTGGGGGTGCCGGCGGCTATGGTGGGGCGGTCCAGCGGGTTCTTTTCCGGATTTGCCACATACTGCCTTACAAGCTGTTCGGCATAGTTCACGTTGGCGCCTACTGCTCGAAGGTTGCCCAGACCTCTTTCAGCCTCTGCAATGGCGTAGTAGACGGGGTAGAACTTTGGATACCTATGTGCTATGCTCTTGAAGTCGGCGAGTGCCGCTCTGTAGTTTCCCGATTCCAGTTCCACAAGACCTCGGTTGTAAAGGGCATGGAAATTGCCGGGATTCAGTTTCAGCACCGATGTGAAGTCTTTCTCTGCGTTTATCAGGTCTTTTACCTCAAACCGCAGAAGTGCTCTGTTGAATAGTGCCGCCATGTTTTCCGGATCCAGCTGGAGGGCATAGTTATAGTCCGACATCGCGCCGAGGTAATTGTCGGTGTTATAGCGCAGATAGGCTCGGTTGATGTAGAAGGCAGGTTCCTCCGGACGAAGCCTTACTGCCTCTTCCATATCGTTGAGGGCATTCTCCCAGTTTCCCCGCCGGCTTTCGATGTCGGCTCTGATGAGGTAAGGATTGATCTGTGCTCGGTTCAGCTTCAAGGCGCTCTCCACGTCGGCGAGAGCCGCGACGGTGTCCTCGCGTTGCAGATTCAGAGATGCTCTGGCGGCATATCCCTCGTCGAAACGCGGATACCGCCTCAGCAATTGGTTCATGGCGTCAAGGGCGTCGTCGTTTTTTTTCAGCGTAGTCAGCGCCACGCCCTTATAGAAGAGAAAATACTTATCGGTCGGGTCATGCTTAAGTCCCTCGTTGTAGTCCAATACGGCAAGCGAGTCGAGTCCCAGATGCTGGCGCGCGAATCCACGAAGCTTATAAGCCTCCGCCTTGTATTTGTTTCGTTTGATGGCTTCGCAGCAGTCCAGTTCCGCACCCTTGTAGTCTTCCAGATTCAGCTTTGCAAGAGCTCTGAAGAAATACGGATCCGCCAGATATGGCTTTGCCTTGATGGCTTGGTTGAAGTATTGAATCGCGAGCATATAGTCGTCCATCGACAGAACGTTTCGCCCGATCGTCAACACCTGTTCGGCATTGATCTGGGCTCTCACATATCCCGGCAACGACAAAATGATTACAAAGAAGAGTGTCTTAAGCATTTTCATTCGGCAAATTTAGCAAAAATTCTCCAATCCCACAAACCTTTATGCCTCATACCGCCAATCTGTATGAGCCTCTGTATCGCCACAATCTCGTTGTCATTGTTCAACCGATTCATCGTCATCCATATCGAAGCCTCCGTTTCCGCAATTTCTCGCCGCTCCACCGATAGCGAGGATTTTATATGTTAAAATAGATTTTTTCGCTGATGTGTAATTTTTAGAGCATTTATTACGTCTAATAAGAAAACTTCAATATCGATTCATCATGATTAATCACTGGTATGTCTACCTTATAATTGCTGTGGTTGCCGGGCTTCTGCTTTTGGTTTGCGACAAATACAATATTATAAAGTCGAAACCCTTGCGTTATTTCATCGTAATTTTCATATCCTCAATTATCTGTTGGTGCATCTACGACCTAATTGTCTGATATATGGAAGAAACGTTGTCTCGTAAATTAAATATTACGGACATCAAGCGGATAGCAAGTCGGGCATCGGAAAGTGTCAGAAACAAGGACACTCTCTGGGAATATGTATGCTCTGATAGTCGCAGGATTGGCGTAAACGCGCTGTGGGCAATGACCCATCTTCCGGATTCGGAAAATGACTGGCTTCTTTCAAAAAGGGATGAGATGATCGATATGCTCCTTTCCGAGACAGACCCCGCAAAGAAACGAATGCTCCTCCAGATATTGAGAAGACCGGACTATGAGCGGGAATCAGTACGAACTGACTTTCTTGATTTCTGTCTCTCAAAAATAAATTCGGAATGCGAGCCATACGCAGTGAGATGTTTCTCTATATACGCCGCTTTCAAGATGTGCCGTCATTTCCCCGAACTGATAGCCGAGCTCCAGCTCCATCTCGACATGATGCACTTCCAGTCTCTATCTCCCGGCCTCAAGAGCGCCCTGAGACAGACAGAAGCCAAAATCTCAAAATTAAAAAAGACACCCTAACCCAATCACCTCATCCCTAATCACACCAAAGCCCCCGGTAATCCTTGCTCCCACGGCATGTCGCGTCCGGAGGCCGCTCCCTCCACGCTCTGCCGGATCAAACCATCGACCGAGTGAACGGATATCAGCTAAAAAGCAGGGTAGGAGCATACAGGCTCAGTTTTCGTTGAGGCGACGGCGCTCGAAAAATTGGCGGGTCGCTGCCAGGAAGAGGAGAGCGCCGGCTCCCTGCATCAGCGCGCAGGTGTAGAAGGCGGCGCGGAAACCTATGTTTTCGGCTATTACCCCTCCGATAAGAATGCCGAATCCCATTCCCAAATCCCATGAAATAAGTATCGACGAGTTGGCGGTTCCTCGTTGGTCGTGTCGCGCCACTTTGATAAACATATTCAGAAACGCCGGATACATCTGCCCGTTGCCAAGACCTATCAGGAGAGCCGCAAGATAAAAACTCCATGGCTGTGCAACACAGGCAAACAGTCCGTAACCTGCCAGCGAAAGCAAGACGCCGACTGCGGCATTGTGGGTCATGCGTCCCTTGCGAAGACTCTTGGCGCCGAAAAGACGCGACGTGAAGAGTCCGGCCGAAAGAATCATGAAGAAGAAACCGGTACCGTCGGTTATACCCAGCGCCTGTTTGCCATAAAGCGCCACGTAATTGCTCATCACGCCCCAGCAAAGTCCGAAAAAACTTATGTTCACGGCAAGAAGCCACGCCCTGCTCAAAAAGAAATGGTCAAGACTCAGTTTCGGTTTTCCTGCCACTTTCTCCCTCGCCGGAAGCTTCACCGATGTCGAGCAAAGAAATCCTAAAAACGCAAGAATAAGTGAAAGCCAGAAAAGAAGCGCGAAATTGTCGGTGGCATGATAGAGGTATATCCCGATGCTCGGGGCAATTGCCATCGCCAGATTGTTGCTCAATCCATAGTAACCGATGCCTTCATTGCGCCGGCTCGACGGAAGAACGTCGATGGCTGCTGTGCTGTTAGCCACAGTTGTGGCGCCGAAAGGAATGCCATGCATGGTGCGCACGATGGCAAACATCAGAAGGGTAGTGGCTCCCAAATATCCGGCAAAACATATAAAGAAAAAGAAGAAGCACAATATCAACACCTTGTGGCGGTCGAAACTGTCTACCACAAATCCGCTGAATGGTCGCACCACTAATGTTGCCACAATATATCCCGACAAAACAATTCCTATCAGGTCTTTGTTGGCGTGAAACTCTTCATATAGATATATAGGCAGGAGAGGAGTGAGGAGATAAAATGCAAAAAACAGAAGGAAATTACACGACATTACCTTCAGATACTGGCTGTTCCAAAGTTTTTCCGACATGCTTTGAGAATTGATAATTTAGAATTGAGAATTTAGAATTGCTTCGCGACTCAGGATGCTTTCGCGCGTCGGAGTGTGGAGGGAGCGACCTCCAGGCGCGACACAGAGTCAATGCGCAATTCTTAATTTTATTATTCCGAGCGCATTGTCTCGGCCGGGGATATTCTGGCGATTATTCGGCTCGGAAGCAGAAGTGACAGATATGCCACCGCAAGCACTCCGATATTGAGCAACGCTATCGCCGTCCAGTCGAATTCGACAGGTACGAAATCAATATAGTAACTCGTAGGGTCGAGCCTGAATACATGATACCTGTCCTGAATCCAAAGCAATCCTAATATCAGCACATTGCCGGCAAGCATACCGGCAATCGCCACCCTAAGCGCGAGATACACGAACACCTGTCTCATTTTCCCGGTAGTGGCGCCAAGTGCTTTCATGAGGCCGATAAACCGTTTTTTGTCAAGTATGATGGTCAGCATACCGCTTATCAACGTAACGCATCCAACCACCATCATAAGCGTAAGCACCACTATGACGTTCATGTCGAGCATCGATAGCCAATGAAAATAATTGGCTCCGTTGGTATGGGCGTTTTCTACATAATAACTTCTGTAGATGAGTCCTTCGGCGAGTGCCTTCTCCAAGGTCCGGCGCAACCGATCGGTCGATTCATCAAGTTTGCTGAAATCGTTGGTCGAGACAAGGATGCTTGAGCCCTGCGATTCCTTAAGTCCGCTGAAGATATCGGAAAGCTGTCGGCTTCCATACACCATCAAGTCGTCGTAGGCGTCGAAATGCGAGTCATATATCCCCGCGACCCTGAGCCGACGCACCTTCACGTCCTGATTGATGAAAAAGCAGTCCACCTTATCGCCCTGTGAGAGCGACAGCTGGTTAGCCGCTATTCTTGAAACCAAAACGTCAAAACGGGTGGAGTCAACGCTCCAGTTCGGCATCGAGCCCTTGATCAGACATGAGCCTATGAACCGTCTCGTTGTAGAGTCATCAAGATTCCTGAGGAAAATGCCCTTGAAATCGTTGGGAGTCTTCAATATCGCCGGCAGCGAAACCTGCACCGAATAGCCGTCGATGTATGGCTGCGAGTCAAGCAACCCCTTGAGCGTAGGGGTAAGTGTCACGGTGTTGTCTTCGCCCGGCCCGGGGTTTGCCGTCATCACTATGTGGGACGTGAAGCCCACCACCTTGTCGGTAATCTCGCGCTTGAAGCCAAGCACGATGGCAATCGACGCCGTCATGACAGTTACCGAGAGTGCAATCGCCGCTGTGGCTACCTTCACTCCCGGACTCGATTTCCGACCGTCGCCTCCCAAGGCAAGCCTCCGACCAAGGTATAATGGATAGTTCATACGTATTCAAAATGTCATAAACCTCTCCCGTCTGTGCATGTCCGACGGCAGTGGCCATAAAAATTTTTATGCAAAATTAATAAAAATTCGCGAAAAATTTGTCTATCTTGATTCGTTTTGTTAATTTTGGGAATCGAACTATGCCTGCGCTGTTGGCAGTCAATGCCTACTGCCGGTCAGAGGGAACGTAATCAATAATAAACAAACCAAATCTATAGAATACAATGGAAGAAAATCTCGTTAAAACGTGTCTTCACGACCGCCATGTGAAGCTCGGGGCTCTCATGTCGCCTTTCGGCGGTTTCGATATGCCTATACAGTATAAAGACATTCCGACAGAGCACAACGCTGTCCGAAACAATGTCGGTGTCTTCGATGTCAGCCACATGGGAGAAGTCAGGATCAGCGGCGAGGACGCTTACAGATATGTGCAGCATATTTTCGTAAATAGCGTTGAAGGCGCGGCTGACGGTCAGATTTTCTACGGTATGATGTGCTATGACAACGGTGGCACTGTCGATGACCTCCTTGTATATAAGGTAAACGACAAGGAATACTTCCTTGTGATCAATGCCTCCAACATCGACAAGGATGTGAAGTGGATCTTTGACCACGCAGAAGGCTTCAATGTAAACATCGAGAATCAAAGTCCCTATTACGGTGAGCTCGCTGTCCAGGGTCCGAAGGCGGAGGAGACTCTGATGAGGATTCTCAATCTTCCGCTCGACGAAATCGCTTTCTATAATTTCAAGACCTTCCATATCGACGGCGAGGACGTGATTATAAGCCGTACCGGTTACACCGGTGAGGACGGCTTCGAGGTGTATGGCTCCCACGAATTCACCATCCGCCTCTGGGACAAACTTATCGCCGACGGCGTGCAGCCATGCGGTCTCGGATGCCGCGACACTCTTCGTTTCGAGGTTGGTCTTCCCCTCTATGGCGACGAACTCTCGGCTGATATCTCTCCAATCGAGGCAAGCCTGTCGATGTTTGTAAAACTCGACAAGGATGAGTTTATAGGCAAGGAAGCTCTCGCGCTTCAGAAAGCCGAAGGGGTGAAGCGCCGCATCGTAGGTATCGAGCTCGAGGGCAACGCTATCCCGCGTCACGGTTATCCTGTAGAGGTAAACGGTGAAGTGGTGGGCGAGATCACTACCGGCTACCGTTCCATCTCTACCGGAAAGTCTGTGGCGATGGCTATGATAAACAAACCTTATGACAAACTCGGCACCGAGGTGGAGGTCCGCATACGCAAGAAGACTTTCCCCGGCAGAGTCGTGAAGAAACGCTTCTACGAGAAAAACTACAAGAAATGATGCCGGCTCTGCTGCCTTATCAATTAGAAAAAGCAGTAGGTTCCAATCTGGTAAGCCTGTACCAATCGAAACAAATCAGATACATATAAAACAGAAACATAAATAATTCAAATCACAATGAAAATAATAGAAAACATCCGCTATGCGGAATCTCACGAATGGGTAAGCCTTGACGGCGAAATCGCAACTGTAGGCATCACTGACTACGCTCAGCATGCTCTCGGCGACATCGTATACGTAGATATGCCTGAAGTCGGCGATGAAGTCACCGCCGGTGAGGATTTCGGCGCTGTTGAGTCTGTAAAGGCTGCTTCTGACCTTTATTCTCCCGTCAGCGGCGAGGTTGTGGAGATCAATGAAGCGCTTGAGGAAGAACCGGGTCTCATCAATCAGGATGCTTTCGCCAACTGGATTATGAAAGTGAAGGTGTCAGATCCCTCCGAGCTCGAAGATCTCCTCGACGCCGAGGCATACGCCAAAATTTGCGAAGAATAAAACTTTTTCTAATGCATAATGCATAATTCCTGACTCTGAATTGACTATTCGTCGCGTACGAAGGGAGCTCCCTCCACACAACCACGCGCGAAATCCCACCGAGTCGCGAAGCTAATTCTAAATTCTAAATTCTCAATTATGAATTATGCATTATGCATTATGCATTATGAATTAATTTAACTATGAGTTGCTCATCAAGATACATTCCGCACACCGAAGACGACATTAAGGTGATGCTGGAGAGAATCGGCGCGAAGTCAATCGATGACCTTTATGCCGACATTCCCTCGGAAGTGATTTTCAAGGGCGAATATGACATCCCCTCCGCTATGTCGGAAATTGAACTGCGCAATCATCTGAAGTCTTTGGGTGAGAAAAACAGTCAGTTGACTGTTTTTGCAGGCGGGGGCGCGTATGACCATTATTCCCCGTCCGTGATTTCCCATCTTCTTGCACGCAGTGAGTTCTATACTGCATACACTCCCTATCAGCCGGAAATCTCGCAAGGCACGCTTCAGTATATTTTCGAATACCAGAGCATGATATGCGAACTGACCGGCATGGACGCAAGCAACGCTTCAATGTATGACGGCGCGACGGCTACCGCCGAGGCTATGATGATGATGGTGGCGGCCGCAAAGAAGAAAAATAGAGTGCTGATGTCCGACACTGTCTCGCCCCGTGTGGCAGAGGTGGTGAAAACTTACGCCAAGTTTCACGGTGTAGACCTCTGTGTTGTTGAAGGCAAGGGGGGTGTATCCGACCTTGACTCAATCTATTCTCAGCTTGAGGCAGGCGATGTGGCGGGTGTGATTGTGGCATCGCCCAACAGATACGGTATTGTTGAGGACTTCTCGGGTCTCTCAGACCGTGTCCACGCTGCAAAGGCGTTGCTCACCATGTATTCCGACCCCTCCGCATTGGCAGTGCTCCGCACTCCCGCCGAATGGGGTGCTGACATCGCTTGCGGCGACGGTCAGTCGCTGGGTATGCCGCTTCTTTTCGGTGGCCCGTATCTCGGTTTCATGGCTTGCTCCAAGGCTCTTCTTCGCAAGATGCCCGGCAGAGTAGTCGGCGCTACAAAAGACGCTGACGGAAAACGTGCGTTTGTCCTTACCCTGCAGGCAAGAGAGCAACATATCAGAAGAGAAAAAGCCACATCCAACATCTGTTCCAATCAAAGCCTCATGGCTCTCTACGTTACGGTTTACGTGGCGCTGATGGGTAAGAACGGTCTTAAGGAAGTTAACCGTCTCAGCTGCGACGGTGCCCACTATCTCTATGACAGCCTCCTTGCCACAGGAAGATTCTCCGATCCATTCGGCAAACCGTTCCTGAAGGAGTTCACTCTTAAGACCGACATCGACGTGAAGGCTCTCAACCGCCGTCTTTCCGACAAGGGCTTCATGGGTGGTCTCGACTTGGGCGACGGACTTGTGGAGTTCGCCGTTACAGAAAAGAGAACAAGAGAGGAAATCGACCAATTCGTAAAAGTAATTATGGAGGCTTAAAGAGATGAAACATTACGATAAACTAATCTTCGAACTCTCCCGACCCGGCAGGAAAGGTTATCAGCTTCCCGCCGACTCTTTCGGCGTTGACGGTATTAAATCGATACCTTCAGATCTCCTTAGGCAGTCAGATCCCGAATTGCCGGAAGTCAGCGAGCTTGACGTGGTGAGACACTACACAAATCTTTCGAGCAAGAACTTTGGTGTGGACACCGGTTTCTATCCTCTCGGAAGCTGCACCATGAAATACAACCCTAAGATTAACGAGGAGATTGCCGCTCTTCCGGAATTCTCGGCGCTTCATCCGCTGCAGGATCCCGAAACTGCGCAGGGAGCACTTGAGCTATACTGGAACCTGCAGAACGCGCTGGCGCAGCTCGCCGGGTTTGCGGAGTTCACTCTCAATCCCTTTGCCGGTGCTCATGGTGAGTTGACCGGACTTATGGTGATGCGTAGCTATCACATGGCGCGCGGCGACAAGAAACGCACAAAAGTGATAGTGCCTGACTCGGCACACGGCACAAATCCCGCGTCGGCTATGGTATCGGGCCTGCAGGTGGTGGAGGTGAAAAGCCGCCCCAACGGCTCAATCGACATCGAAGACCTCAAGCCTTTGCTCAGCGATGAGATCGCAGGCATCATGATGACCAACCCAAATACCCTCGGTATGTTTGAGACCGAGATTCTTGAGATTGCGAAACTCGTCCATGAAGCAGGCGGCCTCCTATATTATGACGGTGCCAATTTCAATCCGCTTCTCGGAAAGGTGCGTCCCGGCGACATGGGCTTCGATATCATGCACATTAATCTTCACAAGACTTTCTCCACTCCTCACGGAGGTGGCGGTCCCGGCAGCGGTCCTGTCGGCGTGGCTGCGCATCTTGTGGATTTCCTTCCCAATCCCCACGTCAAAAAGGATGAAAACGGAAAGTTTTATGTGGATTTCGGTAAGGATGCTCTCGGCAGCGTTTCCGCTTTCTTCGGCAACTTCGGTGTCATGATGAAGGCATACGCATATATTCTGAGTCTTGGAAAGGAGGGTATACGCAACGTCGGCCCGATGGCTACCCTAAATGCAAACTACATCAAGGAAAGCCTCAAGGACGACTATCTGCTCCCTATCGCCGGCGCATGCAAGCATGAGTTTGTTTTCGACGGTCTTAAGGATAAGTCTACCGGTGTTACTACACTCAATGTGGCTAAGCGTCTTCTTGACTACGGATTCCATGCTCCTACCATCTATTTCCCCCTGCTCTTCCATGAGTCGATGATGATCGAGCCTACGGAGACAGAGAGTCTGGAAACTCTCGACGAGTTTATAGATGTAATGCACAAGGTAGCTAAGGAGGCTCGCGAGACACCTGATGTCGTTAAGGACGCTCCCCTCTCTACAATTGTCCGCAAACTCGACGAGACAACGGCGGCAAAGAATCCTATTCTCAATTATAAAGCATTGAAAAACGCATGAGAATCATAATCATAGGAGCCGGCCCCGGGGGATATGAGACTGCCCTCGAAGCCGCTGCCAAAGGACATGAGGTGACTCTTTTCAACGGTAACGCTCTCGGCGGCACATGCCTCAACGAGGGTTGTATCCCCACTAAGTGTCTGTGTCGAAATGCCGAGATGCTGTCTTCTTTTAAGGAAGCGGACAAATTCGGTATCGATGATTTCACTTTTACGCTCGACTTCAACAAAGTGGTGGAGCGCAAGAGGGAAGTGGTAGATACGCTCAGAAATGGTGTCGAGGCTCTTCTGAAGGCGGCTAAGGTGACGGTGGTCAATGCAAAGGCATCATTCAAAGACAGTCATACTGTGACGGCTGCCGGCGTGGACTACGAGGCGGACTATATCATAATAGCCACCGGCTCTTCTTCAAAGTCGCTCCCTATCGAGGGTGCTGACTTAGAGTGTGTGAAGTCCTCATCTCAGATGCTTGAAATTGAATATATTCCGGAATCGCTCACCATCATCGGTGGAGGTGTGATCGGTATGGAGTTTGCCGGCATTTTCTCGTCCTTCGGCTCAAAGGTGACAGTGATAGAATTCATGAAGCAGATCCTTCCTCCGTTTGATTCCGATATCGCGAAGCGTCTTAAGCAGGCGCTCTCGAAGAAAGGTGTCGAGATCATCACGGGGGCTGCGGCTAAAAAGATATCACAGAATGAAGACTATGAGATTGTGGTCACCTATGAGGTGAAGGGTAAGGAAGAGACTGTAGTCAGCTCCGATCTGCTCATGGCTGTTGGCCGCACTCCCTATACCGAAGGACTGAATCTTGAGGCTGCCGGAGTGGTGTATGGACCGAAGGGCATTCCCGTCGACGACATGATGCGCACGAATGTCGACAATATTTTTGCCATCGGTGATGTCAACGCACGCATGATGCTTGCGCATGTGGCGTCGTTCCAGGGTAAACGTGCCCTTAATGCCATCGACGGCAGGGAAGACTCCATCAGGCTCGATATTGTTCCGAGCGCTGTGTTCACAGTGCCCGAATGCGGTATGGCGGGTCTCACCGAGGAGGCATGCAAGGAGAAAGGTCTCGAGGTGGTGAAAGGCATGAGTTCCTTCCGCGCCAACGGCAAGGCTCTTGCTCTCGGTGAACCGGAGGGAATATGCAAACTCCTGTTCCGTAAGGAGGACCTGGTGCTTGTGGGCGCTCACATCATGGGAGCGGGAGCGGCTGACCTCGCTCAGCAGTGTGCCGACATGATGAACGCGGATATGACCCTTATGAAAATCAAGGATGTAGTATTCGGTCATCCCACTCTCTCGGAGGTAATTCTGACTGCCTGCCACAATGTGAAATTGAAAAACTGACTGACGGATCTGTAAATACGTTTAAACAGCTTCAATATGAAGAAAATTGCCGCTGTCACGATGGTGCGTGATGATGATTTCTTCCTGCGCAGGTGGGTGGATTATTATGGCGCGGAACTCGGAAAGGATAACCTCTATATTCTCTTTGACGGAGAGGATCAGAAGGTGCCCGATTTCTGCGATGGCACCAATACGTACATCCATAAGCGACTCTGTAATCAGATTGTGGAGGGAGAGCGTATGCGTCTCGGACTCCTGAGTGACAAGGCGGCTCTGTTGCTCGCCTGCGGCTATGACCTTGTGATAGGTGTGGACTGCGATGAGTTTGTCATCGTGGATCCACGCCTGGGCATGGGGCTTGCCGAATTCCTCAGCACAAGGAGTATCGATGCGACTATATCTCCTTTGGGTGTCGACATTGGCCAGCATCTGGAGAAGGAATCTGAAATTGACGGCTCAAAAAAATTCCTCGAGCAGAGGCGTTTCGGTTTTCTTGACACTCGCTACACCAAAGGTTCCGTTATTGCCCGTCCCGTGAGGTGGGGAAGGGGGTTCCACAGGGTCAAGGGTCATAATTTCCATATCTGTCCCGACCTGTATCTGTTTCATTTCGGATGCATCGATATGAAGCGTATGCGTGAGCGGTTCATGAATCCCGACCGTATCGGCGGTTCGTCGACCCGACATTTCAATAAGCGCACGCGCACCATAAGCTTAGTGACCAACAACGAGGCGAGAGACTTCGACCGCTGGACCCGGGTGGCAAGAAAGATGCAGACTTGGATAAGGCCGGTATATGCCTGGAATAAGCCTGCAATGCTTGGCAGAAAGTTTGTGGTGGAGATTCCTGAACGTTTCCGTCATATTATTTAGACCCATTCTTAAGATATGGATATAGATGCTGTGATTCTATGGGTGGATGGCGATGATCCCGAATGGAAACGACGTTGCGATATGGCAAGGGGGGGGAACGCCCTTACGCGCCGCGACGATATAGGTGGCGACTTACGCTTCCGACAGATGCGCGAGATTGACTGGTGCGTGGCGTCGATCAACAAATTCGCGCCTTTCATCAGAAGAATTTTCATTGTTACCGACGGTCAGAACCCGCATTTGGAGAATACTGTCGGCAAGTGGTTTGAAAATCCGATTCCGGTCGAGATTGTGGACCATAAGGTCGTTTTTCACGGTTATGAGCAGTATCTTCCTACTTTCCAGTGCAATTCGCTGGAGACAATGATTCACCGTATCCCGGGCCTTTCGGAGCGTTTCGTATATTTCAATGATGATTTCCTTCTGTCAAATCATGTGAGGCGTGAAGACTGGTTTACTGACGATGGTAAAGTGGTGGAATATGGCAAATGGATGCCCAATTTCCTTCTGGATCTTCTCCATGCGGTCAAACCGAAGAAAAATGGACTTAAGACTGTAGGCTTTAAGGATATTATGGAAAACGGTGCGAGACTTGTAGGCTCCCGCTCCACGCTCCTGATGCGCCATACGCCGCATCCTGTTCTCAAGTCGCTAAGCGACAAGCTCCTGCAGGACTATCCCGAATGCGTCGATATCAATAGCCGGGACAAGTTCCGCGCTCCATGCCAGTTCAATCCCCAGGTGGCGAAGCATATTCTCGCACATAGGGAGGGTAGGCTGATTGTGAAGAACCCCAAAGGAAAGACGCTGTTTCTTAAACCCTTTGCAAACCGTCCCTTCTATCTGCGCAATCACCTGAAACCGTATTTAGATGGTAAGCAACTGCCTCCCTTCATGTGCATCAACTCACTCGCCGAGGCTGACCCCGACGACCGCAAGACGTTTATCGACTTTATGCATTCACTCTTCAATATTTCCGGTGAAGTTTAAGCAATTTCGGTACCTAAGCAGACCTCTTCTCGATATGATTTACATTGTTCATGATGACTTTACCTTTACTCGATTTTTATTGAGCGCTTTTGCCGATCGCAAGGATATCGAATTGGTTCCAATGAAGCTGCAGGGATATTGGGCAAGACGCATTTTCTCGATAAACAGGAAGCTCGGCTTCACCGTCTTCTCTCCTATATTGCTCAACAAGCACGCTTTCTCGATCTTTAAAAAGGTTAAGCCTTCCGACACTCTGATATTCTTCGATTACCTCACATACACCAATGTAAAGAGCATTCTCAAGCGTACGGAATGCGGGAATATTCATTTCTGGTTCTGGAACACTGTTGACAAATACACATCTCCCGTATTCCGCTTTCGTAACAGCTATACTCATTTTCATACTTTTGACGATGCTGACGCAAGTAAATATGACATGATTCTTCATCGTCAGATTTATAGAATGCCGGAATTAAAAGATGAGTCTTCTTTGCAGCATGATAAAGTTGACTTCTTTTTTATCGGCAAAAACAAAGGACGTCAGGATCTGTTGATGAAAATGAATGATATGGTTAGGGCTTGGGGGTATACCACAAGGTTTATTATTCTTGACAAGCATCTTAAAATAGATTCTTGCGATGGTATTGAAGTAATCAGCAAGGAAGTTGATTATCGAGAGGTTCTGGATATGTCCGAGAGAGCGCGAGTCCTCGTGGATATTACTAAGAAGAATCAGGTTGGGCTAACTTTGAGGTGTGTCGAAGGTGTCTATTTGAACAAGAAAATACTCTCCAATAATAAATCCCTTATATATAGCGATATATACTCTAAGGAAAATGTACTGGTTTTTGACGACACCTTGAAAAAGGAGGATGTCGATGAGTTTATGTCTTGCGATTTCCGCCCCTATGATTCTGAAGTCCTCTACAAGTATTCAGTAGAGTCCTGGCTGAAGAACATATTAGCCGTTAATACTCCGGGGCCTGAAAAATAGTGATTTGACCGCAGTTTTGACGTTCGTTGTGAACTGTGTGGAGATCAGTCAAACAGTTGTTTCGCCCGATGTCTTGAATCAAGGTCAAAAACATATACTCCTCTCATCAGAATCGAAAACAACTTAGGCTTTTCCCGTAGCAGGCGTGCTCTCCACCATGTTTTGGGATTCATGTACTGTATTGGAGGGAGTGGGAAGCTCATAAGTTTTTCGCGTATGCGGCTTATACCCTCTTTTCGCCTAATGGAATCCTTTTCCATGCGAGCGATAGACTTGCAGGCGTTTACAGCCGATTTGTTGATATAGGCGTTTCTGCGGTTACTGTCTTTCTCTCCGTTCAATGTCGACTCTATCATGTGCATTCTGTCGATGCATGATAGAAAATAGTCGTATCTGTTTTTAGCGGCATCGGTGTGGATGATGCTTCCCTTCCTCATTCGGTAGTGATACATCGGTGTCGGGTCGAGAGCCATCTTTTTCACGTTTTTGAGCCATTGCCCGTAGACGAAGATGTCTTCAAAGTTGCGGCCGTCGGGGAAATCACATGTGATGATGCTGCGTCGGTGAAGCTTGTTCCATACATAATTCGGAAGTCGGTCAAATCCAATTTCTTTCATCGCCGTCTTGCCGTCAATTACTTTCGCTTTGCCGGTTAGATGCTTCGTGGAGTGGCGTCCATGGTATTCGGTGCGATATCCAACCTGTGCGATATCGGCGTCCTCATACTTGATCATTTTATACAGAAGGTCATACATTCCGGGTTCTATCCAGTCGTCGGCATCTACAAAACCTATGTATTCTCCTGTTGCCGTTCTTAATGCTGTGTTGCGGGCATTCGAAAGGCCTCCGTTTCTCTGATGAATCACCTTGAAACGGGAGTCTGCCGCCGCATACTCGTCGCAGATGGCGGGCGAACTGTCTGAACTTCCGTCGTCCACAAGAATGCATTCCCACTCCGTGAAGGTCTGGGCCTTGATGCTGTCAAGACATTCACGCAGATATTGCTCCATGTTGTATACAGGAACGATGATGCTGATCGCAGGTGTGTTCATCACAAGTAAAAATTACTCTTTGAGTTTTTATCTTTGGATTTGAAAATTCCGCTAAAGCGCATGAACATACTGAAAAACCGCGAGTTGGATCTTAGAAGTTTCGCATACCACCAGTATTTCGATCCTAAATACTGAGTTGGAGGAAGAGTGAACTTGTTGATGTCGCAGCTGATTCGGGAGATGGCTCCGTCGCGTTTCATCGTGTTTTTCTCCTCTCTGGCAATGTGTCTGCAGGCGTTGACCGCCTGCCTGTTGAGATATGCGTCGCGTCTGTCTAAGTCCATTTCATCTGTCATCGAACTCTGAATCATGTTCATCCTGTCGATGC
Organism: Muribaculaceae bacterium; assembly: GCA_017626045.1. Lineage (GTDB taxonomy): Bacteria > Bacteroidota > Bacteroidia > Bacteroidales > Muribaculaceae > Lepagella. Next base: position 40,477 of record JAGAJP010000050.1, on the reverse strand, counting down.
ATGAGAGGAAGAAGTCATATCTGTTTTTCGAGGCTCTTGCCTGGTTGATGCCGCTGCGTCGTATTCTGTAGTGATAGAGGGGAGTGTTGTCAATAACCATCTTTTTCACATTCTTCAGCCACTTGCCGTATACGTACACATCCTCGAAGTTTCGCCCTATCGGGAAGTCGCATGTGATGATGTCCTTGCGGTGAAGCTTGTCCCATACGTAATGCGACAGTTGGTCGTAGCCCATCTCTATCATTGCGGTCATGCCGTCGATGATCTTCAAATCCTCCGGGGATTCATGCGAGTCCTTTGCCTCGTTGCTGCCTATATATTCTTTCCAGTAAGAAATCTGTGCAACATCTGCATCGTTTTCAGTAATCAACTTGTAGAGATGTTCATACATTGTCGGCTCGATCCAGTCGTCGGAATCTATGAACCCGATGTATTTGCCGTTTGCCATTTTCATCGCAACATTTCTGGCTATCGAGAGACCTCCGTTTTCCTTATTGATGACCCTGAAGCGCGAGTCGTTGCGTGTCACCTCCCTTATCACCGTAGGAGTAGTGTCGAATGAGCCGTCGTTGACTATGATGCATTCCCAGTCTTGGAATGTCTGGGCACGCACGGATTCAAGACACTCCCTTAGATAGCGCTCCATGTTGTAGACAGGAACTATTATGCTTATGGCTGGTTTTTTCATCTTTGTCGACTTATTTTCCCTTGCAAAGTTACGAATAATTACTCATCCGTGCAAATCAAGCACTTCCTTTTCACCCCATTTTAATCCCATTTTACCATAGAATCCTAAATTTTAGACAACACGTTATTAACTTTTATTGTGATTCCGTCGTTTATTTATATGAAGTTGTCTAAACTTCTTTTCTTTGTTAAGATTTCGTCAGGTTTTAGAGCGGATTCTTTCACGCGAAGAGGGAGAAAACTCCATTAAGCGAGAGGAGAAGCCAAGCTTTGCTTGGATTATCCCGAGCGTGAAAGATTGTCTGAAAGGAAAAGATGGCGGAAAAGTTTAACTTGTCTTATTTTTATGTCGTTATGGATGTTTTGTGGCTTCTGCTCGGAGTAGCTCTTATAATATTGGGTGCCAATTGGCTTACTGACGGCGCGGCGTCGCTTGCCGCGCGATGGGGTGTCAGTGATATGGTCATTGGCCTAACGGTCGTCGCCTTAGGTACTTCCACTCCGGAGTTGAGCATCAGCATCGTCTCCGCGCTGCAGGGAAGCGCACCGCTCGCTGTCGGGAATGTCGTCGGCAGTAATATATTCAACATTCTTGTCATCATCGGTATTATAGCCCTTGTCAGGCCAATAAGGGTAATGCCGTCGATAATGGTCAACGAGCTCGGTCTTGTCGCTATATCTTCCATAGCGCTCCTTGCCATTGGATTCAGCGATTTTCTCGGGGTATCCGGTGAAAGAATCGTTAGTCGTCCCGACGGTATTCTTCTGCTTCTGTTTTTCTGCATCTTCATGCGGTACACACTCGCCCAGGCTAAGAAGGCACCCGATGGCGATGCCCTTCAGGAAAACGGTGGAAAGCATAAGGAAATGTCCCTGCTGAAAGCAGTCTTGCTGATACTGGGGGGACTTGCAGGCCTCGTCTACGGCGGCGACAGGTTTGTTGCCGGTGCCTCCGGGGTCGCACACAGCCTCGGAATGAGCGAGGCGGTAATCGGTCTCACTATCGTGGCGGCAGGTACCTCAATGCCGGAACTCGCCACATCCTTAGCGGCGGCTCTGAAAGGAAATCCGGGCATTGCTGTCGGCAATGTGATAGGCAGCAATATCTTCAATATATTCTTCGTGCTCGGTGTCACCGCTACCATTACGCCTCTCCCTTTCGGCGGCGTGACTCATCTGGATCTCGCACTTATGCTGCTCGCTTCACTCTTATTCTGGATTTTCTGTTGGAAAATCGGTAAATGTATTGTGACGCGCATCGAAGGCGCAATTCTCCTTGCCGTGTATGTGGCATATATCGCATGGCAGATCATGATGATTTGACATTGATTAAACTGTGAATTTTTCCGGAAAGTGTCGGTTTAATTCACAGATTTTTATTAATTTTGCACTTTGGAAGCAATATGCGCATAAGCAGAGGCTTCTCTTTATTCTTTAAAAGTATTCAAACAACTGATAATGAAAACTAACGTAGCGGTCTTTTTCGGAGGCAGAAGTGTGGAGCACGAGATTTCGGTGATTTCTGCTCTTCAGGCAATAAGCGCTTTAAATCGGGAAAAATACGATATTATTCCTATTTATATTTCTAAACATGGTCGCTGGTATACCGGCGACAATCTGCTGAACATCCGCAACTATAAGAATATGGATACCCTGGTGAAGGAGGCGGAGGAAGTTTTCATGCGTCCCGAGTTCGGTGACTTCAATCTCTATCGCGTCAACACCAAGGCCGGATTCTTCTCAAGGAAGGATCCAGTTGTCGCAGAACTTCATGTGGCGCTTCCGGTGCTTCACGGAACTAATGGCGAGGATGGCGTTTTCGAGGGTCTGCTCGAGACCATCGGAATACCGTTCGCCGGATGCAATACTCTCAGTTCCGCCAACGGCATGGACAAAATCACCATGAAGATGATTCTGCGCGAGTCTAATGTCCCGGTAGTGGACTATGTCTGGTTTACCGATAAGGAATGGGACAGAAACCGTGAAGAGATTATCGCGAAGGTCGAGTCGAGGATCGGATATCCGGCTATCGTGAAGCCTGCCAATCTGGGCTCGAGCGTGGGTATCGGAAAGGCATCGGAACGTGATCAGCTGATTGAAAAAATCGACAACGCCTGCCGTTTCTCTCAGCGCATTATCGTGGAGCACATGATAGAGCACATGAAGGAAATAAACTGCTCGGTGCTTGGCGACTGCAACGACTATCAGGCTTCGGTGTGCGAAGAGCCCGTATCCAAAGGGGATTTCCTCAGTTATGATGAAAAATACCGTGGAGGCAACGAGGGTATGGCGGCAAGCGAGAAGAGGATTCCCGCCGACATACCCGAGGAAACAGCCAAAAGGATACAGCACCTCGCGGGCGAGACTTTCAGGGTACTTTCGTGCCATGGCGTCAGCCGCGTCGATGTCATGATCGACGAGAAGGACAATCAGATATATGTTAATGAAATAAACACCATCCCCGGCTCACTGTCATATTATCTCTGGGAGGCGTCAGGCATCGGTTTCCAAAAACTCATGGACAAGCTCATTGAGCTCGCTCTAAAGCGCAAACGGGAAATCGGACGAAAGACCTTCTCCTACGACCGCAACATCTTCGCCATGGGAGGCTCCGGAAAAGGGGGCCTGAAGGGTGGTAAGACCGGAAAATTCTAAGTATACCCTAAACAAAAGCATAATTCTTAATCAGATATATGAAAAGATTCACCGAATACGGCACTCCGCTGAATCTCTCGCAGGTTAACCGCGAGATACTTGAACTTTGGGACCGCCACAATCTCTTCGAGACATCTATGGATGTCCGCAAGGGATGCCCGACTTTCGTGTTTTTTGAAGGACCGCCGTCGGCAAACGGCATGCCCGGCATTCATCACGTGATGGCGAGAACAATAAAGGATATTTTCTGCCGCTATAAGACAATGAAGGGCTTCCATGTCAAGCGCAAGGCAGGATGGGACACTCACGGACTTCCCGTTGAGCTCGGAGTCGAGAAAACACTCGGCATCACTAAAGAGGATATCGGAAAGAAAATTTCTGTGGAGGACTACAATGCCGCTTGCCGCAGAGAGGTGATGAAATATACAAAGGAGTGGACCGACCTGACCCACAAAATGGGTTACTGGGTGGATCTCGACAACCCTTACATCACATACGACAACGCTTATATCGAGTCGGTATGGTGGCTTCTAAGACAATTATACGACAAGGGATATCTTTATAAGGGATATACTATCCAGCCGTATTCGCCCGCTGCCGGCACAGGACTCTCGAGCCATGAGCTCAACCAGCCTGGCTGCTACCGAGATGTCAAGGACACGACCGCTACAGCCTTATTCCGCATCCTTGAGCCCAAGGAGGAGATGAAGGGGTGGGGTGAGCCTTACTTTATGGCGTGGACCACAACTCCCTGGACTTTGCCATCAAACACCGCGCTGTGTGTCGGACCTAAATTCGACTATGTGTCGGTGCGCACCTATAATCCTTACACCGGCTCACCTGTCACTGTTGTTCTGGCGGAGGTGCTCGTTCCTGCTTATTTCAAGGCGGAAGGAGCAAAGAAACCTCTTTCTGAATTCAAGCCCGGCGACAAGGTTGTGCCTTATGAGATCACCGGCCGCTGGAAGGGTGCTGACCTCGTGGGTATGCACTATTCACAGCTGATGCCATGGGTCAAGCCTGTCGAGATGGTAAGCGATTTCTCTCAGGATTTCGTGAAGGAATACGTTTCGAAGCACCCTGAGAAATGCTTCTCTGTAGGTTCTGACCGCTTTGTTGAAATGTCGGATGAGGCGTTCAGAGTTATCCCGGGCGACTATGTGACAGTTGATGACGGTACCGGTATCGTTCATATCGCGCCTACTTTCGGTGCCGACGACGCAAAGGTGGCGAGAGCCGCAGGCGTCCCCGGTCTCTTTATGGTCACAAGGCGCGGTGAGGCGCGTCCGATGGTTGACCTTCAGGGCAAGTATTTCGAAATCGACAGCCTGTCTCCCGAGTTTGTGGAATTGTGTGTCGACAAGGACCTTTATGGCCGTCATGCCGGCGACTATGTGAAAAACGCTTATGACCCCAAGTTCAACGAGGGTGGTAAGTATGACGAGGCTTCCGCATCAAAGGCGGAAGATCTCAATATAGTGCTGTGCATGGAGATGAAGATGGCAGGAGAGGCTTTCCGCATCGAGAAGCATGTACACAATTATCCTCATTGCTGGCGCACCGACAAGCCTGTGCTATATTATCCTCTCGACAGCTGGTTTATCCGCACTCCTCAGGCTCGTGAAAGGCTCATCGAGCTCAACAAGACCATTAAATGGAAACCGGAGGCTACCGGTTCGGGCCGTTTCGGCAAGTGGCTTGAAAATGTGCAGGACTGGAACCTGAGCCGTTCTCGCTATTGGGGAACACCGCTTCCCATCTGGCGCACTGAGGACGGAAAGGAAGAAATATGCATCGGAAGCTATCAGGAGCTGTACGACGAGATTGAGAAAGCTGTGAAGGCAGGTGTGATGAGCGAAAATCCGTTTGCTGTCAGAGGTTTCGTTCCGGGTGACTACAGCAAGGAAAACTATGACAGAATCGACCCGCACCGTCCGTATGTAGATGAAATTACACTCGTTTCACCTTCCGGAAAACCCATGAAGCGAGAGCTTGACCTCATTGACGTGTGGTTTGATTCCGGCGCTATGCCTTACGCTCAGTGTCATTATCCCTTTGAAAACAAAGAGGCTCTCGACAGCCATGAGGTATACCCGGCAGATTTCATCGCCGAGGGAGTGGACCAGACACGCGGGTGGTTCTTCACTCTTCATGCAATAGCCGGCATGGTGTTTGATTCCGTCAGCTACAAGGCTGTCATTTCCAATGGTCTCGTGCTTGATAAGAACGGCAACAAGATGAGCAAGCGTCTCGGCAATGCTGTGGATCCCTTCGGAAATATCGACAAGTTCGGCAGTGATCCCGTTAGATGGTATATGATTTCCAACTCATCGCCATGGGACAATCTCAAGTATGATGAAGACGGAGTGGCGGAAGTAAGCAGAAAACTCTTCTCCACCCTCTACAATACATATAAATTCTTTGCCCAGTATGCAAATGTGGACGGTTTCACCGGTGCCGAGGCAAAGGTTCCGGTTTCAGAGCGTCCGGAGATCGACCGTTGGGTGCTTTCGCTTCTTCATTCGCTTATAGCGGAGGTTCAGGGCAACCTCGACGACTACGAGCCCACGAGGGCAGCACGCGCCATCGAGACTTTCGTGTGCGACAATCTGTCCAACTGGTATGTACGCCTCAACCGTAAGAGATTCTGGGCAGGAGAAATGGATACCGACAAACTTGCCGCATACCAGACGCTGCATGAGTGCCTGACGACAGTGGCGCTTTTAATGGCACCTTTCGCACCGTTCTATTCCGATCGTCTTTATGGCGATCTGACCGGGGCATCGGAAGAGGGCGATGGCTACACTTCTGTACACCTCGCTGACTTCCCGGTAAGCGACCCGGCTCTTATCGACCCGGCTTTGGAACGCCGTATGGCTCTCGCCCAGATCGAGACTTCTCTCGTGCTCGCTCTGCGCCGCAAGGTAAACATTAAGGTGCGCCAGCCTCTCGGGCTGCTTTTGGTTCCTGCTATCGACGCTGCCCAGAAGGCTGATTTCGAGGCTATCGCTCCATTGGTTGCCGCTGAGGTCAACGTCAAGGAAGTGAAAGTAGTAGACAATGAGGAATCCGGTCTTGTGAAAAAGGTTAGGGCTGATTTCAAGAAGCTCGGCCCGCGCTACGGCAAGATAATGAAAGACCTCGCAAAGGCGATTACTTCTATGACTGCAGAGGAAATAGCCATGCTGGAGAGAAACGGAAGATTCGAGTTTGCATCGCTTCCGGATTCTCCGGTCGTGACTCTCGACGATGTTGAGATTATTCCTGAGGATGTGCCAGGATGGCTTGTTGCCAACGAGGGAAGTGTGACGGTCGCTCTCGACATCACAATCACTCCCGAACTGCGCAACGAGGGCCTTGCTCGTGACCTCATCAACAGAATCCAGAATATCCGCAAGGATTCCGACTTCGCCATCACCGATAGAGTGAAGGTGGTGCTTTCCGACACTCCGGAATTAGTGGAATGCCTGCAGCAGTTTGGCGACTATATAAAGTCGCAGGTGCTTGCCGATTCCATCACCGTAGCGTCCAATGTGCCGGAACCGTTTGTCGAGCTCGACATCGACGGCATGAAGGTTCTTGCAAGTGTGGTGCGCTGACCGGCTTTATTCTTAACAGATTTTCATGACACACTCTGAAGATAGTTTACTCACCGGCCGTTCCGCCCTAAAGGCGGGATGGCTGGTGGTTTTGGTTGCCCTGCTGATTGTCATCGCAGATCAGGTTTCCAAATTTTATGTGAAGACTCATTTCTATATAGGTGAGTCTTATGAGATTTTCCCGTGGTTCCAGATAAAGTTTATCGAAAACAACGGCATGGCTTTCGGTATGGAACTGTGGAATAAATATGTTCTTACATTCGGAAGGATACTCGCCGTGGTCTTTTTCATCTGGTTTGTCAGAAAGACCCTGAGCGTAAAATCTCTACGTACCGGCTTTTTTGTGGCTGCGGCTATGATTACCGCAGGAGCCGCCGGGAATATTTTCGACTGCATCTTTTACGGTGAGATTTTCAACAATCCTTTCCCGCCGGAACATGCCGTCTTCCTCCCGCCGGGTGGCGGATATGCCGGATGGTTTGAGGGAAGAGTAGTGGATATGCTCTATTTCCCGTTCTTTTCCTTTACTTGGCCTTCATGGCTTCCGTTTGTCGGTGGCAAGGAGTATGAGTTCTTCCAGTATATTTTCAATATCGCGGATTCCTCTATCTGTGTAGGAGTGGCGTTGCTACTGCTGTTCTATTCGTCAGATTGCTCCAGGGCTTTTAACTCAGTGTTTGAGCGTACCCATAAGCAGGAGGATAAATAAGGCGTGAGTCATGAAGAAATACGTGTTTCCCATATCAGCGCTATGCCTTTTGGTGGCGGCTTGTTCCGACCGTCCTGAAAACATTCTGTCGGAAGACAAGATGATTGATGTCATGACCGACCTCCAGATTGCGGAGGCATACGACCGCTCGGGTGCTTCTCTACAGGATAATCACGGAACTCGCGTCGAGGGAATCGGTCTGAGGGTACTGAAAGCGCATGGCGTATCGGAGGCGGAGATGGATTCCACCCTCACCTGGTATGGCAGAAACATGGACGAGTATGCCAAACTATACAAAAAGGTTGACGAACGGCTGGCTAAGCGACAGCAAAAATACGCAAGGGCTGCCGGTGAGTCGGAAAGTCAGAACGCGGGTATGGACCTCTGGCCGTATGGCAGGCATCTGGTGGCTGACGCTCGTTCCTTTACCGATGGTATAGTGATGAGTATTCAGGCGGAGGAACTTGTGCCGGGTGAGAAACTGACATGGAAAATGAGGGTTCAGGGAATGTCTTCGCCTCAGTTGACGCTCGGTGTGGATTATTCCGATGGATCGTCGGCTATCGTGAAAAACGCCGCATACTCTTCCAGCCTATGGATTGAAGCTGAGCTGCAGACAGATACAGTACTTGATGTGTCGAGGATTTTCGGTGTGGTCAATTTCGGTCCGGACGACCGGAGAGTATTTGTCGACAGTATCCAGCTCACTCATCAGCCGAGGGGAAATGGAGAGTTTGACCGTTCAGGTCTTCAGCGTCGTGTCGGCGCCGCACGCCGCAAGACGGTCCTGCCGTCCGACTCCACTGCGAACTCAAGCCTCGTGGAAGACTCGATAATCTCCAAGCCTTCCTTGTCAACTTCGAATAGCCGGGGTGTCAACACTCGTCTGAAGCGGTTGAAGTAGCTGCCGTATACCCAGAACCATTCTTCTTTTTCCACCTTATCCCATTCCGAGAATGCTTTGTGAAGTTCGAAAATCCGACTTTGCGAGGCCTTGCAGATGAGTTTCCTGCCGTCGGTCATGGTGCAAAGACAAATTATGGAGTGCGACTTGGAGGTGTCGCTCTCATATTCCTCTTTCGAGCATCTGTGGCTTATTGTAATGTGTCTTCCATGACGCGCGTTGATGTCTTTCATCAGGCGTCGGAAGACCGGTCCGTGGCTTGAAGTGTCACGAAGACCTGAATGATGGATGTGGAAGTGTATCATCTCGTGGATTACGATGTCTTCAAGCTCACTCTCAGGAATGTCGTAGCGGTCGCTGAGTGTGAGGTGAAGTGTCTCCACTATCCTGAAACGACGGTAGTCGCGCTTGACCTTGAATTGCCCGACAAACGAGCCGGCGCTGCTTATGCGGAACTCCGGAACGGGGAGCGTGTTCCCGAACATTGTCCGGTTGAATTCCTTGAATCTTTCTTTTAGAAACGATATGTTCGCTTTCATGCTTCTTTTCGGTTTAGAGCGATTGCTGCTGCGGATAGTGCGGCGACCCATCCCGCTACTCCCCACCATGGTAATTGATATTCCACCACAAACTGCGATTCTCCCGACAGGGTTTCGGTTGCCCATATAAGGAATTCATATCCGTGGTTAAGGAATAGGGCGAGGGGCATGAAATCCCAACCGGCGCAAAGTAAGGTCGTGTAGATTGCCGCAGCGCCCAGATAGGCGGGCAGAAGCGGAAGAAGCAGCAGATTGGCGGGCAGGAACATCAATGGTATCTGACCGAAATAAAATGATATCAGAGCCCACGATGCCGCTGTGGCGATCATGGTGACGAGAAGTGCCTCGCATATCTTGAAAAGACGGGGATGGCTCCGGTGGTCTATCGGATTGAGTTGTGTGGTGAATGCTGTCAACGCGGCAACGCATATCACGCTCAACTGAAACCCGGCGTCAAAAAGTGTGGCAGGAGAAAACAGCAGGATCAGAAGGCATGCGGATGCCAGTGCCGACGGAATGGAATTCTTTCGCTCGGCGATTACCGCCGTAAAGGCAAACGTTATCATGATGCAGGCACGGACCGACGACGGCGACATTCCTGTCACCACCACATAAGCCCACAGCACTATTATTGCCACACCATATCCCCATTTGTATTTTCCTGCGGCACGGAAGGGAAACATCATCCACAGCAGCAATGCCGCCAGGATGCCCATGTGGAGCCCGCTGAGGGCAAGCATGTGGGCAGTTCCTCCGTTGGCAAACGTTATCCTGACGCTGTCGTCAAGGCCCGTTTTGTCGCCCATCAGGATGGCGTTCAGAAAATCGGAGGCAGGTTTGTCGAGACTGCTGCGTTCTATCTCGGTCTCAATATGCTCCCTGAGGTCGCTGACTTGATATCGCAAACTTCCCGAATGGCCTTTCGCAACAATTTCCCTGACCGGTATCCTTCCGGTATACATCACTCCTTTTGCCTTCAGCATCGGTGCCGACCTTCTCCCGAATGAAGAGGTGTCCTTGTCGGTTTCCACGAGCCTTCGGGTTGGAATCTCCACGATGTCTCCGATGTCGAGAACTGTCACACCGGTGCGTATCTGCGCTTTTGCTCCGTTGGTGCCTTTAATGAGAAGGTCCAGGCGGTCTCCGTATGTCTTGCTGAGTATTCCGGTCACCTCGCATTCCACTTTGTCCGGTTGAGGAGAAGGAATTGCAGTGGGACGCGACATGGATTCATCGATTATGCCTATGCCGAGGAAGAGTATCGCTGTCCATGCCGTATGCCATTTGCCAAGCCGGTAAGCCATAACCGGATTGCCGGATTTCATAAGTATTGCGATATAAATTCCTATCGCAAGAATTATGGGCATGAAGCCACACCACCACTGCAGTGACAGCGCATATGATGTGGCGATACCTGCGGAAAGGGCTATTGCCGGTGTCAGCGATGGATTCCGTGTCATCCTTCAGTCCATATCCTCCAAGCGCCCGCGGCCTGCAGATGAAGCATATCCAGTCCGTTGCTTACTATGCATCCCCTTGCCTGTGCCTTACGCATGAATAGGGTTTCAGTCGGATTGTACACCAGGTCGAAACATACCTGTCCTTCGTGCAGACATTGATAGGGGAAGGGGGCGGCATGATTCACGTCGGGCGATGTTCCGAGCGGCGTGCAGTTCACCGTCAGCAACGACTGCTCCACAGCCTGTTCAGTCAGGTCTTCATAGGCGATACACCCTTCCTTGCGCTTGCGTCCCACAAGCTGAGGATGAAATCCCATCTTTTTCAGAGACCACATCACGGCTTTCGATGCCCCGCCGGTGCCGAGAACGAATGAGTCCGGATATTTGTCGTTTTCGCATGGCGACAATTCGTATTCCCTGAGAATCCTTCCGAGAGACTCCGAGAAACCGTATGCATCGGAATTGAATCCTTTCATGGAGATGCTGTCACCTTCTCTTGTGATTTTGATGACGTTGACGGCTCCTATCGCTTCAGCTTCTTCGCTCAGGAAGTCAAGATATTTCATCACCTCCACCTTGTATGGAATGGTGACATTAAGGCCGGCAAGACGAGGCCGGCTTCTCACAAGCGCGGGCAACAGATCTATGTTTTCAAGAGGGTAGAGGTCATATCGTGCGTCGATTCCCTCCCGCTTGAATTTCTCGTTGAAGTAAGTGGCAGAGAAGGAATGTCCTATACTCTTCCCGATTAGTCCGTATTCTGTCATATCATTACCAAATTGTGACTCTCTCTTCGGGTCGACGCCACATGGCGTCGCCTTCATCTATGCCGAATGCGTCGAAAAACGGCTCAATATTTCGAAGAGTAGCATTGACCCGCAGTCGTCCTATGGAGTGTGGGTCGGTCTTGGTGCGGACACTTATCTCTTCTTCCCGTATGTTTTCAGCCCAGACATTAGCGTATGCGAGATAGAAACGCTGTAGAGGATTGAATCCCTCTATGGTTTCGGGGTTATTTCCGTTATCGGCGTCTCGATATGCGGTCAACGCTATCCTAAGTCCTCCCTGGTCGGCGATGTTCTCGCCAAGTGTATAACGGCCGTTGGCATGCACGCCGGGAGCAACTTCTATCTCGTCAAACTGCTGTGCCAGACGGTCGGCGAGTTCTTTGAACCTCTCGGAGTCTTCAGGAGTCCACCACTCGGAAAGATTTCCGTTTTTATCAAACTGTCTGCCACTGTCGTCGAATCCGTGGGTCATCTCATGACCGATAACTACGCCGATGGCGCCGTAATTGAGCGCGTCGTCGGCTGTGGGATCGAAATAGGGAGGCTGGAGTATGGCGGCGGGAAAACAGATCTCGTTGTTTACAGGACTGTAGTAGGCGTTGACTGTCTGGGGCGTCATGTGCCATTCATCCTTGTCAACCGGTTTGCCGAGTTTTGACAGGTTGTCTTGTCTGAACCATTGGGCTGCCTTGAGCACATTGTCATGATAAGACTTTCTCGGGTCTATGCCGATTTCGCTATAGTCTTTCCATTTGTCAGGATATCCTATCTTAACGGTCATTGCCGACAGTTTTTCAAGAGCTTTCTGTTTCGTGGTGTCGCTCATCCATGTGAGGGAGGAAATATGTTTCCCGAGGGCATTGCGGAGATTCTCCACAAGGTTTCTCATATATCGCTTGTTTTCTTCCGGGAAGTATTTCTCCACATACAGTTTTCCCACAGCCTCGCCAAACATTGAGTTTGGAATACCCATTGCTCTTTTCCATCTCGGCTTGGGTTCTTCAATGCCGCTCATCACTTTGCCGTAGAGTTCGAAACTTGCGTCGGAGAAGTCATCGCTAAGCAGCCCTGATGCTCCGCTCACGAGGTCGAATGTCAGATAATCCTTTATCTGCTGCTCTGTCAGGCCCGGAAGGTATGAATACAGGAAGTCGGAAAACGCCGGACTGGTGAAATTCGCCTTGTCTACATTTTCGAGTCCATTGATGGAAAGATATTTGTCCCAGTCGAATCCGGAGAATCTTGTCTTGATTTCTTCGATGGTGAGCATGTTGTAGCGTGCGGTTGGATTCCTTCTTTCCTCTCGGGTCATCTTGTGGCGTGCGAACTCTGTCTCCAGTGTGATGACTGTGTCCCATACGCGGCGTCGGGCGTTCTCGTCATATCCTATCAGCTCCATCATCCGCAACACATATTTGCGGTAGGCTTCCATTATCCGGTCGTTTTCTTCGTTTTTCTCAAGATAATAGTCCCTGTCGCCGAGTCCAAGTCCGGCTTCTCCAACATGAAGGATGTTGATGTCTGAATCCATCATGTCCGGTCCGACTCCAATTCCGAAGAAACTGCCTCCTATTTCAGAATCATAGTTGCCCAAGTATTCAGCAAGGTCTCGTATTTCGCTGTCGTTTATCTTTCTTATAAGCGGAAGCAGCGGGGTAGCACCCTCACGGTTAAGTCTTTCCTCATCCATACCCATGTCGTAGAGATCGCTGACTTTTTGGGCTATCGTGCCTTCTTCTTTAGCCTGAGGATGCTGCGACATGTTGAGGATAAGGTCTTTCAGTTGCTCCCTTGCGTTCTCGCGCAGGAGGTCAAACATTCCGAAGCGGGCGTATTCCGCGGTGAGCGGGTGCTTTTCCATCCATCCCCCGCATGCATATTTATAAAAATCATCCTTTGGTGAGACACTCGCGTCGAGATTCTCTATTTCTATTCCGTGCATTAATTCTAAATTCTAAATTTTCAATTCTAAATTTTCAATTCCTCCAGTTCCATAGTGGCGAGTTCCCATAGCGACATCCCGTTTTCCAGATCTTTCTGGGCTTTGGCATAGCCATCGAGTGTTTCGGCGGAGGTGTCGCCGCCGGATATCTTTTCTTCAATCTCTTTGAGAACTGTCTCGAGCCGTGATATCTCTTCCTCAGCCTCCCGAACTTTTTTCTCCGCCTTCTTCAGCATCCTTTCCCTCGCTTTCTGTTCGGCATAAGTGAGCTTTGGAGCGGGAGCGCTTTCTTTCTGAACTTCGGTCTTGCTGTCCTTAGCGCCTGCCGAAGTCCGGAGTGTGTCGGACGGTGATTTCGATAGCTCAAGGTCTCGCAGACTCTCGAGATTCTTTGACTTAAGGAAGTCGTAGATGCCTCCGAGGTTTTCCCTGACCTTCCCGCCGCCGAACTCGTATACCTTGTCGACCAGCCCGTCGAGGAAATCACGGTCATGGCTAACCACGATGACTGTGCCGTCAAAGTCTTTGATGGCGTCTTTAAGGATATCTTTCGTCCTGAGGTCAAGATGGTTGGTCGGCTCGTCAAGTATCAGGAAATTGACCGGTTCCAGAAGAAGCTTGATCATTGCGAGGCGTGTTTTCTCGCCACCCGAAAGCACTTTCACCTTCTTGTCCGATGCCTCGCCTCCAAACATGAAAGCCCCGAGTATGTCTCGTATCTTCAGACGGATGTCGCCGGTTGCGACATTGTCGATTGTCTCGAATACAGTCAGGTTCTCATCAAGAAGCTGAGCCTGGTTCTGGGCGAAATAACCTATTTTTACGTTGTGTCCGAGCCTAAGCTCTCCGGTATGGTCTATCTCGCCCATGATGCATTTGACAAGGGTCGATTTTCCTTCTCCGTTTTTACCTACAAACGCCACTTTCTCTCCTCTTCTTATCCGGAAATCGGCGTGGTCAAAAACCTGATGGTCGCCGTAGGCTTTGCCGACATCTTCGAGAATAAGGGGGAAATCGCCTGACCGAGGTGCAGGTGGAAATTTGAGGCGCAGACGCGAGTTGTCGACTTCATCGACCTCGATGGGCACTATCTTTTCAAGTTGCTTTATTCGGCTCTGGACTTGAATCGCCTTGGTGGCCTGGTATCGAAACCGCTCGATGAATGCCTTTATGTCGGCAATCTGTTTCTGCTGGTTTTCGTATGCACGCATTTGCTGCTCCACCCGTTCCTTCCTCAATTCAGTATAAGGGGTATAGCTCACCTTGTAATCATATATCTTGCCGCAGGAAATTTCTATTGTGCGTCGGGTCACATTGTCCAGGAAAGCCCTGTCATGGCTCACGAGGAGCACAGCGCGTGCTTTTGACATGAGGAACTGTTCGAGCCATTGTATCGACTCTATGTCAAGATGGTTGGTCGGCTCGTCAAGAAGCAGCAGGTCCGGTTTCTGAAGCAGTATTTTTGCAAGTTCCACTCGCATTCTCCATCCTCCGGAAAACTCCGATGTCGGACGGTCGAAGTCTTCCCTGTTGAATCCGAGACCTGTCAGGGTCTTTTCTACTTCCGCTTCCATATTGTCGGCGCCCTCTATGGTGAGTCGATCGTTGAGATATTCTATGTCTTCCAGAAGTTTTGCGTAGGAGTCCGTGTCATAGTCGGTGCGCGTGGCAAGCTCTTGGTTGAGCCTCTCCAATCGTTCGCGGTGCTCGTCGATGTGAGAGAATGCCTTACGCGCCTCGTTGATGATTGAGGTGTCGTCTGCAAGTTTCATCTGCTGAGGAAGATATCCGATTGTCACTTCCGATGGCTTGGAGACACTACCGGATGTAGGGGGCTGAAGGCCCGCGATTATTTTAAGCAAAGTAGACTTGCCGGCTCCGTTTTTGCCGGCAAGTCCTATCTTGTCTGTCTTATTTATTACAAAACTGGCGTTCGAGAATATCGGCCGTGCCGAAAATTCCATCGTCAGGTCGTTGACGCTTATCATGTATTATGTTTAAGAGTGAACTTTATTTTTCTTATTTCGCGATTATTCAGATTTTGCGGCATTCTTGAAGGCATCCATAATGACTGTGGGTTTTCCCTCCGAGAAAGCCCCGAGATGGTAGGCGGCGTCGGCGTCTATTTCAGGAGCCCAGTAGAACACTCCTGTGCAGGCTCCTCCCGTCAGCTTCTTGGATGCCTTTATCAGGGCGTCGATAAACTGTTTCCCCTTCTCCGGTTCCCGGGCATCGACGCCTGTCTCCACAATCATTATTTCTGAACCATATTTGTCTTTCAGGTGGTTGATATTGGCGATGGCGTCCACAAGAGTCATGATCTCGCTTTCTTCTCGTTTCCCTTCCATTGCCCAATAGGGATATACGCTCATGCCTATTATGTCCCACTCCACGCCTCTTGACTTCAGGTTGTCAAAAACTCTGTCATAGAGATTCTGGTCAAATCCGTTGTCGAGATGGATGATTGTCTTTGCCTCGGGATATACCTCTTTCACTGCCTTGCACCCTGCTTTCGTCAGATACGCGTAATTGTCATAATTGTCCGGAATCTTTGCCATCGGCCATAGGAATCCGTTTGTCGTCTCGTTGCCAACCTGTACCCACTTCACGTCTATTCCGTTGTCTTTTAGAAGTTGCAGGGTGTTTCTGGTGTGGGCGGCAAGAGAGTCTGCGGTCTGCTCCAGACTCAGACCCTCCCACGCCTTCGGAGGATATTGTTTTCCCGGATCGGCCCACCAGTCGGAGTAATGAAAGTCTATCATCAGGGGCATCCCGAGTTCCTGCGAGCGTTGCGCCATCTTCAGGACATCGGCAGGGGAGGAGAATCCGTCTTTAGGATTCACCCATACCCTGAGTCTGGTGGCGTTCATCCCATAGTCTTTCATAAGCCGGGTCGTTTCCCGGGTTTCGCCGTTGACACTTCTGGTGAAGTGCCCGCGCGCTTCGTTGGCTGTAGTGCCGGAGATGTCGCCGCCAAGCCAGAATGGCTCTTTGGCTGTCGCCGCGCCAATCGCGAATATGGCAGCGGCGACAAGTATTGTCTTTTTGTTCATTATTTCTCTTCAATAGCTGCTTTCATAAATGACAGGAAAAGTGGATGAGGGTTTAATACGGTGCTTGAATATTCCGGATGATACTGCGTGCCGATCATCCACCTCTTGCCCGGTATCTCCACTACCTCTACAAGATGCGACTGGGGATTCTCTCCTACACATCTCATGCCGGATTTCTCAAACTCGCTTCTGAAAGAGTCGTTGAACTCATAGCGATGCCTGTGCCTCTCGCTGATTTCCGTCTTGCCGTAGGCTTCGGCAACCCGGCTTCCGGGGGTGAGACGGCAGTCGTATGCTCCGAGGCGCATCGTGCCTCCCATGTTTGAGATATGCTTCTGTTCCTCCATCATGTCTATCACATTGTGGGATGTGGAGGGATTGATCTCGGTGCTGTTGGCGTCGGAATAGCCGAGAACGTTGCGTGCATATTCTATCACCATACACTGCATGCCCAGACAGATGCCGAATGTCGGTATGTCGTGATTACGACACCATTTTATAGCCACAAACTTGCCTTCTATTCCTCTTGATCCGAATCCGGGCGCGATAATCACTCCATCGAGTCCCGCCATCATCTCGGCAACGTTTTCCTCTGTGAGTTTCTCGCTATGGATATATCTAAGGTTCAGTCTGCGGTCGCAATATGTGGCGGCCTGGAAGAGGCTTTCGTTGATTGATTTATACGCATCCTGAAGCTCTACGTATTTTCCGACAAGGCCTATTGTGACTTCTTCTCTGGCTTTTCTGATCTTTTCCACAAAGTCGAGCCATGGTTTCATGTGTGGCTCCCCGTCCGGTGTCTCGCCAGTCTTGCGCAATACTATCTCGTCCATGTGCTGGCGGTGTAGCATCAGAGGCACCTCATATATACTCGGGCAGTCGAGCGACTGAATCACTGAGTCTTTGGCGACATTGCAGAACTGGGCGATCTTGTCGCGCATCTGGTCAGGAATGTCATGCTCTGTACGAAGCACTAAAATGTCCGGCTGTATGCCGAGCCGCTGCAGTTCCTTCACTGAGTGCTGCGTCGGTTTTGTCTTTAGTTCTTTTGCTGCATGGAGGAAAGGTACGTATGTGAGATGCACGCACAGAGAGTTGCTGCCAAGCTCCCAACGCATCTGGCGCACTGCCTCCAGGAACGGTAGAGACTCGATGTCGCCTACAGTGCCACCTATTTCTGTGATTATAAAGTCGAAACGGCCTGTTTCGCCAAGAAGGCGGATGTTGCGCTTTATCTCGTCGGTGATATGGGGAATTATTTGAACTGTCTTTCCCAGATAATCTCCGCGTCGCTCCTTTTCAATCACGTTACGGTAGATTCTTCCGGTGGTCACGTTGTTGGCTCGGGATGTCGGGACATTGGTGAACCGTTCGTAGTGTCCTAAGTCGAGATCCGCCTCATGTCCGTCGGCTGTCACGAAGCATTCGCCGTGTTCGTATGGATTCAGGGTGCCTGGGTCGATGTTGATATAGGGATCAAATTTTTGGATGGTGACCCGATAGCCGTGTGCGTTGAGCAGACAGGCGAGAGATGAGGAGATGATTCCTTTTCCAAGTGAGGAAACAACGCCTCCGGTAACAAAAATGTATTTTGTCTCCATGCTGTTATATTGTTTATCAGCACGCAAAATTACTATTTTTTTTTGATAATTCTGTTATTTCAATTCAGTTTTTTTTATTCTTTTTGCATATTCTTTTCCCCTGATTCCCGAGTCAGGATGTCTACAAATGATTTTGGAAGCCTTACGTTGTAAAGGTTGAGGGCTTCGGCAAACAATGGAGCAATCTCCTCGTCGGTGAATCCGGCTATGCCGCAGCCTATTCGCGTCACATAAAACGTGGTCTGGTCCCATTCGCTGGCGAGTTCTATGAATTCGTCTACATATGGTTTGATGGTTTCAACGCCTCCCTGCATAGTGGGGATGGCGTAGGACTGTCCTTGAATACCGACGCCCTGACCCATTATGGCTCCAAAGCGCTCGAGGGCTACCCGGGCTGCTCCTCCGGCATGTATGCCTGCAAGATTACTTCCAAACACGAATATCTCGTCTGGTTCGAGACTGGTGATGTTTTCAGGTGTGTAATTCATATTTTTAATTTGGTTTATTGAAGTTGTTTAAACTTATTTCTTTGATTGAACGTGTTACTTAACCCTCAAAGAGACGGCGGAAGAGGTCGGTAACTTTGTTGACCTCTACGATCTGGATGTTGAATTTGTCGTGGATTCCCTTCAGGTTGCCTGTAGGGATGAAGATGGTTTCAAAACCAAATTTAGCGGCCTCCGCCACCCGCTGGTCGATGCGAGTGACAGTTCGTATCTCTCCCGATAGCCCTACCTCTCCGGCAAATGCCGCCCTGCGTGGCACTGAGACATCAAAGTTCGACGACATGACTGCCGCCACTACTGCGAGGTCAAGCGCCGGATCCGTTACCTTGAGACCGCCCGCGATGTTCAGAAACACGTCTTTCTGCCCAAGTTTAAAACGCGCTCGTTTTTCAAGCACCGCAAGTAGCATGTTCAGGCGACGCTGGTCGAATCCCGTCACTGAACGCTGCGGAGTTCCGTATGCCGCAGACGACACCAATGCCTGCACTTCCACCATGAATGGCCGCGCTCCATCGATAGTAACTCCTATTGCTATTCCGCTCATCTCTTCCTCGCGATTGTCGCTTAGCAGCATTTCTGACGGATTCTTGACTTCCCTGAGCCCTTTCTGAACCATCTCATAGATGCCTATCTCGTTGGTGGAGCCGAAGCGGTTTTTTATAGATCTTAGTATGCGATACAGATACTGGCGGTCGCCTTCAAACTGGATTACGGTATCGACTATATGCTCCAGGACCTTCGGCCCGGCAATCGCTCCGTCTTTGTTTATGTGACCTACGAGTATTACCGGAACTCCGGACTGCTTTGCATAGCGCAGCAACGCGGCGGCGCATTCCCTGACCTGACTCACGCTGCCGGCTGCCGACTCTATATCGGTAGATGCTATGGTCTGGATTGAGTCTACCACCACAAGCTGGGGTTTCACATTTTCTATCTGCGTGAATATCCTGTCAAGCTGGGTCTCGGTGAGGATGAATGTGTTTTCAGAAACCTTCCCGAGTCTGTCTGCCCTCAGTTTTAGTTGTGACGCGGATTCCTCACCGCTGACATACAGTATTCTTCGGTTTCTTATGGAAAGGATGTTCTGGAGCAGCAGCGTGGACTTCCCGATGCCGGGCTCGCCGCCAAGCAGTGTGAGGCTGCCTGCAACCAATCCGCCTCCAAGCACCCTGTTAAGTTCTTCTGAGGGCATGTGTATACGTGGCTCGTCAAGAGGCTCGATGTCTGACAGTTTTACCGGTTTTGCACCTTCTGTGGCGAGCAACCCCTTGCCGCGTGACGTTTTTTTTGTGGATACTTTCTCTTCCACAAACGTGTTCCATTCTCCACATGCCGGACACCTTCCCATCCATTTGGGCGACTCATGTCCGCATGAACTGCAGAAATATACTGTTTTCAAAACATTAAAATTTATTGCTTAAGCCAACACACAATCGCTTTAGCCCAATTTAAAATTCAAAATCACCGACCCCCGCTCCGCTTCGCAAACTCAGAGAGTGTTATGGCAGTGGCGGCTGCCACATTGAGCGACTCAGCATGAGATCCGCGTGCAGGACTCGGTATCAGGAGCGGATGACTGACCCTCTTTCTGATTTCTTCGCTCAGTCCGTTGCCTTCGTTTCCCATCACTACCAGAGCCGGTCGCTCCAGAGGCGTGGCGTATATGTCGGTGCCGTCAAGAAGTGTGCCATAGACAGGTATATCCTTGTGCCTTTCGATGAGTGAGCAAAGATTCTCCTGAATGATTCTTACCATGCCGACAGCGCCCATTGATGACTGTACGGCCTTGGGATTGTAGGGATCGGCACACCCGTCGCCAAGTATCACCTGCTCTATGCCAAACCAAGAGGCTGTTCTCAGTATGGTGCCGAGATTGCCCGGATCCTGGACCGCGTCAAGAAGCAGTGTCACCGATTCCGACATAAGCCTTTCATCAGCCGGCTGCGGTTCGGGCATACGGTAGACGGCTATGACTTCCGGCAACGTCTGGAGTTGCGAGATCTTGCGAAGCTCCTGTTCGCCGGCTGTGACAAACGGCTGGAGGCTGAAGTCAGGATGGATCTCTGCCCAAGCCTCTGTAGCTATCAAGGCTTCTACACAGAACTTTCCGAGTGTATCGGCAACACACTTTTCTCCCTCTGCCACAAACAGTCGAAGCTTTTCCCTCTGCTTGCGGCTTCCGAGACGCGAATATAGATTTAATTTAGATTTTGATAAGACCATATGCAAAATTACAAAAAAATCACGTCCAATTCATACTTTGCCGGATTTTTTTAGTAATTTTGTAGGATAGGTTATTAGAAAGATATATAATATGAAATATATTGGAGCACACGTAAGCACTGAAGGGGGAGTGGCAAACGCTCCGCTGGAGGCTGCGGCCATCGGTGCGCGAAGTTTCGCGCTTTTCACAGGCAGCAGCAACCGCTGGACTTCCAAACCCCTGAAAAATGAAGAAATAGAAGCGTTTAAGGAAAACTGCAGATTGGCTGGATATAGCCCGGACCTTATTCTGCCTCACGACAATTTCCTTATCAATCTCGGAAGTCCCGACCCCCAGAAACTGCACTTGAGCCGCAAGTCGTTTCTTGAGGAAATGCAGAGATGCGAGCAGCTCGGTCTGACCATGCTAAACTTCCATCCCGGTAGCCATCTCAATGAAATGACTCCGGAAGAATGTCTCGATAGAATTGCGGATTCGGTCAATATCACCCTCGAGCAGACTTGTGGGGTGACGGCGGTTCTTGAGTCTACAGCCGGACAGGGCAGCAATCTCGGTTATGCGTTCGAGCAGCTTGCCCGAGTCATTGAAAAGATTGAAGACAAATCTCGTGTCGGGGTCTGTGTGGACACTTGCCATAGTTATTCAGCCGGATATGACCTCGCCGACGATGAGGGATATAGGCGAACATGGCAGGAGTTTGACGATGTGGTGGGAGCCCGGTATCTAAAGGCGATACATCTAAACGACGACCTTCGAAAACTCGGCTCGCGCATCGACAGACATGCAGAGATAGGAAAGGGCACGCTCGGCATGGAGTTCTTCCGCAGGTTTGTCAACGACCCGAGATTCGACGACATGCCTATCATCCTCGAGACTCCCAATCCTGCCATCTGGGCCGCCGAGATCAAACTGCTCTATCAGTTGCAGAAATAGAATAATATAAACATCTCATATACATAAAAATGTCTAAAACAAAACCCGATCTTGGCTTCTGGAAACTTTGGAACCTGAGTTTTGGATTTTTCGGAGTCCAGATAGCCTATGCTTTGCAAAGCGCGAATGTGTCGCGTATCTTCACCACTATCGGTGCCGATCCCCATGATCTTTCTTATTTCTGGATTCTTCCACCTCTCATGGGTCTTATTGTCCAGCCTCTTGTCGGCAGCGCTTCTGACAAGACATGGAACCGTTTCGGACGTCGCCTGCCATATCTGATCATCGGTGCAGCAGTGGCGATTCTCGTGATGTGCCTGCTTCCGAATGCGGGAAGTTTCGGCCTCACCGTCAGCAGTGCCATTATGGTAGGTCTTATCGCATTGATGCTCCTCGATACCTCCATTAATATGGCTATGCAGCCCTTCAAGATGCTTGTCGGCGACATGGTCAATGAAAAGCAGAAAGGTCTCGCATACTCGATACAGAGCTTCCTTTGCAACGCAGGGTCTATCGTCGGATACATTTTCCCGTTCCTCTTCGCTTGGTTCGGTATCGCCAATGTGGCTCCTTCAGGTGAGGTGCCCCCTACTGTGATATGGTCGTTCTATATCGGTGCGGCTATCCTGCTCCTTTGCGTGGTATATTCCCTGATTAAAATCAAGGAATGGCCGCCGAAACTATACAATGAATACAACGGTGTGGATGAGGCGTCTAAGGCAAATGCCCCCAAACAGAATCTCTTTAAACTTCTTGTGCATGCTCCCAAAACGTTCTGGACAGTGGGCGTGGTGCAGTTCTTCTGTTGGTTCGCATTCCTCTTCATGTGGACTTACACTCCAGGCACAGTGGCTCTCAATGCTTTCGACACTCCGTCGGTTGAGAACGTGAAAGGTATAACATTTACTGATTCGGAAGGCAAGGAAAAGACTGAGAAGGCGAAGTTCATCCTTACTCAAGACGATAGAATAGTAGTTGCCGGCAACAAGGCGGAGATGCGGCTTTCAGATCTCCCGTCGCCCGTGACACTGAAAGCTGTGGGTATTATGACCACCGATCCCAAGACCGGCAAACTCTTCATCGACGAGGTGCATGAGTTTACAGTTCCCGACCCCAAGACTGCCTCTTTCGACCGTCAGGTGGAACTCGACGCCGCTTCCGAACAATACAATGACGCCGGAAACTGGGTGGGCATCCTGTTT
This sequence comes from Muribaculaceae bacterium, assembly GCA_017626045.1. GTDB lineage: Bacteria > Bacteroidota > Bacteroidia > Bacteroidales > Muribaculaceae > Lepagella. The sequence continues at coordinate 17,675 of JAGAJP010000050.1, read as the reverse complement.
GCTGTCCAGGCTATAGGCTCTGTGCTTTGGGCTGTGGTGCTTCCGCGCTTTAGAAACCGTAAGTTCTCGTATGCGCTAAGCCTTCTGCTCGGCGCTGCCGGATTCCTCGGTTCTGCATACATCACCGACAAATATCTCCTCTTCGTGGCTTTCATTCTCATAGGATGCGCTTGGGCTGCGATGCTGGCTTGGCCGTTCACGATTCTCACCAATTCTCTCAAAGGAGGAAATATCGGCGCATATCTCGGTCTGTTTAACTGTACTATCTGCATCCCGCAGATTATCGCGGCAGTTAGCGGAAAGGCAATTCTCGGCGCGATAAGCGTACCCACAGAAGTCGTGCCTCAATCCACTATGATGGCTATTGCAGGTATCTCAATTGCGGTAGGTGCGCTCTGCGTGGCGTTTATCCGCGAGCATTCAGCTGAGAAGGAGTAAGAATATGGAGAATCTTATTGAATACGAAAACGTTGAAATTCGCAGGGCTGAGAAAACAGTCCTGCAGAATGTCTCGTTTTCTCTCGCCGAAGGGGAGTTCTGCTATCTCGTCGGCAGAGTGGGTAGCGGCAAGAGCTCGCTTCTGAAGTCGATGTATGCGGATGTGCCTATCGCCGGCGGCGACAAGGCGGAGGTGATAGGTTATGACCTCCTTAACCTTAAGAAGAAGCAAATCCCGTTTCTTCGTAGAAACATCGGAATTGTGTTTCAGGATTTCCAGCTTCTTCAGGACCGCTCTGTCTACGGCAATCTTGAATTCGTGCTCCGCGCCACCGGATGGCGTGAGAAAACCGCTATTGACCAGCGTATAGAAGATGTACTGATTGATGTGGGCATGAACCACAAGAGCTATAAGATGCCACACGAACTGTCGGGAGGCGAGCAGCAGCGTATAGTGATAGCGAGGGCTTTGCTCAACAATCCCCGCCTTATCCTCGCTGACGAGCCCACCGGCAACCTCGACCCCCAGACCGGCATTTCCATCGTGAGCCTTCTCCACAGTCTCGCCTCGGCAGGCCATTCAGTGCTGATGGCAACCCACAACCTCCAGCTTTGCGACGACTTCCCCGCACGCATCCTGCGCTGCCGCGACAAGGAACTCATCGACGCAAACTGATTCGGAATGAACATCCTTATTATAATGGAAAAGCAGCCCAATAGGCTGCTTTCCTATTTTGAATTAGCATCGCGGCTCCAGAGTGTGGAGGGAGCGACCTCCGGGCGCGATGTAGAGACGGCGCCTGAACAATGCACAATAACATTACCAGCCACCACTAAGCCAGAACCAATTACATTAAAAATTTTTATTGAAAAATTTTTATTGAAAATTTTGGAGTATTAAAAATTTTCCGTAAATTTGCAGAGTGATACAGAAAAAGGGGCATTAGCTCATCTGGCTAGAGCGTTTGACTGGCAGTCAAGAGGTGGTCGGTTCGAGTCCGATATGCTCCACAGGTAGAAATGATATTGAGAATCAGTTTAATGACAGCTGATTCTCAATGTTGTTTTTACATATAGAAACAACTTGATATGATAAAACTATTGGCAAGTGTATTCATCGGGAGCGGTCTGGGGGGAGTCTTGCGATTTCTGATTTCCCGAGGCATGGAGAAGGTTATCGGCGGCCCGGCTGCTGTCGCTGTTTTCCCATGGGCGACGTTCCTGGTAAACATATCCGGATGCTTCCTCATCGGACTCATCTACGGTCTAATAGCCGGAGACCACATAAACGTATCGCCGGAGACAAAGGCTTTCCTGACCACCGGCTTCTGCGGCGGCCTCACCACCTTCTCCACCTTCTCCCACGAAAACTATCTTCTCTTTGAAGGAAACCACATCGGTATTCTCTCGGTATACGCTGCCGCTTCCCTGATCACCGGCTTCGCCGCCGCCTGGCTCGGCCACTCCCTCGCCGTCAGATAATCTCTTGCATCCCCGCCGGGAAGAAACGCATACTCGTGCTTGTCAATAAGAACGCTATTTGAGCAGGAACGCAACAAAAAAACGCCCTCCTAAGAGGGCGTGTAGGGTTATACCCTTCGGCATAGTTGTGGTTTGATGTAGAAAGAACATAAGAAACAACTACCGCCACGGTGACCTATTCAAATCTCAGATTTAGCATGAGGTGAGCGAGGTCGTTTGGTCGGCAAAAAACAGTAAACGAACAGTTTCAGCAACTGTTATTATCTGTTTTTTTGGGTGTGTAGTTTACATGTATTGGACATTCGGCTGTGCAGCACACCTGACAGTATGCTTGCCAAGAGACAAAATGAGTAGAAAACGAGTAATACTCGAAAAATGCGTAGAAAATCTGAGTGTAGTTGTCGTAATTACGAATAGAACCATGACTAACACGTATTAGTCATGCAAGTAGTCGTAATCCGATCGTTTTTTACGTCATCCGACCGAAAAACGGTCGGATGACACTTGACAGTTCGAGAGATTTTTGCTAATTTTGCCGATGAAGATAACACGTCCGGATGGCAAATCAACATTTCAGAGTTAATTATAAATGACGACAAAGACAATCTATCGTTCAAAAATTGACTGGTGGGCATGGTTCTGTCTACTCATCTTTCCAGTCGGACTATGGTTTACAGTTCCGGGAATGCCATGGTGGTATGCTGTTTTCGTATGTGGAGGCTTTACCATTTTATGCATTTCTGGTTTGTTAGGCTGCTGGTATGAGATTGTCGGCGATGATCTCGTTGTTTATATGTTTTTCAGGCCGACGCGTCTGTCTATCAACAAGATCAAATCTGCAAAGAAAACATCCGGTATTCTTACAACGGCAGGAATGTCAACGAAACGTGTGTCAATCAGTTTTGTAGACCGAACAGGTAAAAAAAGTTTCGCGCCTCTCGAAATCTCACCCAAAGACCGTGACCGTTTCATCTCTCAATTAAAATCCATCAACCCCAATATTGAGGTTTCATAAGCAATATTGAAGCAAAGCAGATATCCTCAATCACGACCAATTAAGAAAAAAGTATTGTCTTTGTGATATCAAACCATTGACCGAGTGAGTGGATATCACCGGAAAAGGAGAACGGATATCGCCCGGAATACGTAGCTTGATGTCCGCACTCCGGAGGAGTTTGCCGAAGGACACATCGACGGCGCGTTGAACATTAGTGGGCGCCGTTCTATGAATGCCGCCAAGATACTGGACAAACTCGGCTATAAGGTGGTCAATCTCGAAGGAGGTATCATCGAATGGAGGGAGTTCGGTCTGCCGGAGATAAGCGGGATAGCAAACCGATGAGGCGGGATAGGTGTTTTATTGGGGAAGACGGGGTGCCGGAGGGATTGCGGTTGAAGCCCGTCTGTCATTGTTAATGCTTGATTATGCTATGAAAAAGGAGACTGTGGTTATCATCGGCGGAGGTTTTGCCGGAATGAACCTTGCCAAACGCCTCGATAGAAAGAAGTATGATGTGAAATTGGTGGACAGGAACAATTACCATTCGTTCCCTCCTCTGTTTTACCAGATTGCGTCGTCGGCTCTCGATGTGCCGAGTATATCGTTTCCCTTCCGCCGGGAGTTCAAGAAAACCCGTGGGGGAGTGGAATACCACATGGGTCACGTCAAGAATATAGACATCGATAAAAGACAGGTGACCACAAGTTATGAGACTCTCGACTATGACCGTCTTGTGATTGCAGCCGGAAGTACCAACAATTTTTTCAATATGGATGGTCTTGATGAGAACGTTTTCTGCATCAAGACGGCAGCCGAGGCGAGCCATACCCGCAATGAGATTCTCGACAGGCTTGAGCGCGGGTGTATGGAACCGGATCCCGCACGCCGGCGCGAACTGCTGAGTTTCTTGGTGGTGGGAGGAGGTCCCGCCGGGGTGGAGATAGCAGGAGCGCTCGGAGAGATGAAAAGGGATGTGCTGCCGCGCGAGTATCCGGAACTCGACCAAAACGACATGAACATCACGCTTGTGGAGGGTGCCGACCGCCTATTGTCGGCTTTCGATCCCGACCTGAGCCAAAAGGCATACGTGTATCTGAGCCAACTGATGGTCGACATCCGGCTCAACACCGTCATGAAGGAATACAAGGACAAGAAAGTGACATTCTCCGACGGTCATTCCGAGTATTGGGAGACGTTGATATGGACCGCCGGCGTCAAGGGCGAGCCAATGCCGGGTCTTCCTTCCGAAATGATAGCGAGGGGAGGTCGCATTCCGGTAGATGAGTACAATGCCGTGAAAGGGGCTGACAACATGTATGCCATCGGAGACATCGCGATGATGGAGACCCCCGACTATCCACACGGGCACCCGCAGTTGGCACAGCCCGCCATCCAGCAGGCAAAGAATCTCGCCCGCAATCTCAACAGCGATGTCATGAGCCGCAAGTTCGTATATAAGGACAAAGGAACTATGGCGACAGTAGGCAGAAACAAGGCAGTGGCGCAGATAGGAAAAATGAAAGTATACGGACGGTTGGCATGGCTGATGTGGATGTTTATCCATATCATAAGCATCCTTGGCACACGGACCAAACTGACGGTGCTCCTCAACTGGATATGGAACTACTGCACCTATTCCACGTCGCTCCGCCTGCTTATCAGGCCGACGAAATACCCGCTCCGCAAGCACTGGGGAGACTAAAGATGATATACAGTTGGCATTTTGATTTTTTTTTGTTAATTTTGCAGATGAAGTTGCCGAAAACGAAAGCGACTTGTATAAAACTTTGACAATTATGATAAGAAATAAGATTATTCTACCGGCAGCCATGCTTCTGTCGGCTGCGATGATGAGTTCCTGCTCCATATTCAAGCCATCGGGTTCCGACGGATCCGACAAGGGAGTCCAGGGATGGTATGAGACCGGAAAGAAAGATGCCGAGACCGCGGAAAAAGTGACCGAGGCGGAGGCGAAGAAGAATGAAAAGAAAGTCAAGACAGAGGCTGAGAAAGCCATGGCGAAGGTCGACGAGAAACTGAAGGAGATAGCCGACGTACAGGCACTCGGAGCCATCTCCGGCGACTGGGCAATTGAGGAGGTTCTCGGCAAGCCGGCGGTCGGCGAGACCGCTCCGTTCATCAAGTTTGTGCCGGCGGAAAACCGTCTGTATGGCAACAACGGCTGCAACACAATGAGCGGAGAGTACAAGTCGAGTTATGTCGACAAGACAATCTCGTTTGGCAACATAGCCACCACGATGAAACTGTGCGCCAAGACCGGTATCACCGACATTGAGATAGGGCAGGCGCTCGAACTGACAAAGAAATACACCATCGACACCTCCACGCCCGACCATCAGCTGCGTTTCTACGACGCCGCCGGCAATGAGGTGATGCGCCTCATGCACCGCGACTTCCATTTCCTCGACGGCACATGGGCTGTAGAGAAGATCGACGGCGAGAAAGTGGGAGTGGACGGCATGAAGCTGGCACTTGACGTTGACGAGAAGAGAATGCACGGCAACACCGGATGCAACATCATCAACGGAGACTTCGAGACAGACATGGACACCGCCAACTCCATATCGTTTTCCGGAATCGCGATGACAAGAATGGCGTGTCCCGACTCCGGCTGGGAGACCAGGATGATGATGGCCCTTGAAGAGGCTGTCACCGCCAAAAAGATCAGCGACGACACCGTAGAATTTATCGGCAGCAACGGCAAACAGGTGATGCTGCTGAAGCGAACAACCCCGATAGAAGAATGAGTGGAATGGAAGTAAGAGTAGACAAATGGCTGTGGGCAATGCGGGTGTTCAAGACCCGCACCATAGCCACCGACGCCTGCAAGAAAGGGCGGGTGACAATGGGAGGCGCGCCGGTGAAGCCGTCGCGAGCCCTGAAGGAAGGCGACATCGTGGAAGTCAGAAAACCGCCCATAACCTATACCTTCCGGGTCAAGGCACTGACGCAAAACCGTCTCGGAGCGCGTCTGGTGTCCGACTATCTGGAGAATCTCACGCCGCAGAGCCAGTATGACATCCTCGAGATGACCAAGATTTCCGGTTTTGTAGACCGACGGAAGGGTCTCGGACGCCCCACCAAGCGAGAGGGACGTGAGTTGTCCAAGTTTAAGGAAAACGCCTACGCCGACACCTATTTTCTTGACTGGGAAGATGAAGAAGACGACGAGGATTGAGAATTTGGCTCGGAATTTGCTGTAAATTGAAGTTGTTTAAACTTATTTCTTTATTAAGATTTCGTCAGGTTGCCGAGTGGATTTTTTCACGTGAAGATGGAGCGATGCGGGCATCGTGACCGATGAGCGGGGAAAAATACGCCGGCAAGATGGCGGAAGGTTAATGAAAATGAAGGTTTAACACTTCTATGGATTTTATATCATTTGTAAATAAGTTTAAACAACTTCAACAGGACTGATGGACAAACGACAAATAGAATTAAAGGGAGTCAGGGTCAACAACCTGAAGAATATAGACCTGAATCTGCCGATAGGCAAATTCACAGTCGTTACGGGGGTGAGCGGAAGCGGAAAGTCTTCTCTCGCCTTCGACACGATATATGCCGAGGGACAGCGACGCTATGTGGAAAGCCTGTCGGCGTATGCCCGGCAGTTTCTCGGCAGGATGCCGAAACCGGAGTGTGACTATATCAAGGGTCTCCCCCCTGCGATAGCGATCGAGCAGAAGGTGAATACGCGCAACACGCGAAGCACCGTAGGCACCTCAACGGAAATCTACGATTATATGCGAATGCTGTTCGCGCGCGCCGGCCATACGATATCGCCGCTCAGCGGCGAGGAGGTGAAACGCGACACCATCGACGACATTGTAAACAATCTTCTCGACAGGCAGCCTGAAGGCACCAAGTTAGCCATACTTATAAATATCACGGTGCCGGAAAACAGGACCATAAAGGAGCAGCTTGAGACCTACCGCTCGGAGGGATACTCCCGACTGGAGAAAGACTCGGAATTTTTCGACATCTCAGAAATCATAGAGCTACTCAGTAAAAAACGAATTTCAAAAGACAAGGCGAAGGAATATCGTCTGCTGATCGACCGACTGACTCTCAGCAAAGACAAAGACGAGATTGCACGTCTCACCGACTCTCTCGAAACGGCATATTTCGAGGGACGCGACCATTGCATCATCAAGATCTGGAGCGACGGAGGCCCCTTGGAAAGGGAATACTCGCGTCTCTTCAGCGCCAACGGCATAGAGTTTCGCGAGCCCACAGACCTCATGTTCAATTTCAACAATCCCTACGGCGCGTGTCCCGAATGCGAGGGATTCGGCAAGGTTCTCGGCATCAGTGAGGACCTTGTGATTCCCGACAAGACACTCTCTGTGTATCAGGACGCCGTGCAGTGTTTCCGAGGGGAGAAGATGAAGAGATGTAAGGATGACCTCGTGCTCATGTCCAAAGAAATCGGATTTCCCATCCACAAGCCGTATTTCGAGTTGACTCAGGAAGAGAAAGACATCCTGTGGCATGGCAAAGGCGCCTGGTATGGAATCGACGGCTTCTTCAAATGGGTCGACGACAACCAATATAAGGTGCAATACAGGGTCCTGAGGGCTCGTTATCGCGGCAAGACCGTGTGCCCCGTATGTCGAGGCTCCCGTCTGCGCAGGGATGCGTCGTATGTGAAATTTGGCGGCAAGTCCATCACCGACCTTGTGACGATGCCGATATGCCGGCTACAGGAATTTTTCGATAAAGTCGAGCTCAGCCGAGAGGACATGACGATTTCGAAGCGTCTTCTAATAGAGATAAGAAACCGTCTGCTGTTTCTTAACATGGTAGGGCTCGGATACCTGACACTCGACCGTCTGTCAAACAGTCTGTCGGGCGGCGAGAGCCAGCGAATCAATCTCGCCACTTCGCTCGGCAGTTCACTTGTCGGGTCGCTGTATATACTTGACGAGCCGTCGATCGGTCTCCATCCGCGCGACACGGCGAAACTGATTGAAGTGCTGAGGAATCTCCAGAGACTCGGCAACACTGTGGTGGTGGTGGAGCATGACGAAGAGATAATGCTTGCCGCCGACGAGATTGTGGACATCGGCAAGGATGCCGGCAGACTTGGCGGAAGGGTAGTGGCACAGGGAAACCTGAAAGAACTGCTCTCAGGCAAGGAGAATTCCGAATCCTACACCCTTGCCTACCTGAGGGGTGATATGAGCATTCCCGTGCCTCAGATGCGCCGTCCATGGAAGAAATTCGTGGAAGTGGTCGGCGCTGTGGAAAACAACCTGAAGGGAATCGACGTAAAGTTTCCCTTAGGCGTGATGACGGTTGTGACGGGAGTCAGCGGAAGCGGAAAGTCGACACTTGTGAGAGAGATACTCTTCAAGGGTTTGACCCGTCTTCTCGGCGACCCGTGCGACACACCGGGAGCCCACAGGGAGATAACGGGAGACATAAAGGCGTTGAAAGCGATAGAGTTTGTGGATCAGAACCCTATCGGCACCTCATCGAGGTCGAATCCCGCCACCTATCTCAAGGCATTTGATGAAATCAGAAAACTTCTTGCCGAGCAGCCGCTTTCCAAGCAGCAGGGATTCTCGGCGGGCTTCTTCTCTTTTAACGCCGACGGCGGCAGGTGTCCCGATTGCAAGGGTGAGGGCACAGTCACAATCCCGATGCAGTTCATGGCAGACATAACTGTGCCATGCGAGGGATGTGGCGGCAAGCGCTTCAAGAAGGAGGTGCTCGAGGTGACCTATCGGGGAAAGAATATATACGACTTCCTTGAGATGACGGTAGACGAATGTATTGATTTCCTGAATGAGGATGAGAAGAACGCGCAGGCGAAAAAAGTCATCAAGCGTCTGATGCCGCTGAAGGAGGTTGGACTCGGCTATATAAAACTCGGTCAGAGCAGTTCGTCGCTTTCCGGCGGCGAGAGCCAGCGGGTGAAACTGGCATATTACATTTCGCAGGAAAGCAAGGCAAAGACCATGTTCATATTCGATGAGCCGACGACGGGACTTCATTTCCATGATATCTCCACACTTCTGAAGTCGCTGAACAGGCTTGTGGAGGCAGGAAACACGGTAATCATCATCGAGCACAACCAGGATATCATAAAGAGCGCCGACTGGGTCATCGACATAGGTCCCGAGGGAGGCGAGAGAGGCGGCTCTGTGGTTGTGGAGGGGACTCCGGAAACAGTCGCCGACTGTGAGGAATCGTATACCGGAAGATATCTCCGCGCGAAGCTGGGTAAAGAGTAAAGGGAATGATGAGACGAATAATTCATATAGCGGCAGGGATAATGGCCGGAGTGGCGGCGGTAGTCGCCGCTACTGCATGTTCCGGCGGCAAAGCGACAAAAGACAGAAGCGGGGCTGTGCGGATGTTTTTCGAAACTGCCTCTCTTATAGAGAACTACACCGGCAGGGTAGCAGAGGCACCCGATAGCGCCACATGGGCAAACGTGTGCCTGCAGTTTGAAGACAGTCTTGAGAAGATAAACTTCAGTTATCCCGCCGACACCGACCTGCTGTTGTCCGAAGGACAGAACGACACCATAGCCCGCCTCCTGAAGGCATACATCGAGGCACGCGACGAGAGAATCCTCACCATCCTCCACCCGTCTTTGCCTCTGGACTCCCTTGCTGTTGACTCGACTGCCACCATCAATAATATGCATTCTGATTGAAGGCAGATATAATCTTTTAGACACGCATTATTTAGAACAGGTGCGAATTGTTACGAGCAAGCCATCCTTACTGATTCCTTCAATCTCCTTATTCAGACCTTTAAAGACGGTAAGTGACTTTGCGTCTTTCACTATGGGAATCCACACATGTCGATACAACTTATCATCGGTGGTCAGATCATAAATGTAATGGGGTTTATACGCTTCCGGCGCATTAGTGTAGCCTAAACGCTTGAATTCTCTTATAAACAAGTCATGGTTGGCATCCTTGATTTCGCTGCCGTCTTTAGTAGTGAATAACAGTGCGCCACCCTTGTGTGCTGCCGACATGCTAATTAAAAGGGCTGTAGCGGGGGGATAATATTCAACTGACTTAATAACGTCAAAAGGATACATAGAGGCAAACTCGTTGAGAGTATTGTTGCTGTATTCTTTGTATGTATGTTCCGCTCTGAAAGGATCACCGACCGGCTCGGGGTCTCCCGATTGAGCTAACCCTCCTGAAGAAAGTGAGAATGTCGGATTCCATTTTGTGCCGTCAATCCATAATTCAACCGGAGAACCACCGGCCCCGGTGTTGTATGTGCCACGCGGCCGCATACTGACCACGTTGCCATTGACTATACGGATTCCCGGAATTCTCCTTATCACATCTTCATATGTAGTTGCATGCAGGTTGTCAAAATCATCTGATGTAAATGACCTTACACCCAAAGCCCTTTGCATTTCACACTTCGACTCCTCCGGGGTCATGGGAGCAGTCACCACAATCTCCTCAAGAAGTATGGTACCGGAAGCGAGTGCAAGCACGTCTTCGAATACTTTCGGATTATAATCGGAGGTTTGCTCTGTCAAGGTTTCGCTGACCGGAAAAGCATCCTCGTCAACGATATAATTGTGTTCCTTACTGCCCGACTCTCCAAACACCTGAATAAAGAAAGGAGTATCATCCGGCCAGTCAAAACCATTAAAAACAAAACGACCTTCACTGTCTGTTATCGCTTGCGAACCAAAGTTTATCTCGGGAGCAAGTAGCATAACAATTGCATCTGAAAGCGGTTTCGCACGCCAACGAGATTTGACGGTTCCTGAAATCTCACCACCAATTTCAAGTGGGATGTCGGGAACTGTGTATTTTTGCTTAATTGCAGACTTAAGGTCGTATCTTTCCCATCCCTGAGTAAGCAATAAAATATCAAGGTTGGCATCTTTTATGCTGTCTCTATTTATAAAATAATAATCCGGATTCTCGACATGTCCTTTAAGATCGCCCTGCAATAGAAGTCCTGACACGATCGACGTCGAATGTTCCGGTATTGTGTCTCTGAAAGCCCTGACGGCATAGTCTCCCTCAGGAAGAGATTCATCAGAGTCATTGAGAATGTATCCTCTATGATTGAACATCATCCTTGAACTAAGAATATCTCCATCGCCATTGACAAGAAAAAATTGTATTATGCCAACTCCAAGAATTTTCCTGTCAATCTTAAGTGTGGCAGTGGAATCCGGATTCTCAGCGAAAGTCACCACTCCGCCATTGTGGGCAATCAGCGCCATATCCGGAGTTTTCCTTCCTTTTATTGAAACTAATATATTATCGTTTCCCTCCTCGTCAATTCGTATAACGGAAGCTTCATCTTGAGACTCAGGGAGATAAAAGGATTTATCACCTACAACCGCCTTATATGATTTTCCATGTTGAGGAGTGAATTCAAATACCCCCATTCCCATGTGGGAGGTGGATATAGTGTCAATCACAGAGTCTGCCTCGTCCAAAATGAATCCCTTGAAATCCCTTGAAAGTCCATTTTTACCAATTGATTTGAAAGCAAGTCTGTTCGGAAGCCCCGGTATAAGGTACCCACCTTCAGGATGAAATGAAAGGGATATATCTTCTGTATAATCCGGAATGTATATGAATTTTTCATATCTGTCAAACTTAACCTTAATAAATCCCGCTTCTCGCATTGAATCGGATATTTTCATTGAATATGAACTTCTCTTCTTGACATCTCCCGAGTATGATTCTTCATTTGGACCGGTGATTGATATTCTCTCGGCTCTTGTTAACCTGTCAGATCCGATTTCCTTTAGCCGGACGGTAAGCCTCTCGTTTTCATTATCAGACTCGATTCTGTATTTCCTTGACATCTGACTAAATATCGGCATGGACTTTCTGAAGAAGTATTCCTTCCCCTGATTTTCCATAAACTTAGTGTATGCTGCAAAAGTATATGAACCTTCCGGCAGTTCTTCATCAAGTGGCAATATTCCGGCAAAAGCATCATTTTGATCCTTTATCTTAACTCTTTTCACTGTCTTACCAAATGGATCAATCACTTCAGCATATATGAACTTGCTCGGCATATACGGATGCCGATGAGTAGCGGCATCCACTAAAAAGGCTCGAAAACGTATAGTATCTCCCGCAACATAAGCATCTCTGTCTGTCATCACATATAACTTTTCCTGAGGATAAGACCATACCTGATACATAATCCGCGATGCAATAGAGTCAGCACTCAGACCACATTCTTTCGAAGCATACGACGAAAACAAACCACACAACATGCACACAATTCCGATGACTATTCTTCCTCTCCCCATATCAGATGTCTTTTAAGTTTTTATTATTTAATATGTTTTTAAGACCATCTAAACTCTTTAATAACATATGATAAACAATATATTCATATAGCCTTTGATCCAACATAAATAATCTGTTAACATGCATATGAATTATCGATGACAACAAATGAAATGAAGAATCTTGGGTCTTAATCCAAAATTTGGTATTATCTAAAATATCTCTTTGTAAATATAGACATTTCATTTCTTCTAATATTGGCATTCGAATTTTTCTAAGTTCCATATCAATTACTGCAATTTGTTGAATGGAAAGAATAAATTCCATCTTATATTGAGCCTCCATATATGAAAGGAATTTCTTCATCTCATCGAAACTCATATTAGTTGAAAGCATAAGTGAAAAAAGCCAACAAATGCAATCTTTTAATAATTCGATATCGCTTTTACATCTACTAATGGATTTCAGAACCTCAACGCTGTCAGAAAAGAAGAAATTCTCACAATCATCGATATTGTTTTCACCATACCGTTCAAGTTCTCTTTTATATGTATCTATTTGAATCGAAGCAATTACTCCTTTATCAGCGTCTTCTAATACTCTATTTCTAAAATCACAAATTATAGTTCCAATATATTTAATATCGGTTAACTCTATTCTTAAACGAAGATGATGACCAGGATCAGAGTAGCGAATGAAAAACCATTTATTGATAATGCCTAAAGTCAACCATTTGCTTGTGAATGGTTGTATAAGGTTATGAAGAAGATAATTTGCATTTATTGGAGAAGAATAAATTTTAAAATAAAGCCACTTGTCTCCAGGATAAAAAATTCGTTGGATCATTTTACTTTTTTTATGAATGGTTGAACAACTTCCAATATTGTATCATAATGCTTGAACTCTTTGGATAATGGCAAAAATTCGGTCACGATGACCTGACTTAAATTTTTTGTCAAATTAATGAACTCCTTAATACTACCTAAATAATTGATGTTAATAATAAAATAATTATCACCTTGATTAAACGAGATAAATGAAGGCATTTTTAAATTTTCATGTACAGATTTGAAATTCTCTATTGCTGTGGTTTCATTCATATTTTTCCATGTATTTTTAATCAGCCACGACTCAGGAAAGACAATTATGTTTTTATAACATATCCGTGGAATATGCCTTAACATCGAAAGTAATGAATCAAATCTTGAAAACAATGCTCTTGACGAGTGCTGTTGTTGGATATCTCCCAAGAACTGATATATATCAGATGAGTTGAATTTATAATTATACGCAGATGAAAAGCAAGGGATTATCTCCTTATTTAACTTGCTAGAAAAAATATGTATTTTACCATTTGATATTTTTATGAATAAGTCTTTTATATCTATATTAAACTTTTCATTATTATCAAAGTACATTAAATAAGATATTTTGTATTTCCTGAAATTCGGTCTCATTTGTACGTTGCCAGCATGAGGTTTTGTCAAATGAGAGATTTCAGCCAAAATACTATTTTTATTGTTTTCAATTTCATTTTCTCCGACAATAGATATTATTTTGTTGATGGAATTTAGTCCATCTGCAAATCTTGTAAGAAGACATGAGGCAGATGGTCCAGAAAAGCTTATACCACTTATGATAGGTCCCATGTCATCATATCCGACGATAGAATAAATGCATGAAAAAGAATTTGGAAAATCATAAAGTTTTGAATGATCATACAAATCAAAATCCGATTTCAACAAATTTACTTTTTTTATTGAAATGGAATCACTTTCTATAATTTTATTTAATACAATTTGCTCAATAATTGAAAGATTGTAATTTTTGACATCTGAATTAGTTTGTTTTGATCCAGATGTCTTGTTAATTTTTTCAATCAATGTAGATGTGTTGCTAAGTATTGAATGATACCCGATTCCGAATCTCTTGTCGAGCGCCATTAAAACAGAAATTTCCATTTCATCATATTTATCAACATAACGACGTACGAAATTAGACAATGGATTGGCTAATGGAGTATTTATCATCGCTAAAATATTGAACCATTCTTTCAGGTTCTCTTTAACTTTGCAGTTAATTAAGGCTTTTGTGTCAGAAAATGAATCTACTTGAATTATTTGATTTTTATTGATTTTTATCCCAACTTTGCATGCTTCAGTATATAATGAACTAATAGCATTTCGTTTTAAAACAAAACTAACATTAGAATTCAATACTTCTAATGTTTCTTTCATGTTTCTCAGCAGAGGAACATTGACATCTTTTAGTTTATTGTACAATTGAGCAAAACTATCGTTACTAATTGTTTCAATGTTCAAATCAGTTAACAGTAGCCCATTAACAATCAATTTTTGGATATAATTATATATATCCTCATCGTCAACTTCAAAGTTTAAATGACATTGCTGAACTATTTGTTTACAACTCACTCTATATTGAGATAAGTCAAGAATGAAATCCAACAAATCTGACCTTGGAAGTTTAATTTCGATAATATCTCCCTCATCACCACGTGTATTTAAATAATAGTAATTATTGAAATGAGAGACTGTCTGATTCGTGCAAACAATAATTTGATGTTTTACAATAGAAAAACATTTGTTAAAAAGGAATAGTAAGTATTCGTATAAAAACTGATAATCATATCTATAATGCAATCTAATATTTTGGGCATTGGGGATTAAAGAATCTTCAGAATAACAACCAGATCCACATAACGCAAACGTGCCAAATGGAGTACAACGATAATGCATACGCTGCAAATATTTATACAACGTACCCGTCATTTTGTTTTTTTTCTTTTCAGAAAAAATGCCTTTGATATATTTTCTTAACTCTAAATACAACTCTGGAGATGCATAATAAATAGATTCCTGAAATAGGTCAGAATCAATTATATTTCTAAGATACAAGTCATCCAAGGTTACATTTTTGTAATCTATACGTGGCCTCCTGAAAACAAATTCATTTATAGGATAAAAATCAGTAGTCATATAATAAAATATTATCAATCAATTCGTCTTCATCCATCAACATCAATGTTGCCCCAGCATCTCCTTCTAAAAGATTTAAACATTCATGTATCCTTGAATCATCATATCTAAAATTGCCAAACATGAATTTGCCATTAACGTACTTGTACATTTCAAGAGTTATATTTTTCCACCACATATAGGCTTCCTTAAAACTTACATCTTGATAATAGGTTAAGCAATTTTTAAAAAAGTGTGCAATACCTGATGCACCATGACATAAACATGCATCATTAACGAAATTGAACTTAAGATTTCGACGATGAGTGGCAGTATATGAAGCTATTTGAAATGAAGCTTGAGATAAGATAGGATTTTGAGTTATTTCACCTATTGCTCTTAATGCAATTGAAGTGCCAATATCTCCATAACACCAACCTAAACGACTTCTAGCATTATTCGGAAACATAGGCGTAAAAGAACCTAATTCATCAGGGTCTTTTAGATTGCTCATCAAATAGCGACCTATTCCTTCCAAAAGTTTTAAGGATAGTGTTCTATCATGACTATTCAAAACTCGATAGGCCCTTGAAATGAAAAGTGCGGTTGAACAAATGCCATGCGATAAAGATAAGTTTTCTTCATTAACACCAAATCTATTGGGATATTTCCAGTATATGCATCCATCCTTTGTTTTATATGAATTCTCATCCAAAAATTGAAGGATAAACTTAACTTGCTGGTAAGCATCATCATTGCACTGAGCCCTCAAAATGAAAAAGAATCCAATTCCTATAGCACCATGTAAAAAATCAAGGTTATGTTTAATACTTTTGCGTAATTGACCCTTTAAATAATGATCATACACATCTATAGAATTTGAAACGCCTTCAATGAAGTGTTTCTCTTCCAAAAAATTTAAGCCGACACAAAGGCCTGCGAGTCCATTACAATAACTGGAAATTATTGGCCTATGTTTTATTGACGACAGTATCAAGTTCAAGCAATCGTCTGCAACGCTTTTTTCGCATAAATTATATTTAGAAGCAATATATAAAAACAAGACCTTTCCAAAGTCTCCTCCTAATAGGGAATAGTCAAAATGATTTTTGGAACAAAATTCATTTTGAATACATTGGGTTGTATTTCGAAAAATCTCTTTCTTCATATTAATATTTTTTACCTGTTGGATGAATTAAATTAATGCATATTTAACTTGACCGATTTTCCGATGATTGACGTAATTGACATATTGCAGAACCGTAAGAGCCGAGACTTTAGCTGCGATTCGGGTAAAAAGGCCCTTTGGCTGCTTTGCGTAATTGCGTATCATCATGAATTGATCGTTAAGTTGGGAGAAGAGCGTCTCAATTCTTTTTCTGAACTTCTTATAAGCCCAGATTGGCGGACGCCAGTTCTTCTGGTTGAGCCTATAAGGGACTTCAAGGGAGATATGCGCCACATCGAACAGGTTTTGCTGAATGTCTGCGCTGAGATACCCCTTGTCCCCAAGCATGAGGCAGTCGTGATATTCCCACTGCACATCCTTGAGGTAGTGGAGGTCATGAACGTTGGCGGCTGTCATGTCATAACTATGGATGACTCCGCTTATTCCGCATACAGCGTGGAGCTTATATCCATAATAATGCATGCCTTGGGAAGCGCAATACCCCCAGGCGGGAGCCAGGTCTGGCGTATCCTTGCCCATGGCACAGCGTGCGGCTCTTGCATTCTGACAGACTTTGACAGGCTTGGAGTCAATGCTGAACACATCTTCGTTTCCATCCATGGGAGCTGCAATATCCTTCCGTATTTCTTCGCCAAGGAGATAAGTCTGCTTGCGTCGCTGGTTATACTGACGACGTGTCGTGAGATGAGGAAGTTGGCCGGCGCATTCATTCTTCAGACGATGAAACAGGTAGTTTTCACTGTCTATGCCGAAGACCTCCGCCGTGGCGGAAAGCGCGATGACTTCCAAATCCGAGAACTTGGGGACAACACCTCTGCGGGGCACATTCCCCAGTTCATTGACACGATTTCCGGCAAAATCCTTGTATATGCCGAGTATTTTTCCGAACTTTACGATGAAGTTGTGCATATGCGCGATGATAGTAATCAATGGTTTGGCCACCACTAATTTACTAAATATCAGCGATATGTGCAACTTTTTCATTATAAATATTTTAAGAAATTAATTCTTCCAACAGGTATATTTTTTATTATAAACAACATAATAATCCATTTGGTTGCAATGTTAATGTATTTTCAATCAATTCAAATCTTTTTGATTGATTTTTTTTTGAACAAATAAAACTCATGGACGTTTTTATATTAAAAACATAATTTTTATATTAAAAACATAAGATCAATACTTCGGTTATTTTTTGAGAGTTTGTTAACGGCTCCGAGGAGCCAAGTGTTTAATCCGTTAAAAATATGATGTTTAGCATGAAAATTTAACACTAAAAATTTGGTCAAGTCGCTGAAATTCAGTAACTTTATAGG
>JAGAJP010000049.1 GCA_017626045.1 Muribaculaceae bacterium | reverse complement strand
CATATTCCGTCCATGGAAGCGTATCGCCCATCCGCACCCACCGGTTTGTCTTCGGCAGACGCTCAAGCGATCCCTTCATCTCATCGAAGGTCATTTGTCCGTGCAAGGATGTGATTTTCATGTCGGATGGTCTTCTTTTAAGATCAAAGTTAGCTCTTTTTTGTTAAAAATGCAAGCTTTTAAAACCTTTAATTTTATGTTATATAGCATGTTATATATTATTCAGTAAACCCTAACTAATAAATGCAAAATTTTCCATAACCCTTAATCTTTATGATTTACAATGTCATACCCAAGTCTACGCACAAGTCGCAGAGTATTCATCGCCATCAGGCGGTCATATTCTTTTTCGCTGTCCGGAAGCTGGGCATAAGGCACAAGGTCAGGATGCTCCTTCCGCTCATCATCGCGTACCGGACCGTATGTCCAGCCCTCATCCATTCGCGCTCTAGCCCAGATATCGTGCGCATTCTCGGCTATAGCTTCAGTTAAATCCTCTAAGTTGGAATCAAGAGATATGTCCTCTACATTTATAGGCTGTGGATTATAACCATTGAGAGATTTCGTTGCCGTCACCATATAGTTGCCCGAACACTTCCATGCCTTCAGGAAGTCATCATTCTCTACAGCTTCTTCAAGCATAGTGCCAAGGTTCAGATACTTGACCGCTCCGGATTCCTCAATTTTTCTTATATCGACAGCGTGGAATCGCGGATGCTTACATTCTTTCGACCCTTCCAAGATATTCCTGTCGACAACAGCTATCACCTCTTTGAAGTAGAAAAGCGCATCCTCAATATCATGAAGAGTCGCATCATACTTTCGCTCTACATACACCCCTTTTAATTCAAGTAATCGACCAACATGATGCAATGGAGTCCCGCCCTCTCTAACCCAATTATTGGCTTTCGCTGTCTCAAGCAGACTCCAATGGTCAATGTCGTAACCAAGAACATGAAGAATGAATGCCTCGCATTCAAATGAACAGAGGTTTTCTGAGTTGGCGGCGGCAAGCGCCCTCATAGGTAGTATGCGACACTCCCCTTTTTCCACTTCCAAATCAACTGCTTCCGACAAAGATAGAATTTCAGTCAGTTCCTTGTCATTCTCAATCGCAGACAACACCTGATTCGCCTCGTTCTCGTTGACATTGCCATCAAGAAATACGGCAAGCATTTCGTCTGATATGTTGTTTTGATTATCCTCCATACCCGTAATATTTAATGGCAATGCGTGTGAGAGCTGCCATTGCACGTTTCTTTATATTATACAGATTATCTACTGTGACTCCTATTTGATGTGCGTACTGTTCCGGCTCCATGTCGTTAAGCACCAGATTCCTTATGGCATCTGCATATCGCCGGTTTTCCATTAGACGAAGCAATTGAACCACATCCATTCTCTCGCTAAGAGCATCCACTGTATCAATGATTTCCACATCACTCTCCTGCTCATATGGAGGCTCATTTGATACGTTTTCTATCAGCCGGTTGCGCTGCCGGATAAAGAAGCGGGTAGCCACCACCTTCATCCATTGGTATACAGAACTTCTGTATTGGAACTGACGCAACTTGGCTCCATCCTCTTCCATCAGATAGCCGTACAGCTCACTGACCATCTCGTCGTATTCAACAGGATAGTTAAATACCAGCCGCATGATTGCGGTCAAGAGCGGTCTGCACTTGACATAGAAGAATTGCTCTGTCACATGATTGTCGCGAGCAATCAGTCCCTGTATTATTTCCCGGTCATTCATGCATGAACTTTATCCCTAATATGAAATCCGATACATTGCAATCATAACTGCGATAGAATTCCGATAATTCTGCCCAATCCTTAAGACAGTCGTGTTTACACTTAACTTCATCTTTCTCTTTGTCGTAAGTGTATCCCAGAATTTCATGAGATGCGTTCCATCTAAGATGTTCCGTCTGCGCTATCACGATTGCTATTCGGTTGATTTGTTCTATTTCTTCTTCTCCTCGTGGCCAAATGTATTTTGTGGTCTTCGGTATCCTTGTCAATTTTGAGAACTCAAAATTCTTAATTCCTCTTCTAAGAGCCTCTTCCTTAAGAATCCTCTTCGTGACTTCATGCAGGCTGTTGGCAAGGTCTTGACTTTGGGTGCGTCGAAGAAGCATCATACCGAAATAGGTCGGATAATACCCCACCCACTCTTCCTTGAGTTGCATTACCTCATCGAAGATGTCGTCGAAAGCCGTCTTATTTATCTTCCTTTGCGGATCCGTCGTCTTGACATATCTTTCCGCATATTTGCGGGCGTCCTGCTCCAATTTGTCTTCTATGATGTAGTCATAGGTAAAGGTATTCTTTTCAAGTCCGAAAATATGGAGAATTGGCTTCTCCAACTGGGTGTCTTTTGCAATTTTATTCTGGTGAATACGCTTTCCCTTGCTGTCCGGCGGTGCTACTTGATATGCATTCCATAGAAGATTGTAATGTTGAGCTATCCTCCGGATGTGGCCGTCATCGTCGTTGTGGGCGCGCACAAGTATGCACAGTTTCTTCATATCTTTTCGATATCGAGTGGCTAATTTGAAAATTCTCACACCCAAAGAGATATTCAGTTCATCATCTTCTGTCGCTACAACAATGTAATTCAACTTCTGAATCCATTCATCTTTCAGTTTTTCATAAAATTGAATGCTGCGGCAATCCATCTCATGAAGTGCTATCAAGGCATCTTGATTTTTACCATGCTCCATAAACGGTTTAGAGGGCTTTATGGCCGGGGCATTCGCAACAAATACTCCCGCAAGATCCGACATATTTTTGTCTACCACATCCAGATGGAATTCTGATCTGTCTGCTATTTCATTGCTGCCCCCTGTCTTGACAAAAGCGCCGAACTCATATAAGAACCTTACGGAATCCTGTCCGACTTCACTGAATCCAACCACTAAGGCATTAAACGGCGACGAAACTGTGGCATCGGCCTCCACCGTCACATAGTTGATCGGCAGCAGCTCTTTGTGTTCTTCCACTTTCAACATCTCCACGCTTATATGGGAGGAATCCACTACCTTAACCTTGATTTGATTTGAAGGATTCTGATCTTCTATCACCCGATGGATACTGTTGAAACGCGCAAGACAATAGAATATAACTTCTCGCTCAGATCCGGGCTCCTCCTTCACGAAGTTATTTATTGTAGAGTCGTTGAGCAAGAGTGACACATCATGCAAATTTTCCTTCTCATCATCGGTCAAAAAAAGTAAATGGATTTTTTTGCCTGTACGTTTTTTCAATATTCTTCTGAGTGACCTAAGCCTCAGCTCTTTCCCTATGATGTCTCCTTTGCAACTCTCAGCATTGATATCCACCAGATTTGTATATGAGTCAGCAGTGAGACATCCAAGTCTCTGAAGCTTGTCCAACTCTGATGTGCGCATCGAGAGGAAGTCAAATATCCGTGCAAATACGGTGCGCTCCTCCGACTTGTCATCGTCGTCTCCTTTGCCCGTCCTCACTATCACAATCCGATAGTCTTTACTACCGACATCCTTATAATGTTTCTTGACGCTCTCTATCAAAAGACGCGTTTGCTCATTAAAGCCCCAAAATACGTACGTCTCTCGTACTTTCTTGAAAGGCAGTATTGAAGTCCACATCATCTTCCATCGCGCCAATATATTGAAACCAAAATACTTAATCAAGAATAAAGTACTGATTGCCGCTGCAAGAAAATGCACAAGCGCAAAATTCATAGAGTAGAACCAACTCTCATGAAATGCATCGTGAATCTCACTGACATCGCTGTCAAAAAGGAATATCTTAAAGGCATATAGTATCGCCATAGGGGCATTAGTCAATAGTGAGATATACTGCCCGGTAAACATACCCACGTCATAGACAACAAATCCATATAGCCACACTACAGCAAAACAAACTTTCAAACTAATGTCCCGAATGCGTATTGACATTTGTTTTGTACAAAGCCTCAGAAAGATGAGACCTACCACAACTATAATCCCCATTAGAATGCTATAGCCTGCCAATGATGCGTAAGCATCCCAGTCCGGATTGTCTAAAAAATAATCCACAGACAGTGTAATCTGTTCCGGATCCTTTATATGCCCGGCAAGTGATTCTCTCGCCTGCATAAGAGTATCAGCCGCGACTGTCGCTGAGTCCTTGATATTGCAAGTCATGCCTATTACTGCCATTTTCATGATGTTTGATACGTCTATTTTGCAAAGATAATTCTTTTTTCCGAATATTTATTAAAAACAGAATAATTTTTCCAAAATTCTTCAAAATTATGCTAATTGTTGAAATTGGCATCCCCATATTACCCATAATCCGGACCATATTCATCCAAGCATTCCGGACCATATCCGTTCATAATTCAATTTTTACGGCAAAGTTAGAACTTATACAGGCAGGCTTCAATACGCTATCGCGGACGGTTGTACCATTATCGAGGATGAGGGGGGCTTTATTATTTTTCCACTTTGAAGAGATAGATTTCTTTCTTAAGTCGTATCTATATGAATGTATTTCGATATACAAACAAGACAATGAAGAAACAAAAACTATATCGGTAGCAATGAAAAAGAAAATCTCTTTAAGAATGTGGCTCTCCGTTTTCTTCGGAGGCATCTGGCAGTTTATCTGCAACATCTTCTCTTGGAAGAACAAGACACCTTTCTGGCGCGTCATCTGGGCAACCATAACCGTGTGCGTCGTAGCGTTTACCTGTATGCTGGGCTATGCGTTCTATGACGAGTTCGTGAGACGCAGCGGTTATCGCTATTCATGGGAAGACAGATATGATTCCAACATCAGTCCCAAATTCAAATATCGTAACAACGGTCACAACGAAGGGAAATCATATATCTATGATTCCCGCACCAAAGATAAGGTAATCAAAGGTATCGACTGGATTGCCGTGCCTGAAGACGGCGACAGCCTCATAATTGTGGCGAAAGACGGGAAGCGAGGATTTGTCAACCGTTATACGGCAGAGACTGTCCTACCCTTCAAGTATAATGCCGCATGGTCGTTTACCGACGGTGTCGCCGGAGTTTGCGAAGGTGATTCGGTCTATTTCATCGACCATTCAGGCAAGCCGATACACAACAAAAAGTTTTTCCGCAATCTCGGATATGACAACTATGTCTATCACGGCAATTACGCTGCCATACCTGTGAACGGGAAATTTGGACTTGTCGACAGAGCCGGGAATTGGACGTTCTTACCCGAACTTGACGATATCTTTATTGGGCCTAAAAACCTATGGTATGCTAAGGACGACAACAAATGGGGCGTCATCGGCACAAACGGGCAGTTGGTGATTCCAATGGAATATAAGAATGTATGGATTCATACCAACAATGGCATAACTGTAGCAGAGGCCAACAATGCGCAAAGCCGTTATGATTACGATGGTACACTTCTTGACAAGTTCGTCTTTGACGAGACGTATCACCTTGCCTACTACATCAATGAGTTTGATAAGGAAAGGAATCAGAAGCAGGCTGTTGATGAAAACATGCTGAAATACTCTGCCAACAATTTCTATGGACTTATGACGAAAAACGGCGTGCCCGTTACCGCTCCATTGTACTCAGACATAGAGGTTGTCACCCCCGGTGTATATCAGTGCCACATCCCTGAAACATACGAGTGTATAATGGTCAACGCCAAAGGAGATAAAATCAACGACTGATCTAATACTCAACCACAATCACTAACTTTCCAGTCTTGACGGCAAAATGCCGTCAAGACTCCCATCATTTTATCTAGAAAAAGCTTCATCCAAACATAAACATCAATAACCAACCGCAATATGAACACTTGAATTATCAATTTCTTTTTGGTTCTTTTACCGCCCATCCCTCCCGAGCAAACCCCATTATGCATTATGCATTGACTTAAGCATTCCTTCAAAGTCGCGCAGCCAATTCTAAATTCTCAATTTTCAATTCTCAATTTTTATGGCGATAAGGGAAATCCAATAAAAATCCCACTAATTTTGCACTCGAAATCAGAAATCAATGATTTCTCTTTTCTCCGGATGATCGTGTGGCTCATTCAGGCCCTTCGCCGGTCAGTACCTCAGAGTACTGAAAAGAGTACAATGACAAGTCTGCCACCCATCAATGCAAAAGGCTGAGAGCGGGATCTCACCGAAGACATCGCGGAATAACCGAGCTCCCGACCATATCAGCCACACCAATTACTAATTACCTAAAGAGCATCGACCCTGACAGCCCGGACATGACCGCATTCCGGGCTCTATGCTCTCCTGATGTAGGCATCAGGCTATAAATAACCGGAATAAGGATCAGTACGACTGAGTTTTATGCCTCATTCGCATCCCTTGATGTCAGCTGTAGTTGACTTAATAACTCATCTCTCTGACCTGATACCAATGCCAAAGGCATGCGGCGGAGACCAGCACTCTCCGCCGCATGCCTTTCTTCTTTTATTCGAATCTAATGCTCTTTATTCTGACTCTCAATGTTCACGTTTATCTGAACTGCCAGGAGTCCAGATTGAAGAGGTTTTTCTTCTGACGCTTAGAACCTCGGAATACGAAGTATAAGTCGTGGATTCCCTTTACACTCTCCACCGGAGCAGTGAAGGTCTCTATCTTGTTTTTGGTGCCGGTGATGTTTAGCTGTCCGATTTGCTTGCCGTCGACGTCATCAACACGGATTTCAATGACTCCTCCGAACAGCGGACATTGGGCGTCTACGGATATCTCTTTCGGTCCTTTGCCGAAGTCGACTCCGCTCACCTTAATGTAGTCTCCTTCGTCAATGGCGGTCACCAACTGGTTCCATTTCTCCGGTCCCCATGGATTTTTTGGTGTAGTACGCATCCCATAGCCCCACGACATGGTTTCTGCCTCTACCTTCCGGTAGGGATTGAAGGGCTCTATCTGCTTGAGGTCGTTGTCAAACCAATATGGCACCTCCTGAATAGTTCCGTCCGGATTGTAGTGCATCTCGGCGGCGCTTACTGAGCGGCGCTCAAGATATTCGGGCTGATCGAGCTTCAGAAGGTCGGAGTTCTGCCCGAAGACATACGTCTTGCCCTTGTAGTCGATGATGCCGGGATGGTTGCCACGTGTGCGGTCGGTATGGTTCATGATATGCCCCTTGTATTCCCACGGTCCTGTAGGTGACTTGCTCATGGCGTATCCAATGCCTTCCGGACAGCAGGTGGACGCGAAGGCGAGGTAATAGTTGTCGCCGCGACGCCAGAACCAAGGTCCTTCCTGATAGTCCTGAATATCGGGATGCTGCACTATCGGTCCCGAATACGATATCATGTCATCGTTGAGTTTCACCATATAGAGGTGCGGATTACCCCAATAGAGGTATGCCTGTCCGTCTTCGTCTACAAACACCGTCGGGTCTATGTCATACCAATGTTCTTTCTGCCATACAAGCGGAGCTCCTATAGGATCCGTGAATGGTCCGTAAGGTGAGTCGGAAACCAACACACCGATGCCGTGCCCGTGTATCGGACAGTACATATACCACTTGTCATTGCGCTCAACAACCTGGATTGCCCATGCGCCGTTGTCGCCGTCATACCATTTGAAGTCCTTGAGCGAAGCGGGTGTGCCCCTGTCCTGCCAGTTGACCATGTCGGTAGAGGTATACAGGAGCCAGTTCTTCATTAAAAAACCTTCTGCGTTGTCCTCATCGTGCGATGTATAGAGGTAGATGGTGTCGTTGCGCACTATGGGTGCAGGGTCTGCCGTGTATTTAGTCTGTATCAGAGGCATGTTGCCGTTGGCAAACGCCACGGATGGCATAGCGACCGCCAAGGCTGTCAAAGCTAAAGATTTCTTCATGATATCAAGAATTTTTTAACATTCAATTTTATTGCAAATTTAAGTAAAAATTCTGATATTCCGAATCTCTTCCCATAAAAATGAAATCCTCTTTCCATTTCATCGGCAGTTCCTCTCCCCTATCCATATATTTCCCCACTTCAATGATAGAAATTATTCTTTCAGTGAATCTCTATATCAAGATTTTTTATTAATTTTGAACATCTAAGACCATAATAAATGAATACTGAGCAATTACAGGATAAATGCCGCGGCTCGCTTGTGGGCGGGGCTATAGGAGATGCCCTCGGCTATGCCGTGGAGTTCTCCTCTCTCAATCAAATACGTAAGAAATACGGTGAAGCCGGAATCGTTGATTATGAACTCAATGCGATGGGGATAGCCGAGTTTTCCGACGACACCCAGATGTCTCTCTTTACTGCCGAGGGGCTCCTTAACGGTATCGCTGACGGAAAGACTTTTGAGAAAGACTTGTTGCCATACATTTCGAAGTCATACGAACACTGGTATCACACTCAGTCGCTTCCGGCTATGCCAATTAACGGAGACTGGCTTACCAACATAAAGGCATTGTGGGCGCGTCGCGCTCCGGGCATGACCTGCATGTCGGCGCTGCAGTCTATATCAATGCCCGACAGCGCTCCTGTCATCAACAATTCGAAGGGGTGCGGAGGTGTGATGCGTGTCGCTCCAATTGGAATCTTCTCTGCTGCGCATCCGGATATCCTGAAGCTGGAACATGCCGGTAATCTTGCCGGTTACGCCGCCGACATCACCCACAAGCACCCCTTGAGCACATATTCCTCAATGGCTCTCGCCATGATCGTGGCCGATTGCATAGCCTATGAAGATGTCGACAGGGATAAGTTCCGGTTCATTGTCATGAATCGTGTGTTTAAATTGCTGAACCTGCATTTCAGGGAAGACGTACACCTTGCCGAATTGCAGGCTTTAGTGCATAAGGCACTGGACCTTGCGGTTTCCTCCAGATCTGACACCGACGCCATCCGGATTCTCGGTGAGGGATGGGTTGCTGAAGAGACTCTGGCAATCGCTGTTTTCAGTGTTATGCGATATATCGATGACTTCGGGAAGTGTGTCTGCTGCGCCGTCAATCACAGCGGCGACAGTGATTCCACCGGCGCAGTCGCCGGAAACATAATAGGTGCGATCTTAGGATATAATGACATTCCGGAAAAATACCGGAATAATCTCGAACTCCATGATTTGATCTTATCCATGGCCGATGACCTATCCGGAACAAGCGGGGAAAATCAGATGATAGGACGGTATGAAAATCACAAGCCCGTCAATGTAAAGTCCTCGGATTTACTGTAGAAATCGTCTTCGTGGTTAATCAATAAGATGTTGCCGATAAATAAAAAAAGCAGGATTCCTATTGTGGAACCCTGCTCGGAAGTGGGCGAAGATGGATTCGAACCACCGAAGGTATTAACCAGCAGATTTACAGTCTGCCCCATTTGGCCACTCTGGTATTCGCCCTCGAAAACGCTGTCGACTCGCGTTTCGTTGTGCAAAATTACAAATAATATGTGACACTGCAAAGGATTTGGGATTTTTTTTGTAATTTTGCTGAAATTTTTTTTTGAAGTTGATTAAATCATTGTGATGAATAAGATCAGAGCAGCAGTTGTCGGACTTGGCAACATCGGGCGTTTTGCCCTTGAGGCGCTTGAGACAGCGCCGGATTTTGAAATAGCGGGCGTGGTTCGCCGTAAAGTAGGTGTCAACGACACGAAATATAAGGAAGTTACCGATATCCGGGACCTCGGGCCGGTGGACGTGGCTCTTCTATGCACTCCCACCCGTGAGGTCGAGAAACATGCCCTGGAATGCCTGAAACTGGGCATAAGCACTGTGGACAGTTTTGATATCCATTCTTTGATTCCGGATTTGCGCCGGAGCCTCGGAGATGCTGCCCGCAACGCCGGAAAGGTGTCGGTGATTTCCGCCGGATGGGATCCCGGAAGTGATTCAATTGTGAGGGCGCTCCTTCTTGCAGCCGCTCCAAAGGGCCTGACCTATACTAATTTCGGTCCGGGCATGAGCATGGGTCATACCGTTTGCGTGAAGTCAAAGCCCGGAGTAAAAGACGCGCTGTCTATGACCATGCCTAAGGGTGACGGCGTTCATCGCCGTATGGTATATGTGGAACTTGAGCCCGGAGCAAGTCTGCAGGAAGTGGAGAAGGCGGTAAAGGCTGACCCCTATTTCTCGTCAGACGAGACACATGTAATCGAGGTCGACAGTGTGGATGCTGTCAAGGATATGGGGCATGGCGTCCACATGGTCAGGAAAGGTGTTTCCGGAAAGACGCAAAACCAGCGTTTTGAGTTTGACATGAGTATCAACAATCCCGCGCTTACCGGCCAGATAATGGTCGGTGCCGCTCGCGCTGCCATGCGCCAGGCTCCCGGTGCATATACAATGATCGAGATTCCTGTTATAGACCTTCTCCCGGGCGACAGGGAGAGTCTTGTCGCAGCTCTTGTGTAAGCCCGACTTAATGACATTGAAAAAAGCCCGGTCGTCTCGCGACGTCCGGGCTTTTCCGTCTCCGCGTCACGACGCGGGGACTGCGATAGAAATAACTAATGTATATAACCCAAAATTTAGACAATTATGTTTTACTATATGTCTGTGTACGTTTGTACGCTTCGTGGGGTTGCAGTATATAAACGAGAAGTTGGATGTGAATATTAGTGGAAATTTGTTAAGGAGAGGTTAAATAATGAGTGATGAGCAATTAGTAATTACTAATTTTCCATTCTCAATTTTCAATTCTCAATTTTCAATTCCAGTTCTTCATCAGTGCGGCTATGTCGTCGTTGCGTGTGGCGAGGTAGGTACCGGCGGGATGAATCAGTTTTACAGTGAAATAGGAGGCGGCGGCGCAAAGAGTTATGGGGAAGATGTATTGAAATGTGCCGGATATCTCAGTGACGAGAAAGATTGCCATGACAGGGGCGTGTACAATCCCGGCGAATGTCCCCGACATTGCGAACAGGGCACAAAGGGAAACGGGAATATCGATGTAGAAGAAGTATTGCATCGCCATTGAAAAGAGTGTTCCACCGACGGCCCCGGCAAACAGTGTAGGAGCGAAGTCGCCCGCAACCCCACCGGCGCTGTTGGAGCATACCGTGGCAAGTGCCTTCATTACAAGAAGGGCTGCAAGCAGTGCCATAAACCGCAGGGTGTGGGCCGGAGTCTCCGAGAGGAAACCCGATGCGAGCACTCCGTTGACATCGCCATTGATAAGTTGCGTCATTATAGGGTAGCCTTCGCCATAGATCGACGGGAACATCATGAGGATGACTCCGGCGGTCAATCCTCCGGTAAGCCATGTCACCCACGCCCGCTTTCTTGTCTTGAAGAATACCTGCATTCCGTGAGTGATGACATTGTATGCCACTGAGTAGATGCCACAGAATACACCAAGAAGACATATCCAATGAAACGGGACATCCGGAATGCCGGTCTGGGAGAAGGGTAGATAAAGACTTGTTCCGGTGAAGGCGTAGCATGTGACAGACGCAAATACGCACGACATCAGAAGTCCGATCACGGGAGCAGCCCCCATATTCATTTTTAAGACCTCGAGAGTGAAGAGCATTCCCGCCACCGGCGACTTGAAGATGCCGGCTATCCCGGCTCCGGCACCAATTCCTATCATAATGCGCAATAGGTCCGGATCAAGACCAAGGGCGCGTCCGAGACGGCTGCCCGTAGCCGCTCCCGCGTATGCGATAGGACCCTCGGCTCCGGCTGAGCCGCCGAAGCCGAGAGTTATTCCGCACGCCACTATCGGGTTGAAGATAATTCTTCCGGGTATATTGTAGTTCCTGGAGTTCAGATACTCCACTATATGGCGGGTGCTGTGAACCATGTCGCACCTCGCCACTTTCTTCTGCCAGAAGACCGCCAGCAGTATGCCTGCAAGAGGAAGCAGAAGAAGCCAGCAGTCCGGATTGATCCGGGCTATCCCAATATGAGAGATGCCCAGATGCAACCCAAGTGCTATATAACGGATAAGGCTTTTCAGAAGGAAAGCACCGAATCCCGCAAAGACGCCCACTATGCACGCGAAGATAAGGATGAAGGCGTTACGGTTTTCATTTCGCCTGCACCAGTCCTTTATCTTCTCGATTGCAATCATCATCCTAATTATGCATTATGAATTATGCATCAACATGAGCGTACTTAATTATGCATTATGAATTATGCATTACGCATTAACATGAGCGTACCTAATTATGCACTATGAATTATGCATCAACATGAGCGTACTTAATTATGCATTATGAATTATGCATTACGCATTAACATGAGCGTACCTAATTATGCACTATGAATTATGCATTATGCATTAGTTTACCGCTTGCCTCGCGTATGCGGCGCATCGCCTCGCGTATTGTGTCGTCATCGGTGGCATAGCTCAGACGGATGTAGCCCGGGGCTCCGAAAGCGGCTCCGTCTACACACGCCACGTGTGCCTCCTCAAGCAGATACATGGTGTAGTCGCCACTGCTCTGGATCTTCTTCCCGTCTGGGGCGACACTTCCGATATATGCGCTCACTTCAGGGAAGAGGTAGAAGGCACCCTCGGGACGGTTGACGACCCATCCGGGTATTTCTTTGGCGAGACTTACGATGAGGTCGCGGCGGCGTTCAAAAGCCTCGCGCATCATCTGACGGAACTCCTGAGGACCGTCAAGAGCGGCTTCTGCCGCTTTCTGGGCTATCGAGGATGGTCCCGACGTATACTGACCCTGAAGTTTGGAAACAGCCTTCGCAACTTCTATTGGAGCTGCGAGATAGCCGATTCGCCAGCCGGTCATTGCGTATGCCTTGGACACACCGTTGACAACCACTGTCTGGTTGAAGACTGCCGGGTTCTCTGCTATACTATGCACTTTCCCGCCGATGAAATTGATGTGCTCGTATATGTCGTCGGCGATTACAGCGATTTCAGGATGTTTGGCGATTACTGCTGCCAGCGCGTCGAGCTCCTCCTTGCTGTAGACGCTGCCTGTGGGATTGGAGGGATTGTTGAGTATGATCAGACGGGTGGCGGGAGTTATCGCTTCCTCAAGTTGCGACGGAGTGATCTTGAAGTCCTGTTCTACTCCGGCCCATATTGTCACGACCTTCCCTTCGGCGAGCTTCACCATCTCCACATAGCTGACCCATGCCGGCATCGGAATTATTACCTCGTCGCCCGGATTTACAATTGCGAGCACTGCGTTGCAGAGTTCCTGCTTGGCTCCATTTCCTACCACAATCTGAGCCGGCGTATAGGAGAGCCCGTTTTCGCGCAGGAGTTTGCGGCATACTGCCTCCCGGGTGGAAAGATATCCGGGAGCCGGACTATATTTGGAATAGTTTTCGTCAATGGCTTTTTTAGCCGCTTCCTTCACGAAGTCCGGAGTGTTGAAGTCCGGTTCGCCGACGCTCATCGTAATCACGTCTACTCCCTGCGCGCGCAGTTCGGCGCTTTTCTGGGTCATGGCCATCGTGGCGCTCTGTGCCATGGCGTTTATACGGTCTGATATCTGTATCATATTGGGTAATTATTGATTTGTAATGATATTTCAGCTTAGCTCTGCATCGAGTTTTACAAGGAGCTCGCCGAGGAGCGGGTTCTTCTCCACGCATTCCTTCAGAAATTCTTGCGGAGGAATCTGCTTGGATACCTGGCGAGATGTGTCGATGTCTACTTTTAGGGTGAGATGGTCGTTTCGGAGTTCCTTTCTTAGAAACTCCAGAAGCTTGGGCATGGCGAGTTCGAATGCCTGGATTTCTGCAGGATGCCCCACCATGGCGAGGAATTCCTCCGGAGCAGTCTGCCTTGGGTCGCTGTTTCGCATGGCGCTGGAGAGGATGTGCTGCTGCGGATTGGCGTTACGGAAGGCTGTCCACGCCTCAAGGAACGCTTCTATGGTTACGGCCTCGCGGTGGTCTTTCCTCTGCTCCGCATACTGGGCAACCGTGCTTTCAGTGTCGGAGTCACGAAGACGAAATCCGGAAGAGATTCCAGACCTCTTTCTGACGATGTGAGTGTCAGCCTGAGGACCGGGCGCAGTCTGAGTATGGGGCGCAGCCGGAGTATGGGATGTAACCGGGGTATGGGCGACGGTGGGAGCCTGTTCAGTGGACCGCGCGTTGGCAACCGGGCCCGGAACGGCCTGTGCCTGACAAGTAATGTCGCCCAAGGGAATTATTTCGCGGTCCACTAAGTCAAAAGGGGGTGTCGCGGGTTTTAGCAATTGTCCGAGACGGATCATTGCGAGTTCCACGAGAAATTGCTTGTTGGTGGCAGTACGGTACTGGACGTCTGCATCGTTGAGAATCTTCATTGCGGCATAATACCACTGAAGCGGAAGAGACGTAGCCTGGGCGGAATACCTTTGCGCAACGTCTTTTGATGTCTCCAGGAGCTCGGCTGTACGCGGATCAGCCGCCACCATCAGGTTTCGGATGTGGTCGGCGAGACCGTTCAGGAAAAACAGAGAGTCGAAACCTTTGGCGCGGATGTCGCGGTATGTGAGGAGAGCTGCCGGGATGTCACCTTCGCGAAAACTGTCAACGAGACGGAAATAGTAGTCATAGTCGAGAACGTTGAGATTTTCGATAGTGCTCTCATACGTGATGTTCCCTCTGGAAGATGCCGCCACCTGGTCGAAAATCGAAAGGGCGTCACGCATGGCGCCGTCTGCCTTTCTGGCAATCACCTCAAGCCCGCGCCGGTCGGTCTTTATCCCTTCCTGAGAGCCGATATATTCCATCTGATCCACCATGTCTTCTATTGTGATGCGGCGGAAGTCATATGTCTGGCACCGGCTGAGGATAGTCGGAAGCACCTTGTGTTTTTCTGTTGTCGCAAGGATGAAAATCACATATCTCGGAGGCTCTTCGAGTGTCTTGAGAAAGGCGTTGAAGGCTGCCGAGGAAAGCATGTGTACCTCGTCGATAATAAAGACTCGGTATTTGCCGCCCTGAGGAGGAGTCTGAACCTGATCGGTTATGTCGCGAATGTCGTCGACACTGTTGTTGGATGCGGCGTCGAGTTCCACTACATTGACAGAGTTCCCCCGCTCGATGGCCTTGCAGTTCTCGCACTGGCAGCACGCCTCGCCGTTGGGTGTGGGACTGAGGCAGTTGATGGTTTTGGCAAAAATGCGCGCACATGAAGTCTTTCCGACACCCCGGGGTCCACAGAAGAGGTATGCCTGGGCAAGACGGTCGGACGCGATGGCATTCTTAAGCGTTGACGTAAGGGCTTTCTGTCCCACTACGCTTTGGAAAGTCGCCGGACGGTATTTGCGCGCGCTGACTATATATTTATCCATTTGACTATTTAATCGATTCGGTCACATGTTGTTGACAGCACTGCGGTCCGAACTTTCCGGATATGGCAGAAGGCTCGGATTGCAGGTGTCCGGTTTTATTATGCAAAGTAAGTGAAAATAATTGAGAATTCATAATGAAGTTGTATAAACTTATTTACGAATATCAAATGAAGCAAATAAATTAAGACAACTTCAATTGATTTTTGTTTTATGAACCGTTAATTTGGATTTAAGGTCACTGCGTTAATATTTTTAGTGAGATGCGATTTAAGGGTGTTTATTGAAAATATTTATTAACTTTGCATTCGAAATGAAAACATTATACAATATGAGGAAATTTACTACGATGTTGGCCCTGACGGCCATTTTCACTACAGCGATGGCAGAGGAAGCTCCCTCTATGTCGGACGGAGCGGTTATGAATCGGCGGTTTCAGGGCGCTTTTGCAAAGGCAGGCATGATTCGCAAGGCGACCGACCGAAACACTCCTGCGAAAAATCCAGCTACATGGAAGCCTTTGACCGAGAAATACTACGGCTGGGACAACGGAAAGTGGGAACTTCAGGATACGTATGCCAAAACCTATGACGAAAGGGGCAATACAGTCAAGGAAATAGACAAGAACATGGAGGGCGAGACCATCGTGACAGAGTATGTCTATGACGAGCATGACAAGGTGGTCTGGCGCGAGTCTCGCATCTCGTCTGATGGCGAGACTTTCGAAAACAGCATGAAGACTCAGTTTACCTACGATCCGATACTCACCGACCTGATAACGGAACGCACCGAGTGGATGTGGATGAACGGTGACTGGCGCCTTGTTGGCAACAACTACAAGCGGACGGTGAAACGCGATGACAAGGGCAATATCACGAGTGTAGTGATATCCACTCTTTTCCAGGATTATTACGATCCGATAGAGAAGTTGACCGTGACGTATGGCGACGATGGCAAAGCTGCGAAAATCCATGTAACCAACCTCGCATACAACGGAGTTGACTTTTACTGGACCGACAACACCACTGTCGACAACATAGTGTGGGAAAACACAGACGGGCAGATAGCTGACGTCGAGAATCTGTTTATCGGTGGCAACCGCATCAAAAGTGCGGTAATCATCGCATATGAGGAAGACTACACCATGACAGTTGAGGCGGAATACAGCGAAGACAGCGCTGCATACACCGCTACCATGACACTTACAGACGAGGAAGGCTCCGTAACCGGCTCGATGAAGTATGAGCCGCTTGAAAACGAGGGCTATCGCACCATCAGCACTGTCAATTATCCTGAGGATACAGAGACGGAGCTTACAGAGGTCACCTACGACGAATGGGGCAACAACACCAAATCCTATTCTGAATCCCGGTATGGAGACGAAATCGAGATATACGAAGATGCGAAGGGAACTGTGGAATACGACTCAGAGGGCGTGCCTGTGAGCTATGAACTGACCCAGACATCTTACGACCAGGCAGGCCGACCCTTTACGGACTATATATACCGTGGCGAGTTTTCAGACTATATGGATGTGGCGGCTGCAGTTGGCTCTTTGACTGTGGCAGACGACGGAAAAGTTGAATACTTCGACCTGACCGGCAGAAGACTCGAGTATCCTGCAAAAGGAACCGTTTGCATACGCGTGCAGAACGGCTCCGTGAGCAAGATAGTGGTAAGATAAAGATTCCGGTCCTACGGCGCAACCACCGACGGCGGCATCAGGGCACAAGCCTTGCTGCCGCCGGCTTCATCATAGGCTTCAGCTCTTCGTATGGAAGGACACACTTGGGTATTCCTGCCGCGTATGGTGCAATCTCATACTGTTGATATATGAAAGCCACGCCGTCTTTCTGAAACTGCGGCGGTGTCTGCGGCAGAGGCAGGGAGTCCGGATTTACAAGCAGAAGATCGCGCAAGGGCACCTCGGCGGAGTCCGTCTCGTTGAAATACTGAGCGCGGAGCGCCTCACGTATTCTTGCTACGATTGAGTCTGATGCCTCTTGGCGGAACGTATTGGCAAACGTGAGCCTTTCGCCTGTGGAAGCGATGAAAGTCTGTCCTTCGTCGAGTGTGTAGCCATGAGCGCCTCCCATATATCCATAGCCGGTGAAAGCGTAGGTCACCACACTGTCGGTCTGGAATACCGGATTGAAATTATATATAAACTCATATTCGATGGCTATGCTGTCATGAGCAAACCCTTTGAAGTCATTGTCTGCAGTCTTCAGGAGTGCTTTACCTGTATTTGTCGCCAAGTCCTTGCCCGAAGCGAGCATTTGGGGAGTAATGGGGAAGAGAGGTTTTCCTATGTCCATCACATTGCTGTTCAATCGTGCGCCAAGCCAAGACCGGACGCTGTCGAGCAGTGGCTTCTGTCCGGCATGGGGATACTGACCTTCTATCTCTACATTGGCGAAGCAGTCTGCCACTGTCAGGGAGTCGGACCAATAGATGCTGTCGGTTTCGGCAATTGGCATCCGGGGATGGTCGGAACCGGAGTTCCTGCATGAAGGTAAGGCAAGCGTGATTACCATTATCGCTGAGCCCATAAGAGAGAAGATGTGCTTTTTCATAATTAAGTCTATTGAAATTTTCATTTGAAGTTTTGACAACGTTGCAGTGCCGTCATGCCATTATAACGCTTCACACGGCAAATCCTATTTTGAAAACAACAAAAAATCATGAAAAATACGAAAAAAATCACATTGCCTGATAATGTGATGGGAAACAGCATGTTGTAAATAAAGACGAACAAAAATCAGGCAAAAAGAGCAATCTTGAAATGTTAAAAAACACGATTGTTGCGATTTTTTAGTAAAAAAAATGAAAAAAATCATTGCCATTCCAAAAATTCGTATTAACTTTGCACCGTTTTTGATAGCAAAACATGTTTTATTATTTTAAATTTTAAAGGAAATGAAAAAAGTAGTTCTCGCTCTCGCTGTTGTTTTCAGCGTAGCACTCGTATCTTGCGGCAACAAGAATGCCGAAGCAGTAGATTCAGATACAGTTGTAGCTGTTGTTGAAGAAGTTGCAGTTGACACAGCCAATGACACTGTAGTTACTGACACTGTAGTTGCTGCTGAGGCTGCTGTTGTACCCGTTGAGGCTGCAAAATAAGACAGCAGTGGAACGCGTATCTCATAGATGAGACACGTAGCTCACACAGACACTGTGCAATCCAAAAATTTTGGATTGCACTTTTTTAATTTTTGCGTAAAATGACTGACTGGATATATAAGATAAAGAATGTAATTTTTGACCTTGGAGGAGTGGTTGTGGATCTCGACAGGGAAAGGGCCGTGAAGGCTCTTGTGGACCTGGGACTGGAAGATGCCGATTCCATGCTCGGACTCTATGGCCAGCAGGAGCCGTTCTATGGTCTGGAGACCGGAGAACGCTCTACGGGGGAATTTTTCGATATCGTGCGCAACCGCATGCATCCCGGAGTCACCGACGCCCAGATTACAGAAGCATTCAACCGGTTTCTCGTAGATATTCCTGTGGAACGTCTGTCAATGCTGCGACGCATGCGAATGGCGGGCTATCGCATATTTGTCTTGAGCAACACCAATCCTGTAATGTTTCACACATGGATAGACAGGGCATTCCGTCAGGAAGGAGGCACAATCAATGATTACTTCGATGGAGTTGTTGTGTCGTTTGAAGAACTGATGTGCAAACCCAATGTGGAGATATTCACGACTTTGATGCGCCGTTACGGACTTAATCCTTCCGAGACGCTGATGCTCGACGACAGCGACAAAAACTGTAAGGCCGCCTCAGAGGCCGGAGCACATGCTTTCAGAGTCGGAAATACAGACAAGGACGACATGCTGGCTGTGTGCGGAGCTCTCCTGGAAATACGGCAGCCGGAATAAAAGAATATGGACAAGGCTGCCACAATCGGATCATTCGACGGGATGCACAGGGGGCATCTCAAGGTTCTTGAAGTGCTTAAAGAGGAGTCGGGGCGTCGCGGGCTGCTTCCGATGGCAATCACATTCGACCGTCATCCGCTTGAACTGATCGCTCCCGAAAGGGCTCCCGGCAATCTCATGACGGCTGAAAGGAAAATAGAGTTGATAAGTGATAGCGATGTCGTTCCGATACTGTTGCCGTTTACCGAACAACTGCGCAATACCCGAGTCTGCGACTGGCTGAGGTATATTAGAGTCAAGTATGATGTGCGTCTTGTAGTGCTCGGATACGACAACACCTTCGGTAGCGACGGTCGTGACCTTACCTTCAAAGAATATGTGGAGATTGGAGAAGCGACCGGAGTCGAAATAGTCTGCGCGCCTGAAGTGGAAGGAATAAGCAGCAGCGCAGTGCGCAAGGCTGTTAAGGAAGGCGACATTCCTTCGGCGATAAGGATGCTCGGTCATCTGCCTGAACTTGAGGGTCGAGTCGCTTCCGGTTTCAAGGTCGGAAGGGAAATAGGATTCCCAACGGCAAATCTACAGGTATCGCCGCGACTGGTGAAGCCGCTTGCCGGAGTGTATGCAGCTTATGCGCACATCGAGGGATTCAATGAAAACTCCCCATTGCCGGCTATGGTCAACATAGGCGTACGTCCAACCTTTGACGGCACCGCCACATCTTCGTTGACCTCTACTGTGGAGGCTCATATAATAGGGTTTGACGAGGATTTATATGGGAAGAAAATTCGTCTGGAATTCGCCTCACGGCTGCGAGACGAACGAAGGTTCGACTCTGTTGATGACCTTCGCCGCCAGTTGAATAAAGACCGAGAGGCAGCAATTCAATGCCTCTCCAAGGCATAAGGCAGATTTGAGCATAATAATAAATGGCATCCCTTTCAGGATGCCATTTATTATTATGTCTGCCAATACTCTTTGAGAAGTGGCATTATTTTGCATTTTGAGCCGGTGCGGATGCCGGAGCATTTGCCGGAGCGGGAGCTGCTTTCTCTTTAGCCGGAGCATTTGCAGGAGCCGGAGCGGGAGCTGTAGTGGCAGCGGGAGCCGGAGCCATTCCTGAGCGTGTCACCGGTGTCTTGATGGCAAAAGAGGCGCAGATGCTGATGACGCAGATGAAAACTGCGAGACTCCATGTCGCCTTTTCAATGAAGTCTGTGGTCTTGCGGTATCCCATAAACTGGTTGCCCTGGCTATAGTCAGAGGCGAGACCGCCACCTTTTGATTTTTGAATCAGAACAGCGCCGATGAGCAGGAGAGCCGCAATCACGATAAGGATGCTGAGAAAAATATACATGGTCTATATGTTTTGTTTAAAAGTGGAAGATCCCGGAGGAGTCCTCTCACGGATGTTAAAATATCATTGTTTCTTTGATTCAATCCACACGATTTTCTTAAGAAATCGTATTTGGTCTGCAAAGTAAATACTTTTTTCTGGATTATTCAAACTTATTTCGGTAATTATTTCAAGCGCACGCTGATAATTGCCGTTTTTTATTAAAATTTTGGCAAAACTTTCCGTAAGGGATGGTTTATCGTCAGCTTTCGCCTCCTTTTTAGGCTTTATTCTTGGCGGAGGAGTTTTGCTGAGGAAAGAGTCGATGACTCCGAGTGTCGGGTCGTCAGAGTCCGTTTCGGGAAGCACCGACTCAGTTTCCCGCGCCTCCATCATGGAGGCGTAGTCAAATGCAGGGGCAATCGGGACAGTCGGCTCTGATGTCTGCGTCGCCACAGTGGAGTCAACGGCATCTGCGGCAGCATGAACCGCCTCTTTGGTCTCTGTTCCGAATTTTTCCAGAAATGCGTCGATAGTGTCTTCCGTGGAAAGATTCGGAGAGTCAGACGCACCGTAGAAGTCATTAAAGTCCTCGGATGAGTCTCCTATGATGGCGCGTAGTGCATCTGGATTTCCGATGTTTGCCGCAATGCGCCGTCGGTGAAGCCGCAGTTTGTCCGGGTCCTTTTCAGAACGAAGGGCCTCGATGTCGGGAATGACGTAATATGGAGCGTTTGTCATGATCATAAGTTTACCAGTTGCCGAGGGTGGCGTTGAAAATTAGGTCGACGAGTTCATCGCATATCTCCTCGCAAAGGGCGTCCTGGACATCAGTAAGCATAAGGGAACTGTCAAACTGCCGGTATGCGGAGAAACTTTGGTCTATATCGTTAGCGGGGTTGATATGGTCGGTATATTTCACCTTCACTGTAATGGTGAGCCTTGTTTCGGTGGCGTATGCGTCAGTGCCCACCGCCTGAGGCGTAAGGGAGTAGCCGGTGATTTCACCGGTCATCTCAAGGTCGGATGACCCGCTGACCTCCTGCAGCCTTGTCTGGCGGGTGATGGTGTTGAGCAATTTGTTTTCGAATGTCTGCTGAAGCGGTGCGTATACAAGAGCAGCGCGAATCGGGAATTCCGAAACGTGAATTGTCTTGTATATGTCGTAATTCAATGCGGAACCGTTGAATTTGTAACTGATGGTGCAGCCTGTCAACACAGTCAGGACTGCAATCGTAAGCGTGAGATAAGTCAGAATTCGTTGCATGTCGTGGGTCGTTGGTATTTAAGATATTCCGAGCTCCTGCATCTTTCGGTAAAGGGTCCTGACGGAAATCCGGAGTTCTTCAGCGGCGAGTTTTTTGTTGCCGCCATGCCGGGCGAGCGTCTCTTCGATGGTGCGTTTTTCCGACTCGTCGAGTGGACTTGATGCGAATGGTGACTCATCCCTCGGGACTGCCATAAGGGCTCTGACACCGCTTAGTGAAGGCTGATCGTCTTCCGTCTTGCCAATCTGCTCACGAAGGCGGGAAATGTCCTCACGCATGGAGAACAGCATCTGCCATATCATCTTTCGCTCCGCCTCGTAGGAGTTGTCGGGAGAAGGAGCGATCATCGGGGTCGCCTGTGGATTTCTGTTGAGCGGAAGAGCCTCGA
Source organism: Muribaculaceae bacterium (assembly GCA_017626045.1). Classification (GTDB taxonomy): domain Bacteria; phylum Bacteroidota; class Bacteroidia; order Bacteroidales; family Muribaculaceae; genus Lepagella. Next base: position 79,481 of record JAGAJP010000049.1, on the reverse strand, counting down.
GCATCTTGTCGCGGGATATTTCAGTCCCTGCTTCGAAGAGGGCAATCTGGTCGATGACATTCTTCAACTGACGTACGTTTCCCGGCCAGTTGTAAAGGAGCATGGCTCTTTTGGCATCCTCGCTGAATGTAACAGGCTTTGTCATGTATTTTTCAGAGAAGTCTGCTGCGAATTTCCTTGCGAGGAGGATTATGTCGTTTCCCCGTTCCTGAAGCGGCGGCACGTGGATGAGGACTGTGGAAAGGCGATAGTATAGGTCTTCGCGAAACCTCCCCTCGGCAACTGCCTTGGTGAGGTCGACGTTTGTCGCTGCTACAATTCGGATATCGGTGGTCTGCACGGTACTGCTTCCGACCTTCAGGAACTCACCGCTCTCAAGCACGCGCAGAAGTCGTGCCTGTGTGGTCAGCGGGAGTTCGGCGACTTCATCCAGAAAGATTGTCCCGCCGTCGGCTTCCTCGAAATATCCTTTTCTGGCGGAGAGCGCTCCGGTGAAGGAGCCCTTCTCGTGTCCAAAGAGTTCACTGTCGATAGTGCCTTCCGGGATAGCGCCGCAGTTGACGGCAATATATTTCTTATGCTTCCGCGCTCCGAATTGATGTATGATTTTTGGGAAGAATTCCTTTCCTGCTCCCGAAGGTCCGGTGACGAGCACAGACAGGTCGATAGGGGCGACAGTCACCGCTCTCTTGATAGCCTCAATAAGAGCCGGCGAGTCGCCTATAATCTGCAGCCTCTGCTTAACCTGCAGAATCTCTTCAGGAATCTCTCTGGTCATTTGCATCCACAGTCACCGCAACCGCAGCCATCGCCACAGTCATGTCCTCCATCACTACCGGAGCCACAAGAGCCGCAGCCGCCGTTGCCGTCTTCGCCATGGTGGCAACCGCCGCAACCACAGGAGTGGCGAGGATGCAACTCATCATCGGAGGCATCGCGCACCTCTATGATTTCGCCTTCGTATTCCACGGTCTTTCCGGCAAATGGATGGTTGAAGTCCATCTCTACATATTTGGGAGCCACCTTCGTCACTTTTCCCTGTACGATTCCACCGGAGTCGGTCATCATGGGAAGCAAGTCGCCAACCTTAGGCTCCACGACCATTTTGCCATCATTCATAAATGCCTCGACCGGCACTTGCAGCACGTTGTCTTCACTGCGATGACCGAAAGCCGCTTCCGGGGGGAGGGTCACGGTAAAGCGGTCGCCTTTGGATAACCCTTTCATGACATTGGCGAGAGCGGGGGGCATCTCGGGTGTCATTCCGTATACCATTGTGTCGGGGGCGGCAGCTTTTGCCTCAAACAGGATTTCGCCGTTGTCGGCATCCTTGACCTTATAGGCGAACGCTACAAATTTGCCGTCTCTGACAGTTTCTTTATTTTCCATATGATTGAAGTAGTTTAAACAGATTGATAAATCATTCGGCAGCCACGTCGTCGGCATCCACAGTCTCTTCTACAGACTCTTCCACCACCTCTTCCGAGTCATCATCGGCATCCTCGGGGTGCTTTAGCTCATATTGCTGGTGTATCTGTCTGACGTCGAAGAAGAAGCCTTTCTGCACATTGTCTCTTAGCCTTCTGGCAGTCTCTTCCTCCGGCTCCACAATCAGATAGTCGAAGCCCGGTTCGATAAACTGAGCGTCGACTGCATGGTATCCCATCAGCTGGACCATGTCGTATTCATGAGCCGGGTAAATAACAAACCAAGCGTTTTCTTCATCCTCTCCGGTTCCGGTGCTCTTGATTGCGCCAAGAAGATGCTCGAGGCGGTATTCCCATATTTTCGCGCTCATGTCCTTCTTTCTCTCCTTGAGCACATGAACCAGAAGCGACATCTGGCGGAGGTCGAAAGGATTGTCCATAAGGGTGAGCTCGGCATATTTTCTGATCGTGTCGATTTCTTCCTTGGTATGGCTGGTTTTGTTGCGGAAAGCTTCGGTGACGCTTGAATAGGGAGACTCTCTGTAAGGATCATAGTCTTCCTGAAACATGTACCCGAGATAAAGATGCCTGTATTCGTCGGCAGTCATGACCGTGTCGTTAAGATTGAACTTCTTGATCAGTTTTGGATAGTACATCTTGCTCTGCGGGTCAAGAGTGGCGGTCCGAATCGCCTCAAGGTCGGGACGCTGAACCGTAATCTGTCTTTTGGATGACTTCTTGGACTTCATCTCGGGACTTTTTGAATCCGGATTTACATCGGCAGCCGTCAGAGTCCAGTTTCCTTTGGACGACGAGGACGAACGGCGTTTTTTCGAGCGCTTGCGGCTTGAGGCAGACGTGTTGGCCTTGCTTTTACGTCTACGGCCGTACATGTCTGTCGGCATCGCGACAGACATCACAAGCATGATGACGAGGGTCCATAAAGCGAAATGCCTGTACCTTGGTTTTCGTGAAGAAGATAAAGTCTTGTTATTATAATCGTAATCGGTCATCGGTCATCAGTTTTAGAGTCGCCAACATAGTGGCATTCCTAATTAATTAACGTCAGATTCGTTCTTTTGTTGTTCTGTCTCGGGTTTGCGGTCGTGTATTTCAGGATACTCGATTCGGGAGTGGTAAATGGTAGCCAGCCTCTTTTTGAAAGTCTCCTTGACAATGTTGACATCCTTGAAAGTGATTGGAGAATCGGCATATAGACCGTCATTCATCTGAGAGTCGATAATTCTGTCGACGAGCGCGTTGATGGATTTCGGACTATAGTCTTTCAGAGATCTCGAGGCAGCCTCCACCGCATCTGCCATCATGAGTATTGTGGTCTCCTTGCTTTGTGGGTTGGGACCCGGATACTGGTATTCGTCGCGATTCACATTGCCGTCGGGGCTTTCGTTGACGGCAGTGTTGTAGAAATATTTAGTCACGCCTTTCCCATGGTGCTCGAGAATGAAATTTTTGATAACCTGAGGCAGTTTCTCTTTCGATGCAATCGCGAGTCCCTCTTTCACGTGGCTTATGATCTTTCGGGCGCTTGTGGCTGGGTCAAGGCCGGCATGAGGATTGACGCCATGCTGGTTTTCAGTGAAGAATACAGGTGATACGCTTTTGCCGATGTCATGATACAGGGCCCCTGTGCGGACGAGGGTGGTGTCGGCGTCAATGGCACGCGCGGCTTCGGATGCGAGAGTGGATACCTGCATAGAGTGCTGGAAAGTGCCGGGGGCGACTTCAGCGAGATGTCTGAGAATGGGATTATTTATGTCGCTGAGTTCCACGAGTGTGACAGTGGAAGTGAATCCGAACACCTTCTCAACCACAAGGATGAGGAGATATGCGAAAGAGAGGAAGACGCTGTTGATGCCGAAAATGCTTGCAATGCGCCATGAGAAGCTGCTAAGGCTTCCTTCGGAGAGCAGAAGCATCATGGAATAGCATATTATATATAAGGCGAATGTTATGATTGCCGTGCGAAGCAGCTGGCTGCGGCGCGTGAGGTGATATATGCTGAAAGTGGCGCTGATTCCGACCACAAGTTCAATGACCACAAACCGGAATTGGAAGGGTGCGGCGAGTGCGGTAAGGAGAATGCAGATCACATGTGCGAAAATCGCAGTGCGGGAGTCGGTGAACACCGCAATAATCAACGGCACTCCGGCAAATGGAATGAGGTAAAGACCGTTGGTGAACATTTCCGCCGACTCAATGGCGAGTACGGAGAAAAATGTGATAATCGTAACTATAAAAGTGACTTTCTTGACACTGGAATAAATTTTCTTGCGGAAAAAGGCGAGGAAAAGATAGAGGAGCGAGAACATCATCAGGATATATAGAGCCTGCGCCGCAAGGTAGAACTTCTTCGATATTTCCTTAGACTGGTTTTTCTCGAGCATGTCGAGATAATTGTTGAGGTTCGTGTAGATCTGGTCATTGACGATGTCGCCGCGATCCACAATCCTCTGCCCTTTTTTAATTACACCGAGAGCAGAGTTGACGTTTAGATATTCCTGGGCCCTGAATTTGGAATCCGCCAAAGAGTCAATGACTATATTGGGGATAAGGCTTGCGCTCAATGCCTTTGCAATGTCAGCGCTTAGCGTCACCTCGTTTCCTGGGGAGCTGTGGCGCGCTGTGTATGCGGAGTCCACCGCTTTGTAAGCCATGCTCGGCATGAGCATCGCGCCGGCATCGATCAGGACTACGGCGTTCTGGTCTTCAGTGTCGTCGCTCATCCTGAGCTTAGGGTGCTGAAAGCTGTGTATCCTGTCGTAAAGTTCAGGGCTGACGATGCCTTTCTTATATGCTTCGGCAAGGCTTTTGGTCAGAGTGGCGGCCTCCGCTTTACCGACATGGTGCTCGATGATTTTAGCGAACCGGTCAATACTTCTTGACGATATTCTTGAATCTCTGACTACGAAAGGGACAAAAGCGGCATCGATGCTGTCGCGCATGTGCTTTGATGAGACTGAGTCCCTCATTATGGGAATATCGAATTCGGCAGTGAGAAGCGAGTATCGCCATGGCTGGTTAAGTTCGTAACTATAGTTCTGATGTTCTCCGCGCATCATTAGAAGCAAGACCAGAATGGAAGATGCCAGCGCAACCCCCACTTTAAGCACGGTCTTGTTTGCAAGTATGTTTTTGAGTGTCATAATTTCAGTTTTATTTCGTTTCTCGCATGTGCGGTTATGCACTTGTCGAGCCATTTGGCATCAGGCGAGACACACTTTACCGTAATGATTTCCACAAGGTCTCCGCTCGCGAGGACGTGGTCGGGGTTGACGAGACGGCGATTGATCTTTCCGCCGAGACAGTGGTCTCCGACAGATGAGTCCATCGCATAAGCGAGGTCAAGCACAGTGGCTCCGGAAGGGAGCCCAACCAGGTCTCCATTGGGAGTGAACACATATATCTGTTTGGCAAAGATATTGAATCGTAATGTATCGAGGAAATCGACAGCATTGGGCTCGGGGTTTGCCAATATCTCCTTGACAGTATTAACGAGGCTGTCGAGTCTTTCGGTGTCGGTCTTGACTCCATCCTTATATTTCCAATGGGCGGCATATCCGAGTTCCGCAATGTCGTCCATCTTCCGGCTCCTTATCTGCACTTCGGTCCATCTGCCGTAAGAGCTCATGACAGTAAGGTGGAGCGCTCGGTATCCGTTGTCTTTTGGAGTCTTGAGCCAGTCTCTGGTTCGCTCCGGATGCACCTTGTGGTTCTCGCTGAGTATAGCAGCGATTCTGCGGGCGATAGGCTCTTCCTGAGAGTCGTCATCATTTTCGAAAATGACCCTGACGGCATAAACGTCATAAACCTCTTCAAACGGGATTTCTTTTTTGACCATTTTCCGGAATATTGAATAAATGCTCTTTACCCTTGCCTTGATTTCGTATCTGATTCCTTCGCTGTCAAGTCTGGCTTTAAGCGGAGTTATAAGGCTTCTGACGATTCTATCGCGTTCCTCCTCGCTCTGTTCGAGTTTGTGGCAGATGGCGGAATAGACGGTGGGATTCTCGCTTTTGAAAGCAAGATCCTCGAATTCGGTCTTCATTCCGAAAAGTCCCAATCGCTCGGCAAGAGGGGCATATACATACAGAGACTCACGCGCCACTCGACGCCGGCGGTCATCGCGCTGTGTATGTATATTTCTCAGGTTGTGCATCCGGTCTGCCATTTTGACAAGAATGACCCTGACGTCAGTGCTCATCGACATCATCATGTCGCGCAGTTTTCGCGCTTGGGTCTCGGCGGCGAAGCCGAAAATGCCGCCGCTGAGTTTATTGATGCCTTCCACGATGGAAGAGATCTGTTTTCCGAAATTCGCCTCTATATCGTCGATGGAGATGTCGGAGTGCTCCACAATATCATGCAGGAGCGCGCAGACAATGGAAGTGGAACCAAGTCCGAGTTCCTTGCTGCAAATCATTGCCACGGCAAGGGCATGAAGGATGTACGGGCTTCCGTCGTTGCGACGCGCGCCGTTGTGAGCGGCTCTGGCAAACCGGAAAGCCTTCCCGATTTTCTCAACTTTTTTGCGATGACGGCTCTCGACATACGATTGCAAAAGAGCCTCGTATGCCTTGTCGATTCTTAATTCCTCATCGCGGGAGAAACAGCCCGGGCAATTATCCATGACGAAAACTTAATAAAGAAAACAGGAAGAAACGAACTTCCACTGCAAATTTAAGATATTATTTTGTATTATGGCGACAAGATATGTTAAAAAAGATAAAAAGGGAAGGTCGCAGCAGCGAACTTCCCTTTCATAAAATAAGCAGGTATGTTTTATTATTTTATGGGGTTCAAAACATTAATCCGGAATCCATCCCACATAAAACTCATAAAAGCAATCACATGCGAGCTTTTTCCCTTTCGATGTATGAATCCACAGAAAGTCCGTTGCCGAAAGTGAATTCGGGGAAATCCTTTTTGATGGATTCGTAGCATTTAAGGGCGTCGCCATATTTTTTGAGCTCATCGTAGACCACAGCCTGCTTCAGGATAGCGCGAGGAGCAATCTGTGGATTCCCGTCAGCTTCTTTAACGGCACTTTTAAAAGCGTCGATAGCGTCGTCGTATTTTTTCATATTGACGTAGCAGTCGCCGAGCAGGATTTTAGCATTTGCAGCCATCACCTCATCGCTTGAGCTGAACTCTTTAAGATATTTTGCAGCTTCGGCGTAATTTCCGGCATTGTAGAAACTTTCGCCGGCGCTGAGTGCCGCGAGGTTTCCGGCAGTAGTGCTGCCGAACTCATCAGCGACTTTCTTATAGGCGTTGGCAGATATGGAGTCGTTTCCCATAGATGAGAGCTCCACTTTGTTGTACGCCTCCATCGCCTTGTTGTTCTGGGGTATGCGATAGAGATAGATGTAAGCGAATGTGACGGCAGCCACGAGAAGAATACCCCCCATGGCGATACCCATCGCGCGCTTGTTGGTTTCAATGCGTTTGCCGAGATTAGTCAGGCCGCTGTTGAGGGTCTCCAGTGTATCCGGCTGTTCCGGTGTCTGGTTGCTTGATGCCATTTTTCTTTACTTTATACGTTGAATCTTAGGGACACGAGAATTGTAGTATTGAATCTCTGTCCATTCAATGTGCAAAGTTAATAATTTTTTTGTTCCCCCGCAAGCAATTGCGATAATTTTTGTAATTTTGCAATATGGAAAAGAATTCTCAACGACTTGCCACGGAGCAGCGCCAGGTTCAGCGGCTCTATCAGCAGCAGCTTCGGTTTGTGAGGATGCTTGAGATGTCGGCACCCGAACTTGACGAGGAGGTTCAGCGCGAGATGGAGGCAAATCCGGCTCTTGAGGCAGAAGACACCGAAGAGTATACGCCTGCGGATTCGTCCGGATTGCGTATCCATTCAGACTGGAATGCATCTCGCCGGACAATACCTGAGGATTTTTCCGACATTCCGGTAGAAGACAGTTCTCCATCGCTGTATGAGTCGCTTCTTTCTCAGTTGGGACAGCTTGATCTGACAGAAGAAGAGCAGTTGGCGGCGCGTTTTATAGTTGGCAACCTCGACTCGAACGGGAGGCTCCAGCGAGACCCGGCGTATCTGGTCAATGACATGGCTTTTTCCCAGGGAATCGAGGTTTCGCAGAGCGTGATGGACAAGGCACTGGAAGCAGTCCGCACGCTTGAGCCTCATGGAGTCGGAGCGGTATCGCTTGCCGACTGCCTGAGCATCCAGTTGCGGTATCTGCCGGAATCTCAGGAGCGCGATGATGCCCTTCGTATTCTCAACGAGCAGTTCGAGGCGTTCTCGATGCTGCATGCGCATCTGCTCGTAAGCCGTCTCAAGATATCCGCGGAGCGTGTTTCCGCCGCCATAGACCTTATCAGGACTCTTGATCCCAAGCCGGGAGCGGCGGTAGATTCATCGCCGTCGGCAACCAACACCATTATCCCTGATGTGGTCATCGACACATCGGGGAAGGAGCCTGTCATATCTCTAAACAACAAGATACCGGAGCTGCGTATCAGCGAGGCGTTCACAGTGGCGGAGCGGCATCTATCGCGAAAAGAGCGGGACAAGGAGCGCGGCACCGACAGAGAATTCATCCTTAATCGGTATAACGACGCCAAGGAATTCATCAGAGCGCTCCGGATGCGGCAGGAATCACTGATGTCGGTAGTCACGGCAATAGTGAAACTTCAGCGTGAATACTTCGACACTGAGGACATATATCGGCTGCGTCCGATGATGATAAAAGACATCGAGGCTCTTACGGGGCAGAATGCATCTGTGATATCTCGTTGCACCGCCAATAAATATGTCGCATTGCCCTGGGGCATATTCCCGCTACGTTTCTTCTTCAGCGACACTGTCGGGAACAATTCGGGGGAGACCGAGACAGACGCTCTGACCAACCGCAAGATAGAGGCGGAGATAAAACGAGTGGTGTCTTCCGAAGACAAGAAGCATCCGCTGAGCGATGAAAAAATAACCCAGACCCTCCGAGAGGAAGGTCTGGATATAAGCAGGCGAACAGTCGCCAAGTATCGTGACCGGCTCAATATTCCCCCGGCAAGGCTCAGGAAGGAAGTGTGAGGCAGTCCAAGGGATTATAGTTTTTGGAAATCCTTTGATTCCAGCTTGATATTGTTGGAATTGTTTCTTCTTGCCGGCATCACCACGAATTTATGCACAAAGAAGGCTACTGTGGTGTATACCGCGGCGAGAATCCAGAGGCTTACATAGTCGTGGCTCACCTGCGACAGGCTCGCACCGTTGGTATTCATCCTGATGAATCCCTCTACTCCGAAGGTTGCGGGCACGAGGTCTGACAGGAATTTCCAGAAATGCGGCATCGCGAATCTCGGCCATGTAAGACCCGATAGGAACAGGAACGCCACAGACGTGACCACCCAGAGGATAAAGACCGACTCCCTTTCCCTGCAAAGACCCTGGAAACACAGCCCCAGAGCGATAGAGGCTATGGCGAGGGGAAGAATGAAGAGTAGGATTTCCCAAGGATCTCCCGCCATAGGGAACGAGAACATCAGAGGCACGTAGTGCAGTATATATATGGACGGGAGAATGATTACGGTGAGGTAAGCAAACCCTTCTCCGAGCATTGCAAGGAAAACATCCAAGCCGCATGACGCCTCGGTAGCGGCAAACTTCCACGGCTTTTCTCTCTTCGCGCCGCCCGACATTCCCACGGCGAGGATGAGGCATTGCTGAAGGATAAGGATCAGCACACCGGGCATAATGAAAGAGTCGAACCCGGACTCGAGGTTGCCGAGCGACACATTCTCCACGCCCATGGGGTCGCCGGTGACGAGAGAAGACGCCATCGGCACCTGTCCGGCGATGTCCTCGGCAAGAATCTTGCTACCCATTTCCTGAGCCACATTGGTCGTTGCCACAAGGAACCCGCGATACCTGAGGAGCAGGCTCATGTCGGAATAAAGCACGGCGGGCGACACTTCGCCACGTCCCACTTTTTTTTCAAAACCCTGCGGAATCTCCAGGATGCCGAAACACTCATGCGAGTGCATAGCCTTCTTTGCCTCTCCCATGTCCGCGGCATAACCGATTACCCTTATTTCTTGAGTCGCGTCGAGATTGCGTGTCAATTCCCTTGAAAGAGCCGACCTGTCATTATCGACCACCACAAGTCTTACGTCTCTCACGAGTTCAGGATTATAAATGAGAGAGTATATCACCGGATACACCAGCGGAAGGAAGGCGAGGAAGAGGATAATCCCGATGTCGGAGAAAATCAGCTTCAGTTCCCTAATATATGTCTTCAGAAAGATTCCCATATCTACTTAATTGTTTTTCACAGCTGTGTTATTCCACGTATACCGGTTTGTCGAAATATTTCTTTATTCTCCAGCCTACTGTAAGCGGGAGCAACATATATACGATGTATGCGGCAAACCACCATCTCGAATAGTAAATGTCGATGCCGTTGAGAGCCTGATCGATATAGATCAGGAAATTGTATCGGATAGGCATCAGGTAGCTGAAGATTCCTATTGCTCCATACATGCTCTCCACCGGGAAAGAGAATGCGGCGAGCGAGAACGAGAGGATTCCGAGCAGCGAGCATACCGAGAGGCTGAGCCTTAGATTCGGGAAAATCCCGAAGAAGAATATGGCAATGCCTTGGGACGCGAGCACGAAAAGCAATTCCGATAGGATGAACCATCCCCAGTTACCGTTCATCGGGTATCCTTGCCATCTGTAAAGCCAGGACACCATGAAAATTATCATCACCCACCATCCGATGGTCTGAGGAAGAATCTTGGCAACTATGGCCTTGAACACGTTGCCATCGGCAAGGCTCATAAGGCGAACGGACCCTCCGTATTTGATTTCATGTCCGAGAGCGAAGCAGGCCATCAGCATAATCATGAGCTGGAACACGCAAGGCACGAATGAATTGCAGAGATATATGGAATAATTCAGTCCGGGGTTTCCAAGACCTCTTGTCACAATATTGACAGGTTGCATCATCGGTTTGAGTTTCTGCTCCGAGAGGCCTGCGCTTTCGCCGATATTGAGCATAATCCCCGCCTTCGACATCAGTGCTGTTGTCTTGAACGTCTTGAACAGCAGCGACGCGGGGACATAGTATGTCATATTGGTATAGAACGTGATGACCGGTCCTTTTCCGGAGAGGAGGTCTTTCTGGAAATTTTCAGGAATCAGGAAGAACCCGAAAATCTCACCCTTCTGCATTCTGTGGCGAGCCTCAGTGAATGAATTGCTTTCATAAGCGAGGTCAACCGACTGCATAGCGCCGAGATTCTGAGAGATCTGGCGCGACAGATTTGAACCGTCCTTGTCTACAATGGCAGCAGGCACTTTTGTCGGGAGCCCTTCTTCCATCATGGAGGTCAGGAGGAGGGTCACGAAGAGCGGGAGCAGGAACATCGCGGTCCAGTAGACCGGGCGTCTTGCCATCTGCACAATCGATCGATTGAATATTTTCAGGAAACCACTCATGAGAAAGTTAAAAATTATAGAAGCGTACTACTTCATTTAACGCCGAGATATACAACACTCATACCGGGGCGGAAATTCTCGATTTTCTTTTCCGGGCGAGCCTTGATCTGGAAAGTTCTCGCGTCGTAGTCACCGGTAGACTTGGTAGCCTGCCAGTTGGCGTATGTTCCGAGATCGCGGATATAATATACTGTCATGACTTCCTCTTTGTCGAGGGCTGGAATGCGAACCCTTATCTTGGTTCCCTCCTTAATATCTTTGAGGAGAGTCTCACGCACGTTAAACACAGCGTGGTCGTCATCCTTCTGCAGATTCATGATAGGCGCGCCAGTAGCGACGAGTTCGCTGACGTTTGGATAAATCACGGTAATCACGCCGTCGGCGGGAGCTGTCAGATACTGGTCTTCGAGGAGAGCGTCGACCTCGCTGACGCTACCTTGGGCTGCCTTCACCATACCCTGGGCCGCCTGACGGTCTTCAGCCTGAGGACCGGCGACAGCAAGTTCATACTGACTGCGTGCGGCAGACTCTCCGGCTTTAGCAGCCTCGTAAGCCGCCTTTGCCTCGTCTCTTTTCTGGGCACTTACGACACCTTTAGAAAAAAGCGACTCCATTCGGTCGTAGGTTTTTTTAGCGATACCTGCAGCGGCGGCGGCCTGCTCCATCACGTCGCGAGCGGAAGCGATAATCTGGCTTCTTGTTCCGGAATCCACCTTTTTGTTGGTAGCTTTCGACACGTCTTCCAGAGCCTGCGCCTGTGCGAGCTTGGCCTCTACGAGCGAAGAGTGGATATGCACAAGGGTGTCACCGGTTTTCACGCGCTGACCCTCCTCCACAAAAATCTGAGAGACCCTTCCCGGGAGTTTTCCGGAAATTCTGATTTCGGTAGCGTCTCCCATACCCTGTATGGTATCGGGTTCCGGCTTGATGAAGATAAAACCTACAACAGCCATTACGGCTACAATGATCAGCACCATAACAACGGTGAAGATCAGGGCTTTGTTTTTAGCGCTCACTTCCGACTTGTCGGTCAGCGGCAGATTAGATGTATGCTGGTCCATAACGTTTTTAAATTATCATAAAGAATATTAATAATCAGCACCGAGCTGACCGGTGACTTTGTCGAGATAAGTATGGCAAAGGCGGATTCCAATCTGAGAGTCTATAAGCTCCGACTTTGCCTTTAACCATGCGGTCTGAGCGGCGAGCACGTCGTCGGTGGTCAGAACGCCTTCCTTGAAAGCGTATTCGGCATTGTGCAGGTTTTCCTCAGCGCTCTTCATATTGTTTTGGGTCATGGTGTGAGTCTTGAACGCCTCGTTGAAGCTGTATCTTGCCTGACTTACCTGAAGCGACACTTTCTCTTCCATGTCTTCGAGAAGGAGTCGTTGGGCCGCGGTCTGGGATTTAGAGGCGCGGTATTTGTTGTAGTTGCCGCCCCAGTGCCAGATGGGCACCGTCAGCATAGCTCCGACGGAGAAACCGCCGCCGAATTTCTTTTCAAACCCATTGTTGACATTGGGGTTTGAAAACGACCAGGCGCCGAAAGCCGCCAACTTAGGAAGCATTGAGGAGAGAGACAGGTTTTCCTTACTCTTGAGCAGGTCGATGCCCTTGCGGATAACACTCAGGTCAGCTCTTCTTGCATATACATCCTGCATATTGGTGTCGGGAATCGTCATATCGGGAGATAAGCCGCATCCTGCCTCATCAGAAAGGGTCATCTGAGTGTCGACGGGGAGACCGCAGATCTGAGCGAGCGCCATTCTTGCGAGCGAGAGACCGTTGTCAACTTTAGTCAGCATGATGCATGCCTCATTGTATTTTACCTCCACGTTGAGCACATCGCTGCGGGTAGCCACACCCTCTTCGAGCATAGCGCCGACGTTGGAGCGCAGGGAATCCACGAGATTCACAAAACTTTGAGCGAGGTCTTTTTTCTCAGCGAGCGATACCACCTGCCAGTAAGCCTCGTCGACGCTCATGATCACATCCTGACGGGCCTGCTCCTGAATGGACCTCGCCATGCTTTCACCATGTTTTGCAATCTGGTTCAGTGCGCGTATTGAGCCACCCAGAAAGATAGGCTGTGTAAGGGTAAAGGATCCGAAAAAGACATTTCTCGTATCGTATGTCATAGCCTCCTTAGGGATGACGGCGACTTCGCTTGGGATAGGCTGTCCGGTTGAGGGGTTGAGCACAGGCTTACCGTCGGGACCGGTCAGGATATTATAATTGAACCCCATAGTCTTAGGGTCGAAACTCATGGTAGGGAGTTTAGCGTCTTCACCGAGCAGAGCAATCTGGCGCTGATTGTAAACATATCCTCCGGTGAAGTCAATGCCGGGGAGATAGGCTGCCTTTGCGGCATCCTTAAGGTATCCGGCACTTTTGACATTTTCTTCGGCGATACGAATGGCCTTATTGTTGCCGAGCGCCATGTTGCGGCAGCTGTCGAGCGACACTGGGGTCTGAGCCGAAGCTCCGATGGCGGAGGCTGAAGCCAATATCCATATCAGAATCCTTTTCATAAAACAGTTATTTATAGTTGAGGAATCAGTTTTTCTATCATCTCTAAAATAATTAAGAATATGTCTGTAAGGTCAGACAACTTCTCCATTACATTATATATTACAATAAAAGAGTTGAAAAGTTGAGAAGCACGGCATATTTCGCTTGATAAAGGGGGCAAAAGAAGAAAGGCATGCGGCGGAGAGTGCTGGTCTCCGCCGCATGCCTTTGGCATTGGTGTCAGGTCAGAGAGATGAGTTATTAAGTCAACTACAGCTGACATCAAGGGATGCGAATGACGCATAAAACTCAATCGGTCTGATCCTTATTACGTTTATCTATAGCCTGATGCCTACATCAGGAGAGCATAGAGCCCGGAATGCGGTCATGTCCGGGCTGTCAGGGTCGATGCTCTTTGGCAATTAGTAATTAGTAATTAGTAATTGGGGGGCTGATATGGTCGGGAGCTCGGTTATTCCGCGATAAATCGCGGAACAGTGACAAAGGAGCAGAGCCTGATGCTCTGACACCTAAACAAACATTTGCTTTTGAGGGCGCATGTTTAGTCTTCGGTGAGATCCCACTCTCGGCCTTTTGCATTGAGGAGTGGCAGACTTGTCATTGTACTCTTTTCAGTACTCTGAGGTACTGACCGGCGAAGGGCCTGTATGAGCCACACGATCATCCGGAGAAACGAAAAATCATTGATTTCTGATTTCGAATGCAAAATTAGTGGGAAATTGTGGGGATTTCCCTTATCGCCATAAAAATTGAAATCAATGCTTAATGCTTAATTGGGTTTGAGCGGGGGAAATAGAATGAATTTGAGGGATATGAAATATCTGAGAGATATGAGGAATATGGTGATTGGGGGCCTGTCAATTTATCCATTTCCCATTTCAAGGTCTCCTGACTTCGTCACTTTTTGATTTCAGAAAATGTACACATTGAATATCAGGATATTAGTGCAATATATGGGTGATTTAGAGTGACGCTACCAAATAAAATCGCTATATTTGCGGCATGTTTGTCCACAGAAAGAAGAATAGGTCGGACACGACAAGCGTTGTAGTGGTCGACAAGCATGGTGGCAAGTTCAAAGAGTTGCACACCATCGGTGTCTCATGCGATGAAGCAGAGATAGAGAGGCTATATCTTAAAGGCCATCAATGGTTTAAATTGCATCTCGGCATCCGGGACCTGGATTTTTGAATCATGAGGAATCATGAGAAAGCTTGAATTGGCTTGACTGGGGGATGGTCTTAAAGCTTCGGCTTTAGGGAGGGCGGATTGGGAGAGGGGCGATAGGGGCAAGGGGGCTTTTGGATTGAGATTCGAGTTTTTTGCGGGGATTTGAAATTTTTTGCGTTATTATTACGACTAATATTGCGAGGTAATTAATGATTCGTAATGATGACTGAGATTTTAATAATTATGAATGAGGAAGCAGAGGGCTTTGGGACGGCGATGAATCGCCGGAACAGTGACAAAGGGGACTTGGCCGGGGGATTGTGGGGGATTTTGGGGACGGCTGGGCGGATCTGGGAGGAGACCGGGCGGCTTTTGAGAGAGATGGGGCGGCTTTTGTGGGCGGCCGGGTCGGAGAGGGGGTCTGAGGTGGGGATGGAGAGGAGGCGGATGGCTTTTACTGAGGCGGTTCGGGATTATGATGCTATGATACGGCGCATCTGCTTTGGGTATTCGCGGAGTGCGGAAGATCTGGAGGATCTTTATCAGGATGTGCTTGTGAATGTTTGGCAGGGTCTTGGGTCTTATCGGGCGGATTCGTCGCTTAAGACTTGGATTTATCGGGTGGCGCTGAACACTTGTGTGTCGTCGCTTCGGAGGAGCAGCCGACGGCCGGTGTCGGCGACTCTTGGCGAGGTGGTGGACGTTTCGGATGACTCGTCGGAAAAGATGCGTGACATAAAGGAGCTTCTTGAGTGCATCTCGATGCTTGGGAATATCGACAAGGCGGTGGTGATGCTTTGGCTGGATGAGTATTCGTATGATGAGATAGCGTCGATTACGGGACTTTCGCGGGGGAATGTTGCGACTCGGCTTCATCGGGCAAAGGATAGGCTTCGGGGGATATATGGAATTAGAAATTGAGAATTGGCTTTAGGAAGCATGATTTGGATTTGTGAGCTGCGGAGGCAGAGCCAGAGGCTCTGACACCTAAACAAACCGGGACTTGGGGGATTTCTAATTTTGAATGTGGGATGCTTTTGATTTGAAGGGGTATTTAAGGATTTTTTAATAATTTACGGATATGGAAGAGAATATTAGGAAGGACTGGCGGGAGACGCGAGTAAACATCAAGACATCGCAGGAGTCGTTGGAGGATATTATGAACGGGAAGAGGAAATCGGCGTTAGATAATCTTGCTCGGCGCTATCTCCGATTCTCGAACGCTGCGATAATCGTCATGCTTTGCTCACCTATTGCGTTTTTCCGGGTGATGTCGGAAGAAGTTGGGACGCAGGCTGCTTTATGGATTGCTATAGGATTCGACTTTTTTATGCTTGTGTCGTCGATAATGGACCGGTGGCTTTATCATGCGATCAGGCGGCTGGATATTCCGGGGATGGCAGTGGCGGAGATTGCGCGGAAGGCGGCGTTCTACCGGAAGCGGCATCTTCAGTTTGTGGCGATATTGTTGCCGTTGGCTATCGTATGGGTTATCATGGTCGGTGTGCTGTGCGGGGATGTGTATCTGATTGCCGGGATGGTGACCGGAGGGATTATCGGGCTTGCTGTCGGGATACGGTATCTTATGGAATTTCTTTCTGACTATCGGTCGCTTACGGAATGATTTAGAATTGGGCTGAGGAAACATGAGAAATCATGATGAATCATGATTGGATGGGAGGCGGGAGATGAAGCAGAGACGGAGGCTCTGACACCTAAACAAACCGGGGCTTGGCTTGATTGGGGAGGCGGAGATGAAGCAGAGCCGGAGGCTCTGACACCTAAACAAACCGGGACTTGGATTGATTGGGAGGGTGAAGGAGGAGGGGGCTTTGGGCTTGTTGGCAGAGGGCGGGGGATGGGGATTTGCGGGAGAGGGAGGAGGATGGACGGGGGGTTAGAAGGCGAAGGATAGGAGTATGCCGGCGTTGGTTTCGGAGGCTATGGGGATTAGGGCTACTTCGTGTTTTTTCATGTAGGGGTGTGTGAAGATAAAGGAGGAGGCGGCACCGATTGCGGCGCCGGCGGCTACGTCCCACCAGTGGTGTTTCTTGCCGTAGACGCGGCCCCAGGCGGTGTAGGCGGAGAGGGCGTAGGCGGGGATGCTGTATTTCCAGCCGTAGCGTTTGCCGATGAAAGTAGCTGCGGCAAAGGTGACGGACGCGTGTCCGGAAGGGAAGGAATGGCAGTTTGAGCCATCGGGGCGGTTCTCTTTGACAGTGTATTTGAGAGCGAGTGTTGCCGCGACGGTAACACCGGCAGAAATGGCACCTTCCTTAAGTCCTTCCCAGTCCTGCATGATCAGAGTAGTGGCGAGCGCAGCGGCGGGGAGGGCAATGAGTACGACGTCGGTTGAGGTGCGCACCGCCTTCTGAGCGGAAGAGGGCGTGAAAGAGGAGTCGTCTGCCCTCATTTGAGGAGTAAGGAAGCCGGACAACATCAGGGTCAGAGAGAGAATCAGGATTCTCAATTTAAATACGCCTGATATTAGTTTTGTTGTTTTTTCTGTGGGTTTCTTCAACATTATCTTGCAAATATCACGTTTAATTACTAATTTTGCATGGTCCGAGAAACGAGAATTAAAAATTCCGTGATAAATCTGCGACTCGTCCTATGGGACGGAGCGGATTTTTTCCGGCCAATACTATCCTATAATGATGAACGAAATTTTCAATCCTATAGTTCTCAAGAGTGTGGAATATATCATGATTGCGCTCGCGTTCATGGTGTTTTTCGGGCTACGGTTCATCACACCCGGCTATGGGATGTTTTATACGAAGAAATGGGGACCGTCGGTGTGCAACCGCATCGGTTGGGTACTGATGGAGGCGCCGGTATTCATCGCCATGGTATTGATCTGGTGGCTGTCGCCACGCAGGGAGCAGTTTGCGCCCGGGGTCATGGCGATGCTGTTTCTCATCCATTATTTCCAGCGGTCGTTTGTGTTTCCGTTACTGATGAAGGGTAAAAGCCGGATGCCGCTGGTCATACTATTGATGGGAATCTGCTTCAATCTGGTTAATGCGTATCTGATCGGGGGATGGCTGTTTTATGTCTCTCCGGAAGGACTATATCCGGACTCCTGGCTTGTGGATCCCAAATTTCTAACAGGCACTTTGATATTCTTTTTGGGGATGGGCATCAACCTACATTCCGACCATATCATCAGACATCTCAGGAAACCGGGTGACCGAAACCACTACATACCGTATGGAGGAATGTTCAAATACGTCACATCAGCCAACTATTTCGGAGAGTTGACGGAATGGATCGGCTACGCGATACTGACGTGGTCGATGCCCGGAGTAGTATTCGCGCTGTGGACCTTCGCCAACCTTGGACCGCGAGCGCGCTCACTACATCGCCGCTATGTAGAGGAATTCGGCAACGACTTTATCAATCTCAAGAGAAAATACATTATCCCGTTTATATGGTGACCAATCTTGACACATTGTTTACTCCTGCCAAGATAGGCCCTGTAGAGCTACGCAACCGGTCGATCCGGAGCGCCGCCTTCGAGGGCATGGGGCGAGACAACAACCCTACCGATATGCTGCGCGACTATCACTGGAGCGTAGCGGAGGGAGGCGTAGGTATGACTACGCTTGCATACGCCGGCATCTGCCGGTCGGCAATATCATTCGACACGCAGCTGTGGCTACGTCCGGAAATAGTTAAGCCACTGCGCGACATCACCGACGGCATCCACGAGCGGGGTGCCAAGGCATCGATCCAGATAGGCCACTGCGGCAACATGACGCATATCAAGACAGCGGGAGGCATTCCTGTGGGAGCGTGCAGCGGGTTCAACCTGTACTCCCCCACTATAGTGCGGGGTCTAAAGAAGGACGAACTGCAAGAGCTTGCGCGGAACTTCGGCGACGCCGTGAGGACAGCACGCGACGCGGGCTTCGACTGCGTAGAGGTCCATGCAGGGCACGGATATCTTATATCGCAGTTTCTCTCGCCTTACACCAACCGGAGGCGCGATGAGTTCGGGGGGACCCTCGACTCACGGATGCGATTCATGAGAATGTGTCTTGAGGAAGTGATGAAAGCCGCCGGCAGCGACATGGGAGTACTCGTGAAGACCAACATGCGCGACGGGTTCAAGGGAGGACTTGAGATTGACGACTGCCTGACCGTAGCCAAAGAGATAGAGCGCTTGGGCGTGCATGCCATAGTATTGAGCGGCGGCTTTGTCAGCAAGGCTCCGATGTATGTGATGCGCGGCCAGATGCCCATATACAGCATGACACACTACATGAAACAATGGTGGCTAAAATATGGCGTTCGGCTTGTCGGGAAATACATGATACCCACAGTGCCGTTCAAACCGCTGTATTTCCTTGAAGACGCGAAGCGGTTCCGGTCTGAACTGTCGCTACCTCTGGTTTACGTAGGAGGCGTGGTCGACGGCGCGGGAATGGAACAGGCACTATCCGAGGGATTTGAGTTCGTTCAGATGGGACGCGCGCTTCTACGGGAGCCGGACTTCATCAACCGTCTACGCCGGGAGTCCACGCACCACTGCGGGTGTGAGCACGTCAACTACTGCATAGCGAGAATGTATAGCCGGGAAATGGCATGTCACTGCAATGTGAGCGACCTACCCGCCAAGATTCAGAAAGAGATACAGGCAATCAAGTCGAAAGGCTAAGACTATATGGGACACCAGCTTCACACCATGCTTAGCGGCAGATGGGGACTTGTGACGGGGGCAGACGGCGGCATCGGCCTCGAGATATGTCGCGCCCTGGCGCGTCGAGGCTGCTCGCTCGTGATGGTGAGCGTGACGACCAACCCGTTGCGCAACGCCGCCTTAAAGATCGAGAAAGAGTTCAATGTCAAGGCACTCCCCCTCACTACCGACCTCACAGACCGCCATTCAGTATCGATAATCGCCGCATTTCTGCTCAGCCGCAATATCGAGATAGACTATCTTGTGAACAACGCGGGAGTATTCTCATTCAACGAACTTGCGCTAACGAACGACGCCACCATAGAGAGGTTCATGGACCTACATGTGCGCGCCACGACAATGCTGTCGGTACATTTCGCCCGCATATTCCGGGAACGCGGTAGCGGCAGGATGCTCAACATGTCGTCGATGTCATGCTGGATGCCGATGCCGGGACTCGCCATGTACGCTTCTACAAAGGCGTATATCAGGGTACTGTCGCGCTCGCTGCACTACGAACTGAAAGACTATGGAGCGAGCGTGACCGTGGCAACTCCGGGCGGGATAGCCACCAACCTCTTCGGCCTCCCCGACAATCTAAAGCGCCTCGCGGTGCGACTCGGAGTACTGGAGACACCGGAACGCTTCGCGGAAAAGGCAATCAAAGCCATGCTAAAAGGTAAGAAGCAATATATCAACGGCTTGCTCAACCGGATTTCGATAGTATTTGTAGGCATGTCGCCCACTTGGGCACGGATGCTTGTGAAACATAAACTCCTCGACCGAAATATCAGGAAATGAAACCGATCAGCATGAGGATACTCCGGAAAACAGTACCGATGGCAGCCTTCGTCATCGCCCTCCTATCCTATTGGCTGACAGCAGATCCGGGACCCTCCTACTGGGATTGCCCGGAATATCTCATAACGGCGCTCAAGCTTGAGGTAGGGCATCCTCCGGGAAATCCCGGGTGGGCACTCTTCCACCGCTTCGCATCGTGTCTGTTTCCGGATGCGGAGCTACAGGTTAGAGTGGTCAACATGATGTCGGGGCTTTTTATGGCTCTTGCGGTCATGATACTTTGCTCACTGACAATAACAGTCATGCGCTGGATATGGCCCGACTCGGGGAGGTCGGGATGGAGAACCTTCTCAATAGGCGTGTCATCGCTTGCCGGGTCACTGTGCTTCGCATGGAGCGACTCGGCATGGTATAGTGCCGTAGAGGCTGAGGTATACGCCATGTCGCTGTTTCTCACGGCAGTCGCCGTATGGATGTCGGTGAAATGGGCGTTCACGCTATCCAGGTCAGCCCGCGTAAGGTGGCTGGTGGCAATGGCGTATGTGATGGGATTCTCTTTGGGAGTTCATCTTCTGAACCTTCTTGTGATACCCGCCATAGCGATGGTGATGCTTTATGGCGCTCGACGGAATCGGCGAGCGGGATTCCTGCGCACCGCCGGAGCGTTTGTGGCAGGGTGCGCGGTAGTGGCACTTATCCTCAAGGTACTCGTATCGGGAAGCATGACACTCGCCGTCAGCGCCGATGTGTTTGCTGTCAACACGCTACATCTGCCCTATTGGTCCGGAGCTCTTGTAGTGTGGTGCGCGGCACTTGTCACCGTCATCATCCTTGGGATGGTCCTGAGCCGCCGGCACCTCACAGCGGGAAGCGCACTCTGGAGTCTTACCGCCTTAATGCTGGGATTTTCCGTATATATCCTTATTCCGCTGAGGGCATCAGCCAACCCGCCGATAAACGAGGGGGACCCGTCATCCGTGTCACGGATGGCTGACTATCTAAGCCGCCGACAGTATGGGCAGGCGCCGCTCTTCTACGGGCGTACGCCATACAGCCGTGTGATGCGAGTTGAGAAAGTAACGATAGGAGAAAACGGAGATACTGTATGGGACTACTCCCGCAACGCCCTCAAGACAACGGGGACAGACTGGCGTCCGATGGTCAAGGGAGGACACATTCCGAGTCGTTCGGGATTTTTGACAGAAAAAGACAAGGAACTGAATGCCCGACTTTCATCGGGCAAGGAAGAACGAGGATATGCAGTAGCCGGATTCCACTCCACACCTGTGTATACCCCCGAGCTCGACATGTTTTTCCCCCGTATCCACGCATCGTCGCCCGACGACATCACCGCCTACGGCGAATGGACCGGGATGGACAGCGCGTCGATGACAAGGTTCCGAATTTCGGAAGCCCTTGACAGCGCGGGGAAAGCAGTGGCACGACACAATTCGGACGGCACGGAAATCGAGACCTACGCCCTACGGCCGACATATCTGCAGTCTCTTACTTATATGCTCGGATATCAGATCGGATATATGTATTTCCGATATCTTCTCTGGAACTATATGGGGCGTCAGAACGACCAGCCGTCGACGGGGGAAATAGACCACGGCAACTTCATCACCGGCGTGAGCTTTGCCGACGACCTCATGCTCGGAAATACGGAAGCGATGCCGGAGGAAATCGGCAGCCGGAACAAGGGGAGGAATATTTATTGGGGCATACCGTTTCTTGCTGGAGTGTTAGGGCTCATACTGCTATATGGCGCTGGGAAAGGAGGTTTCCGCACATTGAGGATGCACCGGGCGGCATGGGTTTCGCTGATGCTCTTTCTCATGACGGGTCTCGCCATAGTGGTGTATCTCAACCAGACACCGGGAGAACCTCGGGAGCGGGACTATTCATTTTTAGGGAGTTTCTGGGTATTCGCGTTCTGGATCGGATGCGCCATGCTGTGGCTTCTGCATAAGTCACGGCACGGGATTGCCAGGACAGTGTCGGTTACCGCCACGCTGGCGATACCATTATGGATGCTTTCCCAAAATCTTGACGACCACGACCGGAGCGGTCGGAGCGCGACCCTTGACTACGCCACTAACCTACTCGAATCGCTCGACAAAGACGCCATTCTCTTTGTGGACGGGGACAACTACATATTCCCTCTGTGGTTCGCTCAGGAAGTGATGGACATCAGGCGTGACGTGACGGTGGTGTGCGGATCCTATCTTGCGTGCGACTGGTATGTGTCGCAATTGATGATACCACGCGCAGGGGGCGAAGGACTTAAGATGACCGGTACTCCCGGCGACATTGCCTTAGGGAACTATAATGTAATCCGGCTACCCCGGTCAGAAGCCGATACAATGCCGGCGATAGAAGCATTGCGAATACTATATGCCGACATGTCGCCGGTGGCGGTATTCCCTGCGAGAGCCGTCACATTGGGACGCGACAGCACCGACATGTGGGAGCTTGATGTTCTGGGCATCCCCGGTAAGACGGCAGGCTCATTAGCGGGACTCCGGGAACTCGCCACCCTCGACATCGTAGCCACGAACGCGGCATCGCGTTATCCGCGCCCTGTCTACTGGCATCAGAATCTTGGAAAAAACAAATACTGTGGATTCTATCCCCACACGCGCCAGGCACTTCTGACCCGGCGACTCGCCCCCATGATGCCGGACAGCGTCATACTCACCGAAGAATCTCTTGACGCGCTACCGAAAATGCGCTGGGGCGGAATAGTCAATGCTAAGTATCCGGGGCCGGACGTAACGCTACAGGCGCAGCTTCAGCGAGCCTCTTTGACACGACTGGCAGAATCGCTTGCGCGAGAGGGGCGGCATGATATAGCGCTCCATGTGGCGAAGATGGCACTCACGCACATACCTGAAAAGGCAATACCCTACTCTATCAGGTCGCATGGCGACAGCGTCTATTTCGAGAGCCGTTGCTTGAGCCGGCTTCTGATTCAGTCTGGTATTCAAACCGGCGACAGCTCGGCGACAGCCTTAGGAAAAGGAATCATAGCACGCGACAGCATCCGGACCGAAAGTTACCGGCGGTATCTTCAATCCATCCCGGCGTGGCGTCGGAGCGCCGTCTCACCCATGTCGCGGAATCAGTCGATAAGAAAAAACACCCCTTGACCTTGAAGTCAAGGGATGTTTAAACCGAACGAAACGACTCGTTCTAAAAAACGGTGTTATTTCTTGGCAGGACGCTCAAACCCGTCTTTCACACAACGCTTCGTCATATTATCGATGCGTTTCTGCGTTTCGGGGTGTGAAGAAAACATTTTATCGACCGCAGAAGCCTTGACGGTCTACTTCCCAGGAACCGGGTGGCACTATATGGTGTTGTCTTACTTGCCTCATACGTGTTTTGTCATAACATTTTTTCAGATTTGCAATACAAAATTAAACAATTTTTTGTAATTTTGCAAGCGAGAAAAGTCTCCGGAGGGAGATAATATAGTCATTTAGGGGTGCTCCGCAGCCAACAATTGGCTGGGGGGCTGAGATAAAACCCTTTTAACTTGATCCGGGTAATACCGGCGTAAGAAAAATCAGACGTATGAAAAAGTCATTATGTTGGAGCGCGGCGGCGATGAGCCTCTTCGCGCTTCCGGCCTATGCCGTGAATGGCGAGGCCAACGGGTCGGCGGAGCGAGCCGACAGTATCGTAACCGAACTCGAAGGGGTTGAGGTGACCGCCAACCGTGCGGGCACGCGTACACCCGTCGCGTTTACCAATGTCACATCCGAAGACATAAAGAAAGTCAACGACGGACGCGACATTCCGAGCCTCATCGAGATGACGCCATCGGTAGTGACCACAGGCGACGCGGGAGCGGGAATAGGCTACAGCAGCCTGCGAGTGAGAGGCACGGACGCCTCACGCATCAACGTCACCGCCAACGGAGTACCAATCAACGACAGCGAGAGCCACAATGTATATTGGGTGAATATGCCCGACCTCGCCTCCTCCCTCAAAGACATCCAGATACAGCGAGGCGCCGGCACGTCGACCAACGGCGCGGGAGCTTTCGGAGCGTCAGTTAACATGATGACGGACTTCCCGTCGAGCGAGAGGAGTGCCAGCGTGACAGCGTCATACGGTTCCTACAACAGCAACAGGCAGACACTTAAGGTATCATCCGGACTCTTCGGCGACCACTGGAGCGTGGAGGCACGCCTGAGCCACATAGGCTCCGACGGCTACATTGACCGCGCGTTCTCGAAACTATGGAGCTATTTAGGCCAGGTATCCTACCGAAGCGACAACACCATAATCCGGCTACTTGCGTTCGGAGGAAAAGAACGGACTTACATGGCATGGGACTATGCCTCTAAGGAAGACATGGAAAAATATGGCAGACGCTATAACCCCTGTGGAGAATATACAGACTCCGAGGGGAAAACAGCTTACTATGCCGACCAATGCGACAACTTCACGCAACATCATTTCCAGTTGCTGCTCAATCAGAATATCGGCAGGTATCTCACCCTCAACGCGGCACTGCACTATACGAAAGGAGACGGCTACTACGACCAGTACAAGACCAAACGAACCCTTTCGGAATACGGTCTTGCCCCATATATAGGACCCGACGGGGAACCGGTGAAGAAATCCGACCTCATACGACTTAAATACAACGACAATGATTTCGGCGGAGGAATGCTGAACCTCAACTACCGCAACGGAAACCTCTCACTGGTGGCAGGAGGCGCCGCCAACTGGTTTCTGGGGAAACACTTCGGTCAAGTTAAATGGGTTCGTAACTACATCGGCGCTATCGATCCCCTTCAGGAATATTACAGAAACACCGGCAGGAAATTCGACTCCAACGTATTTGTGAGAGGCGACTACAGTTTCGGGTCTGGAATCTCAGCTTACGCCGACCTACAGTATCGGCACATCGACTACACCATCCGAGGCGTCAGCGACAACTATGACTGGAACATAGATGGACCGGCACAGCTCGACGTCAGGCGGAAATGGGACTTCTTCAATCCGAAAGTCGGCATTTCGTTCAACAACGACGGGCACCGCGCATACGCATCATGGAGCGTAGCCCACAAAGAACCTACGCGAGACAACTTCACGGACAGCGACCCCAACCACTACCCCGAGGCCGAGCGCATGTTTGACTACGAGGCGGGCTACAGCTACAGCAACCAACTCTTCACAGCAGGCGCGAACCTCTACCTGATGGACTACAAAAACCAGCTTGTGGTGACGGGACAATTGTCGGACACAGGCAATCCACTGAGCGTCAATGTGCCGGACTCATACCGCATGGGCATAGAACTTCAGGGGGCGCTAAGGCCCGTGGAGTGGTTTGACTGGCAGATCAACGCCACCCTGTCGAGAAACCGAATCAAGAACTTCATGGAATACATATATGAAGACGAATGGCAGAACCCGATATCGTTCGAACGCGGCGACACACCGATAGCGTTCTCGCCCGACTTCATACTCCACAACGCGTTCAACTTCAATGTGAAGGGATTCGAAGCATCGCTGCTGAGCAGGTATGTCTCAAGCCAGTATATGAACAATGCGCGGAGCGAAGAGGCGAGACTCGACTCCTACTTCGTATCCGACCTTGCCCTCGCCTATACCTTCAAAGACATCGCATCGATCAAAGAACTGCGGCTCGGCGTGACAGTGTACAACATCTTCAATGAGAAATACTGCAACAACGGATATGCCGGAGCAGGATACTATATGGACAACGGCACACCGGTAATCTACCGCTATGCGGGTTTCGCCGCTCAAGCCACAACAAACGTGCTCGGCACGGTAACATTAAGTTTCTGATGACACTCACCAGCATGACACTCAGTTCCATACCCTGGGATCTTGTATTAGAGGTGCTCGGTTTCTGCGTCGGATTACTCTACCTATGGTGGGAGTATCGCGCAGACCGGCGCCTCTGGTACGCGTCGGTCGTGATGCCGATGATATCCATGTGGATATATTTCAGCAAAGGACTGTATGCGGACTTCTCCATCAACATCTACTATCTGGCGATAGCCGTGTACGGTTTCCGGAAATGGAGTCGTGGAGACGGAGGGAAAGAGAAGAGCAGCGAAAAGGGGAAGGACAAGGAGAGTCTTCCTATTACCTCGATTCCTGCGCGCCAGCTCGCCGGCTGCGTGTGCGGGGCTCTTATATTATGGGGGGCTCTATATCTTATCTTGAGATACCTCACCGACAGCACCGTGCCAGTTGCGGACGCGTTCACAACGGCGTTGAGCATTGTGGGGATGTGGATGCTTGCCCGGAAGTATCTGGAGCAGTGGATGGTTTGGATATTGGTGGACTTTGTTTGTGTGGGGTTGTATATATATAAGGGGATATATCTTTATGCTACGCTTTATGGGATATATACTGTTATTGCTGTTTTTGGGTATCGGAGATGGAAAAGGGAAATGGGGATTGGCTTGAGGAAGCATGAGGAATCATGAATTGGATTTGCCGGGTGGGGATGCAGAGCCTAAGGCTCTGACACCTAAACAAACCGGGACGGATGTTTTTTTTCAATCAGGAGAAGAGGGCGGAGCAGTTTCAATCAGGAGGAGAGGGAGGGGCAATTTGAGATGGGAGGACAGGGACTTTTTTGAGGGGGAGGGAGATTAGCGGCGGTTGCTGATGTATAGCTGGTAGTATGACATTATCAGGGCGGTTACGGGTAGGGCTATGATCATGCCGATGATGCCGAGTAGGGAGCCCCAGACTGAGAGGGAGAGGAGGATGATTGCGGGGTTTAGACCGAGCTCCCTTCCCATGACACGCGGAGTTATGACATAGTCGCAGATGCATTGGCTGACGACGTAGACGAGGATGCATTTTCCGAGTTCGGGAAGGAACGCCTCGCCACCGCCAATGGAGTTGACAATGCAGATAATCGCCACGGGAATCAGGGTGACATACTGGAAATATGGAATCATATAGAGGATTCCTACGAGGAGCCCCATTGGGACTGCGAGCGGGAGCCCCACAATCAGGAACCCGATGCAATATAAAATCATGGCAAACAAAGCCACGACTCCCTGCCCACGGAAGTATCGATTCATGTTTGATATGATGTCACTGATGATTTCCATCGCTTTCGGACGATATTTCAACGGCACAATCTGCTTGAACCCCCTGACAATCTGGGGATAGTCAATAAGGATGAAAAGGACATAAATAAGAGTAAGGAGCCAGCCGAGAACCTTCATTATTACCGAAGCCGACTCCATTACGATGGAAGTGCCCTTCGAAAGGAGTTCGTCGACTCTCAGTTTTGTGAGCGCGCCTGAAATGTAGACGGGATCGAAGTATTTTGTAATGAACCTCACTACCGCAACATAAGCCGGGGGAAGTTTTTCCTTACCGCTTGAGATATCCGCCATTATCTTGCCGAGGTTGTCGAGTTCCGAGATTACCGTAGGAAGAGTCAGCCAGAGTAGTCCTCCAATCGCAATCGAAACCTCAATAACGGTGAGGACAGAGGAAACAGTTCTGCCCTTAAGCTTGAAAACCCTCATGTTGAACTCCGCGAGAGGCTGAAGGAGATATGCAATGACGCAAGCCACAAAAAAAGGCAGCAGAGCGTCCCTGACATAATAGATAAGCCAGAGCAACACACCCGATATGGCGAGGCCAATCAGGAGCCACATAATTCTGTCGATATTCCAGTAATATTTTCCTTCGTTGCTCATTGTGGAATCGGTTATGCAGAAGTTGTTAAGTATATAGTGATAACGTATCGGGAGGCTTAAGGGTTGAATAGTGTTAAAAATAAGATACCATAACGTCACAAATGCGGGGTCAGGAACCGAGGACAAGGAGACCGAGGCTCACGAAGAGGAGGCAGAGGTCGATGAGTTTTGCTCGAATATTCTTCTCGTGAAAGACGAGGACTCCATAGAAGAAAGATATCAGCACGCTGCCACGCCTAATCATGGAGACGATGGAAATCATGGAGCCCGGGACAGAAAGGGAATAGAAATAAGCAATGTCGGCGCCGGTCAGGAAGACGGAAATTCCCACAATCGCCCATTTCCATTTGAAAGGGGTTTCGGCTGCATGTGTATGGGTCTTGCGCAAGATGGGCACAATCATTGACATCAGGATGAACTGGTAGAGCGAATACCAAGATTGAACCTGAAGAGGCTCAAACCTTTGCAGGAGGAACTTGTCGTATAGGGCGCTGACGGCACCGAGCATCGTAGCACCGATTGACATCCAAAGCCATTTGCTGTGCTTGAACGAGAAACCCTCCTTAGCGCCGACACGGCTGATAAGGAACAGGGAAGCGAAGCCTATCAGAATACCTGCCCACTGGAGAAGGTTGAGTTTCTCCCCGAAAATTAGAAGGGCTCCGACGAGGACCATCACGGGGCGGGATGCGTTGATGGGGCCCTGTATGGTTAGCGGGAGATGCTTAATGGCAAAATATCCGAGAATCCATGAAGAGAGGACTATTACAGACTTCAGAAGAATCAACAGATTTCCCTGAAAGCCGCCTCCGGGGCCATAGTGGCCGCCCATAACGCTTTCTATCAGGACCGGAGACATCAGTATCGTGCCGAATAAGGTGTTTAGTAGCAGTACGAGAGGGACGTTATTGTCTTTGAGGGAGATTTTTTTCATTACGTCGTAGAATCCGAGGCCTACTGCTGAGATTATTGCGAAGATTATCCACATGTTTTTTAACTTTTTTCTTTTTGAATTTAGAATTGGCTTGAGGAATCATGAGGAATCATGATGGATCTTGAGAATCAAGATTTGCCGGGAGGCAGAGCCGGAGGCTCTGACACCTGAACAAACTTAGACTTGGAGGGAGCGGGATTGGAATTTTTGATATTTCGGGGTCATTTTTTCATGAAAATATTTGGCGGTGTTGTTGTTTTTTTATAATTTTGCAAGTGTATCAGTTCAGTAGAACACTAATAAACTCAATGACGAAATAATTTTTGTTTGAGATGTTACTTTTTGGGGACGGGTCTCGTCTTCATTATTAAATGGCTTTGGGAGATGCTTGCATCATGCCAAAGATTAGGGGAGAGACTGCTTGGGGAGAGAGAGACCGCTTGATGGCAGGCGGGAGCTGGGGGAGAGGGTCCGCTTGGGTGGCCGGCGGGAGAGGGATTTGGGGGAGGAGGGAGATTGGGGAGAAAGAAGACTTGAGTAGGTCTAAAGAATAAACAATTAAAAATTAAAATTAGATGATCGGACATTTAAATGAAGAGACGGTGATATCGCTTAGGGATATCAACAAGACATATCCGGGGGCGGTGCCGCTTCATGTGTTGAAGGATATCTCACTCGATATACGGAAAGGAGAATTAGTGTCGATCATGGGGGCGTCGGGATCGGGGAAGTCCACATTGCTCAATATTCTCGGTATCCTCGACAACTATGATTCCGGGACCTATATGCTCGACGGCACTGCAATCCGGGACCTGTCGGAAAACCGGGCGGCAGAGCTACGAAACAGAATGATCGGGTTTGTATTCCAGTCGTTCAACCTCATCAGTTACAAGAACGCACTTGAAAATGTGGCGCTACCGCTTTTCTATCAAGGGATAGGGCGCAAAAAGAGGAACCGGCTTGCCATGGAGCAGTTGGAAAGGATGGGACTTGCCGACAGGGCACACCATCTGCCGGGAGAGCTATCGGGAGGACAGAAGCAGCGGGTCGCCATAGCAAGAGCGATAGTTACCAATCCGTCCCTTATACTTGCCGACGAGCCTACGGGCGCCCTTGACTCGATAACGTCGGGAGAGGTTATGGGAGTGTTCCGGGAACTGAACGAGAGCGGGATGACCATAGTGATAGTGACACACGACCCGGGAGTGGGAGCATCAACCAATAGAATAATCCGCATCGCGGACGGACGCATAGAAGGAAGTTCGGACACCCCCGACTTCAAAAAAGAGCAATAAATGTTTGACCTTTTCAGAGAAATATCGCAGACGATAAAAAACAACCGGTCTCGCACTATACTAACGGGGCTGGCTGTGGCGTGGGGCATCTTCATGCTGATAGTGCTGCTTGGGGCTGCCCGGGGAGTGGTCAACAACTTCAACGACTTCTCCTCCGACTCGAGTGTCAATTACATCAATATATGGAGCGGCTACACCTCGCTGCCATACAAAGGGTATCGGGACGGCAGACGCATAAGGATGAAAGACTCGGATATGGACGAGATAAAGGGAGAAGTGAAAGCGGCGACCGACGCCTCGATCTCGGCAACGGCGAGTGGATTCAACATCAACGGGCCCAAAGACTACATCAGCGGGGGATTCAACGCCGTGTATCCCGGAGCACAGCGGAGCGAACGTCTTAAAATGAAAGAAGGGCGCTTCATCAACACGCGTGACCTTGAGGAACTACGACGCAGCATAGTTCTTCACACGGACAACGCCGAGCTGCTCTTCGGAAGCAGCGAAAAGGCGCTCGGGAATCAGGTCAGGGCAATGGGGCTTTCGTGGAAAGTGGTCGGGATATACAGCCACCGCTGGCGCAAGGACTCTTACGTGCCATACGCCACATACAAATCCATCACCGGAGGAGACGGGAAAGTAGACGAGATGAACATCAAAATCGGCGGCATCACAACCGAGGAAGAGGCGCTGGCTACAGAGAAAGAGATACGTGAAGTGTTGGCACGCCGACACGAATTCGACCCCGCCGACGAGAACGCCGTATGGATATGGAATCAGTTTGCCAACTATCTTTCGCAGGGGCAAGCGATTGTCTACCTTAACTTAGCGGTCTGGGTGATAGGCATCCTTACTCTCCTCACGGGTATAGTGGGCGTCAGCAACATCATGTTCGTGTCGGTTAGAGAAAGAGTGCACGAGATAGGAATCCGGCGTGCGATAGGGGCAAAACCGCGCAGCATCATAATGCAGATACTCACTGAAAGCGTAGTCATCACTACCCTCTTCGGATATATAGGGATAGTATCGGGCATGGCACTGCTTCAGGTACTGAGCAAAGTGCTGACGGATGAACTGGGATTCAGCAATCCTACAGTAGACATCACCATAGCCCTTGAAGTGACAGTCGCCCTGATAGCGGCGGGGGCACTCGCCGGACTGTTTCCGGCACTGAAGGCGACAAAAGTAAAACCGGTTGAAGCACTTCATGACGAATGAAAACATCAATATTTGACATAGAGAACTGGCAGGAGATAGGTGCGACCCTCGCCCGAAACAAGACACGCACGTTTCTTACCGCCTTCGGCATCTTCTGGGGGACTGCAATGCTTGCGATGCTCTTCGGAGGAGCGCAAGGCTTCGAGGGAATGATGCGACGGAACTTCGCCGGATTCGCCACCAATCTCGGGGGCGTGTTTTCCAACCGCCGGACAGTGCCTTATAAAGGGTTCAACAAAGGGTCGGACTGGGACATCACGTCGCAGGACGTAGAGATCATAAGGCGTCTTGCACCGGCGATAGAATACAGCACCGAAATGAATCTTCGGAGCGCGACAGCAGCCTACGGGACACAGACGAAATCAGCGAACGCCATGGGCGTTGAAGGAGAATATGCCGGAATAATGAATCCTGTGATAATTGAAGGGCGGTTTATAAACAATTCCGATGTCACCAACGAGCGAAAGGTCGCCGTAATCGGGAAGAACATCGCCACCTCTCTATTCGGGAGCGATTCCCCCATCGGGAAATACATCAGTGTCGACGGCATCTACTTCCTTACAGTCGGAGTCGCCTCCCAGCTATCGGAGGTGTCAATCGGAGGAAGGCTTGACGACAACATAGTGATACCCTCGACTACACTGAGACGCGCCTACAACAGCGGCAACAAGGTCAATTTCTTTGTGTACACCGCGCCCCCGGGGCATTCACCGTCGGACAACGAAAGCGTAATGCGGAGAGTACTTGCCACGGCTCACTCCATCAGCCCCGATGACAAGGTAGCGATAGAATTCATGGACATATCGGAACAGTTCGAGATGATCGACAAGCTCTTTCTCGGCATATCGCTTTTAGCGCTGTTCGTTGGATTCGGATCACTAATGGCGGGAGTCATCGGAGTGGGAAACATCATGTGGATAGTGGTGAAAGAGCGCACCCGGGAATTCGGTATCAGGCGCGCCATCGGGGCAAAGCCACTTGACATCACCGTGCAGGTGCTTTCGGAGAGCATCCTACTGACGCTTGTGGCAGGCACCCTCGGAGTATGCTTCGGAGCGCTCGTATTAGGCATAGCCGACAGCCTGACCTACGATCCGCTTCTTGGTCACGCCGGCTTCGAGCTTCCGTTCAAGACGGCACTGATTATAGTGGGCACCTTCTTCCTGCTCGGGTCAGCGGCAGGGACGGTTCCCGCCATCAAGGCTATGAAGATAAAGCCCATAGAGGCAATCAACGACAAATAAAAACCTCAAAATATGAAGAAAGTATTTAAAATTTTATTATGGGTGATTGTGGCAGCCATAGTGCTGGGCACATTCTATTTCCTCTACCGGAACTCCCAGCCCAAGGAAGAACATTACGCCACAGTAAAGCCGGAGATTTCCGACATTCAGCGCACGACAGTGCTCAACGGCAAGATAGAGCCGCGAGATGAAATACAGATAAAGCCGCAGATATCGGGCATCATAAGCAGCATAGAGGTCGAGGCGGGAGACTTTGTGAATGAGGGGGACGTAATCGCTCGGATAAAGGTGATACCGGAGGCGTCCCAACTCTCGTCGGCACAGTCAAGGATCGACGCCGCTCAGCTGGAATGCGACGACGCCGACACCAAATACCAGCGTAGCAGAGACCTCTACCAAAAGAAGGTAATCTCGAGAGAGGAATACGAAGACGCCGAGAAAACCTTGAAAAAGGCACGACAGGAACTTGAATATGCGCGAGACTCATACCGGATTGTGAAGGAAGGAGTGTCACAGTTCAACGCCAAGGAAAGCAATACCCTCGTCAGAGCCACCATTACGGGACTTGTTCTTGACGTACCGGTGAAAGTCGGGTCATCGGTGATACAGGCCAACACGATGAACGACGGAACCACCGTAGCCACCATAGCAGACATGACCAACCTCATCTTCAAGGGGAATGTGGACGAGACCGAGGTCGGGATGCTGAAGCCGGGCATGAAAATGGACATCACCATTGGCGCAGCGACCGACCTCAAGCCATCGGCAGTGTTGGAATACATATCGCCGAAAGGGACAGAGAACAACGGCGCCAATACCTTTGAGATCAAGGCAGCACTAACGGTAGACGACCCCTCGCAACTTCGATCAGGCTACAGCGCCAACGCATCGATCATCCTTGACGAGGTCAAACAGGTCATGACCCTTCCGGAGAGTGTCGTAGTGTTTGAGAAAGACAGCACATTCGTCTATGTCCTTACCGATTCCGTTCCGAAACAGAAATTCGAGCGCCGCGCAGTGAAAACCGGACTATCCGACGGAATAAACGTGGAGATCAAGAAGGGAGTAGACAAGAAGAATATGATTCGCGCAGAAAAAACCGAGGAGCCATGAAAGGAATCGTAATTTCTGCAATAGCCGCGACAGCCATAATGGCACAACCGGCGAAAGCCGATTATTGGAGTCTTGACTCGTGTATATCCTACGCGCTGACTCACAACATCGAAGTTCGGCAGAGGGTACTTGCCGCCCGCCAGGGAGAATTGGCAGTGAAGGAAGCCAAAGACGCCGTTCTGCCACGCGTCGACGGATACAGTTCTGAGAATTTCAGTTTCGGACGCGGACTGACGGCACTCAACACCTACGCCAACCGCAACACCAACGCCTTTTCGGTCGGGGCGAGTCTGTCGCTGCCACTGTTTCAGGGTCTTCGGGTGGTTCGCAACGTGGATTATTCCAAGACATCACTTCGCGCACTCGTTGAGAGGTCTGAGGCAATCAAAGACGATGTCACGGCTAATGTGATGGCGCTGTATCTTCAGGCTCTGTATGCTCGCGAGAACCTTTCCGTAGCGAGGATGTCGCTAAGCGTATCGGAAAAAGAACTGCGGCGCCGGGAGCAACTGCTTGAAGCGGGAAAGATACCGGAACTTGACCTGTATGAGGCACGTGCACAGACCGAACGCGACCACCTCACAGTGGTCAACGCAGAAAACGACAGCACGCTCGCGCTTCTGGACCTTGCGAACCTGCTCAACATCGGGCAAGACAGAGATTTTGACATTCTCCCTCTGGAGGAAACCGACGGCGATATTATCCCGACTGTGGAAGAAGTGTGGAACAATGTGACAGTAAACAACCATACCCTACGCGCCGCGTCAATAGAAAGAGAGGCTGCAGAAAAGGGTGTATCGCTTGCCAAGACCGGATATATCCCCACCCTGTCGTTCAACGCCGGAATAGGCACCAACTACTATAAAACGACAGGCTACGACAACGAAAGTTTCTCTGCCCAGATGAAAAACAACTTCTCGAAATCGCTTGGATTTTCGCTGAACATACCGATTTTCGACGCATTCTCCACACGCAATTCGGTGTCTCGCGCCAGACTGCAGCAACTCAATGCCGAGCTGGATCTGGAAAACACTCGCATGACACTTTACAAAACCATCTCGACCGCGTATACGCAGGCAGTAGCGGCACAAACCAAAGAAACGACGGCAGCCGCAGCAGAGCAATCGTCGCTCAAGGCATTCGAGGCGATGAGCGTGAAATATGACAACGGAAGGGCTAACGCCACAGAATATGAAAAAGCCAAGGCGGACTATATGAACGCCTTAGCCGAAAGAATACAGGCACGCTATGAGAAACTGCTGAGAATCAAGATTCTCAATCTCTACAATAAGTAACCAACTTCAATAATTAAAGAAGACTCTTAAGCTGCTCGGAGGAAGACTTGTCGGATACAAGGATTCCTTCGGGCGACACCACTATCACCAGATCCTTAAGTCCGAGACCGATGACAGGGATACCGAGTTCGTTAACTACATGAGTATTTTCGCATAGAACCAATCTCGCCTGTCCTTCAGTGGCAGACGGGAGTTTTTCGGTCAATGTGTTCCATGTTCCGAGGTCCCGCCATTCACCGGTGTATGGGATAACGGCAACTGAATCGGCTTTCTCCACCACCTCATAGTCGAAACTGATTTTTGGGAAATCGGCATACCTATCGCGAATCTCGACAAAAGATTTACCCGGCATATATCGCGACACAATATCCATCAGGTATCCGAGTTTGAAAGCGAAGACTCCTCCGTTCCAGAGCGCGCCGGCAGCGAGCAGCTGTTCGGCAGTTGCGACATCGGGTTTTTCGATAAAGCGAGCCACGGGAGTGGCGCAGCCATCGCATGACGCATGCTGTTTTGGCACTATATAGCCGTATTTCTCCGAAGGATAAGTCGGAGTAATGCCCATTAGCACGAGATCCGCCGCGCTGTCGGCTACAGCGTCAGCCATTTTGCAAACAGTGGCAAAATACTCATCATCGGCAAAAGTGTCGCACGGCATAACAATCACCGGCTCAGACGAATCGGTGCCCAAACTGTCGAGGTAAGCGCAAGCGAGAGCGATAGCAGGGAATGTGTCGCGTCGGCAAGGCTCGGTGACTACCTGAATGTCGCGACCGAGCTGCGCGGTGACATATTCCTTCTGCGCCTCACCGGTAGCCACGACAATTCCGGTGTCCTGACCGGTGGCACGAATCTGCCGCACGACTCTTTGAATCATTGACTCCTTTCGCCCGTCAGGGCTTTCAAGCACTTGCAGGAACTGTTTGGAACGGATGTCGTTTGAAAGAGGCCAAAGTCTTTTTCCTGACCCTCCGGACAATAATATTATCTTCATAGTTTTCAGTATTAGTCGGGTTATAAATATAACGCCATGTCATTGGCTTTTATTTTCATGGTTTGAAAAATGAAGCGTCGAGTCTGTACTGACCTTCCCGTCGGGTCACCGACCCATACTGTATGGCGTTGACGGGACATGCATGGAAGCAGGCGCAGCAAGATGTGCAGTCACTACCCCACCGAGGCTTACCGGACCTCATAGCTATATTCCCCACCGGGCATACCGAGCGGCACTTACCGCAAGCGGTGCATTTGTCTTCGGCATGCCAACGCCCGGCATCAACGCCCATACGGCGGAAGAGGGGATAGACCAGAGATGTCTTAAGGCTCGGAATCGAGCCCTCATGCACATCGAATTTCCAGTCGCAGTCTGAGATATTCCGGGCAATCTCCTTCAGTCTGACGGCGGCGTCCTGAAGTTTTTTCTGTTCTGTCTCCTTGGAATCCACGCCGAAACCCGGCAAACGGACATACACGTTCGGCATTATCAGGCTCCAGGCTGCGGTAAGGGTAACGCCCCGCTGTTTGAGAGCCTTTCTCAGCATCTCAACCGCCTTGCCCGTCTCGTCGCCGCAGACAGCCACGGCCCATACGGGAATGTCGCGTGCCTGCAAATCCTCAAGCATCTGCTGAGGAAGCCTCCGGATGAAATCGAGCACGATGGGAGGCACTCCCCATGCATAAACCGGAAAGACAAACCCGATCGAGCGGCATGTCCCGGCATTCTGCAGATAGGGGCTGCAATGAGGTATAAAATCAAGGGAAAGACCGGTATGGGCGGCCAGCGACTCGGCGGCGACGCGGGAATTTCCGGTTC
This sequence comes from Muribaculaceae bacterium, assembly GCA_017626045.1. Taxonomy (GTDB): domain Bacteria; phylum Bacteroidota; class Bacteroidia; order Bacteroidales; family Muribaculaceae; genus Lepagella. The sequence continues at coordinate 42,753 of JAGAJP010000049.1, read as the reverse complement.
CGGAAAAATAATAGATCATATCAGTGGAGTCATTCTTGGTTTTTACGATATAGCGGCAGACCGACGATATAGAAGCAGAGCGCCTGAAGGAGAAGGCTGAATCCGGCGGCATAAATCATCCATATACAGAACAGCGTGCATCCCACTCCGACGGCAAAACCATTTGCCAGGCGACGCCTGCGGTAGGGGAGCATATTCCTCTGTCGATAATCCGTCACCGAGATTTTGACGAGAAAGAGACCGCTGAAGAGATATGCCGGAAGAATCATCAGTCCGGTGATATTGAGTGCGTATAGATACACGTCTTCCGCCATAACCACAAGCAGAAGGAAAGCCTGCATTATGACACTTGAGGCGAGAAGTCCCCGCTTGGATGACCTGTCGTTGAAGCCACCGGCGAGCCAGGACGGGAAGATACCGTGACATGCAGCGGAGAACGGCACCTCGGCAGTGACCATGGTCCAAGCAAACCAACCGCCGGAAATTGAAACTATGACCGCCACAATCACAAGCCAGTATGCCCAGTCGCCGCATACCGCACGCAATACATACGCCACGGAGGGATCCTCAAGGCCCGCGAGTCTCGCCCTCGCCATTATGCCATAGCAAAACACCGACACAAGCACATAAAGAATCCAAGCGGCGAGAAATCCAATCACGCCAGCCTTTCCCACATCGCTTTGCCGACGCGCGCGACCAGCCATCACCACAGCACCCTCAATTCCGATGAAACACCAAAGAGTCACGAGCATTGTGCTTTCGACCTGACGCGCGACACCGCCAATATCATCGCCGGAGCCCCAGATGTCGAGCGAGAGCGTGTCGTATTTCACATTAAGAGCGAGCATAATGATTATCAACACAATCACCGCCAATTTCACAGCCGAAGCCGCCGTCGCAATGACAGAGGAAGTATGTAAACCAAAGCTTATCAGCAGATACATGCCCCAAATCATCGCCGAGGCAAAGATTACAGTAGGGACACCGTGACTGAGCAGAACAGGGAATACGGCACCAACGGTATCGTTGAGCATCACGGCATACGCCACATTAGCAAAGCAAGCGCAAAGCCAATATCCCCAAGCCACATTAAAACCGACGAAACGGCTGAAACCCTTCTCGGCATACAGATAAATACCCTCATTCAGTTCAGGATGTCTGTCGGACAGAATCTTGAAAGTGCTCACCAGCATCAACATTCCGAGCGCGGTGATAGCCCAGCCAATCAACACGGCACCGAGCCCGGCACCCGCCGCCATATTCTGAGGTATATTGAAAATACCGCTCCCGACCATCATACCGAACACCAAAGAGGCGAGAGCCCAGAGTCCGAGTTTCTGATTATTGTCAAATGAAGTCATTATGCAAAGTTACAAAAAAAATACGAACCGCGCGCTTCAATCGAATGCGCACACCTACAGATTAACAATATTTAATGCATAATGCATAATTATTGCCAATTGGAATTCGACATTTCTGCACCTCAAATAATGCAATTTTACTTGAACAGTTTAACACTTTAACATAAACTAATCATGCTATCAATCAAAGTTAAATTCAGAAGTTCGGCAGTGCCAGACAGCGAAGGCACCATCTACTACCAGCTGATCAGAGACAGGAAAGTCAGACAGCTGAACACCCTCTACAGAGTGTATCCGGCAGAATGGGACGAAAAACGTGGCTCAGTGATAGCCAGCCGGGGGAGCAAGCGAAAGAGGGAGGTAGTCTCGATACGCGAGCATATCAGATACGACCTGGAACGACTTGTCAAGATCGAGCGGCAACTGGAGGCACGAGGCTTAGGGTATTCCGTAGACGAAATCATAGAAGAATTCAGGAGGTACAAAAGCGAATACACACTTTTCAATTACATGGAAGGTGTGATAGACGGGCTTAAGAGCAACGGCAAGATCCGGACGTCGGAGACATACCGCGCGGCGCTGCTGAGTTTCAGAAAATTTAGAGACAACGAAGACATCATGCTCGACAACATCAACACCACGGTAATAGAACGTTTCGAATCATGGCACAGGCGACGAGGCAACGTACCCAACACCATCTCCTTTTATGTAAGGATAATACGCGCAGTCTACAACCGCGCTGTAGACGCAGAAATCATCGAGAACCGCCATCCGTTCCGGCATGTGTACACAGGCATCGACAAGACAGTGAAAAGAGCGTTGCCTCTCGCCAAGGTAAAGCAGATCAAGACTCTGAATCTTGCCTTCATGCCGCCGCTTGACTATGCCCGGGATATGTTTATGATAAGCTTCTATCTGCGGGGTATGAGCTTCATCGACATGGCGTTTCTGAAGAAGAGTGACCTTCGGGACGGGTATGTGATGTATCGGCGCCGCAAGACAGGCCAACGGCTGACCATCAAATGGACGAAAGAGATGCAGAAGATCATCGACAAATATCCGGAAAACAGCAGCGAGTATCTGCTTCCCGTGATACGAAGCAAGGTCGACGACGAACTGTATGAATACCGAAACATCGGCTACAACATAAACCGGAGTCTCAAGAGAATCGGGCACATGATAGGGATGACAATACCCCTGACGCTATATGTGGCGCGCCACAGCTGGGCATCGGCAGCACGCTCCAAAGGGATACCGGTCTCGGTGATTTCCGAAGGTATGGGACACGACAACGAGTCAACCACACGAATCTATCTCGCAAGCATCGACACTTCGGAGGTAGACAAGGCCAACAACGTCATCATCAGGGCAGTCAACAGCTAACCGGCATTCAACAAGGCAATTATATAATCATGAGATACGGCTCCAATCGATAGAACGAGAGAACCTAACGCCGAGTTCCCTATTTATCACCGCGATGCTATCCGGCATCAGGAGCATTCTTCCGTCGAGAATACGTGATGCCGTGTCTCGCGCCACAGCCACAATCTGTCCGTCACGCGCCAGGTTCGAGACCTTAAGACTGAAAGCAAGACCCGACTGCTGAGTGCCCTCCATGTCGCCGGGGCCACGGAGTTTCAGGTCCGCCTCCGAGATGAGGAAGCCGTCGGTAGTCTCAGTCATTATGCCGAGCCGCTTCTTGGTATCTGCACTAATCTGATGCTTCGACATCAGAATGCAGTAGCTGAGGTCAGCACCACGCCCGACCCTACCCCTCAACTGATGCAGCTGTGAGAGGCCGAAGCGCTCGGCATTCTCAATAATCATTACAGAGGCGTTCGGAACATTTACACCGACTTCGATGACCGTAGTCGCAACGAGTATTCGGGTCTCGCCGGAAACGAATCGCTGCATCTGGGCATCCTTCTCCGCGGGCTTCATCCTACCATGGACGAGACTGACGCTCACGCCCCTGAAAATCTCGCATATTCTCTGATAACCCTCCTCTGCCGACTTGAGGTCGAGTTTCTCGCTTTCGCTGATGAGCGGGTATACTATATATACCTGTCTTCCGGCACGCAACTCGTTCCAGACATGTCTGTAAACCTCGTTGCGGTTGTCGTCATAACGGAGCCATGTCTGAATCGGCTTTCTGCCGGGAGGGAGTTCATCGATGACGCTCACGTCAAGGTCGCCATACACAGTCATTGCGAGTGTGCGTGGAATTGGAGTCGCCGTCATCACAAGCACATGAGGGGCGGTCTGCGACTTGCTCCAGAGGCGCGCCCTCTGCGCCACACCGAATCGATGCTGCTCATCAATCACCGCGACACCGAGATTCCTGAACTCCACGGCATCCTCGATAAGCGCGTGGGTACCGACAATTATTGAAATTTCACCGGACTTAAGGCCTTCGGCAATACGTCTGCGCTCAGCGACGCGGGTACTACCGGTAAGGAGCGCGACCTTCACTCCGATCCGACTCGCCCACTCTTCGAGCGTGACGGCATGCTGTGCGGCAAGGATCTCAGTCGGAGCCATCAGAGCCGCCTGCAGACCGTTGTCAACAGCCAGAAGCATAGTCATGAACGCCACGAGAGTCTTACCGCTCCCGACGTCGCCCTGAAGCAGACGGTTCATCTGGCGACCGGTGCGCATATCCTCCCGAATCTCGCGGAGCACCCTTTTCTGAGCGCCGGTAAGAGGGAAGGGAAGTACTGATGAATAAAACCTGTTGAAAGCTTCACCGACCTTAGTCAGCACGTGCCCCTTCAGCTGAAGATTTCTTTTTCGCGAGAACTCGAGAATATGAAGCTCAAGATAGAATAGTTCCTCAAACTTAAGGCGCTCCATTGCTTTCTGAAGGTGAGCGGGTGACTCGGGCCTGTGCATTCCAAGCAGAGCCTTTCCCAACGGAATGAGGTTTCTCTCCTTAATTATTTCGGCAGGGAGAGTCTCCGGTATTTTATCGAGAGAGAGGGTATTCAGTAGATTTGAGGTAAGCGTCTGCATGAGTCGGCTTGTGAAGCCTCTTTTACGCAGAATCTCCGTCAGCCCATATATACCTCTGAAACCCTCGGGAGGCCGCGAAGGGTCGTAAGCCTCAATTTCAGGATGCACGAACTGCCAGGCATTGAACTTGAACGACGGTTTTCCGAACAACACATATTCCACACCGGGTCGATACATACCGGCAATAGTCTGAATCTTAGAGAACCAGGTAACCTGACAAAGGCGGTCGCCGTCGGTAAAGGCGGCGGTCAGGCGCTGCTTTCTTCCCTCCCCTTCCTTGACAAAGTTCAGAAACTTTCCGCGAATCTGGATGTATGGCATCTCTACGCCGTAAAGGTCGCGGATATGGTAAAACTTGCTTCTGTCGACGTGTCGGGAAGGGAAATAATATAGGAGATCGCGAAATGTGTGGATGTCAAGTTCCGACGCGAGGATTTTCGCCCTCGCGTCGCCTACGCCTTTTAGATATTTTATGTCGCGATCCAATGGGAATTTTGAATTTTGAATTGGGATGAGGAATCATGAGAAATCATGAGGAAGCACGAGGAATCATGATTTGGGCTGACTTGGGAGCTCTTGGGACTTTCTTGAGCTCTTGGGGCTTTCTTGGGCTCTTGGGGCTTTCTTGGGGTTAGAAATTATTCATCAGGGAGAGGGCTTCGAGGGCTGTCCGGACGGGGTCGCCTTCCGGGGTTGAGGAGTAGCCGCCTTTCAGGAGGGTCCAAGGCTCCTCCATGGCATACCAGTCGATTAGGGGCGCCGCGGGAAGCGCCATGGCGAAGAGTTCCGACGAAGTCTTATTTGCGTTAGGACCGGCACCAAGAGCGTCGGGGCGGGGTCCGGCATCCTCGCGCATCTGGTCGGCAAGCGCCTGCCACCATTTCTGCCAGCGGGGATAATAGAAATCCTTGAGAAGTCCCTGCCACTCCTTATTGGCATAGTCGCGCAAACCTCCTTTGTCGGCGCAGTCGCGATTGCCCCAGGTGGTGATCTGCGTGCGCGCGTTCCACTCATACTGGTCTTTCTCAGCGGGCGTTGTGCCTATGGATCGCGCAGCCTCGATCCAGGAGCCGAGGCGGAATTCCGGGCGAGTGGCGAGCAGACGGTCTTGCATCAGCAGCATTTCAAGGAATCGAGCAGAACTCTGTTCGAAATCCTTTCGCGAGAATGTTCGGTAGTCTGACATCGCGCGCTGATACTGACGTCGTCCCTGATCGGCAAGCGCCTGACGGGTAATGTCGACGAAGTCATATTCAAAATTGTCGTTGCCCTTGAGGCGCGACGCAGCCTTAGCCATAAGGCGGGCAGCCTCGAGGGTGGAGGCGGGGTCGTAATAGTTTCGCATCTTTGACCATGACTTCACCTGGAAATTGTATTCGGAGGGACGTCCGCAGAATATGCTTTCGTGGGGGCCCTGCTGATTGTTTCCGAGGGGACAGTTGTAAATACCATCGGCAAGAATCCTCCAAGCCGCGAGGGCATCGGGGTCATCGGCACCATACCTTGCCCTCACATATTGGTCCACCCAATCGTGGCGCGATGGGATGTCGTTTCCGAGCCACGGCAACTCGCACATCAATTCGAACATAACCGGATTGTTGCCCGAGCCTTCCATTGTAAGGCCAATGCCCTTAAGGTTAGATGCGAGGGGATTGGTCTTTGTCTGCCTGAAATTGTCGATAAGCTGGTCCATTCTTCCATGCAGACCTACATTTGCGCCGAAATTCTCAAGCATACAGAAAAGCCAGACATGATCTCCATATCCATTTTCGCGTTTCCATACCGACGGAATCCCCCACATCGGTCGACACTCGGAAAAAAGGTCGAGAATCACAATCTCACCAGGCTTTATTGCATCGAGCAACTGCGGCCTCGGATTCTCGGTCCATCCCTGAATAACCCATTTAGAATCAGGGTTGCAACGCTTCATCGCCTGCATCAGTTTTTTGCCTGCCGCACCGTAGTCCACTTCCACATCACCCATTTCGTGGAATGGATCCATGGAATAGTAATGAGACTTGCCGTAAAGCTTAGTCAATTCATCGTAATATATATCGGCAATTTCGTCAAATCTCGGGTCGGTTGGGAGAAGATTTGAGGGACGTGTGTAGCCGTTCCAAAGATCACCTTTGACCACGTTTAGTCCGAGACGAGAATCCGCGTCATGCGGCATCATGCCGCAGTAGCCGGGGAGAACCGGCTTCATCCCGAGATTATTCATTCGGGCGAGAATTTTTTTCTGCAACTGCTCGCGGTCGGCATACCATGTCTGCGGGAGGGGACCACCCCACCCCTCGAGATTGTTCATTGCCCACCAAGCGATGAAAGCCGGTCCGGCGATAAAGTCGCCTATCTCCTTATCGGAGTATCCGAGACGTCTGAGCATGTTTCGCCATGCCGACTCCATACCCACGATAGCGAGGGGCATGTTGATTCCGTGAAGCGCCATCCAGTCAATCTCCTTTTCCCAGCGCGACCAATCCCAGAAGGGCATACTGTATGAAAACGTGCAGTAGTTGAAATCATAGCGCATGGTGAGGGGGGTCTCCTTTCTTACTTTTCCCGAAACGACAGGAAGGACCTCGGGGAGCGGCTGACTCATGTGGTTCCATGAGAGATGAATGCCGCAACAGTACTTCAGATACCAGTTCAGTCCAACAGCCAGCGACACAGAGTTGTTGCCGGAAATTCTCGGTTTTCCGCCTTTCATATCGATTTCAAAGAAATCGAGCGCCGGGTCAGACTTTATACGATTGAAAACGATGCGTCCTTTCGAACCGGGACAGACTCTTTCGAGCAGCGCTTCAGCGGCACGGTCGGATGCAGCCGAAACGGAAACTATACTCAGAATTGACAGAATTGCCGATATGAGGATTCTTTTCATAATATTGAAGTTGTCATTGTCAATTACTACTGGTGCGATAAAATCGCGTTAGTTTAGAAATCATCAAATAAAGAGAGTTCTTTGACATTTTGATTTAGATTGATTGATGAGTCTTGCTTGGTTATAAGCTGACGTAACTCGACACGCTCCAGAGCAGAGATTCTGATCAGGGTTGCCACCTCGGTGATTGAATAGCAGCTTTCGCAATCAGCCTTTATTCGAGCCACCGTAAGGTAGGAAATGACAGCTGTCCAAAGGTGGATCTTGACAGCATTCTCGGAATATCCCCAAAGTTTTTTTACGACAATATTCTGTTTGATCCACTTGAAGAAAACCTCTATATCCCAGCGATGGCGGTAGAGGTTGGATATTTCCAAGGCACTGACCTCAAAGTTGTTGGATATAAAATCCACAATCGTGTCATTGTTCGGGTCATATACTCGCACAAACCGCATGTCTTCAGGGTAGAGTTTGCTTGACTTGTATCCGGAGACCCGAATGCGGGAGTCTTCTATGATGCCGGATTTGGCGTCAGGGATTTCCATCTGCCCAACGGTTATGAACCTCATGTTCTCTTTTGGACGGGACACCCAGAATGCCTGTGACTGGTGGAACCTGAACAGAGCCTTGAAGTCAACGTACGCCTTGTCCATCACATAAAAGGCGAATGGTTCCGGCGTGAGCATATCAAGTTCATTACTGTCATGCCATTTTCCGTCTGTGATATGAATGTTGGCCGGTATACTGCCACGCAAATCAAGCAATGTGTGCATCTTTACAGCACCTTTGCTGTATTTGCCCAAAGCCCAGGCCGCGAGTTTTATGCTTGTGGATATGGTTGTGGAATCCAACGCATAGATTACATTGTCTATGGTTATTTCGGATAGCTTGACCTTTGAATACATAGGCCTTACCAATCCTATGAGATAAATCCCCAGACCCTCAAAAATACGATAGTCCCGAGTTTCGTTGGCACGCGACAACGATGTGTGGTTGACGTTTTTTCGAAAACCGAGATGATATAGAATTTTTGAATGGGCTTCCAGGCACATGCAGATTTCCCGCAGTGAATCACACCCTGTAAGCTGCCCGAAGAGCAGATGAAGGAGGTGATTGTAACTGTTGAGATTCTTGGTATGCCAATCGCCTTTATAAAGCCTTACCAGTTTATCAAACTGGTAGCGCGGTATAAATTCGATGACCTGAGAGAAAACATACTTACCCTGATTCATAATCTTGATGCATTGGAACAGCAAGACTAATAAATCAATTTCAAATCAAAAAATCAATGTACTCTTGTATTTGACTAAATACTAATATTTTAATAACAGCGGTTAGATTTTTATCGCACCACTACTAATTGTCAATGCAAATTTAAACAAAAAATAGTTGACACGCAAATATCGGGTAAAGAAGAGATAGAGAATAATGGAGGTTAACAAAAAAAGAGGCCGCGCACAGTAGCACGACCTCCTTTGTCATTGAAGTTTTAGGTTAATGAGCGATTTTCTTCTCTACCTGAACAGAACCGTCGCTGTAAACACGCTTTTCAATCACAAATCCGGATGCCGGTCTTGCAACCACACGTCCGCTGAGATCAAAATAGATGATTTCAACAGGCTCGCCACGGTCCGGCACCTGCTCTATGGCACCAGGACCGAGTTTCTCAGCGGCACGGCGCAATTGGGCATGCACATTGTAATAAGCAGGTTTAGGATTCAGATTCTTGTCGAAAAGCAGCGGCTGGTTATATCGCCAGGAATTATTGTCGGAGATACCCCAGACGAGCATAGAGGGGCAGTTATGATTGCGGAGGAAGACTCGCGTGATTGCTCCGTATTCCTTAGCCTGAATGTCGAGAGCGTCAGAATCCGAGGGATTGGCAAGGGCGATGTCGAGCTCCGTTATGATACACATAACATTCATGTCGGCGTAACGCTTGATATTCTTTTCAAGTCTGACAGTGTCGAGCTGGCCGGTAGTGAAATGACATTGGAGTCCGCATCCGTCGATAGGAAGGTTCGAAGCCTTCAACCTTTTTATAAGATTGAGATAAGCTTCCGCCTTGGTGTTTCCTGCAAACTCAACGCCGTAATCATTTATATAAAGTTTTGCCTGAGGATCAGCCTGATGAGTCCATACAAACACAGAGTCTATAAACTCCTCGCCGATATAGGTCGACCAGATAGAAGGACGCAGTTTATAAGCCGTCGGATCGGTTCTGACGATACTCTGGTCATCGTCAAGGACCTCGTTGCAAACGTCCCATTCGCGAATCTTTCCCTTGTATTTCCCGACGACTTTGAAGACATGGTTTTTTAGGATGTCAAGCAACTCCCTTTTGGAGAAATTATTGTCGTTCTTCTTGCCGTCGCTGCTGAGCCATTTCGGCACCTGCGAATGCCAGGCGAGAGTATGTCCGCGCACCTCCTGGTCGAATCTGCGAGCCGCATCCATCACAGCGTCGGAGCCTCCGAAGTTGAAGTTGTCCCTACTCGGCTCGGTAGCGTCAAACTTCATTTCATTCTCACCTACGAGAAGATTGAACTCTCGTCCGACAATTCCGGCAGCGCCATCACTGCCGCTGCAATCGTAGCGGTAAGTGGCGAGTGCCACACCGATGTTCTTGCCGAGTTTCTGAGCATATTCGCGAAGCGGCGTGCTGTCGGTAAGGTCAAAGGTCCAGTCATCGTCGGAATACCCAGTATCGCCACCGTGCTCCGGGTCATCGTCATCGTCGGAGACATCTCCCTGACCGGTATATTTTAGCGATTCAACCTTCGCGACCACAGTCAGGCTTCCGTCAGCGCCCCTGCGCTGATCCACACTCCAGGTGTAGGCTTTCGGATACCGGATATCGAAAGACCATTCCCCGTCAACCTTTGACGCCTTGAGCAGAGTCAGCTCGTCGTTGACCTCGAGATTGGCATCTTCAGTAAGTTCGATGACCAGACGGGGCATCTTTTCGGAAGGCTCGAAATCCTCGGTCTTGTCGCTATACAACAACGAGCCGGCAATATCGACCGAAGAATATTCAGACGCATTCCTTACACGGCAAACTATCCTCGCTTCAGGATGCAGAGTCACCTTGACATTGGAATTGTCTACGGCGTAATTGACAAAGCTCAGATTTCCCGGCTTGTCCGATCCTGGAATAATCTTTCCGTGAACCTCGGAGGGAGCGCCAATGCTTCCGCAACCCGACAAAGATGCCTTTTTGAACAACATCAGAGTACCCGATGCACCGAAGGGGCCATTCTTTTTGTTTGCTTTAGCGTCTTCAACGTCATTAGTCACAACGACAGAACCGGCAAGAGCTCTTACTCCACCGTTGATATCATTATCATTGCCTGAGATAATCAGACTTCCGGAACCCTCTTTTATGAGCGCCACCATGTTGCCGGACTGTGAAGCCGCTATTTTTCCGGCAAGAGTACCATTGGAGTTTTTGCCACCTACAACATAATAAGAGACAGCGCTACCGGTTTTGTAATAACTGTCGATATCGCTTCCCTTCTCTGTATTCAGTTCTCCGATTCTTACTCCACGAGTGCCTGATTCCAATGCTATTTTTGCGCCGGCGTGAAGCGTCAGGCTTTTATTGGCAAAGAGAGTGTTTTCATTCGAGCCCTGAAGATTGTCGGGCTGGAATGTACCGCTGCTCAGCACGAGGCCGTAAAAACCGCAGTTGTCCTTGACCTCCTTATATGGATAGACATGAATATCGCCTGACATGGCGCTCCAGTCGGGATATGAAGAACCTTTGCTTTTTGAAGTTCCGATATAGAAACGCTCGCCTCCCGAATAAATATTGAGAGTCCCGGAGCCTGCGACTTTGCCGGTCCATTCAGTGTAGCGAGAGCCACGAACCGAAGCGGTCACACCTTCGGGGAACATGAGATCGGTTCCAATGGTGGTGTAAGAGCTTGCAGAGTTGTCAACGCAAAGGTCAAGGACTTCGCCGTCGCTCATGGTGACAAAACTGTCGAAAGGTCCGGAAAGGACCACATTATCCATGTAATAATCCGTATTGTTATGGTGAATGCCAAGACGCAAAAGGTTGGAATCGTTGGAGTCATTCACGGAGGCGAGATTATAGGTTTTTCTCTGCCATACGCCTAAGTCGCCCTGATGAGGATATCCTTCATCGCGATAGACTTCCTGGTCGCCGATAAAGGCGGCAAACTGTTTCCAATGGTCTGCACTATCGCTATTGGGACGAAACAAATCGTAGGTTACCATCGGATAACGGTCGGTCAGAGCCTTACCGCGCAAATCGGATGGGATTACAAATTCGGGGTGACAACCCCAGTCCTTCAACACTATGTGCAGCACTTTGTTGTTGGAGTTCATCGGATCGATCTCGACAGTAGCAGTGGAAGATGTTGATTGCCATAGGGGCCAAACAGTTCCAACGTCATAATCCTCAAAATCACATACAGTCAACGGAGCACTTGAAACCGTCGCAGATGTAAAGGCGGTTGCAGCCAAGCATAAAATCTGATGCTTCATTTAGATTTAATTGAATATGGTTTTAAATTTAGTTTTAAGGTGTCTTCTTAGAAATCTTTGCAAAGATAAGTGATTTGAGGATTCTATGCAAATTTCATGTGGGTTTATTCGAAATTGCTCTTATTGCCCGGGGTGGTGATTGATTTTTGACAGATTTTGGGACTTTAGGGAGGTTGGGAAGCTTTAGGGAGCTTAGGGGCTTTAAGGGGCTTGGGGGAGGTTGGGGATAATACTTTTTTGGGTAATCGACGGGGGAATGGATATATTTTATTAATTTTGCAGTCTGAAAACAGGACTTCCATGGGAGAGAAAAAGAGACTGAGATATATCGATGCGATGCGTGGCCTCGCGATACTGCTTGTGGTGTTCAGCCATGTTACGAACGCATACGTAAAAATGCCGATTACGAATGAGTCGTTTGCGGGGATTTACTATATGATGACCATGTTCCGGATGCCGCTATTTTTCTTCGTCAGTGGATTTTTCGCCTATCGTGTGGCGGATAAATGGACCGGGGCGACTGTGAAACGTGTGATGGGGAAGAAATTTCAGGCACAGATTTTCGGACTTGCCGTGTTCTGTTTTCTATACGGCGCGTGCATGTGTCATTGGAAATTCCATTTTCTGTGGACCTCCAATCCCTACTGGTTTACAGAATCACTGTTTGAGATGTTTTGCATCTATCTGCTGTTTGCCCTTCTTGAACGGCGCACGGGATGGAGATGGCTTTTGCCGGCACTTTTGGCGGTGAGCTGTGTGGCGCCGTTTATCTACAATTATCACACCGAGGGCGTCAAGATGCCTAACTGGGTTACTGCTATCCAGACGTGGCATACCCTGAACTACATGCCATATTTCATGCTCGGCATATTCGCACGGCGTAATGAGAAGAAGACGTGGGATATAGTCGACAACCAGTATTTCAAGGCAATAATGATAGTGGGATTTTTCGCGTTGGTGATATTCTATGGATGCCGACACAGATATTCCGTGGAATGGGACCTCGTGATGACCGCAATGCGCTTCAGCGGATTGATGACCATCCTAATCTTCTTCCGTAGCTATCGCGATTACTTTGACCGCGACGGGATGGTAAGCACCGTAATGACGAAAGTGGGAAGCCGCACACTCGACGTATATTATCTTCATTATTTCTTCATACCCGACTTAGGATTCATGAAAGGTTTCCTGAGCACGGGGCATGGCAACACCATCGTGGGGATGCTTACGACGGGACTTGTGATATCGGCATTGGTGGTGGCACTCTGCATGCTGGTAAGCTCGTTGCTACGCACCTCTCCCCTACTTGCCTCGTGGCTGTTTGGATCGGGCAGCAGGAAATCAACTTCTGCCCCAAAGGAGTTTCTCGCGGAGTGAGGACGCGAACGTGTCGTCGGCGGTAGAGAGTACGCCAACTTCATAATCAGCGGTTCGGACATCGAGAGCCACGCTGTCGGGGAGCGTGCAGCTGTATCCGTCGACGCTGAGGCGGAAAGAGCCTGTGCGCGACGACATCACGAGGCGGAGGCAAGAGCTGCCACTGACCACGATAGGTCGCAGCGTAAGCGAATGAGGAGCGACCGGCGATAGCACCATGCAGTCGAGGAGAGGCTGTAGGATAGGACCTCCTGCGGAGAGATTGTAGGCGGTGCTTCCGGTAGCAGTCGACACAATAAGGCCGTCGGCACGATAGTCGGCGAGGTAGAAGCCGTCGAGCTCCACATGCACATTGATCATAGAAGCCGAGTCATCTTTCTGAACGGCGATCTCATTTAGGGCGTCCCGGCAAAAGTCGTCGGGAATACCCTCTCCTGAAACCGATACAAGTTTTCTCTTCTCAAGACGCAGACTGCCGTCGCGAAGGCCGGAGAGCAATTCGCCCGGATTGTCGAGCGAAAAATGCGCGAGATAACCGAGATGACCTGTATTGACACCGGCAATAGGTATAGGGGAGCCTGAAAGGCGACGGGCGGTTCGGAGGAATGTGCCGTCTCCGCCGAAACTGACCGCACAGTCAGCATCAGGCACACCCTCAAATATTTCCGGCACATAATCGTCGGGCACACCGAGTCGAGACAGGTAGCCCGCGAACTTCTCATGACAAAGAAGACGGAACCCGGCTTTGCGAGCCTCGTCGATAAAATTCAGGATGCCGGTCATGTTGTGGTCCTGACGCGACTTGCCGAAAAAGGCGAGTGAGGATGAGGGTGTCATACGTTGAGCATAGTCTGAAGTTCAAGGATACGCTCTGCCGCGACCATTGCATGGGTGTAGTTGTTGCCGGAAGCCTCGATCACTTCATAACCATATCTCTCGAGATTACCGACAGCCGCCGAGGGGTCATCGCATCTAAGACGCATAGTGACGGATATGTAAGAATCATCGGCAGGGCAAGTCAGGAGGTCAACCACAGGAGCTCCAACATCCTCGCAGGCATGCGTCAGGATTGAGGCACTGTAGTCGTCAGGACGGCACTGCAGCCTGATCAGGCTGCAGTCGTCGCGCAATATTATAGATGTCTGTGCAGTCAATTCAATAATATTTTGGTGGATTCAGGGATTTTCATTAATTTTGCCGGGTAAGCGGCAAACCTGAATCGTATTTACGACTTCAAAGGTACAAATATTATGCCGAAAAACAATAAAGATTCGAAAAAACTTTATCAAGATAAGTTAAAAAACGAACCTGAGTATAATTTAAACGCCTGAACGCACGAAAATGACGAGACTGAGTGTCAATATAAACAAAATCGCGACCCTACGCAACGCGCGCGGGGAAAACAACCCGGATCTGATAGCGTTTGCGCATGCCTGCGAGAAAGCCGGAGCCAACGGCATCACTGTACATCCGCGTCCCGACGAACGCCATATCCGCCGCGCAGATGTTCCCGCGATAAAGGGCGCGATATCCACCGAGATGAACATAGAAGGATATCCCTCGGAAGAATTCATACGTCTTGTGACCGATGTCAAGCCTGCGCAGGTGACGCTTGTGCCGGACGCACCGGGACAGCTTACCTCCAACCACGGCTGGGACGTGGCGGCAAATGCCGACATGCTGAAAGAAATTACGAAACGTTTTCACGACTCGGGAATCCGAGTGTCGATATTTGTAGACCCGGAACCCGAGCAGGTGAAGGCAGCCGCAGGCGTTGGAGCCGACAGAGTGGAGCTATACACAAAATCATACGCCGACAACTATGCCGACGACAGGACCGCAGCCATCTCGCCATTCGTAAGAGCGGCAGAAGCCGCCAGGGAGGCGGGACTTGGCCTAAACGCCGGGCATGACCTCAGCCTTCAGAACCTTCAATATTTCCACGAGTCAATTCCATGGACCGATGAAGTCAGCATCGGTCACGCACTGGTATGCGACGCGCTCTATTTAGGGATTGCAGAAACAGTGAAGAGATATCAGGAATGCCTGGGCAACAACTAATAAATCATAACCCCAATCCGACACTTACACATGGATACATTAAGCTTATGGTCGCTTGTGATCGACGGCGGCTACATAATGATACCGCTGGCAGTACTCCTTATAGTCAGCATCTATATCTTCACGGAAAGGTGCATCGCCATCACGCGCGCCGGGAAAGAAGACAGCACATTCATGCAGAAGATACGCGACTATGTGCATGAAGGGGACCTTGACAGCGCATTGAAACTGTGCAAGAATACCAACACCCCGTATTCGCGCCTCATAATGAAAGGAATCACACGCATCGGAAGGCCGATGCAAGACGTGCTGGTGGCAATCGAGAATACCGGCAACATAGAGGTAGCGAAACTCGGGAAAGGATTCACGTGGCTCTCCACGACAGCAGCCGGGGCACCTATGCTCGGCTTCCTGGGCACAGTCACCGGCATGATCCAGGCCTTCTACGCCCTCGCCATGGCGGGCACAGGAGCTAACATCATAGTGCTGTCAAGCGGCATTTATCAGGCGCTGGTGACAACTGTAGCAGGTCTTGTAGTCGGCATTATAGCGCTTTTCGCCTATAACTATCTCGTGAGCCGTGTCAACAGGGTGATGACCGGACTTGAGACGAAGACAATGGAGTTCATGGACCTACTCAACGAGCCGGCAGCATAAATCTGCCGGCGACAGAAACTCAATCGCAAAGACATGTCATTAAAACGATCATACAGCACTCTCGACACCTTCTCCATGTCGTCGATGACGGATGTGATATTCCTTCTGCTCATCTTCTTCATGGTGACTTCGACACTGATTTTCCCTGCGGCAATAGACGTCAACCTGCCACAGAGTTCGGAACAGACCTCGAAGAAACCCCTCACGGAAGTGTATGTCGACTCCCTATCTCAGTTCTATATAGTGGCAGACCGCACCGACTCCATAGCGTCCAACTCTACGCCTCGCGCCGTAAGTCGGGAGGAGCTTATTTCTGTGCTTACGCTTATCCAGGAGCAAGACTCCACGCGAGGCATCGCCCTATATGCCGACGAGAAGGTAGAATATGGGAAAATCGTGGAAATACTCGATATGGCGGCACGGCGCAAGATGAAGATGGTGCTTGCCACAAGAGCCACACAGGAATAAAAGGAGATGGATTCGGCAAGAAAAGACAGACTCATCGCGTTGGCGGTCACGGCAGTGGCTGTCGGTCTGACGCTTGCGCTGCTGCTACTGACAGGGCTTCACTACGATGAGCGGCTTGGCAAGACAGAGAATCCCCAGCTTGAAGAAGAGGAAGTATTTCTTGATCCCGAGATCCTTCTTGAGCAGCACAGGAGCATAGGGGAACCGGACGCTACCGAACAAGACGCGCCGGCTCAGGAGACAAAGGGAGAGCCGGCATACGCGGAAACGGAACAGCCGCATACAGTAAACACCGGCGATAACACCATTCCGGGACCGGAACAACAGCTTATAGCGCAGACGACCGAAAGCAGCGTAACCAACGCCGCCTCCAACCGCAAAAAAGAGGAAGAAAAGGTAGCGACCTCGATGGCGGGGAAGTTTTCGGGCAAAAGCGGATCTGTAGCAGGGAAGTTCGACTCCGCTGGAAGCAGCGACAACGCCGGCAGCGGAGTTACCGGCCGCATGAGCGGACGGCAGTTTTTAGGATGCCCTCTGCCCGATGTCACCCTCACTCACAAGACAACGGTAACGGTATCGATCACCGTCGATGCAGAGGGTCATGTCACCTCCGCCACAGCCTCAGGGGCAGCTACCCGCGCGATACGAAAGAAATGCGAGGACGCGGCTATGCAGGCACGATGGAGCGCGAAGAAAGGGGCGGCATCCACTCGCGGGACCATTACATTCTCAATAATACCGAAATAATTCTCAATTCTCAATTTACAGAGGAGGATTGGCGGAGACGAGATAGGCGGAGACTTTGCCGATTGGGAGAGAAGCGCGGATATGAAGCGGTATGCGGCGATCGTCTTTGGATATCCAGGCGTCAATATCATCGCTCGACTTCTTACCCCCTTTAGACGTGAACTTAAACCTCAGATGCCACGCCTCGCGACGCGAACCGTCGCGCATCTTAATTTTTTCCTCACCCACTTTCCAGATGGTGACAGTCTCAGCGAAAGAACCTGAAAAAAGAGTTGACTTCAGTTTTTTCCCGTTTATCAGGTTGTCGACATCAATGGTTCGCAGCCAGTAAAAAACGCTCAGCATGTCGTATGTCTGGCCGGTAGCAGTCAACTCGAGGTCGGAAGAGATCACCTTCCCCTTCTTCTCGCGGTGCTTCTTCACGGAGCCGCCCACCACGGAGCCTGCATAGGAATAATGAATCACATCCTTCGAATATTTTCCACCCTCGTGAGCCAGCTTGGTATATGACCTGGGCCGGAAAGAAGACCTTTCTATCACCGAGACAAGAGTATCTCTGACAGAAAAGAAACTGTCGGCCCATGGACGGGTCTTACCGGTGAGGACTATGTGATAGTCGGAGCCTTTATTTTTCAGAGTCATAGTGGCATCACCGGAGTCCTTGGTGATGAGTCCCCATTTGTAGGTGATCACATACTTGAGGGTCTCGTTGGCAAAAGTTTTTGCCCCCAACGCGGACTGCAGTGGAAGGACAATTGCGGCGAGCGCAATCAATAGGGCATGTAGGTGTCTTTTCATATTATTCCTTAGATTAGGATGATAGAAGTTATCGGGCTAATTGGGCTTATTAGTCTAATTGGTCTAATTAGTCTTATAACATTTATGAGGGGTATAATTCTTTATTTTATTTTCCAATCAGAGGATTTTGCGAAGATTACTGTGGGGTCGGTCAGGCGGGCTGCGTCTGAGTCCGATAGCCTTGTGCGCCATGTAACTCTCCCGGACTCGTCGGAGCCTTTGCCGTAACATTTATACTCACCGTATCTTGCAGTCTTTTCATTATCAGAATTTCCCCAGTTGTGCCATCCTTGAGGCACGATTGCCCCGGGGAGCTCGCATCCTATGAAGAAGGTGGATGCATAGGGGCGCCAAGTCCTGCCAAGATGCAGCTTCGTCACGTCGGGAGCTGCAGTCACCTTGCATTTATGAAACACATACCCCACCGGATTGTCGGCTGCAGTGGAAGCTGCAGTCAGGTAAGAGTCGCTTTTGGCATGGATATGGCAGTTTCGGAAAAGAGCCGTGGCTGCACCGAAGATAAAGTCAACCGTACCCTCGATGTAGCAGTTGTCGAAGAGTGCACGCGCGTTTCTGCCGGAAGCATAGAGAGTATCCTGATTGCCGAGGATGCGGCAGCCTGTCACGTGAATCTTATCGCCGGTGGTGTGGAGTGCCACCGCCTGGCCTACTGATCCGGCAGAGTTCTCAATGGTGAGATTTTTCAGGGTTATGTTGTTGCCGTCTACCCTCAGGGTATAGCTACCGGAAGTGCCCATATTGCGGAGCGAGGCATAATCGCCGAAAGTAATGATTGTGCTGTCGGGCGATTCTCCCTCGAGGGTAAGATTGTTGACAGTATAGTTGATGAGCAGTTTCTCATTATACACGCCGTTTTTCACAAAGATTCTGACCGGATCTTCAAAATCACCCTTGACTTTCTTGAGAGCATCGCCAATGGTGGTAAAATCACCGGTGCCGTCGGTTGCAACAGTGATTGTTTTTGAATACTTAATTTCGGAAGACTCACTTGCCGCAAGTCCGAGGAAAGGGAGGAGGGTTATAATGATGCTCAGTGCTAATCGATACATGATAATGTCAACTTATTTAGTGGAATTTGATAAAGAGGAGAGGGATTTTTGGAGAAGATTCCGGCAGCCGTCTTCAATGAGGTCGAGGGCGTTCTCGAACCCCTGCGCGCCGTCGTAGTAAGGATCCGGCACACAGTCGGCGTAAGGATGCATCGTGAAATAGTCCGCCATTTTGACCACTTTCCGCTCATCAACGGGAGTAGGCGCCAAAGCCTTCAGCCGATCGAAATTGGAATCATCCATAGCTACGATAATATCGAAGTCATCGAAATCCGAAGACCTGACCTGACGGCTTCTATGAGTAAGATTGAGTCCACGCATACGAGCATGTGCCCTCATCCTGGGATCCGGAAGGTCGCCGGCATGTCCGCCGTAAAGTCCGGCAGAATCAATCTGAAAGAGGTCAGAGACACCACGCTCCGACACGAGAGTCTCCATGACGCCCTGGGCAGCCGGACTTCTGCATATATTGCCGAGACATACAAAAAGTATCCTATATTTCATTTGGCTCATTGAATTCATTGGATTTAGTGTCTATTAGTATAATAAACAAAAAGGAGGAGATTTCTTGCAAAATTAATTATAAATCATGATATGGTGAAATATTTGAGCAGAAATTATTGCGAATGACGGTTCTTGCACAATTGAAGTTTTATGATTAATTTTGCGGAATAAGGGAGGTGGATAGGAGAGATTGACGGATTTGAGAGATGAGTATAGACAATGTCAAAAAGGAATCAAAATTATGGTAAAGGTAGGAGATACAGTCAGATATCTGAATGCAGTCGGAGGCGGCATAGTAAGGAGAATCGAGGGGAAAGTAGCATACGTGGACGAGGATGGGTTTGACAACCCTGTATTGGTCAACGAATTGGTGGTGGTTCTCCCGGCGGGACATGAGAAAAAAGCGTTGGGACCGGACCTATATTTTGACCAGAAGGCATTCGATGCCGGAAAAAACCGTCCGAAGGATGACATGCCGTCTAAGGAAGTTCCGGCGCCGGGGACACTGCACTCCACACAGGAGGAGAAGGTATTCGAGACTCCATACGGCGACAAGCTGAACATCGCCTTGGCGTTCGAGCCCACCGCCATACGGACGTTGGACAGCAGCGACTTCAATGCCGTACTTGTCAACGACTCCAACTACCGCCTTATGTTCACATTCCTGAGGCGCAGTTCTGACGAGCGTGGATGGACCACAGTCTATACGGGAGAGGCAGCCCCGAACGAACTTATCGACATTGCAGTGCTGAGACATGGAGAGCTGAATGACTTCGAGAGGATTGCCATTCAGTATTGCGCCTACAAGAAAGGAAAGGAATTCGAACTGAAGGCGCCCGCCGCCCTCACGCGCAAGCTTGATCTATCCAAATTTTTCAAGCTCCACTGCTTCCGTCCGGGCATATACTTTGACGCACCTGTGCTGGAGATACCGCTTGTCAAGGACGACAAGGTTCAGACAGACAGCACGGGAATAATGTCGGAGTATGTGTCGACACTGAACCGGGAAGAGGCAAAGAAAGACAGCCATGCCAAAACGCGTCCCGGAAGGGGGAAGGAACTGAGTCCCTACAAACTGCTTCCGCTTGTGGAAGTGGATCTGCATATCGATGCCCTTGTGGACACCACAGCCGGCATGGAAAACAAAGACATGCTCCAGCTGCAGCTCGACACAGTGAGAAAGACCATGCAGGAACACAGCCGGCGCAAAGGCCAGAAGATAGTGTTTATCCACGGAAAAGGCGACGGAGTGCTCCGCAAGAGCGTTCGCGACCTTCTGAAGAAGGAATACGCGAAATGCGACATCCAGGACGCGTCGTTTCAGGAATACGGATTCGGCGCCACCCTCGTCACTGTCAAATGACAGTGTCGTCCTGACGGCTGATGTTTTCGCGCGCCTGAGCGAGGAACACGCCCATTCGTTTGGAATCATGACACTCGACAATATCCTTCAGTTCGGATAGTTTCTCAATGATACCGGCTAACTTACGCGGGGTATTTGGATTGAACAGGATTTCGGAAACGAGATATTCATCTTCCGACATCAGTCCACGCGCAATCTGCAGGTGCCGCTTGAAAGTGGTGCCGGGGGCTTTCTGTGGCTTCATGACTCCGGCAAATGCAAGAGTCGCGGCAAAGGGGATTGAGAGAGAGTATGCCACGGTGCGGTCATGCTCCTCGAAAGTGTATTCCGCCACATTCAGGTTAAGCTGACGATAGAGGTCTTTGAAAAACGCCTGACCCAAAGAGTCTCCTTCTGTGATAACGACGGCATTCTCGTTGCTGAGGTTGGAGAGAGACGCGAATGTGGGTCCGAACATGGGGTGAGAACTAACAAACGGATGCCCGCATTCCTTATAGAAATCGGGGAGATCGGTCTTTACCGACGCTATGTCGCTGAGAATACAGTTATGGGAAATATGCGGAAGCACCGATTCGAACGCCGGGATGGTATATTTCAATGTCACAGCGTTGATAACGAGTTCCGGAGCGAAGTCGCGCACTTCCTCGTAAGAACTAAAGCGCTCCACATTGTAGGTAAACCTCAGACGGTCAGGGTCTATGTCGAATACAGCCACCCGGTGGCGCCTTGACAGGAGGTCGCTGAAGAAAGTACCCATCTTGCCGGCTCCTAAAATCAGAATTTTCATGTTTTGTGGTTTTGTATTATCAATATAACGACCTATTCCGCTATTTATTTGTTTGAAAGACAAATGAAGTTGTTAAATAATACTCACTGACTATGATAGAAATAAAAAAAGTACTCTCCTTAATCGCAGGCATTTTCATGGCTTTCACGCCTGCGCTTGCCCGCAACACACTCCTACCGTTCGAAATGGAAGGGTCGATGATGCCATACGATTTCAGCCAGGAATCGGAAAAGGCAGTCTGGAACGATTCTCTGAAGCCGATATATGTGGCACATGTGGCACGCCACGGCGCCCGCTTCATATCGTCGGAAAAGAAACTGACCCGGATAAGTCGTATCCTGTCGGAAGCTGAAGCCAACGGCAATCTCACAAAGATCGGGAAGGATTTCGCTCGCCTGCTGCAAGAGGTAAAGGAAACGACCGGAGAGAGGTGGGGCGAACTGTCGGAAGTCGGATGCGAGGAGGAAAAGAGGCTTGCCCAAGAACTCATGGAGACAGCACCCATGCTCAAGTGCAACATTTCAGTCGAGGCATATTCGAGCTATGTGCCGAGAGTAGTGAAGACCATGTATGAGTATTGCGGAGAACTCTCGCTCCGGAATCCAAAAATAGAGATCAATACAGGTGAGGGCAGGCGGTATGACTACCTATTGCGCTGCTTCGAATCCGACGCTGCATACGGCGCCTATAGAAAACGGGGCAACTGGGAGGCAGTGTATGACAGGATGGTTGACTCCGTGGTTCCTGTCAGACCGGCGCGTGCCCTGCTTCGTCATGCCGGGGACAAGAACGATAAAGAACTGAAGCAATTGACACTTGAAATCTATGACGTACTTCAATCGCTACGCGCATTCGGGATGGCGGCTCCGGACGACAGGTTTATGAATGCCGAAGAGTATCGTCGCTGCTGGGAGGCAGACAATCTGCTCCATTATCTTCGCAATACCGACACCCCTCTGTCAAAGCTTGCCGGGAAAGCATCGGCACCACTTTTGGCAAGAATCATCAGCGATGCAGACAACGCTCTTGGTATGAGACTTATGCGAATGGCGAGGAACGAAGCGGAGCCACGCTCGGCTGGCGACACACCGGTCTGCGGCACCTTCTATTTCGGACATGCCGAGACTCTTATGCCACTCCTGTCGCTTATGAGAATTGAGGGATGTCATGACGACACCGGCGATTACGGCACACTTTCCCAAAGATGGAGAGATTACGAGATAGTGCCCCTGGGCGCCAATCTTGATATTCTTCTGCTTGGCTCGCCGTCGGGCAACATCCACGTTGCGCTGCGGCTGAACGGACGATATCTGTCTCCGGTGCCTGGCGGCGGCAAGACACCTCTATGGCAAGACTACCGAAATTATCTTATTTCCCTCATTCGGGAGCTTGATTGATAAATAATTCGCTTAATTTTTCCATTTGTCGTTTTTTAGTATTAATTTTGTAGAAATAAACACGATTAATCATCATCAATATATGGACGTCATAAATTTTGCCGAGACCCCGTCGATAATCAGCCAGTATATGCGCGAGCTGCGCGATGTCTCCATCCAAGGCGACAGAATGAGGTTTCGCGCCAATCTTGACCGTATAGGCCAGCTAATGGCTTATGAAATATCAAAACGGATTGCATACGACAACGTCACCATCGAGACACCGCTTGGACAATGCGTATGCCAGCAGCCGGCGGAAAAGATAGTCATCGCCACCATCCTCCGCGCCGGGCTGCCGTTCCACCATGGTTTCCTTCAGATCTTCGACCGGGCAGAAAACGCTTTTGTGAGCGCCTACCGCAAATACAATCAAGGAGGCGACTCATTCGATGTGCTGGTGGAATATATGGCGTCACCGTCGATGGAAGGCAAAACGCTGATACTCGCCGATCCGATGCTCGCCACGGGAACGTCGATGGAACTTGGCTATCGCGCGCTGCTTAGGAAAGGAAGCCCGAGCCGCATCCACATAGCCGCCGTGATAGCGTCGGACAAGAGCGTTGAGTATATCCGCAGTCACTTCCCGGACGACAAGACCACACTCTGGTGCGGAGCCATCGACCCTGAAGTCAACGCGCACAGCTATATAGTGCCGGGACTCGGCGACGCCGGCGACCTTGCCTACGGAGAGAAAGAAGACAACGCATGAGGCTCGAGAAACTCGACATAGTCAATTTCAAGAACATCGAGGAGGCATCGCTTGATTTCTCCCCGGGCGTGAACTGTCTCTTGGGGATGAACGGAATGGGCAAGAGCAACCTGTTGGAAGCCATCCATTTCATCTGCCTCGCTCGCACGATGCAGACTATTCCGGAGTCGGCACTCCCCCGCCATGGCAGCGACATGCTCATGGTGAAGGGAGAGTTTACGATGGATTCCGGCGCAACGGAAAGTGTGAGTTGCGGAGTGGTGAAAGGGAAAGGTAAGAGCCTAAAATGCAACGGCAAGGAATACCAACGGATATCGGAACACATCGGAAGGTTTCCGGTGGTGACGGTAACCCCCGCCGACCAGACGCTTGTGAGCGGCTCAGGCGAGGAACGACGCAAGCTGATGGATATGGTGATATCGCAGGCAGACAAGTCATATCTGTCGCGTCTCATACGCTACAACCGGAGCCTTGAAAGCCGCAACCGCATGCTCCGCGCGGGCGTCAAGGACACTCTTCTGTACGAGTCAGTGGAGAGCGGCATGGCAGAAGCCTCCGACGCCATCCACCGCACCCGGGCGGCATGGGTCGAAGAGATACTGCCGGATTTCCGCGCACGCTATTCAGAGATTTCCGGCGATGCGGAAAAAGCAAGCCTCAGGTATTCGAGTTCCCTAAACGAGATGCCCCTACGCGAGCTACTCGACCGCAGCCGTCAGAAAGACCACGCACTTGGGTTCACATCAAAGGGAGTTCACCGCGACGACATCCTGACCGGACTTGGCGACTACTCCATGCGCAGGCTCGGGAGCCAGGGACAGGTTAAGACCTTCACCATAGCGCTCCGTCTTGCCATCTTCGCATATCTGAGGAAGAAGTCGGGCCTCACCCCTATCCTACTGCTCGACGACATCTTCGACAAACTTGACTCTGCACGAGTGGGACGAATCATGGAGATGGTGAGCGGCGGAGAATCGTTCGGACAGATATTCATCACCGACACCAACCGCGAGCATCTCGACGAGATTCTCGCGCCGATTCATGGCGAGAGCCGCCTTTTCAGCGTGAGCCACGGGAAATTCGAACCTGCAGTGACCACATGACGCGGCAATAAAAATCACGAGAAAATGGAAAGGAAAGATGCCGTAACAGTAGGAGATGTGCTCCGCGAATGTCTGGAGAAGAGCAAGATGCAAGACCGGCTTGATGAAGTGAGGGCATGCGATGCCTTCGGGGCAGTGACCGGCGAGGGTATAGCGTCGGAATGCCGGCGACCTATGATGCGCGGCGGAATCATGACAGTCGGGGTCGGGAACTCCGCCCTTCGGTCGGAACTCAACATGCGACGGGGCAGGATATGCTCGGCTATAAACGAATTTTTAGACAAGGAAGTGGTGAAGGAGATACAGTTTCGATAAAATGCATAATTAACTTGATTTATCATGAGGAAGCATGAGGAAGCATGGGGAATCTTGAGAAGGCATGAGGAATCATGAGAATCATGAGGAAGCATGAGGGATCATGAGAAGCATGGGGAATCTTGAGAAGGCATGAGGAATCATGATTACTATTGATTTAGGAGACCAGTATATATTAATTTGAACAGTTTCTTACGAAATGAGCAATCAGAACAACATACTTGAGAACCTTGATGCCGAAGACTTCAGGCATACGGTGCCCATTCAATTACGTTTCAACGATATCGACATACTCGGACATGTCAACAACAACGCACAGTTCTCCCTCTTCGACGTAGGCAAGACCGAATTCTACAACTCCCTTCGCGGAGAGCTTGCAGACTGGAGTAAGGTTGAGGCAGTGATAGTCAACATCAACTGCACCTTCATGAAACAGATTCATTTCACCGACCCGGTAGAAGTCAGGTCGCGAGTGAAACGAATCGGCGAGCGGAGCTTCACTATCCAGCAGATACTTCGCAATGTCGCCACAGGAGAAATCTGCTCCATGTGCGAGTCAGTCATGGTGAGTGTCGACTATGTGACACATGACTCCAAACCGATTCCCGACAATATAGCCGAAGGGCTTAGGAAGTGGATGTAGCGTAAGACTCCGTTCCTTAAAATATCGGAGCCGCAGATGCGACGATATTATTTACGGTTTCGTTTGTTATAATAATAGCGGCCAGTGCCCAAACACAGAAACCGCTTGTGACAGCAGGAAGTTGTTTAAACGACTCAAAAGAAAAATTATTCAAAATGAACCAGATAGACATACCCATCAGGATGGATGCCTTCCCGTCGGAATCACACGAGGCGGAGGTAATCGCCAATGTAGTGGCATCTCGGGTGCAGATCAACCGTCTTCTCGGATTGGAGAAGTATATGGAGGCGCTTGAGCGCACGATCGGTGCTCTTCAGAGACTCAGGGACTTTCCCGCCCACGACAACGAAGAATTCAAGGCTCTGCTCGTAGCCCTTCTGTTTGACATAGCAGAAATTCATTTCATGCTCAAGGACTACAAGAGGAGCGAGAAGGAACTTGACGTCCTCTTTAAGGTCCTCGACCCGTTGGTGAGCAAGAATCCGGACCGCTTCGGACGTCTGCACATACTTGCGATGGAACTGTCTACCAGAATCATCCGCTCCCGCAAGAAGACCCTCGAGATGCTTGCCCTTCAGCAGATTCATGTAAACGAGCTCAACGAGAAGGTCAACTCCGGCATCGTAAAGGCAACGGAACGTCTGGTAGACTCGCTGTGTAACGCGGGAAAACTTCTCGCCGCGTCCGGCGACTATCGCGAAGCGATGAAGTTCTACTCGGAAGCAATACGTATATCTAAGAAACGTGCAGGACGAGTAAACAAGAAAGAGATAAAGATGAGCATCGAGATGGCAGAGATCATGATAAGGGTCAAGTCGATGCGTCCCCGCGCCGAACGGCTTCTGAACGCCATTCTGGCGCATGCGATCTCGCTGAAGGAGACCGAGCTGCAGCAAGAGATAGAGACCCTGAAAGAGATGATAAAACTTCAGGAAAACATGAAGGGCTCATGGCTCAGCGTCTTCAAATGGAAATGACGCGTAGTGGAGCATCATGCACCGAAGATAATAAAAGATATAGTAGAAAGAGCATCTAAATGTCAACAATACTGAACACTCAAGGCAACGAACTTGAGATACCCGAGATCAAAGACAAAGAGAACTTCAGGATTGCCATAGTGACTGCGGACTGGAACAGACAGGTCAACGAACTGCTTCTTGCCGGAGCCCTTGACGTTTTTGAAAAGGCAGGACTACGCCCCGACCAAGTCGACCGGTTCAGTGTGCCGGGCGCAGTGGAACTCGTATATGCGTCAGCACGCATCATCAAAAATCCCAAGCCATACAACGCGGTAATCGCCATAGGGACCGTGATCCGTGGCGACACCCCCCATTTCGACTATGTCTGCTCGCAGGCAGCCGACGGCATCTGCCGTCTCAACTGCCTTGGGGAGACCCCGGTGATTTTCGGAGTCCTGACAGTAGACAACCTGCAGCAGGCACTTGACAGAGCCGGAGGCAAATTAGGCAACAAGGGAGCGGAAGCTGCGGTAGCGGCAATCACGATGGGCGGATTTCTAAGGATGTAGCCGCCGCCAACGCTGCCAATCGTCATTTATTCACCATAATAAACCAACATAACATGAAAACAACAGTGCGGTATATAATGCTCATGGCGATGATAATCGCCATGGCGGCAGGATGCTCAAAGAGCAAGAACAACGATGCCGACTCACTGCTCAACACGGTGCCGGCCGACGCCTCTTCCGTAGTAGTGGTCAATATGGAGCGCATCCTCGACAAACTCGGCTGCTCCACCGACGGAAACAGCGTAAAACTATCGAAAGAGCTTCAGAAATATCTGGATGAAAGCAAGTCGATAAAAGCTGAAGACAGGCAGACCATCAAGGACCTATGCGACGGCAAGACCGGAATCTCCATCACGTCGATAGTGTATTTCTCGGCAGCAAGATCATATATCACCGGACTTCTCAACGATCCTGACAAATTCATCTCATATTTAAGCGAGCGCAACCCCGCTGACTCGACATCTACAGCGAACCCTGTGGTTGAAGAAAACGGCGCCAAGATAATAGGAGAAGCCACTGTAATTGGCCATCAGTTCTGGATCTGCATGACAGGCAGGCCCGACAGCGAACAGATCAAATATTACTCAAAACTCAACGAACGCCAGTCTTTCACCTCTACAAAAGCGGCACCCGTGCTGCTTGATGCAGAAAAGGGAGTAGCATACGTGGCAGACGTGAACCGCGCTATGGGAAGCATTCCCGAAGCCGCCTCCATGAAAATGGGCGCATCACTGATGTTCGAGGATCTCGCCTACCTTTCCGGCGACGCAGACATCGAAAAGAAAAGCGTCAAAGCCACGGCGATGGCACTGGACTCCGACATGAAACCTGCCAAACTTCTTCTGCCGACCGAGAAGATCGACACCGAACTGATAAAGTCGTTTGCAGGTAACGCCGATTTCTATTTCGCTATCGGTCTTGACGACAAACTGATGGACAAGATAGGCTCCATAGCCGGAAGCATGATGGGAAATTCGGCGTCGCAGGCGATGAAGCCCCTTGAGCAGATCGACGGCACGCTTGCAGTGGTCAGCGACTCGAGGATGAAAAACATTGAAGCGAAAATCCAGACCACGGGCAAGGATTTCGCAGAACTCTCGACCGTAATCCAGAATCTCTTCGGGATGAGCGTGACACGAGCCGGCAACATAATCACGGCAAGGAGTTCCGAGGAGGCAGTAACCGGCAAGATATACTCATCCGATGCCGCAGGAAGACTGAAAGGGGCATGGATAGGATTTGTAGCCAACGATTTCCCGGCAAGAGAGATGACCACGTCGGCACGCCTGACGGCAGACAAAGGAAGCCTGCGGTTAGAAATAGAGACCGAGGGAGGCGTCGACGCCATAATGACAGCCGTAATGAAATGACCTCAAGGATAGACACAATAACTCTCGACAATCTCCTTCCGCGCGTATTCGCGCAGGAGGAGATGCCGTCTTCTCAGATATGGTGTACCGACTGCCGGATTGAGCGCGGAGGACGCTACCTGATTGAGGCGGCGAGCGGAGGCGGCAAGTCGAGCCTGGCGTCGTTCATCATCGGTAGCCGCCGTGACTACACCGGCACGATATATTTCAACGAAACCGACATCCGCACCATCAGCATAGACGGATGGCAAGACATCCGCAGGAGCCGGATAGCATATCTGCCCCAGGAACTTGGACTTTTCCCTGAACTCTCAGCCATCGACAACATAAGGCTGAAAGCGGACGTGGGCGGTTTTGACGACATGGCGATGGTGGAACGCTGGATAAGTATGTTAGGACTCGAAAACCGGCGGGACTATCCTGCGGGACGCCTCTCGATAGGTCAACAGCAAAGGGTTGCGCTGATAAGGAGTCTATGCCAGCCATACGACTTCATTCTTCTCGACGAGCCGGTAAGTCACCTTGACGAGGCCAACAACCTGATAGCGGCGAGAATAGTCGAGGAAGACGCGCAGCGCAAGGGAGCCGCCATCATAACCTTCTCGGTAGGAAACCCGCTGCTGATAGAAAACGCGACAAAACTAAAACTCTGATGAGACTGACAGACAAACTTCTGAGGAAGAACATATCGGGAGGAAGGATCGCCGGATTCGCCCTCTCCAACTTCATCGGGCTCCTGATAGTGGCGGGAGCCGTTACATTTTATGTAGATTCCCGTTCGATATGGACAGACACGGAGAGTTTCGTACGCTCCGACGTAATGGTGATCAACAAGAAAGTAACGTCTGCCAACACCCTCGGCGGCAACGAAGCAGGCCGTTTTACAGCAGAGGAAATATCGGAACTTGAAGGTCAACCGTGGGTAAGACGCACGGGAGCATTCATGGCATCGGATTTCCGGGTATATGCGTCGGTGAGCCACGGAGGGCGAGGAATGGAGACCGCAATGTTTTTCGAGTCAGTACCTGACGGATTTGTAGACGGAGGCGGGAGCGACTGGCACTATGGAGAAGGAGACACCACAGTGCCCCTGATTATC
Organism: Muribaculaceae bacterium; assembly: GCA_017626045.1. GTDB lineage: Bacteria > Bacteroidota > Bacteroidia > Bacteroidales > Muribaculaceae > Lepagella. Next base: position 12,949 of record JAGAJP010000049.1, on the reverse strand, counting down.
TCAAAAGACTATCTTACACTCTACAACTTCGGATTCGCCGGCTCGGCGGGTCTGCCCCAGCTCAGCGAGCAGCTGATATCGGGAATCCCCCTGCAGCTCTACCTAAGGAGCGAAGACGGGGAGCGCAATATGCGGCTGACAGGCAGAATAGTGGGATTCAGCAACAGAATCAATACAGTGCTTGTGCCCGAAAGTTTCATGAGATATGCCAATTCACGACTCGGCACGGGATCAGAGTTGGCACCTTCACGGCTGATAGTGGATGTATCGTCGCCCGGCGACGTTGCAATCGGGGAGTTTCTTGACGCTCACCGCTGGGAGGTAGCCGGCGACAAGACCGGCAGTTCGGCGGCATTTCTGCTTAAGACAGTGACCGGCACCGTGATAGCTATCGGAGCGGTCATCACACTTCTGTCGCTGTTTGTACTGATGCTCTCGGTGTCTCTTCTGATGGAGAAAAACCGCAATACAATACACCGACTGCTGATGCTTGGAACTCCATTGCGGCAAGTAGGGGCACCCTACCGGCAGATTATCATTGCCGGCTGCGGCGCTGCATTCGTTGCCGCGATGGCTGCACTCGCCGCCTTGCGCGGATATTACCTCCCGGCGATAGAAGGCTTGGGAGGAGGGGGACACGGTCTGCTATGGGGAGCCGTCACAGGGCTGGCGCTTACCGCCGTCGTGGTTGTAGTCAATGTTGCTGCAGTAGGCAAGAAAGTAAGGAACTGCCTCACGTTCAATTCATAGTCAGAGACAACGATGGGAGCAAGGGGGAAGACTGCAATTATAATCGTGGCGGTGGCAGTGATTGCCGGCGCCATGACAGTATATTATCTTTTTGACCCCGCTGAGTCGGGATGGATGCCGCGATGTCTATGGAAAACACTCACGGGAACAGACTGTCCGGGATGCGGCACACAGCGGATGCTTCACGCGCTCGCACATGGCGACATTGCGAGCGCATGGAAATCCAACGCCTTTGGATTATGCATGATACCTGTCGCGGGCTTCCTGATGTGGCTCGAACTGACCAGAGAGCGACATGCGGCACTCTACGCGAAGGTGCACCGCAGCGCCACAATCTATGCCATAGGTGTTGCCATAATTGCGTGGTGGATAGGACGCAACTTCATATCGTAACGATATGAGTCGGTCAATGAACCTTTGAAAATAATCGCTTGTTATACAAGAGTCATATTTGCTCGTGGTGCAGTCAAGCACCATAAATAATACCACCGAAATACATTCAATAGCAATGAAAAGAGATTTCACTAAAGTTAAAAAACAAGCGTACCATATTGGCTGGAAAATAAGACATCTACTACTCGCAGGCAAAAAGAAATGGCTTGTGCTGAGTCTTCTTGTGCTCATAGTGGCGGCAGGAATCTATTTTCTGTCGAAGCCGCGGCATCAGGAGGCGCCGCTGCCGATAGTGGAAGTGGCGGCGGTTGACACCACCGACGTGAGCATCTACGGCGAGTATGTCGGCAGAATCCGCGCCCAGCAGTTTGTGGAGGTTCACGCCCGCGTGGAAGGATATCTTGAGAAAATGCTCTTCAAGGAGGGCTCATACATAGAGAAGGGGCAGACACTGTTTGTGATAGACCCCAAGCTATATAACGCACACGTCAACCGCGCCCGTGCGCAACTCAACAAGGCGCGCGCCCAGGCACGGAAAGCAGACCGAGACCTGAAGCGAATCAGGCCCCTCTACGAGCAAAAGGCGGCATCGCAACTCGACCTCGACAACGCGGAGGCTGCTGCGGAGAGCGCCAATGCCGAAGTAACCGTATGCGAGGCTGACCTGACTCAAGCAGAGCTTACGATGGGTTATACTCGGGTGACATCCCCCATTTCCGGCTATATATCGGAAAGAGTAGCGGATATCGGCACTCTTGTGGGACCGTCGGCGGGGAAGTCACTGCTCGCCACAGTGGTCAAGAGCGACACTGTACGGGTCGACTTCTCAATGACAGCCCTCGACTATCTACGGAGCAAAGACCGGAATGTGGCAATCAGCGGGAGCGATATGAGCGACGGCAAACAGAAACTGCAGTCATACGTAACCATCACACTTGCCGACGGATCGGAATATCCATATAAAGGACTTGTAGACTTCGCCGACCCTCAGGTAGACCCCAAGACCGGCACGTTCTCGGTCAGGGCGGAGATGCCCAACCCGGACCGCCAGCTGCTGCCGGGCGAGTTTACGAAGGTTAAAGTGCTTCTTGACGTGAGAAAGAACGCCATCGAAATACCTACCAAGGCTATAGTGATCGAGAAGGGAGGCGCATTCGTGTATGTGGTGCGTCCGGACAGTCTGGTGGAAAAGCGATTTGTCGAGGTCGGCCCTGAGAGCGGCAACCTGACACTGATAGAGCGCGGACTCGTGAAAGGGGAACGCATAGTTACGGAAGGTTATCACAAACTGTCGCACGGAATAAAGGTGAATCCCACAACATCACCCGCAAAGGAAGGGAAAGCCACACCGAAGACTAAAAAGAAGGAGGACTGACGCATGAAAAAGAATTTTTTTCTGAGCCATCCGGTATTCTCCATCGTGATATCGGTGGTGATCTTCATCATCGGCATCATCGGACTGATGCTTCTTCCGATTGACCAGTATCCACAGATAGTGCCACCGGTAGTGAGAGTAAGCGCGTCGTATCCCGGCGCCGACGCATCAACGGTGACCCAGGCTGTCGCCACTCCGATAGAACAGGAACTCAACGGCACTCCGGGCATGATCTATATGTCGTCGACAAGTTCCAACTCGGGAGGGTTCTCAGCTCTCATCACGTTTGACATCGACACCGATCCTGAACTGGCTGCGGTGGATGTGCAGAACCGTGTGAAGAAGGCGGAGTCGAGACTTCCGGCAGAAGTGGTGCAGAACGGCATAACAGTGGCAAAAGAGACCGCCAACCGGCTAATGACCATCACCATACAGAGCAACGACCCGAAGTTTGACGAGGTATATCTCAGCAACTACACCACCCTCAACGTGGTAGACCCGCTTCGGCGAATACCCGGAGTAGGCAGTCTCGGGTCAGTAGGCAGCCGCTACTATGCTATGCAGATATGGGTTCAGCCGGACAAGCTCGCGGACCTCGGCATAACCGTCAAGGACATCCAGACAGCGCTCAAGGACCAGAACCGCGAGTCGGCGGCAGGAGCGCTTGGACAGGCACCGGCAACCGATGTAGACATCACCATGCCCATCATCGCGCGCGGACGCCTGTCGTCGGTCGCGGAATTTGAAGACATAGTGCTCCGAGCGAATCCCGACGGGTCGGTGATAAGGCTCAAGGATGTGGCCCGGGTGTCGCTCGAGGCATCGAGCTATGCCACCGAGAGCGGCATCAACGGCGGGAATGCGGCGGTGCTCAACCTGAACATGCTTCCCGGCGCCAACGCCATGGAAGTTGCAGACGCCGTGAAGGCGGAGATGAAAAACATAGCGCGCAACTTTCCGGAAGGGATAAGCTATGACATTCCGTTTGACATGACCACCTATATCTCAGAGTCTATCCACCATGTGTACCGGACCTTCTTCGAGGCACTCGCGCTTGTGATATTGGTGGTATTCCTGTCGCTTCAGAACTGGCGAGCCACGCTGATTCCGGTGATAGCGGTCCCGATATCGCTTGTAGGCACGTTTGGAGTCATGCTTATGTTCGGCTTCTCGCTCAATATGCTGACACTCCTTGGTCTGATACTTGCCATCGGCATCGTGGTAGACGACGCTATCGTGGTTGTGGAAAACGTAGACCGGATAATGAACAAGGAGCACCTGACACCATACGAGGCGACAGAGAAAGCCATGTCAAACTTAGGAAGCGCCCTGATCGCCATCTCGCTGGTGCTCTGCGCAGTGTTCGTCCCGGTTAGTTTCTTGCCGGGCATCACGGGGCAGCTCTACAGGCAGTTTACCATCACGATAGCAGTGTCCGTGATCATCTCCACGATAGTGGCTCTCACGCTGTCGCCTGTGATGTGCGCCAAGCTGTTACGTCCCGCATCGGGCAAAAAGAAAGTCAAACTGTTCAGGCTCATCAATATATGGCTCAACAAGGGCAACAAGTTTTACGGCAGGTCAATATCGAGAGTGCTACGCCATCCGAAAAGGATGTACACGGCGTTCGTACTCGCGCTGGTATTCATCTGGCTAATGAACACGTTTGTGCCGAGCAGCTTCATGTCGCAGGAAGACCAGGGCTACTTCACAGTGGAGCTTGAGCTTCCCGAGGGCGCCACGATAGAGCGAAGTCGCGAGGTGACAGACAGGGCAATGGAGTATCTACTGGCTGATCCGGACGTGGAATATGTGCTCAACGTCACCGGCTCGTCGCCCCGGGTGGGCACGAACCAGGCGCACGCGCAACTCACGGTGATTCTCAAGCCGTGGGGTGAGCGGAAGTCGGGAAACATATCGGAAGTTCGCGAGAGAATCCGGGAGGAACTGTCAAAATACCCGGAGAGCAAGGTATATATCTTCACGCCCGCCATCATACCGGGCCTCGGCACATCGGGAGGCTTCGAGATGGTGCTTGAGGCGCGCTCCGACGCCACCTACGCCGACCTTCAGCAAGCCGTAGACACCCTGCGCCATTACGCCTCCATGTCTCCTGCAATCGCCAGCCTCTCCTCATCGATGCAGGCGGATATACCGCAGCTTTATTTCGATGTTGACCGCGACCGAGCGATGATGCAGGGGATTCCGGTGAGCGACGTGTTCTCTACGATGAAAGCGTTCACGGGGTCGATATATGTGAATGACTTCAATATGTTTAACCGCATCTACCGGGTCTACATCCAGGCAGACGCTCCCTACCGGACCAACAAGGAGAACATCAACCTCTTCTTCGTGCGCGGCGGCAACGGCTCGATGGTTCCGATCTCGTCGCTCGGCACCTCACGGTTCACTACGGGACCCGGCACCATCGGAAGGTTCAACATGTTTAACTCCGCCACGATATCGGGAGAGGCGGCGCATGGCTACAGCACCGGCGAGGCGATGGACGCACTCACGAGAATAGTAAGCGAGCGTCTGCCGTCGAATATAGGAGTTGAATGGAGCGGACTCTCCTACCAGCAGAAGCATGAGAGCGGCAACACAGGGATGGTTCTGGGGCTTGCACTTCTGTTTGTGTTTCTGTTTCTTGCCGCCCAATACGAGAGCTGGAGCGTGCCAATGGCGGTGATACTGTCTCTGCCGGTGGCGGGAGTAGGAGCGTATCTCGGTATATGGATATGCGGACTTGAAAACAATATCTATTTCCAGATCGGGCTTGTGATGCTAATCGGGCTTGTGGCGAAAAACGCCATCCTGATAGTGGAGTTTGCCAAGGAAGAGGTAGACAAGGGAGCGGATCCGGTTCAAGCCGCCCTGACAGCAGCTCGCCTGCGGTTCCGGCCCATAGTGATGACATCTCTGGCGTTCATGCTTGGGCTTCTGCCGTTGCTTTTCGCCAGCGGACCCGGCGCGGCAGCACGACGCGATATAGGCACGGGAGTGTTTTTTGGAATGCTGGTGGCAATCACGGTGGGCATAGTGTTTGTGCCATTCTTCTTTGTGGCAATCTATAAACTGAAGAAAAAGGTATGATTATGAAGCAACGACTGCATATTGTCATCTTCACCATAGTGTGTATGGCGCTTTTGGGCGCATGCTCGGGCGTGAAGAATCTTACGCAACCTCAACTTGACATACCGGAGCGATTCTCCGGCACGGCTGAGACAGACTCGGCATGTATGGCAGATGTGGCATGGTGGGAGTTTTATTCCGACACCACATTGTGTAGGATTCTTGACAGAACGTTAGAAAACAACCGCAATCTATTGAAGTCCGAAGCCCGCATCGAGGAGCTTCGACAGTTTTACGGCGTGAAGAAGGCAGCACTCCTGCCGGAAATCGGAGTCAACATATATGCCAATCATGAGACAAATGACTATTCCGGCTCCGGAACCAAGAATGATCCGGAGTATGGTCTGAAACTGCCCATATCGTGGGAAATCAATCTATGGGGGAGCCAGATATGGTCGAGGAAAGAGGGGAAAGCCCTGTATCTTGCCGCCGAGGAGGAGTACCGGGCACTGCAGGTGTCACTGATCGCCCAGGTGGCAGAGACGTATTTCAGGCTGATGGCACTTGAAAACGAGCTTATGATCGTGAAGCGAACTGTGGAGACACGCGAAGAGTCGATGAGGATGGCACAGATACGATTCGAGGGAGGCATAACCTCGGAGACAGTGTATCGTCAGGCTATGGTAGAGTATTCATCGGCGGCGGCTCTTGTGCCGGCACTGGAGGAGAAACTGACAGCGACGCGCAATTCGCTGACACTTCTGATGGGTGAATATCCGCGCGACATACTGCCTACCGGCAAACTGCCACAGACGTTTCTCGAGCCCGAGAAATTTCCATTGGGCGCGCCTTCGACACTTCTGCAGCGGCGTCCGGACGTTCGTGCCGCCGAGCAACGTCTTGCGGCGGCGATGGCAAACGCCGGTATGACGTATGCCGACAGGTTTCCGACACTCAAACTGGGTTTCACGCCGGGCTTTGAGAATGACGAGCTGAAGGACTTCTTCAAGTCACCGTTCACGTATGCGATAGGGTCTGTTGTGGGCTCGGTGTTTGACTTCGGCAGGAAGAAGCGGAAATACAAGGCATCCGTCGCCGCCTACGAGCAGGCACGGCTGGCGTATGAGCAGACGGTAATACAGGCGTTTACGGAGGTCAGCACGGCGGTATCCACCTATCAGCACATGCAGGAGTCGTGCCGACTTAAGATGGACCTCAGGGACGCTACGGCAAAATATATTCAGCTCGCGCAGCTGCAATACCGCGCCGGGACACTGAATTATATCGATGTGCTTGACGCGCAGCGCCGCTATTTCAGCGCGCAGATAGAGGTCTCGAACGCCGTCCGCGACGAATACATAGCTCTCGTCAACATCTACAAAGTGCTTGGCGGCGGCTGGCAGACACCAGCCACAACGGAATAAGCCGGGGTCGACCCTACAATATAAATGCCGCAGGAAAGGCTGAACTTCTCTGCGGCATTCTGTACCCTGAGCCGGGGTCGAACCGGCACGGATTGCTCCACTGGTGTTTGAGACCAGCGCGTCTACCGATTCCGCCATCAGGGCTTTGACAATGCAAAGTTAATTGGAATTTTCGATTTATCCAAATTTTAGTCAAAGAAATAAGTTAAAGAGCACTCAACCAACTTCAAAATTAACGTAAAAATTAACGTCCGAGAGTAGTCAGGCGTACAATATCGCGTGCTACCGAGTGGTCGGTGTTGGGACCGATGACACGGTCTGCTGCGTTCTTCACCTCCGCAACAGCATTGCTGACAGCCACTGCATCGTCGGCAATTCCAAGTATCGGAAGGTCGTTGACATTGTCGCCATACGCCACTACCCTGTCGGCATTTATCATATCGGCAAGAATGCGGACAGCCTCCGCCTTAGATGCTCCTTCTCCAAACACCTCCATAATAGCAGTCTCCTCACCAAATATATCGTGGTAAAAAACAGGACGAATGCCCGGAAGACTCCTTATCTCCTCATATACAGGAAACACTTCCGGAGTTGGCCGCATGTTGTAGAAGAGAAGCACCCGGTCGAGCCTTTCGGGAAAAACGCTGCAGCCGGTGTCGGGTATATGGAACTCCTTGAATGGGGAGTCCTTCCTTTCATCTACAAACTTCCACTCGAGGTCGCTCATCGGACCTGTATGGTATATATGTATGATATTGTCTTCCCCCAAGGTATACACGAATGTGCTCAGCGAATGCCTGCGGTAAGTCTCGAGCAGTCTGCGGGCAATGTCCTCGTCATGAAACGCTACATGAAGATACCGGTTTCGCGCCATGTCCCATATCGCGGCTCCGGTCATCACAATCAGGGGGACATTGATATGCACGTCCTTCAAGAGGCGGCTTACAGTGGCAGGTGTGCGAGCAGTGGCAACGCTGAAGAGAGCTCCGTCGGCAATGGCAGAGTTGATCAGCGCGGCACTTTCATCACTCACCTTGCTTTCGGCATTGAGCAATGTTCCGTCGAGGTCCGATACATATAATGTTGACATGGTCAATGACGAGATGTGCTGTCTTTCTTAATTTCCAGAATTTCGGCGTCGCTCACCTGAGATTCAGTCCGGAACCTGACACCTTCACCATCCGACTCCATGCGGGTGTCTTCAGAATATGAGCGTATCTCCGTAAACGACACGTCTTCCGCATACTCCTTGGGGATCAGCGGTTCCGAAGCTTTGCGGCGGGAGCGGAAACTGAAACCGGAACCTCCCGATGACTGCTGACGGGAAGATTCCTTGTCGTTTTTTTTGCCACGACTTTTGTCGCGCGGGGGCATCCCCATGGATCGACGCAGATAGTCTTCGGTGCGCCGCTGCGCCCATCTTGCCAGATAAGGGCTCAGCCAGCGCCAAATGCGGGGCCAGAGAATGATGAACAATATGATAACTATCAATGCTGTCATAACAGGCGGATTTAATGATTAGCGGCTGAGCGTCTTGCCAGCGCGAGCGAAATGACGGTATAGAACACGATAATCCATATCATGCCGCCAAGTCGGAACGCCGCAAGAAAGGCTGCCGAACCTATAATCAACAAATATCGCGCCATATTTTCCCTAAAGCCCCAGGTTTTAAATTTCAGGGAAAGCATTGGGACCTCCGACACCATCATGCAAGATGTAAAAATCAAAGCTGGGATAAGAATCCACGGAGTCGAGAGCCAATCTGCGCCACCGTTAAGATATGCCACATATCCTATCCAGAACATAGCGTTGGCAGGGACAGGCATTCCGAGAAAGCCGGTGGTCTGCCGGGTATCGATGTTGAATTTGGCAAGCCTCAGGGCTGTGGCAACGGGAAGCAACGCCGGCAGGCATGCGAGCCATAGAGGAACGTTCCCCCATAAGGAAAAGATGAGGAGCATAGCGGGGGCGACCCCAAAGCTGACCTGGTCGGAAAGCGAGTCGAGATCGGCTCCAATGGGGTGGCTCTCATGAAGGAGACGCGCCACGAAGCCGTCGAAGAAATCGGCGACAGCCGCCAGAATAATAAAAATGACGCTCCACGCCCAGCCGGGGATTCCTGCCAAGAAAGCGTGTGAGTTTGCGGCGGCGATGACCGCCAGAGTGCCACACAACACATTTAGGCAGGTTATTGCGTTGGGTATGTTGTGTCTTATGTTTTTCAATACATTCATCAGTGTGTCTTATTCTCAATGGGGAGAGTGGCGAGCTGGGTCTGGTCGCCGGTGACGCGTTGACCGATTCTAACAAGAGGAATTGAATCGACAGGAAGATAGATGTCGACCCTGGAGCCGAACTTAATGAAACCGAGATGCTCGTCAAACCCGACCTCGTCACCTACTCTGGAGTATGTAACAATTCTGCGCGCCATCGCTCCTGCGACCTGACGGACAGTGACCCGATGCCCCTCGGGAGTAATGATGCCTATGGTGGAGCGCTCGTTTTCCGTGCTTGCCTTGGGGAGCCATGCGGAATAGAAACGGCCGGCATGATGCCTGACGTATGCGACGCGACCCTCCACCGGCACCCAGTTGGCGTGGACGTTGAGTGGCGACATGAACACAGAGATCTGGAGAGCCTCTCCGCCTATGAACTCCGGCTCGAGAGCGCGCTCGATAACCACTACCTTGCCGTCGGCAGAGCTTACCGCCATTCCCTTACGCGGGCCCTTATACATTCGGGCAGGACATCGGAAAAAGTTGAAAACAAAGCCATACACCAGCACCGCCAGTGCAGTAAGCACTGTCGGGAGAATCCAGGGAGGCAGGAACAGCCATACCGGGATATTCAAGGCCAGCAGAACCACTGCCAGCAATATAAGGATATTTGTACCTTCGCGGTGAATCTTATATTTCAACTTTCATCTGCCGCCAAGTTAATGCGACATCATCTGCAAATTTATAAAAAATCCTGCATTTGGGCAAATTTATCGTTTTTTTTTGCTAATTTTGCGGATGTATAGCCCGGACACTGAAGTTAAATCCGAAAAATCCAGAATTGAATCATGTCTTCAGCACTGATGTTAGTCAACCCGATATCGGGGACCCGCGACAAGAGATACCTTTGCCAGATAGCATCCACCGCCCTGCCGGCGGCGGGAATCGACATAGAGATCGAATACACCCGCAGCAAGGGGCATGGTGCGGAGCTTGCCAGAAATGCCACGGCAGCCGGCAAAGACATGGTGATAGTGGCAGGCGGCGACGGCACAGTCAATGAGGTTGCCACGGCGCTGCTCCACACGGGCACGGCATTGGGCATAGTGCCGTGCGGCAGCGGCAACGGTCTCGCACGCACCCTGGGCATTCCCATGGACTTCGAGGGAGCAATCGACATCATAAGCCGGAGCAAGCCGTATTCCATCGACTGCGGGATAGCCGAGGGGATGCCTTTCTTCTGCACCTTCGGCGTGGGATTCGACGCGGCGGTGACAGAGAAATTCTCCGCCTGCAAGAGAAGAGGCAAAATGCAATACGTCAGAAATACCCTGTTGGAGTTTCTGAATTTCACCCCCGATCATTACGCTCTCGAGATAGACGGGAAAGTGTATACTGAAGACGCGATGCTGATAGCCGTATGCAACACCTCGCAGTATGGCAACAATGCCTACATTGCTCCGAGGGCGTCGCTCAGCGACGGTCTGCTGGACGTAACGGTGATACGCGACGGGTCACCTCTCGACCAGGCATGGGCGGGAGTGGGTCTACTGAGCGGCAAGATCGACAGGCACCGCATCATCGACTCGTTCAAGGCACGCGAGGTGAGGATTTCAAGACAAAAGGAAGGCCCGGCACAACTCGACGGTGAGCCACTCACTCTGGGGCGAGAGATCCATATCAAATGCGAGCCATCATGTCTTGAGGTTCTGAGCGACGGGAAGGAACCGGAGATCAAACCCATCATAACGCCGATGCAGGCATTTTTCAACGACATGATTTCAGACCTCCGATACCTAACGAGGCCGGTAGGACGACTCCCGATGCAATAGCCGAATTGAGAGGTCGGAGCAGAGACCGGATTGGTGCCGGATTGGTGCCGAGCAGAGGCCGAATTGGTGCCGGATAGCGCTCCTCCAACCCTATTTGGGAGCAATTCCAGGAGTATTTTAGGTAATTTTTTAAAAAAGTTTCAAAAAAATTTGCAGGAATAAAAAAAAGTTCGTAACTTTGCACTCGCAAAAGGCAAGGTGCCATAGCTCAGTTGGTAGAGCAAAGGACTGAAAATCCTTGTGTCCCCGGTTCGATTCCTGGTGGCACCACAGAAGACCGCTAATTCTCAATGAGTTAGCGGTCTTTTATTCATCCATGCCCCTCCGGGTCACCACAAAAGTCACCACACCCATGCTAACGCGCTGCAATATTGTAGGTTATGCGCGTCAGTACAGACGCATATCTATTCTTGTTGCGATTTAATCTACTGATAATCAGCGCTCAAATCATATCCATTCAAAATCATTTAGCATCATTCAACCCAACATCATCACCTTGCAACCCTAAACTTTAACAGACTTTAATCATAATCGTGCAGTAAAAATGTGGTGACCTCAGCCTCATCGGCTTGCCGCTTTCGCTCTGCAGAAAGATAATCTCTATTGGATCACCACGCGAAACGAGAATGAATCTACAATGGTATGCCTGTAGATTCTTTAAGATATAGCAAGGAACTTCACAAATATTTTATGTGGATTTTTACTTCTTTAGTCTGGATTTACCCCATGTCCACAATTCATGGAATAACTCTTGAGCGACTAATACTAGAATGAACTATAATATTGCCATAGATTACATTATTTTATGGTTAAACAATATCAACCGCATACCCGGTCGTTAGTCCCCGTATTTCCACACGTCAGAAATATGAAAGAACTAATATGCCCAGTCAGATATTGAAATCGACCGGGCATTCATGTAGTGGAGAAGTAATGCTAGATAGTTACCTTTTTACTAGCGGAACCAACCTTTATGATATAAATTCCCTTTTTATCTAACTCAATCTCGTTTTTAGTTGTCAAAGCTAACAATTGGCCTTGGATATTGTATATAGATACTATATCAGCATCAGCTTTTCCACGGATAATTAACTTGCCATTCTTCACACGAATATCAAGTTTGCCTTCAGCAAGCACATCTGATATTCCAGCACCTTCATGGACTATGACCTTAATTGAGGCTGAGATATTTGTACCATCACATGTTGTTGCCGTAATAATTGCCTCTCCTTCTCGCGATGATGAAGTAATCACTCCATCTTCTGAAACATTTACAATTGAAGGCTGAGAACTATTCCATTTGAGATTCTTGATGGATGCATATGAGGGTGTGATTATTGGATGAATCATTTTACCCTCATTAATATTAATTGCAATCTCGTCTGTCTCAAAATCAAGAGCTATAATTGGTATTATAAATTCTTCAATATTCCAAAAGAAATTCCAATCAGATGACATATAAATATCCTTGTACCCATACGGTATCGATAGCTCCATATCCATAATTTGATCATTGGAAAATGAAGACTTATTTATTGTAGGAGGGACTGTATCCTTAAGGAATATTTTCTCTAAAGAAGGAAGATTTCCAAAATTAATTGGTATAGTTATATTTGCCAATTCTAATTCTGCCAAAGAATCAAAATCCTCTATAACATTATAGCGAAGTTTGCTTTGTTCTTCATTGCTGTCATAAATATCCTTTTCTAAAATTAATTTTTTCAGATTTGGGCATAACCAATTTAAGGGAGGTTCTATTATTAGTTTTTCAAGACCCCGGATAGACGACAGAACCTCGTTAGCCGCCTTGTCCGTCTTGTTTTGACAAGGGCAAAATTACACAATCACTTCCATATTTCCAAATATTTTTACGTCATATTTTTTTTG
>JAGAJP010000048.1 GCA_017626045.1 Muribaculaceae bacterium | reverse complement strand
GGTGGACATGGTGCGATTCCCTGGCGGATACGCCACAATAACCGACGGACTGGTCACGTTCCACTACTACACGCAGGACTACCTGGGAAGCAACCGCGCTGTGGTCAACGGCTCGACAGGAGCCATCGAGCAGACTGTCGCCTACTATCCCTACGGCTCGGTGATAGCAGACCTCGGAACCGGCTCGGACCCGCAGCCGTTCAAGTTCGGGGGCAAGGAGCTGACGCTGCAGAACGGTCTCAACGAGTACGACTTCGGAGCAAGACAGTACTATCCCGCAGTCCCGCATTTCACCAGCATTGACAGGAAGGGTGAGAAATACTATTGGCTGTCACCTTACTTGTATTGTGCAAACAATCCCATTAACCTCTCTGATCCGACAGGAAAGATTATTGAAATGCCGAAGGGTACATCTGTCACGGATATTCTCACTGTAATGTGGAACATGATGCAGTTAACTGATGACAAACTTGTTTTCTCCACTCAGAATGACGGTTCTATCAGAATCAAGATTGCATCTTTGAGAAACGGTAAAAAGACTGCCGGAACAAGACTAATAAGAAGTTTGAATAGTTCTGATAAAACGGTCACAATAAATGTTACTGATAATTCCAATCAAGAACGAGATGAGAATAAGGCTGATGCTTCTAATGGCAAAGGATCGAATACAAAAGTGGATTTCAACCAAAATGTTAATTCTAAGACTCTAACCACCAATAGAAAAACCGGAAATATGAACTTGAGTAATAGACCATCATATATTGGTCTTGCCCATGAACTTATTCATGCTGACCATTCTATGAGAGGAATAGCAATTGATTATTCCGATGTTTTAGATTTTACATATAAATCAAATGATGGAATAAATCATACACAGAAGAATGTTCCTATAGAAGAGCTCTCAACAATAGGATTAATCAAATATCATGTGCTACATACTATTACTGAAAATGACATACGCAAGGAACATGGTTTACCTCTACGCAGTGCTTATGGAATCCCCAAAAAATAAACAAAAAAACAATCTACAATGAAAAAAATATTATTATTGCTTTTACTTCTTGTATGTGATTCATGCTCAACTAAAAACGACAGCACACAAGATTCATCGTCAACACATAATGAAAACGATGCGATAATAAACGATAAAATACAAAATAAAATTTGTATTATGCTTGTGATGGAGTGCGGTGCTTTTAGTGAACGTGCATGTATAAATGATTCCATTGTGAGATTTGAAAAAAATGGAGAGTGGTGGACTAATGATACGGTGACAAAACCTGTCAAATGGTATCTTGACAAAGAAGAATACAAAAGAAGGCTAACACTCGAAGAACAAGAATATATACAAAAAACTATCACAAAGTTGGATGGGACTAAGTATTCTCACCCTTTGGAGGTAAAGGATGACTGGAAGTATATACTGTACGTAAATGGAAAGAAGGTAGCCTCTGGATATTCCTACTACTTAGAAGATTTCCCAGAATATATACAAAAGACAATAAAATATATAAAAAGCATGGCACCAGTTGAAATTCCTCTTGAACCATATAATATCAATTGAGAGACATTCGCTTTCTACCCTCAAATCTATTACAATCAATATTTGAATGGGAAAAGAATAAATTAATCATATGAAAATCAACGATATTAAACTCTTACAATTTATGGCTTTCTCTTTGGCATGCGGATTATTTTCGTCAATACCCACTTGTATAATAAGTTGTATGGTTTGTTTATTTTTTCTTGTTCCATTGATGCCGATTGCCTTTATTCCATGTTGGCTGACAGGAGCTATATTGGGATGGCTTACATCAAGAACAGCGGCGACTCTACCGTTACGCTCATACATCTTCATTGTGATGTCTTCTTTAATAATCGGTTTTTTAATTCTTCATCAATGGCTTTATCCAAACGATATCGTTTCTTGTCTTATATGGTCTCTTGTATTCGGAGGAGTATTTGCAGTTTGTTCTTTGCCGGCAAGCTTATACGTCAAAAAAGGGTTATACCTGAAATATTTATGCCCCCAATTCCTAAAAAGTAAGGTTAGCAAGCCAACGAGTAGCGGGATTACCATATCTTCGAGCTTGACGGCCATGACTACGCTTTCGATTCCACCACCATATACCTATGCCTATCGGTGTTCGAGTGGTGTAATATCTGTGTAGTTCACAAATTTATCGTGTAGTAGTATGTGTAGTAGCTGTTTTTGAGGACTACTACACGTGCCTTCATCAAATTATTAAGATACCCCAACTGTTTTTTGATTGTAAAGTGTATCAGTAATAATCGGTCTTATGGTTGGAATAACGCGAGTTCAGGGTATTCCTTATCCCGAACTCGCGTTGATAAATTGTCAAGTGCTGAGATCGGGATTAAAGCAAGGAGGAGGCTTTCATATCATTTCAAAAAACATAAGAAAAATTTGGACTTGACGGGGGAAATGCTTAATTTTGCGATGTGTTGAAATCGTCAAGGATGATTCAGAGTCGTCGGGGCAATTGAAGAGTCCGGGCGTTTGCTATATATGTTTAAACAACTTCAACATTAATATAATCGGGGCACAAGCCCATAACAACTACATCATCATGAAAAGAAGTATTATTGCATCGTTGTGTCTCGGCATCGCGGCGGCGGCATCCGCTCCGGCGGCGGCTCAGGACGCGTTGCTCGCGTTTCCGGGAGCAGAAGGCTTCGGACGGTATGCCACCGGCGGACGCGGCGGCGAGATATACCATGTGACCAACCTCAACGACAGCGGGAAGGGCTCGCTACGCGACGCCGTCTCGCAACCAAACCGAATCATCGTGTTTGATGTCTCGGGAGTCATAAACCTCAAGAGCCGTCTCGTGTTCAAAAGCAACCAGACCATACTCGGCCAGACAGCACCGGGAGAGGGCGTTCAGGTATACGGCAACTGCGTGTCGTTTTCCAACGCCAACAACATCATCGTGCGCTACCTGCGCGTGAGGATGGGCATCAACGGCGACAACGGCAAGGACGCAGCCGGAGTTGCCTCCGGACATGACATGATATTTGACCACATGTCGGTGTTATGGGGTCGCGACGAGACTTTCTCAGTAAGCTCCAACGACAAAGGGTCGGGACCCGCGAACATCACCATCCAGAACTCCTTTATCGGTCAGGGACTGCAGCCACACTCATGCGGCGGTCTGATACAGACCGACAACGGCGTGACCCTTTTCAGAAACCTCTATATCGAGAACAGCACAAGAAATCCGAAGGTCAAAGGTCTTAACCAGTTTGTCAACAACGTCTCCTACAACTGGGGCAAAGAGGCCGCCTACAACATGGGCGGAGACAGCGCGGGCGACTCCTGGGCTGAGATCTCCGGAAACTACTGGGTGACCGGTCCCTGGAAGAAGGCGGCATTCCCGCTGGTGGGAGGCAACAGCAACTTCCGCTACACTTCGGAAGGAAATTATTATGACAGCAACCTCAACGGCATTCTCGACGGGCATGAGATGACCGACGACGAATACGAACGGTCGGGAGGCAAGCGCGTCGACAACGTCGCCGCGCTTATGGATGAGGGGGCCCCTCACGCCATTCCCCAAATCGAAGGTCGGATGACTGCTCCGGAAGCTCTGGAATATGTGCTTAAATACGGCGGAGCGTCGCTTCCGGTGAGAGATGAAGTGGACCAGTATCTGATCGACGAAGTGACGTCTTACGGAACCCTTGGCTCCACCGGCGGCATCGCCACCGAAAAGGCGCTCCCACACAAGGGAACAGGGACGCTCTACGGCGGCTACAAGCCGCTTGACACCGATGGCGACGGAATACCCGACGAATGGGAGACAGCCAACGGCCTGAATCCCGAGGATCCTTCCGATGCAGCCGCCATCGCGGCAAACGGATACGCCAATATCGAAAACTATGTATTCACCATAGACTCGCCATATCCGTATCTGAAGAATCCGACAGAACTCAAGTCTGTGAAGAACGAGGAGACAGCCATAACGCTTGAATGGAAAAACAATGAACCGGAAGCCACTGGCTTCGTGGTAGAATCCTCGGAAGACGGCATCTCATATAAGGAAGCCGGAAGGACAGCGGCGGACGAGACCGCTTTCAAGGTCGATAATCTTGAGAAGGACAAGGTATATTATTTCCGAGTATATGCCCTTGGTAAGGATGGTATGCGCTCGGTGGAGTCTCCTGTGATGCAGACCATGACCTCCGAACCCTTCAGCCCGGAGAAGTCCGTTGTGGTCGCTCCTGCCGACGGAGGTCAGGAGAAAGTGCTTGATGTGGTGCTTGAATGGGAAAACAGCACCCGTGACTATTTCGGTACCATCTCCTACAACGTATACTTAGGAAAGTCCCCCTCCGAGCTGTCAATGATCGCGACTGAGCTATACGAGACCTCACTCCGCCCTGCAGAGATGGAGGTAGACACAGAATACTACTGGCGTGTGGACGCAGTCAACGACAACGGCACCACCACGGGCGACGTCTGGAGTTTCAAGACAGTGGCAGGAGGGACCCTCTTCTACACCGACTTCCACACCGTGCCGGCAGCCTTTGCCGACTCCGAGTGGGGAACTGCTCTTGGCAGCGGACAGCTCGACATCATGAAGGGCGTGAAGGAAGAGAAGCAGTTTGACAATCTCGTGATGGGCACCGACGGCGGACGCTTAGTGGCGTTCGGCGGCCTTGGAGCCTACACGGCATACAGTTCCGACGATGCCGGAGGATCGATGGGTGCAGTCGGATTCATCGGCAAGCAGAAGAAAGTGGGCACATGCTACATTCAGGTGAACGAGATCGAGGGGCCATGGAAGATAACCCTCTACTGCGGCAACTCCGACAAGAGCGACCAGTCTGTGCGCCTGAGCAACGGCAACGACGTGAACGGCGACGGACAGATAGACGACAGCGACGACCTCGCCGTTTTCAAATTCAAGGCAGCGGAAAAGAAATCGTTCAAGTTCACATATATTTACGAAGGCTCCGACCTCGGCGACATTCGCCTCGACAGAGCGTCGCTCGACAACAAAGGCATCAACTTCCACGATATCCTGATAGAAAGATATGTATCTAACGATCCCGGCTCAGTCGGGTCGATGGAAGATGGTCTTGCGGCTCCCGAAGTGAGTGTATGCGGCGACGCGGTCACAGTCAACGGCCTTACCGGAATCGGAAGCGTCAGGGTTTATGACCTTGCCGGACGCGTCGTGTACAGCGAGCCGGCGCCCTGCGGAAGCGTGGGATTCGTGCTCGGCGAAGGCGTGTATGTGGTATGTGCCGACGGAATGCGTCCTGTGAAAATCTCCATATCCAAATAAAGAATGGCTAAAGACATTATCGCGCGGTATATCTGGATTGTAGACACAATCATGAGCCATGGGCGCATATCCCGTGAGGAACTCAACGAACTTTGGAAAAAGTCACGGTTTTCTGACGGCAATCCCATGGCAGAGCGAACGTTTTACAACTACCGTCGCGGTATAGAGGAAAACTTCAACATCGATATTGTGTGTGCCTCCGACGGCACATACAGTATCGATTCCGACGGCTCTCCGCACGTCAGGCAGTTTACCGACTGGATTCTCGACAATTCAGCCGCCAACAGCATGATAACCGAGCTTGGTGCAGCCTCGGGTCGGGTCGAGATGGAAGACGTTCCGTCGGCGCGGGCGTTTCTTCCCGTCGCCGCCCAGGCAATCAACGGCAACCGGAAGATCGTATTCACATACGCCGGCTTCAACCGGTCGCGTCCCGAGGTCGGCATACTCTTCAGTCCGTATTTTCTCAAGCTATACAAGCAGCGCTGGTATATGCTTGGAGAGAAAGACGGGGGAGGCTACCGGACCTACGCCCTCGACAGGGTAAGGGAGATGGAACTGACATCGGAGAAATTCAAGATGCCGAGAGGCATCAACATTTCGGATTTCTTCGGCAATATAATAGGTATCACGACCTCAAAGGCTGATATCCGGGATGTAAAGATCCAGACCACCTATACCCGCGCCAAATATCTAAGGGCGCTCCCCCTCCACCATTCGCAGACGGAGGAGGTACATGAGTTCTACTCCATCTTCAGTTATAAGCTGAAGATCAACTATGAGCTGATCAGCGAACTGATGGCGATGGGACCGGATGTCACGGTGATAGCGCCGCGCGAGCTTCAGGTGATGCTTGTGGAGCGGCTTCGTGAGACCCTCAGAAACTACCGATGACAGCCCCGGGACAGAAGTCGCGGAGAAACATACAGACAAAAGGGAGGGAATCCGACGCGGATTTCCTCCCTTTTGTCTTTGTTCTTTAGTTTATGTGGCAAGGGTTAGCCTATTGCCTCAATCAGTTTGATAGCGTCGATGTATTTAGCGATGCTTTCCGCCACTTTCTTGGCGTCCTGCATGGCATGGACAACCGTAGCGGGACGGTTGGTCACGTCGCCACCGGCGAAGACTCCCTTGCGCGTTGTCATGCCGTAAGGATTGTCGCGAGTCAGGACATATCCCTTGGCGTCAACCTCGATACCCTCGGTGGAATCCACAATTCGGGAAGCGGGAGCGGAACCTACCGCCATGATGAGTCTGTCGAGAGGCATCTCCGTCTGCTTGCCGTCCTGCTCGATGACAATAGACTTCAGGCGGTTGCCTTCGGCGCCGTTCACCTTCACCACGTTAGTGTTCCACATAAACTTCACACCTTCTTCCACCGCCTCGTCGTATTCGGCGCGGAGGGCAGACATGTGGTCGATGTCGCGGTGATAGATTATTGACACCTCCGAGGCACCCATTCGGATGGCGGTGCGGGCGGCGTCCATGGCGGTATTGCCACATCCGAGCACCGCGATCTTGTCGCCATCGCCGATCACCACCTCATCACGGCTTATGGAGCCGGAGTTGTAGAGGCTCACGCGGCGCAGGAACCATACAGCCTGACGCACGCCGGGATGTCCGCCTCCCTCGATGTCGAGAGTCTTCGGGCGGCTTGTGCCGGTGCCCATGAAAATGGCGTCGAAACCATCTTCAAACAGTTGGTCGATTGTATACTTGCTACCGATAGTTGCGCGCAGATGGATCTTTACGCCGAGGTTTTCAATCTTCTTGATCTCGCGGCGCACCACCTCCTTCGGAAGGCGGTATTCGGGGATTCCGAAAGTCAGCACGCCGCCGGGCTCGGTCATCATCTCGAATATCTCCACCGAGAATCCCTTGCGCGAGAGGTCGCCGGCAATGGTGAGTCCGGCGGGACCGGAACCAATCACCGCTACCCTGCCTCGTGTCTTCTCGGGGATGTTCTCATGACTCCATCCCGCCTCGCTGTCGAAGTCAGCCACAAAGCGCTCGAGTTTGCCGATATGCACCCCCTCGCCCTTCTTGGCAAGCACGCAGTTGCCCTCACACTGACGCTCGTGGGCGCAGACGCGGCCACAGACAGCGGGGAGGTTGCTGCGATTGTGGATGATGTTGATGGCATTGCCGAAATTGCCGTGGGCAAGTTCGTGGATCCAGTCGGGGATATCGTTGCTGATGGGGCAACCCTTCTTGCATCCGGGCACCTTGCAGTGGAGGCATCGCTGAGCCTCCTTGATAGCCTCCGACAGTGTATAGCTTTCCGATACTTCTTTAAAGTCGTTCATGTTGGTCGTCAATTGTCAGGGCTGCTTGCCGATATATGCGAGGATACCGCCATCGACATACAGCACATGTCCGTTAACAAAGTCAGAGGCGTCTGAAGCGAGGAAAACAGCCGGGCCCATGAGGTCTTCGGGAGTACCCCAGCGACCTGCCGGAGTCTTGGCTATTATGAACTGGTCGAAAGGATGACGGCTGCCGTCTGCCTGACGCTCGCGGAGGGGCGCTGTCTGGGGAGTTGCTATATAGCCCGGGCCGATGCCGTTGCACTGGATGTTGTGCTCGCCATATTCAGAGCATATATTGCGTGTGAGCATCTTGAGGCCACCCTTAGCGGCAGCGTATGCGCTCACAGTCTCGCGACCGAGCTCACTCATCATGGAGCAGATGTTGATGATCTTTCCGTGACCTTTCTTGATCATTCCGGGAATCACAGCCTTTGCGCAGATGAAGGGAGCCACGAGGTCGATGTCCACAACCTGACGGAAATCCTCCACCGCCATGTCTGTCATCGGTATTCTCTTGATGATACCGGCGTTGTTAACGAGGATGTCGATTGTTCCGATGGTCTTCTCGATGTCTGCGACCATCGCCTTTACGGCCTCTTCGTCGGTGACATCACACATATAACCTTTTGCGTCGATGCCTGCCTCCTTATAGTTGGCGATGCCGAGATCCATTGATTTCTGGGTGTTGCAGTTGTAAACGATTTTGGCTCCCGCCTCGTGGAGAGCTTTCGCGATAGCAAAACCGATGCCATAAACGCCACCGGTCACGAGGGCCACTTTGCCCTCAAGTGAGAAGTTTACCATATTGCTAATTTTAAATTGGTTAGTCCTTTGTCGAGGCATCGTCAGCATGCGCTTTCGCACCTCAATATGCAAAGATAATGAATTTTTTAGAATAATTGAGTCTTATTATGAAGTTTTTTTAGTTCAGACATCACTCAGCCATTGATTGGCATCCGATTTTAGTTCAAATATGGCCTGGCAGTTTGAATTATGATTTTTTTTTTGTAATTTTGTCAATAAAACAACTTCATTATGAACATCTGGAGTTTTTGGCTTATTCTTGCGGTGGGATTCATGATAGCGGAAGTGATGGTATTGTCGCTTACGTGTCTGTATGTGGCATTTGGAGCCCTCGCCGCCATGGTGTGTTCATTGCTTGGCGGAGGATGGACCTCCTCCATTGTGGTTTTTGTTGCAGCTACAGCGTTATTGTATGTCGCCACATACAAATATCGCGGAAAACTCACGCGCCTGCTCCACAAGGGAGGGTCGCATAGCGCCACCGGCATGGACGCGCTGATTGGACGCACCGGACGTCTTGAGACCACCGACCCGACACGCATGCGCATCGACGGAGACATCTGGCAGGTGCGTCCGCAGTCGCCTGACACAGACCTCCTGCCGGGCGACGAGGTGACAGTGACCGGATATGACTCGATAATACTGACTGTCAGGAAAACCGAAGCAGTCGATCAATAATTTTTCAACCTTAAAACGCTTAATCATGAGTACAATCATTATCGCGGCAGTCATCCTTGTTCTTGTCGTAGTGGTAATAATGGCGGGAGTAAAAGTGGTTCCGCAGTCAGAAACGAAAGTCGTGGAACGTCTCGGAAAGTTCCATTCCGTGCTCCAGCCCGGTCTGAACTTCATCATTCCATTTATCGACAAGCCAAAGGTGGTATACACCCGCAGGGTCGAGAACAGTGTTATGGGCAGGTCGCAGGTGAGGGTTACGACCACATCGGTCATCGACTTGCGCGAACAGGTGTATGACTTTCCCTCCCAGCAGGTCATCACACGCGACAATGTCACCACCGAAATCAACGCGCTTCTTTATTTTCAGGTTGTTGACCCCAAGAAATCGGTGTATGAAATCGAGAATCTTCCCAATGCTATAGAGAAACTGACGCAGACATCGCTCAGGAATGTGATTGGTGAGCTTGAGCTCGACGAGACCCTTACCTCTCGCGACACGATCAATGCCAAACTTCAGGCGATTCTTGACGAAGCCACCAACAAATGGGGCGTGAAGGTCAACCGAGTGGAACTGCAGGATATCACGCCTCCGGAAAGTGTGAGGGTTGCGATGGAGAAGCAGATGCAGGCGGAACGCAACCGCCGCGCGGAGATTCTCAATGCGGAAGGCGAAAAGCAGTCGCTCATACTTCGCTCAGAGGGACATAAGATGTCGCAGATCAACAATGCCGAGGCTGAGAAGCAGGCAGCGATCCTGAAGGCGGAGGGAGAGGCTCGCGCGCAGGTGCTCCGTGCGCAGGCAGAGGCGGATGCGATTCGCAATGTAGCGGCGGCAGTGGCTCAGTCACAGACAGATCCCGCAGCCTATCTGCTCGCTCAGAAGTATATCGAAACGCTGCGCAGCATGACCGACGGCAAGGACAACAAGACTGTCTATATCCCCTACGAAGCGACGTCCGTGCTCTCCTCTCTCGGCTCTATCAAGACAATTTTCTCCGGCGAGAAATAATCGGGGACGATGCAACAAACCACACGCAATCTTGCCCTTGACGCGATAAAAGGACTCTGCATAATCCTGATGGTCGTAGGGCATTCCGGCGCGCCGTATGCGCTTGAGAAAATGATCTCAAGTTTCCACATGCCGGCGTTTTTCATCATTTCCGGTTTTCTCTTCAAGGAGAAATACATGACGGAAGTGTGGGTATTCATAAAGCGCAAAATGAAGACCATCTGGTGGCCGTACGTGTTCTGGACAATCATATTCCTTCTTCTCCACAATTTTTTCGCCGACCTGGGGCTGTATGACTCGCACTATACGCCGGGGGAAACGGCGGCGCGTGCCGTGAAGGGTGTCACGATGAGGCAGACCGAGCAGTTGCTCGGCGGCTTCTGGTTTCTAACCGCCTTGCTGTTCGCATCGACGGTTTCGCTCCTGTATTATAAATTCTGCGGACTGACACGCGGAAGTCTGCTTGCCGGAATTGCCGGAGCGCTTGCCATAACGGAATGCATAAAGCTGAACCTGATTCCGGAGATAGCATATTTCAATGCCATCAACTTTCAGGCGACAGCCTTCTTCATGACCGGTACCCTCTTTATGCGCGAGAATTTCCATACCATATCGAGGCGCGCTCCGGTGGTGATAGCGGCATTGCTCTGCATCACAGTCGGCACATTCTGGCTGCAGCGCGCCATGACCAACGTGACGGCGGCGACAGTGGTGCCTTATTACATAACGGCTACACTCATCACGTGGGGACTGATAGTGGTTTTCTGGAAACTTCAGAGCACCACTCCGATGCGTTATCTGGTCAAGATCGGGTCACGCACTCTCGACATACTGATATTCCATTTCATATCCTTCAAGCTTCTGACGCTTGTGAGGATTGCAATCGGCGAGAGTGAGTTTGAGAGGCTTGCCGACTTCCCGGTAATTAATTTCAAGGGAGTGGCACTTAACCCCACTGACTTTTTCTGGATAGGTTATTCGATAATCGGACTTGCGATACCGCTGCTGCTGTCGCGTCTGAAAGATTCAGGAAAAAGAGCGATCAAAGCGCGACACGAGCGATTCCCCACAGATCTGATTCCCTGACCTTTTTCAAGTAGTGCATAATCGACTTTGCAGTAAAGGGAAACCGATGCGCTGATAAAATAGTGGATATTTTATTCGATACGGTGTTATAATTGAATAAAATTTATTATCTTTGCAACAGCAGTTACAGTAACAATTGTTGCATTAATATGGAATTCTACGATAGAGAGATAGAGACGGAGACACTCCGTCGGATAGAGAGTACTTCTAAGGAGTACGCTCAAATGACTATCATAACCGGGCGCAGGCGTATCGGCAAGACAACACTTATCAAACATGCTTATGTGGACAAGGAGATGATATATTTCTTTGTGGCGCGTAAGAGTGAGGCATTATTGTGTCAGGAACTTAGCGATACGATTCGTAACATACTTGGCGAAGATTTGGGCGACTTTTCGAGTATGTCACGATTGTTTGCATCTATAATGCAGATTGCAAAGCGTAGGCATTTCACACTCGTATTTGACGAATTTCAGAATTTCAAATATGTCAACGAGGCTTTTTTCAGCGAGATGCAGAATATATGGGACAGCTGCAAGAATGAGGCTCGGATCAATCTTGTGGTGTGCAGCTCATTATATTCAATGATGACCAAAATTTTTGATGACAAAAAAGAGCCACTTTATGGTCGAGCCACTTCACGTATCCGCCTTCGCGAATTTCCCCTTTCCACACTACATGAGATAATGCTGGACAACAATCCCGATTATGCGCCTGATGACCTGCTTGCCATGTATATGATTACCGGCGGTGTCGCAAAATATGTGGAACAACTTTATATGCACAAAGCGTTCACAAAAGAAAAGATAATTGAAACGGTGCTGTCATTCGGCTCATATTTTATTGATGAAGGGAAGGAACTGCTCTCCGATGAGTTTGGCAAAGACTATGGCAATTATTTTTCTATATTATCAGCAATCGCCGGCGGTTTCAATGAACGAGGAGAGATAAAATCCTTTACCGGCGTGGAAGCAGGAGGCTATCTGGACAAGTTGGAAAACTCATACGATCTTGTATATCGCTACCGACCCTACCTCGCAAGCGAGAACAGCCGCAACGTCAGGTATGGGATTAAGGACAACTTTCTGAATTTCTGGTTCAGATTTATCTATAAATACCGGAGTGCCGTTGAGATTGGGAATCTTGAGTATGTGAAAGAGAAGGTATTTGCCGACTATTCGACATTCTCGGGTTGGATTATGGAGAGATATTTCCGGCAGATGTATCGCGAGACGGGTCAATATAATCTTGTGACCAACTATTGGGAAAAAGATGGATGCAACGAGATAGACCTTATCGCGGTCAATGAGGTGGACCGCGAGATAGTGATTGGAGAAGTCAAGCGTAACGCTCGACGTATTGACCTGCACGCATTAGAGGAAAAGTCTAAGAATATCCTATCAAAGCGCAAGGGCTGGCATATAGGATATGTTGCATTGTCGCTTGATGACATGAAGATTTAAGCCGACACGCAATATCGCCTGTCGCTGAGCTAATTATTCTTTATTACCCAATTTGGCGATTTTTCATTATCTTATTTGGCTATTTAAGAAATTTTAACATTAAAAACTAATTAATTAGTTGTAGAAACGAAGAATTTAGTTTAACTTTGCGGAAACTAATTTATTAGTTTGTTTGGATATCAGTCCATGTTTGCAATTATACAGCTGATTATTAAAATAATAAAAAACCAATGATTATGAAAGCGGGAAGGAAGAAACAGGTGCTGACTGAGAAGGAGGGTTTCATAATGAACATGCTTTGGGACAACGGGGCGATGTTCGTGAGGGAGATGTTGGAACATTATCCGGAGCCGCGTCCGCATTTCAATACGGTATCCACGCTGGTCCGCATCCTTGAGGGGAAGGGATATGTGAGTCATGAAGTGGTGGCTAATTCACATCGTTTTTTTGCCGTGGTGGACAAATCTGAATTTCAGAAGCAAGGGATAGCCGATGTAATCAAGAACTACTTCAACAATTCGTATAAGATGGCGATATCGGCTTTGGTAGAGGACGATAAGCTCACAGTAGACGAGCTTAAGGAGATTATCGAATACATCGAAAAAAAGAATCCATCATCAACAAAATAATGCGATATGGGAGAGTTATTTTCAATTACGCTCGTTTCAGGCATAATTCTGCTATGTCTGTATCTTCCTTACAAGCTGCTGCTTGCGCGAAAGCGGCAACATCGCTTCAACCGGATTGTGATCTTTTGCATGTATCTTATGGCGGTTTTGGTGCCGTTGTTGAACCGGATTCCATTCAGGGTCAAAGAATCACTGGAAAGTGGCGTTGCGACAGCGGTCGGTGACATTACCGTCGGACCATTGACAGGCGGGATAATAGAACCGGTTACGCCATTGTGGACTCGGGTTCTTCTCTGGGTCTATATCGTTGGAGTGGTATGCACGCTGCTGAAGTTTATATGGTCTTATATCAGACTTGTCCATATTATCCGCAATGGGCGCAAAGAGCCAAGAAACGGTTACACGCTTGTGATTGTAGACAATAATCGGATATCACCGTTTAGCTGGCAAAAGTATGTAGTTATAGGGAATCCGACAGAGGCAGAAGAATCGGGCGCGGTGATGATTCATGAAATGCGACATCTTGCTGCAGGACACAGCACCGACATACTCCTCGCGCAGTTATATGCCATATTCGTGTGGTACAATCCGGTGTCGTGGCTTATGATTGATGAGCTTAAGACCGTTCATGAATATGAAGCCGACGAAGCGGTAATGGAATCGGGAGTTAATCTAAAGGAATATCAGATGCTATTGATAAAGAAAACTGCTGGCGCGCGATTGCCGTCACTTGCCAACAGTTTGAATCACAGTAAACTTCAAAAACGTATAACTATGATGTACCAGTCAAAATCAAAATTTGCGGGAAAACTCGGAAGCCTTGTGCTTATACCCGCATTTGCCGTCAGCATGGTCGTCGTCACCATCCCGGCAGTAGCGTCCATAATAACAGACGCATCGGAAGCCACTTTGGTGGAATCCGGCAACAAAGTTAATAAAAGTTTTGATAACCCGCAAACGGCAAAGATTCCGTCGGCACACGAAACACATGTCACCACGCCGTCTTATGCCGAAGTGGAGAACGACAACAGTGTCCCTGCTGACTCCGAGGCAACAGCATCCTCGTCAGCAAGCACGGAAGCGACAGCAAAATCTGAAGCGACAGCAGAGCCTGCTAAGGAAAGCAGAAGAGAAGTGTTTGTCGCCGTTGAAAAGCAAGCGGAATTCCCCGGGGGAATGCAAGCCATGATGAAGTGGCTCAAAAATAATATCCGATACCCGGAGGATGCCTTTAAAAACGACATTCAGGGTCGGGTAATCATTAAGTTCATAGTCAACGCCGATGGAAGCATCTCAGATGCGACTGTTGTAAAAGGGATTTCACCGTCACTTGACAATGAGGCTGTCCGTGTCACTATGGCGATGCCAAAATGGGAGGCAGGAGAAGTCAACGGCAATAAAGTCGCCTCATTTTTCACACTTCCTGTAAACTTCCGGCTTAGCACACCGGCGCCTAAGGATTCTATTCAATAAGGCGCAGTTAGCATCTGATATATTGAAGTTGTCTAAACCTGACGAAATATTAACAAAGAAATAAGTTTAGACAACTTCATTCGCTGAAGATATTCTTGTCAGGCGGCGGTTTAGGAATCGGGGGCGGAATCATGAAAATTGATTCTGTTCCTCGATTTTTTTATTTATGCAGAATAATGGTTGTAGGCACATTCTCTGTGTCGCGCCCGGAGGTCGCTCAAAGTTTATTTTCGGCGGGGAGCTAGGCGGTCGGGATTCTTGGCGAGGAAGTCTTTCCAAGACTTTGGGCCGGTGGGGAGCGAGGGCTTTCCGGACTCGTAGAAATGAGTGAGGGCTGCGGCAAGTGCATCGGTGGCGTCGAGGAGAGCGGGCATCTTGTCGTCAGGAATGCCGAGAAGGTGTTTCAGCATATTCGCAACCTGTTCCTTTGATGCCTGTCCGTTGCCGGTGACTGCCTTTTTTATGTTCAGAGGGGGATACTCAGTAATGGGTATGTCTCGCGCGAGGGCTGCAGCCATAGCCACACCCTGCGCCCTTCCGAGCTTCAGCATAGACTGCACGTTCTTGCCGAAGAAAGGCGCCTCGATGGCAAGTTCATCGGGAAGATACTGCTGCACAAGTCCGCTGACCCTCTCGTAGATGCGCGCCAGGCGCAGATAATGGCTCTCGAAGCGGTTGAGCTGTATCACCCCCATCACTATCAGTTCCGGTTTCTTTCCGTTGACACCCAGGATACCGTAACCCATAACGTTGGTTCCGGGGTCGATACCCATTATGATTCTCTCGAAATTCATGATTCTTTCAGAATGGTTGCGAAAAAGAGGGGATCCTTGCCATACCAAGCGGCGTATGACATCATAAGAGAGTCAAACCTTGTCTCGTGCCATTCACGGCAGTCGGCGAGCGAGTCGAACGTCATCTGAAGCGACAGGTTACGGTCCGGAGACTTGGCAAAGTCCTTGTCGCCGGGGATAGCTACAACAGAGAGCACGTGAAAATCGCAAAGGAGCGGGCTTTGGGCGGCTTTTCTGCCTTCCCCTTGCGCCCATTGCAGGAACGCTTGCTTTCGGGACGCCGGGATTACGTATGATATGTTGAAGAGAAACATCTTTTTAGAATTGAGAATTTAGAATTTAGAATTATTTTTAAGCGGGGATTGGAAATAGAAAGCGACGGGTGTCGGTGGTGACAGCCGTCGCTTTATGGGGAGCCTCTTGTCGGATTCGAACCAACGACCCCGAGATTACAAATCACGTGCTCTGGCCAACTGAGCTAAAGAGGCAGGTGGATGAGCGGTCTGCATCGCACCGCTCAACCCATTACCCTTGCTTCGGTCAGGATCTGGGGGATTCACGGGGAGCTGGTCGTGCAGGACTCATCCGGGTGCAAAATTACAACATTTATCCGACATTGCAAAACTTTTAACATTTTTTGTTGAAGTTTTCTTCAACTCACCGATTCTTTTTTCTGCCTTTCTGACGGGGCTGGTTGCGTCCGTGCTTACTGTTCTGCACCTTCAGGGGCTTATTTGGATTGCCGGAATCACTGATAAGAGTGAAGTCGAGCTGCTTCTTGTCGAGGTCAGCCCTTGCGACCTGCACCTTCACGCGGTCGCCGAGAGTATACCGCTGATGGCTCTTGCGGCCCGTGAGGCAATAGTTCTTCTCGTCGTAGTCGTAATAGTCGTCGGCAAGATCCCTTACGGGAACAAGTCCCTCACACATATTCTCGTCAAGTTCCACATAGATACCCCATTCCGTGACACCGGAGATCACGCCGTCATATATCTCACCGAGGCGATCCTTCATGAATTCCACCTGCTTGTATCGGATAGACGCGCGCTCGGCGTTTGCCGAAAGCTGTTCCATATCGGATGAATGCTTGCACTGGTCCTCCAGTTTCAGCCGGTCGGTAGATCTGCCGCCATCGGCGTATCGCTGAAGCAGACGATGCACCATCATGTCGGGATAGCGACGGATCGGGGACGTGAAATGAGTGTAGAACGGCACCGCCAGACCATAGTGACCGACATTGTCGGTGGTATATATAGCCTTAGCCATCGACCTGATTGCGAGCATAGAGAGCATAGTCTCCTCCCCTCTTCCCTTTACATCGCGTAGCATTCTGTTGAGACTCTTGTTGACTTCTGTACGCCGACCCTCGGCATTGATCTTGAAACCGAATCTCGACGCAATGCTGCTTAGATTCGCAAGCTTCTCGCTGTCGGGAGTGTCATGGACGCGATATACAAACGTTTTCGCCTTCTTCCCCTGGGGGACCTTTCCAATCTTCTCCGCCACAGCGATATTGGCAAGCAGCATGAATTCCTCAATCAGTTTATTGGCATCTTTCGACTCCTTGAAATATACTTTCAGCGGTTTGCCGGTTTCGTCAATCTCGAATCTCACCTCCGCGCGGTCGAATTCGAGAGCGCCATTCTCATATCGTCTCTGCCTCAGCTGCTTGGCAAGGTCATTAAGGGTATTTATCTCGCTGGCATAGTCGCCGGAGCCGCTCTCAATCCTTTCCTGCGCCTCCTCGTATGTGAAGCGTCGGTTGCTCTTGATCACGGTGCGTCCGATACGGCTGTGCACCACATTGGCCTTTTTGTCCATCTCGAAGATAGCCGAGAAAGTCAGTTTCTCCTCATCGGGACGCAGCGAACATATACCGTTGCTAAGATGCTCAGGGAGCATAGGGATAGTTCTGTCTACCAGATACACAGAAGTGGCTCGCGCCTGCGCCTCCTTGTCGATGACGCTGCCCGGGGTCACGTAATGGGTCACGTCCGCGATATGAACGCCCACCTCATAGTTGCCGTTGGCAAGCGTGCGTATCGACAGCGCATCGTCGAAATCCTTGGCGTCGCGAGGGTCGATAGTGAAGGTCGTTATCTCGCGGAAATCCTCTCGCTTAGCCACCTCCTCCGTAGTAATACCTGCATCGATTCTGTTGGCAGCCTTCTCGACATTTTCCGGATACTTGTACGGGAGACCGAATTCGGCAAGGATTGCGTGCATCTCTGTGTTGTTATCGCCCTTCTTGCCGAGGATGTCGACAATCTCGCCACGGGGACACATTTCCTCGTCTTTCCAAAGCGTAATTCTCGCGATAGCCTTGTCTCCACTCTTCCCTCCCTTCAGACGCGTCTTGTTGAGGATAATGTCAGCAGCAAGGAACTTCGAGTCGGGAATCATGCGCGCACCGTTTCTGTCCACCACCAGCTCTCCGATAAACACCTGGTCCTTAGCCTCGAGGATTTCAAGCACACGGGCTTCCGGCTCCACACCCTTGCGGGCGGCGGAGATCATCACGCGCACCTTGTCACCGTTTAGGGCATGCATGGAGTTACGCTCCGCCACCATTATCTGCTCGTCGTCGATCAAGACGGCATTGCGTCCGTTTGAACGACGGATGAACACACCTACATTTTCCGAGCCTCTGTTTGCCGGGGCACGGTATCTGCCGAGCCCCACCTCCTGAATCACATCGTTGGCGGCGAGTTCTTCAAGAAGATTGATCACATCCATACGAAAGTCCTGGGCGTCTATGGCAAAAGCTATCTGCTTATAGTTGAACGACTGGCGGTTTTCTTTCTCGAGAAACGCAAGAATCTTATCCTGGAGTTCGCCCTTGCGCATTCTTTTCGATGACCTGCCTGTGGAATTCTTTTTCATATTATTTGGATTTGAAGGGAGCCTGAAAGGCTCTTCCGTTTTAAAATTATAACATTGCATTAGCCCAAGATGTTTTGAACGGAAGCGGGTTAAGCAGAAACAACTTCATTAATACCGAGGGGTTGAATAAACCCAAACGGTGTTAAAAATGTTTAAGGTAAAAAAACAGAAGTTGGTTCTACTTAAATTTGAATAATATGAAAAAATTTTATGCGGAGTTCTTCGGAACCATGTTTCTGGTGCTTCTCGCGTGCGGAAGCGCCGTTCTTGCCGGACCGTCGATCGGAGGTCTGGGCATAGGTCTGTGTTTCGGCCTTGTGCTGATCTGTCTGTGCTATTGCATCGGCAATATCTCGGGCTGTCATGTCAATCCGGCGGTATCGTTTGCGATGCTGATTGCCGGAAGAATGAGTTTTAAGGATTTCATCCTGTATGCAGTGGCGCAGTTGCTTGGCGCAGCCGTAGGCGCAGCGTTCCTCTTCTGGCTCTTCGACATGGGTGGCGAGGCGTTCCAGTATGGCGGCATCACCGCAAGCTCCGGCAATTATCTTGCGACCAACGTATGCCAGCCGGGTGTCAGCCAGGGTATGGCACTGTTTACCGAGATTCTCCTCACCATGTTCTTCGTGTTTATCATCCTGGGCGCTACCGACGCCAAGAAGGGCTTCGGCAAATTTGCAGGACTTGCCATCGGCATAGGACTCGGACTGGTCAATATCGTGGGAATACCCGTAGACAACTGTTCCGTGAATCCTGCGCGCAGCTTCGGCCCCGCCCTATTCTCCTCCAACGCATGGCCTGACTTCTGGATTATGGTAGTAGGCCCGCTCGTAGGCGCCGCTCTTGCGGTAGCGTTCTGGTTGATGATCTCATCAGGCAAGAAAGCAGAAGCTACTATTGAAGAATAAGACTCCGTTTTCAGTTACATAAATGGTAAAGTCCCGGACATTTGCAGATGTCCGGGACTTTTTACTGTGACGGACACTTCCGTGTCCGTCACAGTAAAAAACCGACGGGGGGAGGGATTTAACACTGAAGGGGGGGGGTATGAGCCCTCTTAAGATAGCCCATGAGCGAAGGCAACGAGATATGGATATGCGAACAATCATAGCCACTCAGAAGGTCGCATACAGAGATAAAGGTGCCGGTATCGACACTGTTGTCACGGCATATCTTGTCAATCGATCCGTCACCGAACCCGAAAGCTATGTCAAATCGGCTTATTGCAGGCAATAACATCGCATTGTCTCCAATAAGTTCTTTCATACTGTTGGAAGGCATATAGCCGCGTTGCTTGTCGATCATAATCAGTCAGTCATATCAGAGCGAATATTCGGGATATTTTTACCCATGCAAAATTACTTCAATCAAACAAAGCACACAATACCCTAAAATAGTGATTTGCGCACGCAAGATAGCGACATTTCGTATGTGTATGCCTCCCGAAAGCAGGATCAACGACTTTTGGCAAAGA
Organism: Muribaculaceae bacterium; assembly: GCA_017626045.1. Classification (GTDB taxonomy): domain Bacteria; phylum Bacteroidota; class Bacteroidia; order Bacteroidales; family Muribaculaceae; genus Lepagella. The sequence continues at coordinate 31,191 of JAGAJP010000048.1, read as the reverse complement.
CTGCGTTCCTCAAAATTTCAAAGAATCAGAGGGCGCATCCTTGGCGTGCATCCCTCTGTAGGCGGTCGGGCTCATGCCGACTGTAGAGGAAAACTGTCGGGAAAAATAATATGGGTCATCGAAGCCGAGTTTAAGCGAAATCTGGTTGATTTTCATGTCGGTGTCGTCAAGGAGCTCGCACGCCTTCTTCATCTTGAGCAAAATGAAGTAACTCATGGGGCTGTAGCCGATCTTCTGTCTGAACACATTAGACAGGCGTGACTGAGACAGGCCGGCGAAAGCACAGATGTCCTTCAGGGTAATGCCTCGCTCAAGATTCTCCTCAAGAAAATGTATCACCTTGGTCGCCACATCATCATCCTGCTGACGCGACCCGGCGGCACGATACTGCTGAAGGTAACGCATGGAGGCGAGATAGTGCTGGAAAGTAGCCATGGCATAGCGGATACTCTCGATGGCATACGAGCTGCCGAGAGTTTTGAAAATTTCCTCAAACATACCGATACGGTTGTTGATGCGTGAAGAATCACCCGGTCTGATATCAAGCGGCGCGACACAACCCTCGGCATAGAAAGGAGCGAGCGATCCCCGGAAATGAATCCAGTATATGGTCCAAGGATTCTCCATATCGGCGCCGTATTCATGGGCGACCGAAGGGGGCAGAATGAAATACTGGTCTCGTCCGACCTCGAAGCGCCGGCCGGCAACGGAGTACCACCCTTTGCCGTCGACGCAATATATCAATACATACTCACTGATGGGGATATCTCTTTTCCTGTAATGATACCTCGCCTTGGGATAGTAACCGATGTCTGTGATGAACACCGAAGACACCACCGGATCGTCTTCTATTGTCTTCACCACCGCCTGAGGAAGCACTATACAGCGTTCGCCCCTGAAACCGTCTTTCATTCTCATATATGTCAGGTATGCACCCTTTAACGAATAATGTCAAAGCGTGGTCGCATGATGCAAAGTTAATAAAAAAGTAAGATAGTCCATCAAAAGAAGTCAAAAAAACATTGCGAGGGGGCACAGAAGTTGATAATTTTGCACAATCAAACAAAGAAGTAGAAACGACTTCATTAGAAACACCTATAACCACAACAGAATCTGACATCAATGGAAAAATTCAACACGGGATTCATCTATTTCATCTGCATGGTATGCGCGATGGGAGGCCTTCTATTTGGCTATGACTGGGTAGTGATTGGAGGAGCCAAGCCCTTTTACGAAGTATATTTCGGCATATCTGGCTCACCGGAGCTCCAGGGTCTGGCAATGAGCATAGCGCTTGCCGGCTGCCTTGTAGGCGCGATGGTGAGCGGGACACTTGCCGACAGGCTTGGACGCAAGCCCCTGCTTCTTATCTCGGCATTCATATTTCTTGTTTCGGCATACGGCACCGGAGCGTTCAACTCGTTTGCGGGTTTTCTTGCCGTGCGGTTTATAGGGGGCATAGCCATCGGAATTGCGTCGGGACTATCGCCCATGTATATAGCGGAGGTCGCTCCCACACGCATACGCGGGAAACTTGTATCGCTCAATCAGTTGACCATAGTACTCGGCATCCTCGGCGCACAGGTTGTCAACTATCTGATAGCGGAACCGATGCCGGCAGGCACGACGATACCCGCCGTTGACTCCTGGAATGTGCAGTGGGGATGGCGATGGATGTTCTGGAGCGCGGCATTTCCCGCCGGACTGTTTCTGGCACTCGCCTTCTTCATCCCCGAGAGTCCCCGCTGGCTCACCATGAAAGGAAAGACAGACCAAGCCACACGCATCCTCACCCACATCGGAGGGGAATCGTATGCCCGGACAGAAATCGCCGCTGTCGAGGCAGGTGAATCTCGCTCAAAGGAAAACACGGGAGGCGGTCTCAGGCAACTGTTTGGCAAGCCATTTCGTCCGGTCCTCGTTATCGGCATCGTCATCGCCGTGTTCCAGCAATGGTGCGGCACCAACGTGATTTTCAATTATGCCCAGGAGATATTCTCAAATGCAGGCTATGATCTCGGAGAGATGCTGTTCAATATAGTGCTCACCGGAATCACCAATGTGATATTCACTTTTGTCGCCATCTATACAGTCGACAGACTCGGACGCAAGAAACTGATGCTCACCGGAGCCGGCGGGCTTGCCGTAATCTACGCCATACTCGGAGTGTGCTACTACATGCATGTGACAGGCTTCTTCATGATCATCCTTGTGGTGTCGGCGATAGCCTGCTACGCGATGACCTTAGGGCCGGTGACGTGGGTCCTTCTCGCAGAGATATTTCCCAACCGAGTGCGGGCAGTCGCGGTGGCGACCTGCACATTCGCGCTATGGGTAGGCTCGTTTACACTGACATATTCCTTCCCTCTCCTCAACAGCAGTCTTGGCAGCTACGGCACATTCTGGATCTATGCCGCGATATGTCTGTCGAGCTTCCTGTTTTTCGCGGCGAAACTGCCCGAGACAAAGGGGAAGAGCCTTGAGACACTTGAAAAAGAATTAGTAAGAGACGAACAGGAAAAAATAACATCCACAGATTTCTAAACAGACATGGCAAAAGCATGGAAAGAGAAAGTGGTGATTCCGACATACGAGGTCGGGGCACCAGAAAAGAACCCCATATTTCTTGAAAAACGAGTGTATCAGGGATCGAGCGGCGTAGTTTACCCGTATCCCGTGATAGAGTCCATATCAAACGAGAAGACCGACCGGGAATGGGAAGCGGTATTCATAGAAAACGAGTATATCAAGGTGATGGTGCTACCGGAACTCGGAGGCAGAATCCAGATGGCATACGACAAGATAAAGAAACGTCATTTCGTATACTACAACCATGTCATCAAGCCGGCGCTCGTGGGTCTTGCAGGCCCATGGATATCCGGCGGCATCGAGTTCAACTGGCCACAGCACCATCGACCGTCGACATTCATGCCGGTAGACTGCACCATCGAGGAGCACCCCGACGGGAGCGTTACTGTATGGGTCAGCGAGACAGAGCGGATGTTTCACCAGAAAGGGATGGCAGGGTTCACCCTGCGTCCGGGCTGCGCGTATCTTGAGATAAAGGGAGTTCTCTACAACCCTACGGACATGCCGCAGACCTTCCTGTGGTGGGCGAATCCGGCAGTAGCGGTCAACGAGCATTACCGCTCGGTATTCCCTCCCGACATCAACGCCGTGTTTGACCATGGGAAACGCGCCGTGTCCTCATTTCCGATAGCCACCGGCACATATTATAAGATGGACTACTCCGCAGGGGTCGACATCGCAAACTACAAGAATATATTCGTGCCGACATCCTATATGGGCGTGAACTCGAAATATGATTTCGAGGGAGGCTATGAATTCGACACAGAGGCGGGAATGCTGCATGTGGCAAGCCACCATGTGTCGCCGGGCAAAAAACAGTGGACATGGGGCAACGGCGACTTCGGACGCGCCTGGGACCGCTGCCTGACCGATGACGACGGACCCTATATCGAACTTATGGCGGGTGTCTACACAGAAAACCAGCCGGACTTCTCGTGGCTGATGCCCTACGAGGAAAAGGAATTCACCCAGTATTTCCTGCCCTACCGCGAACTCGGCGTCGTGAAGAACGCGACAAAAGACCTGCTCATGAACATCGAGCCGGCTGAGGGAGGGAAAGTGCGCATAAAGGTCTTCGCCACGTCGAAACAGACTGTGACGCTACGTCTTGCCCACGACCGAGGCATGGAATACCTTCACCGTGAAGTAAATATCACGCCGGAGAAGGTGTTTGAGGAGACAGTGGATGTCAAGGACGCAGGTTATGACGAACTAACCCTTGACTTTATCAAGGGGGGGCGCACCGTGATGTCATGGCATACGGAACCCGACGAGATCAGACCGATACCCGATGCCGCAGAGGCAGCCCTGCTCCCGGAAGAGATAAAGACAGTGGAACAGCTCTTCCTCACGGGACTGCATCTGGAGCAGTACCGTCACGCCACATACTCGCCTTTGGACTATTATGAAGAAGGACTCCGTAGAGACCCCGACGATGTTCGCTGCAACAATGCGATGGGACTGTGGCATATCCGCAAAGGGCGCTTCGACATCGCGGAAAAATATCTTGAGCGAGCTGTACGGACGCTTCAAAAGAGGAATCCGAACCCCTACGACGGCGAGCCGGTCTATAATCTCGGACTCGCGCTAAAATATCAGGGACGTTTCGACGAAGCCTACAACCGATTCTACAAATCCACATGGAACGGCGCATGGCAAGATGCAGGCTATCTTGCCTGCGCACAGATAAGCTGCATGAGAGGCGACTACACCGAAGCCCTCTACGAAGTAGAACGCTCCCTGCTCCGCAACTGGCACAACGGCAAGGCGCGCGCGCTTAAAGCCGCCATCCTCATGCGCCTCGGCAGGAAAGACGACGCCATAACGCTGTGTAAGGAGTCATTGACTTTCGACCGCTTCAACTACGGATGCCTCAAGGTGATGGGCGAAACCGACCTTATGATGGACCTGATGCATGGCAATCCGCACAATTACGACGAATTGGCACTGGATTATGCCGAGGCAGGACTATGGAAAGAGGCGGATGAAGTATGGGAACTCGCCACACGCTGCGGAGCGACGACCGCAATGACGCACTATTATCGTGGATGGGTATTACTTCGCTCAGGCGACATCGACAGCGCGAAAAAGGCGTTCGAACGCGGGGCATCCGACTGCCCGGACATGGTGTTTCCCAACCGCCTGGAGGCAGTGCTCGCATTGCGCAGCGCGCTCCGGATCAATCCGGATGATTCAAGAGCCAACCATTATCTCGGCAATCTCTTCTACGACAAGAGGCAGTATGACCTTGCGCAAAACCACTGGGAAAACGCAGCCCGGCTCAATCCCGAGTTCCCGACCACATGGCGCAACCTCGCCCTTGTCTACTACAACAAGCGAGGAGACAAGGAGAAGGCTCTCGAATGCATGGAGCGAGCCTTCTCACTCGACGAATCGGACGCCAGGGTGCTGATGGAGCTCGACCAGCTGTACAAGAAACTTCAGCGACCCCATGCCGAGCGACTTGCCTTTCTTCAAAAATATCCGCAGCTTATTGCGCAGCGAGATGACCTCGTTCTTGAGGAGATCACACTGCTCAACCAGTGCGGGAAATACATGGAGGCGAAAGAAAAACTCGATCGACATCAGTTCCATCCCTGGGAGGGAGGCGAGGGAAAGGTCCCGGCGCAATATCAGATCTCGCGCATGGAACTTGCCAAACTTGCCATTGCGGAAGGACGCCACTCCGAAGCCATGACACTCCTAAAGGAATGCCTCGAGTATCCCCATAATCTCGGGGAAGGGAAACTCTACGGAGCGCAGGAAAACGACTTCCACTACCTGCTCGGCATCTGCCGGAAAGCGCTCGGAGAGGAGGAGGAAAGCCGGAAGTGCTTCGCGCAGGCAACCCTCGGACCTACGGAGCCGGCGGCGGCGATGTATTACAACGATGCCAAGCCCGACAAGATTTTCTATGCCGGACTCGCCTACCGCGCTCTCGGGGATGAGAAGAAGGCACGGGCATACTTCAACCGACTTGTGGACTACGGCAAGCAGCATCTTCACGACAAGATCAAGATGGACTATTTTGCCGTCAGTCTGCCGGACCTCCAGGTGTGGGACGGAAGCCTCGACGAGATGAACCGCATCCACTGCCTATACATGCTCGCCCTCGGCTATGCCGGCCTCGGAGACAGAAAGCACTCGGAGCAATACCTCTCGGAGGCGGAAACGATGAACATCAACCATCAGGGAATACAGACTTTCAAGACACTCTCAAATCTTGTAAATTTCTAAGACCTCACGTGGGAGTCGATGCCGTTGATGTCTACGAGTAGGTGGAGGACTGCGGAGCAACTACGTCAGTTTCAGTAAGGCTGCGACTGGAGATAGTCTTTCACTACCGGCTCAAACTGAATTGTATCGACAGAGTAGGTGCTGTTGATCACGACATTGTAGACATACGAATATCCCTGCAGCCAGGAAGTGACCTTCGGTGTAGACAACGGGAATACCATGCGCCCGCTCTCCGACTGGTTGATAAGCAGATATTTCGGGGTATATTCGTTAGGCCAGATTTTTTCACCGGTAGCCTTGTCCCTGACCACGCAGTCGATCTGGAGGCAGCTGCCGGTGAAGGTATCACCGGCGGCAAACTTAACGGGCTCGAGTTTCTGCGGCACGAAAAACGACGCTTCGAGATTCCCTTCGGTAATGTCCTTAGGCGTAGTGGACAAAGTCGTGTAACCACCGCTTACATCGTAGTAAAGGAGGGCAGAATTCGGGGTCGAGAGGTCAGACCAGGTGCCCTGCGCCGTGCCGTCGGAAGTGTTCTGCCTCGGGAGCGCGAAATTGCCTGAAAGGGAAATATTGTTGAGCGAAACGTGATACACCTCAATCTTATATTTTTCGCTTGTGCTCGAGAGCATTACCGCCACCTTGCTCATGGCATGCCGGAAAGTGAGGGGGACGGGAGCCGGAGTGTCGATTTGGTCGAGAGTCACGGCATAGAGCAGGTCGGTGCTGCCGTATTCCATATCCTTGATTATTTCGGAATTATCGGACATCACGTCACCGCTCTTACGGATGTCGGGACTGACAGCATAAAAGTCGACCGGGAGTGCAGGCCAGTAGACCGCAGGAGAATATGTCCACGAACCGCCGTCTTTGGTCACGGTCACACCGTTCATCACGACGGAAGTATCGGTGAAACCATACACAAGGAAACTCTGGAGAGTAGATGTGGTGGTGGATGACGCACGTGAGCTGTGCGGCGCCGTTGCAGAGAAACTGATCTGCCCGGCGGAATCGGAGGATTGCGGCTCCGGAACGGAGTCTTCGGAACAAGCGGTGAGCAACGCCGCTCCGGTAACAAAAGCAAACAGTATGTTTTTCATAGTCTATCAATTTATCAATTTAACGTCTTTAGAATCTAACGCACTATCATGCTGCATAGTTCACCTCGATGGTGGTCCAACCGACAACTGTCGGGTCAAAGCCGCCACCCTCGGGAGCCGGAGGCGCGTCGGGAAGAATAATCGAATCTATCACGATCTCAATTTCATTGGCATAGCGGGCTCTGACAAAATGCTCGCTGACATCGAATTTCTTCCACATTACCCTGCCGTCGGACAAGTGGAAACACAACGACAGCACGTTGCCGGAAGAGCCGTCGGCGGGCAGCCCGAAAGTGTTGAACCTCGCCTCTATCGAGGAATCCGAGACAGCCTTCGGATCAAACGCCACATCGACAGCATCGTCCGACCTTACACCACTGTAAAGGTCAACACCGGAAGCCATCCCGGACAACAGCCCCTCCATGTACACAACACCTCGAAGGTTCTCCACATGAAGCACTCTTACGATAACGGCAGGTGTCATCAGCCTTGGATAATCCAATAAGCGGAAGTCACCGGTGTCACCCACCGTCCTGCCCGCGTATGAATACCTCACGCCGCATCTGTCGACCCAGACCTTCCCCACCGAGGCAGCCCATATCACATCGGGCGGCCGGAAGGCGTCCTCATCGGCGTCGCCGATCCTAAGTGTCTCCGACTCCATAGTGGCGAACGGCATACCGTCGGCATCCGTCTCGAGCAGGACGTGAGACGTATCATTGTTATACATCACAAACTCATATTCGCCGGGAGGGAGCGCCACCTTACCGGCGTTCCTTCCCGGGAAATCGAAACGCCATGGGTTCTCCACCCCCTCACGAAAGAAAAGGTAAGCCATACCCTCGGGATCTGCATCGGGAGCGACCCTCCAGTCATTCTCTATAACGAACTCCACCCTGCCGTCGGGGCATTCCGGCAGCGAATCGTAAATACACGACGACAGCAGCGACATTGCCACGAGCAAACTCACCTGATTCAATGAAATTTTACCGAATTGCGCCATATAATCGTGTCGGCCCCATTTCCGCTACATATAGATTCGGTGCCTTAACCTTCTTAACAAACACTCCGCGACAATGGTTGACCGCCGAGACATAACGCAGAAGTCGCTTATAATTTCGGATCTTCTCTATGAAGGTATCAAAAAAAAGTGTAAATTTGCAACCAAAACAACGATACGATATGAGTGAGAGATTTTATGCGGGGATTGACATGGGTGGCACAAATACTGCCATCGGGATAGTCGACGAGGAGGGGAATGTGGTGGCTCGCTGCAGCATCAGCACGTGCCGCTATGGCAACCTGAAGGATTATGCGGATGCCCTTTATGAAGCGACAGAAAAGCTGTCGGAAGAGATTGGGGGGATGGAAAAGATAAGCGCAGTGGGGATAGGAGCTCCGAACGCCAACAGAGACGGGGAGATAGCCTGCTGCCAGAATCTGCCGTGGGAGATGCCGGCTCCATTGGCGGCGGTTGTGAGGCAACGGTTCGGCATTCCGGTGGCGGTAGACAATGACGCTAACGCCTCGGCGGCAGGCGAGATGATCTACGGCGCTGCGCGCGGGATGAAGAATTTCATCACCATCACTCTCGGCACCGGTGTGGGCTCGGGCATAGTGTGCGACGGGAACATCATACGCGGACACCGAGGCATGGGTGGAGAACTGGGACATATTACCGTGAGACGTGACAACGCGCGCTCCTGCACGTGTGGCAAGGACGGTTGTCTGGAGGCATATTGCTCCGCCAGCGCAGTGGCGCGCACAGCAAGGGAATGGCTTGCCGAAAATCCGGAGCGTGAATCGCTGCTCCGCTCCCTGCCGTCGGAATCCATCACTTCACTCGACGTGTATGAGGCTGCCATGAAGGGGGATTCACTGTCAAAGGAGATTTTCGATTTCACGGGAGAGATTTTAGGGGAGGCGCTTGCCGACTTCATGAACATAAGCGATCCGGAGGCGTTCGTGCTCTTCGGAGGTCTGGCGCGAAGCGGCGAGCTGCTGATGGAGCCTGTAAGGGATTCCTTCCGGCGGCATCTCATGCCGCTGTGGCGCCGCTATGAGACAAAGATTTTAGTTTCCACGCTGCCAGGAGCCGACGCGGCAATCCTCGGAGCCGCCGCACTCGCCACCCGTAAAAACGGATAATCCAATCAACGGCAGGAGGGACAGACGCCCTTCAGCATGAAATTGACGCCCTTGACGAGGAAACCGTCGGGAACGGGAATACGTGGAACCGCTATGTCTTCGAAACAGTATACCTCATGGCATTTCTCGCAGTAGAAATGTACATGGTGGTCATCGTTGTGGAGATGATGGTCGTGGCTGTGGCAAAGTTCATACTTGGTGACACCACGACCGTCTTCCATCAGATGCACGAGGTCATGGCTCGCGAGAACTGTAAGGACGCGAAGAATGCTGGAGCGCTCGAGGGTTTCGAGTTCCGTCTCCAGTTCGATAAGGCTTTTTGGCGAGGGAGCATCCATCAGAGCCCTCACCACAAGTATTCTGTTTGATGTCGGCTTCACGCCAGCCTTTTCAAGCAATCTGGTTTCTTCAGAGTTCATAGAGCGCGGAATAAATATTTCATTAGCTATACAGTTGCCTTTGGAGTGCAAATGTACTGATTTTTCTTGATTCTTGCATGGCTTTTCCGCTTTATTTTTTTACTATGGGGTTAATAATGCGGTTTGAAGCCGAGCCGGATGCTCAGACACCTGAACAAACAATGACATGGTGGATTTTCAAACGGAGGCTTGGGAGGCGGAGGCTCGAATAGAGAATTGGGGCGGAGGCTCAAACGGAGGGGTGGGGCTCGGGTGTTGGATAATTGAAATAATTTGGGTAATTTTGCTCCTGAAATTGTTTAAGCGACTTCAGATGGAAGATATGGAAAAGAAGAGAATATATAGCCGGAGGTATTATCTTTCGGCTTCGGAGTGCAGCGCGCAGCAAGAGCTGGGGGTGCCGGCGCTTACGGAGAAACTTATTGAAGTGGCAACGGAGCATGCCAACCATCTTGGCATCGGCAACCCCGACATGCCGAAGCCCGATATGGGGTGGGTGCTTTCTCGCCTCACGATTGAAATGAAACGCTATCCTCGCGAAAACACGGAATATACCGTCACCACATGGGTGGAGGACTGGAACAGGCATTTCTCGCGCCGTGCCTTCTCAATCTCAGACAGCGACGGCACGGTGATAGGCTATGCCAGAACCATCTGGATGGTGCTCAACACGAAAGACCGCAGCAACGCCGGACTGTCGCAATTGGCATTCAACCGGGAGTGGATCTCCGACCGTGAGTGTCCCATCCCGATGCAGGAAAAGCACACAAGAATCGCCCCGACTCCCGACAGCGCGACATACCGGTTCAAATACTGCGACATCGACTTCTACAGGCATGTCAACACCACAAGATATATCGCACTGCTGCTCAATCAGTTCTCCATGGAGGAATATGACCGCGGCATTCTCGGACGCCTCGAGCTGTCGTTTCTCCACGAGGCATCCTACGGCATGGACATCAAGATAATGAAGAACGTGTCGGAGAGCGATCCGCACGTCTATCAACTGTATCTGGAAAGTGCCGACGGCTCAACGCCCATACTCTATTCGAGAATGCGGTTTGATGTCAGAGAGGGGCAAGCGAACGGATAGTGTCGAGTATCGAAAGCCCCTCGCTAACAGTGGGCACATTGTCGACAAGGAACGACCGTTTGCCGTTCACCTCGCGCAGCTTCGTGCGTATGGGATCAAGCTGGAGCCACGCCAGCATTCTTCCGAACGCCGGGGAATTGTAATAAGCCTTGTTGTCCTCCCCCACAAAATAGAGATACATCTTTCCACCCTTCAGAATCAAGCGCTCTATGCCGAGGCGTTTCGCCTGCATTCGGAGAGGGACTACCTTGATCAACTCCTCTGAGGTGTGCGGAATATCGCCGAAACGATCTTTTAGCTGCATACGGAACTCTTCGATCTGCTCCGGCTGCTCCATATTGTCGAGCTGCTGATATAGGGAGATTCTCTCGCTCTCCTGCGGCACATACGACGGAGGCAGCCTCAGTTCCAGATCGCTCTCGATGCTGCAGTCAGCCACAAACTCCTCTTCTTTGCCGGCATTGGTATCGGTGAAAGTATCGGCGAATTCCTCGGTCTTCAGTTCCATCACCGACTCCTTCAGAATCTTCTGATATGTCTCATATCCGAGATCGGCGATAAACCCGGACTGCTCCGCGCCAAGCAGATTTCCGGCGCCACGAATGTCGAGGTCCTGCATGGCTATATGGATACCGCTTCCGAGGTCGCTGAAACTTTCAATCGCCTGCAGCCTGCGACGCGCCACCGGTGTGAGCTGCGCGCCCGGGGGCACCATGAAGTAGCAGAAAGCCTTGCGGTCGCTTCTTCCCACACGTCCCCTCAGCTGGTGAAGCTCCGAGAGTCCGAAGTTATGGGCGTTGTTTACAATGATAGTGTTGACGTTAGGCATGTCTATGCCGTTCTCCACAATCGTTGTCGAGAGCAGAATGTCGTAGTCGTGAGCCGCGAAGTCGAGAATTGCCTTCTCGAGAGCCTCTGGGGGCATCTGGCCGTGAGCCTTCACCACACGGGCGTCGGGCACCAGTCGCTTCAGCATATTCTCAAGCACGTTCAGGTTCTCAATCCTGTTGGAGATCACAAACAGCTGTCCATTGCGCGAGAGTTCGAAATTCACAGCCTCCGCCACTATGTCGTCGTCGAGGGAAGTCACGGTGGTGACCACCGGATGGCGGTTGGCGGGCGGGGTATTCAGCGAGCTGAGGTCCCTCGCTCCCATGAGCGAGAACTGGAGTGTTCGCGGAATCGGCGTCGCGCTCATGGTGAGAGTGTCGACATTCACCTTCATTTGCTTGAGTTTCTCCTTCACGGCGACGCCGAACTTCTGCTCCTCATCGATAATCAGAAGCCCGAGGTCGTGGAACTTCACTGATTTTCCGATGAGTTTGTGGGTGCCGATGAGGATATCCACCTTTCCCGCCTCAAGGTCGGCGAGAATCTGCTTCACCTCCTTGGGTTTCTTTGCCCTTGAAATGAACTCCACCCTTACGGGAAGGTCTTTGAGACGCTTCGAGAACGTATCGTAGTGCTGCATGGCAAGGACCGTGGTCGGCACCAGGACAGCCACCTGCTTTGAGTCTGCAGCAGCCTTGAAAGCCGCCCGGATGGCAAGTTCCGTCTTTCCGAATCCCACGTCTCCGCAAACCAGACGGTCCATCGGCCGGTCGCTCTCCATGTCCGCCTTTATCGCCTGAGTCGCCTTCAGCTGGTCGGGAGTATCCTCGTAAATGAAACTTGCCTCCAGCTCATGCTGTAGATAAGAGTCGGGGGAGAAGGCAAATCCCTTCTCGTCGCGCCGCGCCGCATACAGGCGTATCAGGTCGCGCGCGATGTCCTTCATCTTGCTCTTGGTGCGTTCCTTGAGCCTGTTCCACGCCCCCGAGCCGAGTTTGCTTATCTTGGGAGGCACCCCTTCCTTTCCTCGGTATTTCGAGAGTTTGTGGAGCGAATGGATAGAAACGAGAATCAGGTCGTCGTTCTGATACAGGAGTTTTATCATCTCCTGAGGATGCCCGTTGGTATCGGTCTTGATCAGACCGGCAAATCGCCCGATGCCGTGGTCCACGTGCACAATATAGTCGCCCACCTCAATCTGGTTCAGTTCCTTGAGCGAGAGGGCGAGTTTTCCGCTGCGCGCCTTGTCGGACTTCAGGCTGTATTTATGAAATCTGTCGAAAATCTGATGGTCGGTAAAGAAACAGAGTTTCGAGTCATGGTCGACAAAACCGGCGTGAATGGTCTCGTCGACAGGAGTGAATGCGATGTCGTCGCCCCGGTCGGCGAAAATCTCCTTGAGGCGATCCGCCTGATAAGCGGAGTCGCTGAGGATGAGTATGCGGTATCCGTCGGCAATCAACTGCCGGAACGACTCTGAGATGATGTCGAAATTCTTGTGATAGAGAGCCTGCGGGGCTGTGTCGAAAGCCATCACGGCGTCTGCTCCGGAAGCTGTCGCCGTCAAGCCGAACTCAAACACCCTGCATCCGTTGAGCCTACGCTCGAAATCATCCGGGTCCACCACCTTGTCCATGGCGTGCGGATCCCCCTCGTCGGCAAGGAGCGACGACTCGGAGAATGACTGCGACGCAATGTCGCGCACGGCAGCCACGAGAGCCTTCTCCGATGCCACAAAGAGGAGCGTCCCCTCCCCTATGAACTCGAGAAACGACACGCCGTCGGCGCTGTCGCCCTCTGCAGCCGACGGAGGCACCACCGACATCTCCTGAAGACGCTGCTCCGAGAGCTGGGTCTCGACATTGAAAGTTCGTATGGAGTCTATCTCGTCGTCGAAAAAGTCGAGGCGGTAGGGAAGTTCATTGGAATAGGAGAAAATGTCGAGAATCGAGCCTCTGCGGGCAAATTGGCCGGGTTCGTAGACGTAGTCCACCTCGCGGAATCCGAGATTGCGCAGTTTTTCCTGTATTTCGCCTAAATCGGCGCTATGGCGGGTGCTGAGGGTGATGGTGTTCTTTTCCAGTTCCTCCCTCACGGGCACCCTCTCGGCGAGAGCGTCGGGATATGTCACCACCCAACCGAGCCGCCCGGAGCGCCACCCGTCGAGAGTCTCTGCGCGGAGTATCTGCTGCGGGGCGTCTACCCTGCCGTATTTGATATGGCGGCGGTAGCCTGATGGAAAGAAACCTACCGTCTGCGGGTCAGCCACACGCGACAGGTCATGATACAGGTATCCTGCCGTGTCGGCATCGTCAGCCACTACCACCACCGGACGGGCGGAGGGCGTGAGAGAGCCAATCATCATAGACGCCGCGGAGCCCCGCAGTCCTGTCAATGAGACGCGAGAGACGCTTTTGTCCGCCACAAGCGCCATTAGCGCCTTCTTTCTCGCGGGCGTGGCGAAAAGCGCCGCCGCATCGCGGATTGACATCATACCGCTCATTTGGCATCCCCTTTCAGAATTGCTTCGTAGAGCGGCGACTCAAGTATCTCCACCGCCTCCGTCACAACGGGATCCGTGCGTATCTCAACCGCGACACGCCCGGACTCGCCGAAATACCTCGACGCAATTTCCTCCGCCAGATAGTCGGCAATTTCCTTTCTCTTGAACTCAAGGTCACGTTCCAGATTGCTGCCGAGCGCCTTCTCGAGCACCGCCATAGTGGAGTCATTTGCCTCGGTCATATAGTCCTGCTCGTCGACCTGCTTGCGCAGTTCCTTGAGGAGGGCGTCGAATGACGTGTCGTATTTCATGCCGCTACCCTTCACGAAATCACAGAATTCCGCATATACGGCGTCATCAACCACGATGCCGCCGGTGGAAGCGGGAGCCGGATGAGACGCGCGGTACTTGTTGGCGAAGTCGAAAATCTTGTTTTTCGTCACGAGATTGTAAAGGAGGTCGGAATAAGCCTTCACCTTCACTACGGAGTCCGGCTGCAGTCCGCCCCCGTCGCGCACCTCACGCCCTCGGAGAGTGTGATACACGTTGGTAAGCGAATCCGGAGTTCGCGCCACTGATCCGTCGGGATTTCGGCGCGAATAGTCGAGAGCCTGGATGAGACGCCCCGACGGTATGTAGTATTTGGACACCGTCACCTTGAGCATCGCGTCGTGGGGAAGGGGGAAAGTGGTCTGCACAAGCCCCTTTCCGAAGCTTCTGTTGCCCACAAGCACCGCCCTGTCGAGATCCTGGAGAGCACCTGCCATTATTTCCGAAGAGGAAGCCGTGCTTCCATCTATAAGAACGGCGATCGGAATATCGGGAAACGACGGATTGCTTCTGGTTTTGTATATGCGTTCGCTTTCCTTTCCTTTAGTGCGCAATACCTCTGTTCCCTTCGGCAGGAAATTGCCGAGAATTTCAATCGCGCTCTCCACAAGTCCTCCGTAGTTGCCACGCAGGTCAATCACAAGACGTGAGAATCCGGGGTTCTTCTTCAGGCTGTCGAGCGCAGCCGTCATTTCCTTTGCGGAATTGACAATGAAACTATTGAGGCGGATATAACCGACGGAAGGCGATATCATCCCGAAGAAAGGCACGGACTTCTCTGTGACTTTCGCGCGCGTGACGGTGACAGACTTCAGCGAATCCTCCACATAAGGGCGCACAATGTCGATATGCACGTCGGTTCCGGGCGTACCCTTCAGCAACTGCGACACCGCGGAATTCTTCAAGCCCTTTGTGTCGACAGTGTCGACCCTGACTATGCGGTCGCCGGGAAGGAGTCCAGCGATAGCCGCGGGACTTCCCTCCATAGGCTGGGAGATGCATACATATCCGTCGTATTCGGTGATATAGCTTCCGATGCCGGCATATTCGCCGGTGGTCATCTTCAGCAGGTCGTCTCGGTCTTCGGCTGTATAGTATTCAGTGTATGGGTCCACGGTGTTGAGCATGGCGCGGGAAGCCGCGCCGAATGCCTCGTCGACGCGAATGGAGTCGACATAGTTTTCCTCGAGTACCTTCACCATGGCGTTGAAGGTCTTGAGGTTTCGTTGGAGCGACATGTCATGGCTTTTGGAGGCGCACATGCATGCAGCCGCGCAAAAGAGCGCCGCGAATGGGATAGCTATTCGTTTCATATAATTAAAACCGCGTCGGCAATGTCATTGTTCGTGACACACGTCGGGGTGCGGGTAGTCAATGGTGTAGTGAAGTCCGCGGCTTTCCTTACGCTCGCGTGCCTGACGCATTATCAGGTAGCCGATGTTGATGATGTTGCGGAGCTCGCAGAGCGCCCTCGAGGGCTTGCTGGTGCGGAACAGCTTCTCCGTTTCCTGATACAGGATGTCGAGACGGTTCCAGGCGCGGTCGAGCCTCAGGTTGCTCCTGACGATTCCCACATAATAACCCATGATCTGGTTCACCTCCTTCTCCGACTGGGTTATCAGCACCATTTCCTCGGGATGTGTCGTGCCTTCGTCGTTCCACTCGGGCACATCGTTTCGGAAGTCGAGACCGTTGATTCTGGCGGCGGCATGTTTCGCAGCCGCATCGGCATATACCACAGCCTCAATCAGAGAGTTTGACGCGAGGCGGTTGCCGCCGTGCAGACCGGTGCAAGAGCACTCACCCACGGCATACAGGCGGTCGATGCTCGACTGGGCGTCGAGGTCCACCTTTATGCCGCCACAGAGATAATGCGCCGCAGGAGCAACGGGAATCATATCCTTCGTGATGTCGATGCCGAGCGAGAGGCATTTCTCGTAGATATTCGGGAAATGACGTTTCGTCTCCTCGGGATCCTTGTGGGTCACATCGAGATATACATGGTCTGTTCCGTTGAGCTTCATCTCCGAGTCGATGGCGCGCGCCACTATGTCGCGGGGCGCGAGCGAGAGACGTGGGTCATACTTCTGCATGAACTCCTTGCCGTCGAGCGTCTTGAGGACCGCGCCATAGCCTCTCATCGCCTCGGTGATGAGGAAGCTCGGACGGTCGCCGGGATGATAAAGGGCTGTCGGATGGAACTGTATGAACTCCATGTCGCTCACGGTGCCTTTGGCGCGATACACCATAGCGATGCCGTCGCCGGTCGCTATCAGGGGATTGGTGGTGGTGGTGTAGCAGGCGCCCACGCCGCCGGTAGCCATGACGGTAATCTTGGCAAGGAAGGTATCGACTTTCTCGGTCTTCTCGTCGAGCACATACGCGCCATAGCAAGTGATGTCGGGAGTGCGTCGCGTCACTATCTTGCCGAGGTGATGCTGTGTGATAATCTCCACGGCGAAGTGATGCTCGAAGATATCGATATAGGGATTTTCCTTTATTCTCTCCACGAGAGAGAGCTGAATCTCGGCGCCAGTGTTGTCGGCATGGTGAAGGATACGGAATTCAGAATGTCCGCCCTCGCGGTGCAGGTCGAAAGATCCGTCTTCCTTTTTGTCGAAATCGACGCCCCATTTGAGCAGTTCCCTGATCTGTGAAGGAGCGTTTCTCACCACTTTCTCCACGGCGTCGCGGTCAGACAGCCAGTCGCCTGCCACCATCGTGTCGTGAATATGCTTGTCGAAATCATCGACCTCGAGATTGGTGACGCTCGCCACGCCGCCCTGGGCGTAATAAGTGTTGGCCTCGTCGAGCGTAGTCTTGCAGACCACAGCCACGCGGTGTTCGGGGGAAGCCACTTTCAGAGCGAAACTCATACCCGCCACACCGGATCCTATCACAAGATAGTCGTATTTGAAAGTCATATCAATTGCATTTTAGAGTCCATCTAATAAAAAATGTTAACACAGGGGTCGCAGATTTGGCTCATATTGAGTTGATTTCAGCGGTATTCGCCGATTTTCAATTCGGTCATATTTGGCCTTGCAGGTGAAGGAGCATTGCGGGCTATGTGACTGAACCAAAAGGTCAAAGATGGCTGGAAGCTGCGAGTCAAAGATAATGATAAATCAATATTCATCTTTAATGAATTTAACTTTATAACATGCCAGATAAAAAAATTACTACATTCCGGCCGCTTTTTGTGCATCTCAGCCAAGTCTCGTCGGTCACGATGCCCGCATCGCTCCCTCCTCAACTTGCTGACCTGCATCAAAAACCGTCCGCGCCTGTGTTAACATTTTTTATTAGATGGACTCTTAGTATTGGTAGGGCGCGGGCCAGTCACGGCCCACGCCCCTTTAGGTCGAAGAGTATCGTTATGCGTCTGCAGAAGACGTCATCACTCAGTCGGAATCAATCAAAGAGAAGACAGGTTGTAGCTTGCGAACTCAAGGTCGTTCTTAGCCTTCTCAGCCATCTTGCTGTCGAGCTTGACAGCCTCGCGGAGGTTAGTGAGCACCATGTTCTCATTGTTGGTGCGAGCGCCTACGACAGCTGCGAGATAGTATGTAGTGGCGTTGGGGTTCTTGATTGAAGCGAGAGTGTTCTTTGCAGCGCTGTAGTCTTTCGACAGGATCTGGGCGAGAGCGGCGTTGTTGTTCTTCTCGCCGCCGAAGCTGTTGAGAGCGTTGGAAACCTTACCTTCCTCGAGATAGAGGACACCGAGAGCGGAAGCAGCCTCAGGCACGCCTGCAGCGCCACCGATGAGGTCCTTAGCCTTGCTTACGTTGTCGTTGGCAAGGGCCACGAGACCTTCGTTGAGTTCAACCTGCTTGTCGTTGGGAGCGATCTTGGCAGCTTTTGCGAGAGCCTTAGAGGCTGCATCGTAGTTGCCGAGCTGATACTCAACTGCGCCGAGGTTGTTCCATGTGCGGAAGTCGTTGGGGTAAAGTTTTGTAGCCTCTGTGTAGATAGCTTTCTTGCGGTTGAGGTCGTTGGTGAGAGTTCCCACGAAGAGAATCTCGTCAATGCTCAGCTTGGAAGGATCGGTGTCAAACTCCTTGTTCATCTGCTCGTCGCTCTTGCCGATAACGTTGACAGTAGCGATGACCTTTGAATAGCGGAGCTGCGGGAGGATTTCATCGGCGAGTTCATCGAATACAGCAGAAAGGTTGCGGAGTTCCTTCTCGCGCATTTCGGGATCCTTGTACATCTTGAGGACGCTGAGGATAAGTTCCTTGTCCTGGATGTTGCTCTTCTCCACGAGCTGCTGGAAGCCTTCCCAGTCCTCGGGAGTGAAGGAAGAAGTGAGTTCACCAAACTCGGTGATCTTGTCTTTCTTCAGCTGGTTTTCAACATAAGACACAGTGTTGTTCTCACGCTTTTCAGCAAGCTGAGTGTTGAATTCGAGAGAACCGTCAGGTGAAGCGTAGGAGTTTACAGTCACGCCTGCGATTTCGCGGTTGGGAGCCTCGTTTGCCTTCTGAAGCTGACCGTTGAAGTCAACATAGTCGGCAGCATTCACCTGGTTTGCGCGGATGTTTGCCTGATTGATGAGGAACTTGATTTCGGCACTGTACTTCTCCTGGATGATGCGCTCGAAGCCACTGGGAGCGGAAGCCGGGGTGAGGGTAGCGACATCTGTCATGGTAGATGTAGCAATAACGCCATAACCCACCTTCACGCGGGGGAGGACATAGTCATTGCCGCCCTGGTTAACCTTGAAGTCAAGGTAGAGGTCGCTTTTCTGCATCTCGGGCTGGTAACGCACATTGAACGGGATAGTCACGGAGCCGCCTTCCTTGTAGGAAATCACCTGGCCGTTGGCACGGGCGTTCTCACCCTGGAAAACTACCTGAGAGCTTGAAGCCTCGCCGCCGTCCCAGGCGAGCACGGGAGTAACTGTAACAACTGCGTTCTTGGGCATGAACTTTGCCGGAACTGTTCCGCTGATAGTAGCGGGTACTGTCTGCCCCACTGTCTCCAGCGGAGTCGGATTTGTGGTGAAATACTCTGAAGCGAATTCACCGACCTTTTTGGAGCAAGAGCCCATAGAGAGGACAACTGCGCCTAATGAAAGATAAACTAAGGTCTTTTTCATGATCATGTGTATAAAAAAACTTACTTAAATTTCGGGTTATCAATACTATAACATCTTCAGCCATCCATATATCCATACAAACAAGCCGATATTCAGCCCAAAGTTACATATTTAACTTAACATTTGCAACTTTTTTATAAAAAAACCTGCATGAATCACCGGAGAAGACATCCGGGCACGGGGTTCTTGGGAGCGTGTTCTATAAAATTTCCGGGGCGTTGTCACGCCTCATAGAAGATTGCCTCCTTGAGGTATCTTGCCATAAGGGTGTTGTAAGCCCAGTCGTCGCAGGGATTGAGAGTTATACCGCGCGACTCGTCGATGATGTAGTCGGCGATAGGCGCGCCAGCGAATATCGAGCATACCACGCCGCCTCCGAGACGCGGATTAACCTCCATGAGCAGATACCGGTCGCGGTCGAGGTCGTGAAGGAACTGCAGGGTTACCGGGCCTCGCAGGTTGAAGGTCGTGATGACCTTGCGGCTGAGCGCGTCGAGTTTCGAGTTGCGGCACGTGATGGTGCGGGTCACCTCGCCTCCCATAACCTCGAGACGGCATCGGGGCACCACCGTGAGTATCTCACCTTTCTGCGACACGTAGCAGTCTACAGTATACTCCTCCTTGTTTTCGAGATATTCCTGCACGAGATAGTCGCTGAAGTTCTCAAGCTGCATCAGCTCGTCGAGAGTGTGGAAAATCCTTATGCCCCGCGATGCGGAGCCCTTCCTCGGCTTCGCGATTGCGGGCATCTTGGCATTTAGGGCGGTGTAAGTTCGGGGGATGGGTATTCCTGCAGCCTCGAAAGCCTTGGCGGCAGCCACCTTGTCAAACATGGTGCGGTTTACCTCGAAGTCACCGACGGGGATGAAGACATCGGGAAGATGTGGACGAACCTTGGATGCGATCTCGATGGCACCGTCGACGAACGGAAGTATAATGTCAATCTCATATTCCTTCGCCACCCTGACGATGTCAGGCACCACATTGGGGTCGCTCCAGCGGAGTCCCACCACCACCTTGCCCTCAAGGGCAATGGGCACCTGCTCCAAAAGCTCGTAGCTTACGATATTGACTTCCCTTCCGATGCGCTCGCCGCTGCGCTTGAAGAGCTCTGCCATCGATACACGGCGGGCTCCGCCGAGCATCATTATGTTTATTTTCTTCATACGTTATATATTCCGGATTTGTATTTTTTGAGGTTGTCGGGGTCGGAAAACCATTCGATGGTTTTCCGCAGTCCATCTTCGAGAGAGAACCGCGGGCGCCAGGAGGTCATGGACGTAATGAGGGAGTTGTCGCCGAGCAGGCGGAACACCTCGCTGCCGCGAGGCCGGAGCCTCTGCGGGTCGACGGTCCACTTGACATCCGCGTCCATAAGACGGGCAATGGTCTCCAGCGTCTGCGCCATCGACACTTCGCGTCCGGTGGCAATGTTGATTTCCTTTCCTACCGCCTCGCCGCATTCGGCGAGCGCGATGAATCCCGCCGCGGTGTCGGCGACGAAATTGAAATCACGGGTGGGCGTAAGGTCCCCGACCTTAATGTCTCTTTCTCCCCGGGCTATCTGAGTAATGATGGTGGGGATTATCGCCCTCGCCGACTGCCGCGGTCCATAGGTGTTGAACGGACGCACCACCGTCACCGGGAGACTGAAGGCGTTGAAGAAACTGAGGGCAATAGCGTCGGCACCTATCTTTGACGCGGAGTATGGCGACTGAGGCTGCTTCGGATGCGACTCATTGATCGGCACAAAGCGGGCGGTTCCGTACACCTCCGAAGTAGAGGTCACAAGAATCCTCTCGACGCCCTCGTCGCGGGCAGCCTGACACATGTTGAGCGTACCCTTCACGTTGGTATCCACGTAAGAATCGGGTGCCACATAACTGTATGGAATCGCGATGAGCGCCGCGAGATGAAACACCGTGTCAATGCCCTTCACAATATTGCGGCAGAGATTCGGGTCACGCACATCACCGGTCACCACTTCGAGCTCGGGGTGGTGAATGTCCTCGAGCCACCCCCAGTCGTTGAATGAATTATACTGGGCAAGAGCCCTGACCTTGCAACCCCGGGCAAGGAGTGCCTCGGTAAGATGCGACCCTATGAAGCCGTCGGCACCCGTCACCAGAACCTTATTCATTGCTGATTTCTTCTTTATATGTTTCAATATGTCGTTTTTTCTTTTCGTCAAGAATCTCCGAGACGGTAAGGAAGATACCGCTTTCCTCCACGTTGCCGAACTCATAGTTTACCGCAGTTCCAAACATCCTCATGGTTGGCGACAGACTCATGTATGCGTTGACAAGCGGGGGGATGTTGAGCCCCTGCTCGCGCAAGACATGGTGAAGGATCCGATAGTCTTCCTTATAGTCCGCTCCCGACAGCATACTCTGAATCTCGGGCGACGACGCACCGGAAGATACCGGGTGTATGGGACGCACGAGACCGTCGGGGTCGGGGAAATGCTTGTTGAGGAATGCGAGCACCAGATCAAGATTCTTTCTACCAAAAGCTTGATACATAGTCACTTTTCCAAACAGATACTTGATATTCGGATACTTTACTGTAAGGGCACCGAGACCGTCCCAGAGGTTGTCGAGGGCGAAAATCGCCTTTGCCCCCGCTTTAGAGCTCTGATAACCAAGGGATACGAACGACCTTCCGAGTTCGAGAGTCTGCGGAAGATATTGCTTGAGAAACTTATCGGAAAACTTGAACATGTGGGAAGTGGCGATACGTGGCGTACCCGACGACATATCTATTCTGTCGCCAGTGATGAAACGGTATCCACCGAGAATCTCCTTCTCCTGCGGATCCCATACGATCAACTGTCGGCAAGGCTCCGGCATAGTGTCGAACTCGTCGATGTCGCAACTGAGTCCGGTGCCTCCTCCGGACTGCCGGAACGCCCCCTCGCGGAGACGTCCGATCTCCCGCATGGTGTTGGGCGCACAGAAAGCATCGACAACGTAGAGGTGGTTGTCGCCCTTATTGGTATGTCGTAAAAACCGCTCCGCTGTCAGTTCGCTTTCTATGGCGTCGCGATCCACTGGTGGTATGATGGCATCCATTGTGTCGATTGTTTCATTTCTAAACCATCCTTCCCTGCACTTTGTTCAAATCCACCCTTCAGGCAAGCCTGCCTCCGGGGGTCCGGAGAGGGCATGCCGTCTCTGAAACTGCAAAGTTAATAATAATTTTTCAGAATGCATGATTATAATGCATAATTCATGATGCTTAATCAGAATTGGGGGTTGATTTTTTGAGGATGGGAGGAATAGGAGAAATAGGAGATATATATATATGAGGGATAGGAGGAATAAGAGAGATATGAGGAATAGGAGGAATATGAGGGATTGGAGGGATTGGTTTCACTCTTTGTCGGAGGGATGGAAGTGGGAGTGGACGAGGCTGGCTTTGGCGTTGCCTACCACGGCGGCGATGTCGGAGAGGGGTGCTTCCTTTAGGCGCTTGACGCTTTTGAAATGCCGTATGAGGGCGGTTCGGGTTGCGGGGCCTATGCCCTTTATCCTGTCGAGTTCGCCTACTGTCTGACCCTTGGAGCGACGGTCGCGGTGATGGGTTATGCCGAAACGGTGCGCCTCGTCGCGCAACGCCTGGATTACTCTCAGGCTTGGGCTTGTCTTATCAATATATAGCGGCAGCGAGTCGCCGGGAAAATATATTTCCTCAAGGCGCTTCGCGATGCCGACGAGTGCCACCTCTCCGCGGATGCCCATCTCGTCGAAAGCCTCCACAGCGGCACTGAGCTGACCTTTGCCGCCGTCCACCACTACCATGTCGGGCAGTTTCTCACCCTCCGCCATCATCCGCGTGTAGCGCCGGTGGAGCACCTCTTTCATCGACGCGAAGTCATCGGCACCCACCACAGTCTTTATGATGAAATGGCGGTAGTCCTTTTTTGACGGTTTACCATTTCTGAACACGACGCAGCTCGCCACGGGATTTGTGCCCTGGATGTTTGAGTTGTCGAAACATTCAATATGTCGCGGCTGCACGCTGAGCCTGAAATCTCGCTTCATCGTCTCCATCAGGCGCTCGACGCCTCTTTCCGGATCGAGAGCCTCCGCCTGTTTTTCCCGGTCTTTGAGATACTGCGTGGCGTTTTTCATTGCCACCTCGAGGACTTTCTTCATATCGCCGCGCTGCGGGCAGATGAACTTCACGCCCTCGAACAGCACGTCGGGAAGAAACGGGACCACAACTTCGGAGAAAGACCGGGAGAAACGTCTCTCGACTTCCGCAATCGCCATCGAAAGGATAGCCTCTCTGGACTCCGCCACACATCTGCGGTATTCGAGATTTATACTCTGGATCACCGCCCCGTTGTGGAGATGCATGAAATTCACCACCGCCATATCTCCGCTTTCATCGGCAACGTAAGAGAAAATGTCGAGTTCCGCCGTATCGGTGCGCGCAATCACGCTCTTGGCGTTGTATTGCCTCACGATGTCGTATTTTTCCTTCAGTTCCTGCGCCTGCTCGAATTTCCACTCCGCGCTCAGGCGCTCCATATCCGCGAGCAGACGGCGCTCAAGTTCGATGGTCTCCCCTCTCAGGATAGCGCAAACCCGAGTCACATATTCCCCGTATTGGTCGCGGTTGATGAATCCGCGGCAAGGTCCCTGGCATTTCTTGATATGATAGTCGAGGCAGAGGGAATATTTTCCTTTCGCGATACCCTTGTCGTCGAGAGCGTGGCGGCAGCTGCGCAGCGGGAAGATGTCGCGGATGAGCTGGAGAACAACCCGCGCCGACTGCTGGTTGGAATAAGGTCCGAAATATCTTGCGTCGAGATTTCGGTCACGGGTCATGAAGACTCTCGGGAACTCCTCTTTCGTCACGGCAATCCATGGATATGACTTGTCGTCTTTGAGCAGCACATTGTATCTCGGCTGGTATTCCTTTATCATGGCACTTTCGAGATGCAGCGCGTCCTCTTCGGAATGGACCACAATGAAACGCATGTCGACGATGCTCCGGACGAGAAGATTGGTGCGGGTTATGTCGTGGTGCCGGTTGAAATACGATGAGACGCGTCTTTTAAGCCTTTTCGCCTTTCCCACATATATCACCGTTCCGTTCCTGTCGAGATACATATAGACTCCTGGGGAATCTGGGAGCGAAAGGATCTTTCGCCTTAGATTCTCGCCGGGTCTGTTCATACGCAGGTCTTCCGGCGAGCGGTCAGACTTGATCTCGAGACTGAAGCCTCCGAGTTCGTCGATGTCACGGCCAGCGCCCGCGAGTAAACCGTCGTTTTCTGTCATTGTCTTGTCATCTCTTTCCATATCTACATAACGCAAAACATAGGGGCAACGTTATCCGATACAATGAAGTTGTCTAAACTTAGAGCGCATTCACTAAACAAAAAAGTTCCGATGCATTCGGGCGCATCGGAACTTTTTTGGTGGCATACGGCATTCAATACTTCAGGAGCGTTGAGACCTCGATGTCGGAGGGAAGCGCCTCGCGTCCGTGAAGCTCCGTGAGCTCCACGATGAAATTGATGTAGATTTTCTTCGGATTCATCGACTTTACGAGCTGGCAGCAGGCATTCATCGTACCGCCCGTAGCGAGGAGGTCATCATGGATTACCACGATGTCATCGGGAGAAATCGCGTCGCTGTGGAGCTCGATGGTGTCAACGCCATACTCTTTGGCGTAGGAAGCCTTCACCGTCACCGACGGGAGTTTGCCGGGTTTTCTTGCGGGCACGAAACCGGCTCCGAGGCGGTCGGCAAGTATAGAACCTCCGATGAAACCGCGAGATTCTATGCCCACGACCTTAGTCACGCCCTTGTCTTTGTATAATTCCTCAAGAGCGTCGGCCATAACACCGAGAGCCATTCCGTCTTTGATCATAGTGGTCAAGTCGCGAAACATAATACCCTTTGACGGGAAATCAGGCACATCCCTGATCAGACCTTTCAATTCTTCTGTCTTCATAGGCTTTGGTATTTAATTTTTAATTATATTTTCTGTCATTACTATTTTCGGCACCTCCCCCACCCCTACCTTCGGAATTTAATTTCTTTCGATGAAATCGGGATATTCTGTCGGACAAATCCGGAATCTCATCAATGTTTCACGTGAAACAATTCAATCATAACGGAGCATTTCACAAACGGTTATGAACCGACGGGAGAACCGACGGGAGGAGAGAATCAGTTGCGAATCATCACAAGCAGCACATTGATATCGGAGGGCGACACGCCGGGAATGCGGGACGCCTGTCCTATCGTGCGTGGCCGTATCTTTTCGAGTTTCTGACGCCCTTCGGTAGAAATGGCGGTGATGGCTGAGAAATCGAGCGAATCCGGAATCCGGACTGCCTCAAGCCTGCGCATACGCTCCGCAGACTCCCTCTCGCGGGTAATATATCCGGAATACTTTATGAGTATCTCCGCCGACTCAATGATTTCTTCGCGGCGGTCAGAGCATATCTCCAGGCAGCGGAGACGCAATGACTCCACCAATGGGATAAGCGTAGAGAAACTCAACTGAGGACGGCGAATAAGGTCAGCGAGCTTGACGGAGCCAGAGAGACGACCTGTGCCGGACTGCTCGAGACATGCCTGAAGCTCGGGAGTCGGACGCGCTGAATTTGTCTCGCACCACTCTACGAGAGCGTCGCGCTCTCTGTATTTCTTCTGCATCAGTTCATATCGCTCGTCGGAGGCGAGACCGATGGAATGGCCGATTGGAGTGAGACGCATATCGGCGTCATCCTGACGCAACAGGATGCGGAACTCAGCACGACTCGTAAACATTCTGTATGGCTCATCGACACCTTTTGTGACAAGGTCATCGATAAGAACACCGATATATGCCCGGTCGCGACCCAACACCAACGGATCCTTTCCTGCGCACTCGAGGGCGGCATTCACGCCTGCCATCAGTCCCTGAGCCGCCGCCTCCTCATAGCCGGTTGTGCCGTTGACCTGCCCGGCAAGGAAGAGGTTGCCCACCACCTTCGACTCCAACGAATGGCGCAGCTGGGTAGGATCGAAGAAATCATATTCGATGGCATATCCGGGACGATAGAGATGCACATCGCGGAGGGCGGGAATCTTCTGAAGCGCCTCCACCTGCACATGCCACGGTAGGGAACTTGAAAAACCGTTGATGTAGAACTCGTGGGTCGACACGCCTTCCGGTTCCAAAAAAAGCTGATGGCTCTCCTTGTCGGCGAAAGTCACGATTTTTGTTTCTATCGAAGGACAATAGCGTGGTCCGATACTTTTGATCTGACCGTTGTAGAGAGGAGAGTCCGCGAGATTGTCGCGGAGGGTGTCATGCACCTCAGGAGATGTATGCACTATATAGCAGTCGCGGGGAGGCAACTCCCTCCCCACGTCGGGAAGAAACGAGAACTTATGGAAATCGCGCACCACCTCTCCGTTTTCGAGCACCTCGTCATCGCCTGACTGAACAGCGGCAAGGCTGAAATCGATGGTGGAACCATCGATGCGCGCCGGAGTGCCGGTCTTCATCCTTCCGACACGGATGCCGAGAGAACCAAGCTGGTCTGCCAGACCCACGGAAGATGACTCCGCTATCCTGCCGCCGGGAATCTGCGTCTTTCCGAAATGCATCATGCCGTTGAGGAAAGTGCCGGAGGTCTCTATGATCTTCCGGGACTTGAAGACAAATCCCAGGGCTGTCTCCACTCCCGTCACCTCAAAGCCGGACTCGGAGTCGCTTGAGTCGGATTTCTCCACCACCAGACGCGTCACCATATCCTGAAAGAGGAAAAGGTTGTCGGTTTCGTCGAGAGTCTTCCTCCATTCATCTATATATCGAGTGCGGTCTGACTGCACACGCGGCGACCACACCGCGGGGCCTTTGCTTCTGTTTAGCATACGGAACTGAATGGCAGTTCTGTCAGCGATTATTCCGGTCATTCCGCCCAAGGCATCGATTTCGCGCACTATCTGTCCCTTTGCGATACCGCCCACGGCAGGATTGCACGACATCTGCGCCACACGGTTCATATCGGCAGTAATGAGGAGCGTAGAGGCGCCGAGACGGGCGGACGCCACCGCCGCCTCGCAGCCGGCATGTCCGGCACCGATTACAATTACGTCATATTCAAATCTCATAATCACTCGGTTTTAGGACTCTTATCCCAAAGTTCAAGAGCCGCGTTTTCATTAGCCTCCATTATTTCCCGCTCACCGGGACCTTTGTCGTTGATGCCGCAGAGGTGCAGAACGCCGTGAATGATGACGCGAAGCAACTCGCGCAAGAACGGTACCTCATATTTCACGGCATTCGAAGCCACCGTATCGATAGATATCATGACGTCACCGGCAATGCGGTCACCGCGGGAATAGTCAAAGGTGATGATGTCGGTGAAATAGTCATGATTCACAAACCGGCGGTTTGCGTCAAGAATCTCCTCATCGCCTACGAAGAGATAATTGAGATTACCGACAGAACGGCTGTGGGATGCGGCGACCTCCTGAATCCATACGGTCACCTTTTTGATGTCGATGTCCGGCATTTCGACATCGTGCGTTTCAAATTCTATCATAGTAACTGAAGGCGGAAACAGACTCCGCACTAAGACGCAAATTTAACAAAATCTCTTGAAATTCCAAAATTATTTTTTGGGGGAAGGGAGGAGGGGGAATAGGAGCAATAGGAGGAATAGGAGCAATAGGAGGAATGGGAGAAATATGAGAAATGGGACGGATAGGAGGGATTTAAGAAATTTATGGCTATTTGATTATACTCAAGAGAAATTTTGATGTTCTAATCATTGCTTTGATTATAAGAGATTTGTGCGTTTGATGGCGTGGATTTAAGGCTTTGAGAATCCAATTTTATGCTAAATCTTGGGGATTGACCGCGTTTATGGAATTCTGAAAGCATGAAATTTCGATAATCAGAGCGATTCGAGGAGCGAACCGGTAGAAGAAACGGTGAGACGCACAGGAGCACCCTCGATGAGCGGAACATTCTCGTCGCAATGCCCGACAGGAAAATTGAAGGCGACAGGACAAGAGACATTCCACTGCCGGAAGGCGGAAGATATCATGTCATACATTGAGGAAAAATTTCTGTCGGGCTTCCATTCGGTGAAACGACCGACCACAATACCCTTCGCCTCTTTCAACACACCCTGGAGATGCAGATGCCACAGCATACGTTCCACAGCATATATCGGCTCCGAGATGTCCTCGATAAAAAGTATGGCATCTCTGACAAGGCACTCCCCCGGCAGATCGTATGGAGTTGCCGCGAGACCGTTGAGCACAGCGAGGTTTCCTCCCAAAAGGATGCCTTCGCCGCGACCGGGGATGTCCATGGACGTCGGCTTGGAAGCGTAAGAGAAGCGTGGAGCGTCGGACTCCACAAGCCTCTTGAGCAATGAGCGGTAAGAACCATAACCACAGTCGGGATTCTCCACCAGCTGCTTAGCCATTCCGCCATGGATTGAAGCAATACCCTGCCGGAAAAAGAGAGCATGAAGCGCCGACACGTCGGAGAAACCCACCAGCCACTTTGGATGACTCACGGACACCGAGTCGCGGACAAGATCCAAGAGATGTACACAGCCATATCCGCCACGCGCGCAAATCACCAAATCGACATCATCATCCTCAAGGGCGGAACGGAGATCGGCAACCCTGCAGCTCAAATCAGCCGCATAAGAACCGCAAGCGCCTGCCTCCCATACTGAGGGATATACCTCGAGGCAGCCCCCGGGAAACTCGTCAGGATGCGTTCTAAAGGCATCTACAAGAGAATCCACAATCGACTTATCTATTCGCGAGGCAGGCGCCACGAGGGCTACTTTTGAGCCTTTTCTTACTGCGGGAGGGGTGAGCATGATTTTGAATTTTTGAATTGTTTTTAATTTACCTGGACCGGGATTCCGGTAGCTTTCCTTATTCTGTCTGCGATGATTTCGAGTTCCTCTTTTTCGACCTTTACGAGCTTTTCCTCGGGCGTGGAGCGGTCGAGGCTATATAGCATTATCTCGCTGGGTTTTATCTCATTGTAGGCGGCAATCAGCGCATCTATCTCGGTATCGGTGGTGTTGTCGACAGGGATGCCGTCATGTTCTCCTCTCAGCATCATCGTCTGGATGATTCCTGTACCCTCAAACTGCTTTAAGGCATCCACTACCCTACGGACAGTGAAATCGCCGGAATTAGGGCGGTCTATGAACCTCATTGTCGCATCAACGGCGGAATCGAGTTTTAGGATGTTATTGTCAACCTTTTTGAGAGCTTCCGCAACTTCCGGGGAGAAAATACGGGTTGAATTGGTAAGCACCGAGACCTTCGCCTCCGGATAATCGCGGTCGCGCAAGGCGATGGTATCATCGATGATGGCGGGAAAATCCGGGTGTAGGGTCGGCTCACCGTTGCCGGAAAAAGTAATTACGTCAAGGGGACTGCCCTCCTCCTTCATCTGCCTCAATTTGGCATCGAGCATCGAGTAGACCTTCTGGCGCAACGGTAGACCGGTGGTGCCGGGCCCCTGGGCGTTATACCCAGCCTCGCAATAGAGGCAGTCGAAAGAGCAAATCTTACCGTCGTCAGGCATCAGATTGATTCCGAGCGAGACACCGAGGCGTCTGCTGTGGATTGGGCCGAAAATGGTTGAATGAAACAGTACTGTCTGCATTTATAATTTTGAATTTGGAATTTTGAATTAGACTAATTGGACTAATTAGACTCAAAGACTCATAAGCTCTATTGGAGTGATTGGCAGAGAAAAATTTTCAATTCTCAATTTTCAATTTACTCATGAATCTCTGCCTGTCTACAATATAGCGGATATGGTGGGCTTCGCCTATTGGTTTTTCGTTGCAGTAGGCGGTGATGTCGAAGTGTAGAGCGGCGCCGTCGACTTTACGAAGAACGGCAGTAGCTGTCACCTCCGACCCCACGGCACATGGCTTCAGATGAGTGCATTCGATGAAGCCACCGACAGTGGTTTCACCCTCCTTCAACTTGGGTGCTGCAGCCAACATTGCGGCATTCTCCATAAGGGCGATCATGGCGGGAGTAGCAAAGACCGGAAGGTCGCCGCTTCCCATGGAAGACGCCGTCATTGACTCGTCTACTTTTATGGTGGTGGTGTGCATGGGGGAATGAATAATTAGTAATTAGTAATTAGCAATTTGATGAAAATTCTATAGGTGGCGGATTATGGAGTCGATGGCTTGGGTGCCCATCTGTTCTCCAATCATCCTTATGCATTGATACGATGCTCATGATATACGTTAATCTCTTAATCATGTCACAAAGATAATGAAGTTTTTTTAATAATCATACCGCAGAGAACAAAAAATTCTCATCCGACAATTTAACAGCCAACAGAAACCACATACATCAAAAAAACATCATGGCAGGCACTGGCTCCATTTCACAAAAAACGGTCGTTCTTAGACATATATTTTTTGCGAAACGATGGTCTAAGACGGGTGAATGAAAGTTTTGGGGTCGATGCTCAGAAATAAATTACACGCCATTTCTTACAACACTCACTTACAGCTTATTAACGTTTCAATATTTTTCTCGATATGAAAGTTTTGATTTGCAGATGAAAGTTTTCAGCACTAACTTTGCACCTCAATTCAACACTAAAACTCATATCAAAATGAAAAATTTTTATTATTCATTCTTTTAATGATCACAGCGACGCTGCCAATGGCTGCGGACAAATCATCAGGAAAAACAAGGCGTGTCGGGCTGGAGATCAGTCAGACAAAACAACCCGCCACGACCGTACATCGCGCGCCTATGCGCATCAATGTCGAGGCGTATTATAATGAAGCTGACGGCACTCTGGAGGTT
>JAGAJP010000047.1 GCA_017626045.1 Muribaculaceae bacterium | reverse complement strand
TTAAACTTATTTCTTTATTAAGATTTCGTCAGGTTTTCGAGCGGATTCTTTCACGCGAAGAGGGAGCGATGCGGGCATCGTGACCGATGAGCGGGGAAGAATACGCCGAAAAGATGGCGGAAGGTTAATAAAGAAAATGATGGGTTTAACACTTCTATGTATTTTATATCATTTGTAAATAAGTTTAAACAACTTCTTTAGAAACCGCTTTGACTTTGTTTACGCTTACATCGTCGTTTAGTTTTCGACAAGGTGCCGAGCGGCTTCAACCCCCTGTTAATAAACCCCGACTATACCACCGACCGCAATGGAAATACGCCTCGAAGAAGGCTGGAAACGCCAGCTCACAGATGAATTCGGCAAACCTTATTTCACTCGTCTCGCCGAATTAGTAAGACTTGAATACCGCAACATGCACGGGCATGTCTTCCCTCCCGCAGCAAAGATTTTCGCGGCGTTCGACAACTGCCCCTTCGACGATACCAAAGTCGTAATTATCGGTCAGGATCCATACCATGGTCCCGGACAGGCTAACGGTCTCGCGTTTTCCGTAAACCCCGGCATAGTAATCCCCCCTTCCCTGCGCAACATTTTCAAAGAAGTCTCCGCCGACACCGGAGCCCCATATCCCGCCGACGGCGACCTCACCCGTTGGGCGCGTCAGGGCGTCCTACTGCTCAACGCCTCCCTTACCGTCAGAGAGCATCTCCCTAAATCGCACGCCAATATAGGCTGGAGCGAGTTCACCGACGCGGCAGTCAACGCCATAAACCGCCACGGTAAAGACATTGTCTTCATGCTATGGGGTTCCGACGCCATCCGAAAGGGCCAGCTGATAGACCGAGCCCGCCATCTTGTCCTGACCGCACCGCACCCCTCCCCCCTATCCGCCGGCAGAGGCTTCTTCGGCTGCCACCACTTCACCCAAGCAAACGCCTGGCTAAAAGCCCACAACAAAAAAGAAATAATCTGGTAATCCCCTCCCACTGGGAGCGAGGATTTACAAATCCTCGTCCAAAAGCCCCGGAGTCCAAGTTTGTTTAGGTGTCAGAGCCTCCGGTTCTGCCCTCCCCCATCCCAAGCCACCATTCTTAAAGCGGAAGCTTTAAGCCCCGCCTCATAAATCATGCTTCCTCAAGCCAATTAAGCCTTATGCATTCCCCTCAGTCCTCAAGATAATACACAATAGTAGAAACCACTCGCACCTTCTTAAGATAAGGAGTGCTCGAATCCGCGTCCTCTATCGAGAATTGTCCCTGGTTCGCGCTCTTGATCTTGCCCACTCGGCTCTCGCTGTCCGCCGCAAACTGTGCCGCCGCTGCCCGCGCCGCCTTCGTTGCCTCGCCTATCATCTCCGGCTTAATCTTGTTAAGACCCGTAAACTGATAGTTGATATAAGAATTTGAAAATGCCACGCCCTCCTTAAGCAATTCCGACTGCCGGTTGAGAAGCTCCCTGACCTTGTCGACCTTTGTGGTGGTCACCGACACCGTGCTGCTGATCGAGTAATTATAGTTGAACGTATTCGACCGATACTGGTTGGTGGCGGCATCGTATGTGTCCGGCGGATTGACCGATATCTCGTCCCTGCTTATACCATTGGAAGTCAAAAACTTGATAATCTTATCCGTATTGGTGTTCATTTTCTCGTACAGAACCGACAGGTCATCGCCTGCTACAGAATAACTGATCGGCCAAGTCACAAGATCCGCCTTGACCTCCCTTTCGGCAAGCCCCTTTACCGTAACCTCGCGATCTCGAAAAGCTATATTGTCGATACCTCCCTTAATCGCAAATCCAAGAATCACGATTGCCGCTCCTATCACTATAGACGGCAACATTCCTTTAATGTCTTTCATATTCGATTTTTGTTTTATTTGGCAAATTTTCAACAACACTGACCATTCTTATGTTCATTCTATTTCCTTACGCAGCCTCCGACACAGCAATTCATGCCGCCAAACCATGTATACAAGCAGAATATTCATAACCGTTATCTCAAACGCGAAATATACCCACGGCATCTGAAGCAAAAGTATCGAGATGAAAAGCGCCCAGCTCCTGACGTTGAAGCTGAGGATGTTGGTATATTTCATCAGAGGCCGGCTTCCCGCTCGGAAGGTCGCGCTGAATTCCTTCGGTATCGACTCCCGGTATCTTGCCGACAGAGCCCTCCGCAGTCGCTGCATCTCCGGAGTGCATCGCTCCTGCGTTCTTGTGTAGTTCGCATAAAAGAGCATCACGAGTTTCCCGAAGAAGTCGCGGCTCCATGTCAGTTCATGATATTTTTTCCATAATGCCCCGGCATCCTCAAGTTCCGACCCTCCTTTCCCTTTCAGGAAAAACAGATGAAACTGCCTGTAGATGTCCGCCATTGCAGCCTGTTGAGCATGACAGATGCCGGCAACAAGCCCTATGATCCATATCGCCCATTTGTGCGCGATGAAGAATTCCGATGTCACGTTCTCACGCATGCAGATGGCTATATAGATCGCCACAAACCAGATGTCGCTGCTCACCCCGTCGAGTATCCTGCCGAGACGCGAATACTGTTTGGTCATCCGCGCAAGCTGACCGTCGGCGCTGTCGTAGGAGTTGGCCCATATCAGCAGGAACATCCCCACGAGATTTATCCAGATGTTGTCGAAATAGAAGGCGACACCGGCGCCGATACCGATGAATATCGACGCTATCGTGATCGCATTGGGATGTATCCCCAATGACCTCGCCGCCACTGCCCACGCGAAGCCTATCGGGCGGTAGAATATCAGGTCGAACCATTCTTCAGTGTCGCTCGATTTCAGACTCCCCCGGTATTCCTCCCTAAGTTTCTTCAGATTCATCAGACCAACATCATTTATGATCTCTCAGCAAATATGTGCGTACACGCAGATACCGCCCAAGTTGCTCCGGTGTGGCGTTGTGCGCCTCTATCAGATCCGGTGGTATAGGCTTCCCTATGCTCACATGGATTTCCTTCCCTCTTTTCCGGAATACCTCCGCCGGCAGACGCAGCGACCTCGCCGGCCAGCAGGCATGTCCGAGAAAGTTAAACCACCAGCTGTTGCTCCCATGGAAATATATAGGCAGCACCGGCACTCCTGCCTTCCCGATTATCTGAATCACAGACTTCTGCCATTTCCGGTCCTCAAGATGCCCCTTGATATCGACCTTGCTCATCGCCCCGGCAGGGAAAAAGCCTAACGGCTTGCCGTCCTTGACCTGACGCAATGCTTCCCGTATACCGTTCACTGACACCTGACGCTTGGCGGGATCCTTGCTGCTCCACGCGTCGACGGCTATGAAGTTCGGTCGCATCGCCGAAATCTTGTTGAGCACCATATTCACCATCACCTTGAATTCCGGGAAACGTCGCGTCACAAGATAGATCAGCGTGATGCCGTCAAGCGCTCCGAACGGATGGTTGGAGACCGTGATGAATCGTCCGTCGGGCATATTGTCAAGATTCTCCTGCCCGTCGACACGCAGCTTGATCTTGAAGTCATCCTCCACCATGCGCCTTACAAACTCCGGCCCCGGTGTGTCACACCACCTCCGGTGCACGGCGTTCACCTCGTCTACCTGAAGCCAGTGCAGCAGAAAGTCCACAAACTTCTTGTGTCCCTTAAGTTTCGGCACCACCTCCACTATGTCGTCATAGTTAAGCACATCGGGATGCACATCATATTTCTCACGCATCTCTGCGTAATATTTTTCCTTGTTTTCGTCTGTCATAGTATTTTATTATTGCCGGCGTCCTTGCGCCTTCCGATTAAACTCTATATAGTCGGCATACTTTCGAAGCCATCTCCGGAATGCCGGTATCCGCATCACCACTTCTTCAAACAGCAGGACGGCAACTATTGAGCAAACTATCCCCCCCGTTACATCAAGAAGGTAATGATGCGATGTGTACACTGCCGTAAACCATATCCCCAACGTCACACACGACAGTATCCACTTCCATGCCCGACCGCTTTTTATGATGAAGGCGTAGATGCATGCCACAAACGTATATGCCGAATGCAGAGACGGCATCGCCGCAAACACATTGGCATTCCGGGCATAAAGCCCGTGGAAGATACCAAGCCCCGTCATCTCGTCAAACGCGCCAAGCCCCGCTACCTCTCCCGGTGTCCCGGGCACTGCCTCGAACCCATGCAAGGCAACATACCATGGCGGTGCCGCCGGATGAAGATAGTAGACTCCGAAGCCAAGAAGGTTCACGAGTAAAAACACCAACGCAAACCGAAGATAGTCATAACTCTTCCCGCTGAAATATACCCACAGTCCATAAAACACCGGAAGCGGTACCCAGCAGAGATAAAAGATGCCCGACAGAAAATCCGCCACTCCGCTTCGATGATGTGCGAAAAATTCATTGGGAGTCAGAACTTCGCCCGCCGCCGAGATTCCGAACAGCGTCTTTTCCGTTTCATATAATTCCCTGACATCCACCGGATTCACCTCATAGTTAGGCAGTAGGTTCATCCAGTCATAACTGATGCCGAACGCTATGAAGGGCAGCAGCGCCACCACAAGCCGTCGTGTCGGAGAAGCTACGAAAAAAAGCAGCGCGATCAGCGTGGCAAGCACTATATGTTCCGGCCTGAATCCGACAAACAGCACAGTCACCGTCAGCCACACGACAAGCGTCGCGAAGCATATCAGCTGCTCTTTGGGTGTAGGCGGCGAATAGCGCATCCCCCTGCTCGTTCTGTCTCTCATTATTTCAGTGCTTTTCTCAGATAGTTGATGCGCGCTATCGCTGTCATGTTGGTGAAGAACGCCATGACTCCCATGGTGACGGCTACTATAACGAGCGGGTCGAAACAACTCTTCCCGACAACTCCGCAGATACCTGTGGCAAGAAGGGATAGCGCCGTCAGCACCACCCTCTCCGGACGCTGCATGAAGCCGATCTTGCACACTACGCCGAGTCCTTCGCCCCGCGCTCTTGTATAACTCACAAGAAGCGACCCCATAAGAGCTAAGAAGGCAAGCAACGCGGCTATTTCCCAACCACGGCACAGAAGCAGATACGTCACTGACCCTACTGTGAAAAACTCGCAGTAGCGGTCAAGGACCGAGTCGAAAAAGGCGCCGAATCGCGACGTCCGGTTTCCCAGACGTGCAACCTGGCCGTCGAGCATGTCAAACAGAGAGAAGCCCAATATCAAGGCGCCTCCCCATATCAGCAGACTCCAGTCCATCTCCGTGTGGAGCGATTGGTAGGCGGCATAGCCGACTATGATGGAGGCGGCCACGTTTCCAAGAAATCC
Organism: Muribaculaceae bacterium; assembly: GCA_017626045.1. GTDB lineage: Bacteria > Bacteroidota > Bacteroidia > Bacteroidales > Muribaculaceae > Lepagella. The sequence continues at coordinate 14,775 of JAGAJP010000047.1, read as the reverse complement.
TATCGCCGTTACAGCGTTCGGCGTCACTCCCATTCTTATGAGTAGATGCACAAACGGATTTATCACAACATATATGCCCCGCTGCAGGGAGTCCCTGAGGCTCTTCGCTGTCTCTTTTATTTTTTTCATATTTCTTTTTTGCCTGTTATTTGTTGTCTATGCCCCTTCTTTGTCATGCCTGATATGAAAGAAATCAAAAAGGCCTGTCATGAATCTGACCGCATGCGGATCGAATCGCGAGGGCTTGTAAACGAAATTCCGCTGAAGCACGAAGTTCCAGAACCATGACACAAGCAGCGACATCACTACTCGCGCTGCCGAGTAATAGCCCGCCGGCTTGAACCCGAGGTCTTCCAGTATCTCCATCTTTTTTAGCAATATATAGAGCAGTTCCGTTCCTCCCGAATTCAGTATCAGGTTTCCGATCCACACCATCGCGTATTTTACCACTACAGCTTTCCAGGGACAGTTCTCGGCGCGGAATGTGAATTTATAGCACAGGATGCAGTTGACTATCCCGCCCGCTACTACGCCGATGCCCGTCGCGAGCCACGACAGATGCTGGTTGAATACCCAGTAGAACATCACGAAGCCCGTGATGAAGTCGACCCAGCCTGATGCCTGGCTCGATACCGCCGACCGCAGAAACGTCGGCACAAACGATTTGCTCTTGAGCAACGCGTTGCCTAAATGCTTGATATTATGCTTTTCGTCGTGCTCGCCGACGGGTTGTGTATGTTGTATATCGCTGTTCATGATATAGGTGTCGTTAGGTTATATAAGGCTTACGATGACGCCCACTATGATCGCGCTGTAGATTGCCGCGAGCACATCGTCGGCCATCATCCCTACCCCCCCGGGCAGTTTCTCCAGTTTCCTTATCCCGAGAGGCTTGAAAATGTCGAAAAACCTGAACAGTCCGAGCGATACCGCTATCATCCACCACGGTGCCGTCTCAGGACCTCCACACAACGGGAGCATCGATATCAACTGTCCTACCGTCTCGTCTACACAAGCCACTACAGGATCCTTTCCCCAGTATTTCTCCGATTCCGTGCTTGCCCACGTCCCCGACACCGCAAGAGCCACTATCGCAAGCGTCGTTATTATCCACGCCGGTGTCCCCGGAAGCCATAGATACAACGGAAGCCATATCACTATCGCCACAAGCGCACCCCACGTGCCGGGCGCCACCGGAAGGTAGCCCGCACCCAGCGATGTCGCTATCATACGCGGCAGCAACGGAAATCTCTCGTCGGTTATCGGTATGAGTTTCCTCGATTTCATAGTCTCTTTCCTTTTGTTCTGCGACTTCTGACCTCCGTCAGCACACTTTTCGCTATCGCCTTGGAGGCGTCTTTGCGTATCGGTGCGAAACTGGGCCAGTCATCGAAATTCGTTATCAGGCATCGCCCGTCGGCTGTCAGCGTCAGGTCTCCGCCAAAGATGACGATACGGAGCGCCTTGGCGGCTTTCATGCTCAGTGCCTTGATTCGTTCCCTCAGCTCTTCGTCTATGCCCGTGGCAGACGTCTCGTCCTCAACAGGACGCATCGGCATGAAGCAATGAAACCAGCCGGACGACGCTATCCCGTAAAAACGGATTTTCTCGCCCACGACTTCTCTCGACACCACTGCCTTGCGTATGCCCCGGTAAAAGAATTCGTGCAGTATCTCCTGAGCCTCTTCCGGATGACGACACCGGCTGATATCCTCAAGATGAAGCACCGGCGAGTCGGCGCGCTTTACCCAGCATGCCCCGAACCCGCTCTTCTGAAGCCGACGCCTTACTTCCACATCCGTGTCCACGACATAGCTTTCAGGCATAGGGATTCCTGCGTCAGCAAGAAGCCTTACCATTATCATCCTGACGCAATTCTCTATGCCGTAGCCGGAGTTGATCACAGTCTTACCCATGTCTTCAAGAAGCTGTAGCTTCGTCAATGCCTCGTCTCCGCGACACATGGCGAGAATGACATCCTCCTCTATCACAGTGCCGACAAACTCGCTCTCGCTATATACATTCACATGGCAGCCCCGGCGGCGAAGCTCGTCCGCTGTCGCGTGCAGGATCGCCGCATCGTTGGCGATGTGATTGGGCGAAAATATCCCGGCTCTTAACACTGCCGCTATTCTTACGTCTGCCATGCTCTGTTACTTATTTTACTCTTCCTCTCCGCTCTGCTTCTGCTGCTTGCGCTCGGGCTTCATCCTCGGCAACGGATTCGATGTCGCGCGCTCATGGTCGCGACGGTTTCTCACAAGATCGATGCCCTGGTAGATAGCCTGACGCATCGACGTCGCGTCCGCCTGATTCTTACCTGCTATATTGTAGCCTGTCCCATGGTCCGGACTGGTCCTTACATACGGAAGTCCCGCAGTATAGTTCACTCCATACTCTCCGGCAAGTGCCTTGAACGGAGCAAGTCCCTGGTCATGATACATAGCCACTATCCCGTCATACTTCAATGCGTCGCCGTTGCCGAAAAATCCGTCGGCGGCAAATGGACCGAAGGCAAGCACGCCCTCCGCCACACTCTCCGCGACTGCAGGTACAATCTCGCGAATCTCCTCTGCCCCGAGAAGCCCGTTGTCGCCGTTGTGCGGATTCAGCGACAGGACAGCTATCCGTGGCTTGTCCATCCGGAAATCCTGACGCAGTGCCGAGTCAAGCTTGATTATGGTGTCTTTCACCGACTGCTTCGTGATAGCGTCCGGAACTTCCCGAAGAGCCTTGTGGGTCGTCACAAGCGCCACGCGCATATGGTCGTCAAAAAGTATCATTGTGGCCTTGCCCTCTTCCCCGCCGAGTCGCTGCTCCAGATATTCCGTATGTCCGGGGAAGGGGAAACTGTCGCTATACGCCGTCTTCTTGTTGATGGGAGCCGTCACCAAAAAGTCAATTTCTCCCGACTCAAGCGCGTCACATGCCGCCGACAGCGCTTCTACCGCTGCCTCTCCGGCTTCCTTCGACGGATGCCCCGGAGTCATCTCAAGACCCTTCCGGCATACATCCACAACATTTATCCTCCCAGCCTGAGCGCCCGACGCCGACCGCACAGCCGTGAAGCGGAATGTTTCGGCTCCGACATCCTTCCTCACCTGATTCAGAAGCTCGGAACTCCCGAATATCACCGGAGTGCAAAGCTCCGTGATATCCTCTTCCATCAGCGCCTTGACTATCACCTCATAGCCGATGCCATTAAAATCTCCGTGGGTAATACCCACTCTTATAGGGTTATGCATTCCTTAAGCCATCATTAACATTAATACTAATCCAAATCCTCCAAGTCCCCACTGAGTCCCTGTTTGTCCAGGTGTCAGAGCCTAAGGCTCTGCCCTCCCCCAATCCCAAAGTCCACTTTCCTCCCCAAAATTACAAAATTTTTCTCATCCACGCAAATCTATTTCTTAGCCGCAAGCATTCCGCAAGCCGCTTCTATATCCTCACCTCGCGAAGCCCGGATAGTAGCCGTAATACCATGCTCGTTCAAAATGTTCCGGAACATCTGCATCCTGTCATCCGACGCCGGTGCCAACTCAACCCCGGGAACCCGGTGAAAACGTATCAGATTCACCCTGCAGTCAAGATCCCCGATAAGCTTGATAAGCATATTCGCATGAGCCACATCATCATTCACGCCTCGCCACATTATATACTCCAGCGACAGACGCCGCTGCCCGCTGAAATCGTAGGTCTTCAGCAACTTCATCACCGACTGAATAGGGAAAGCCTTCTGCGCCGGCATCATCGACTCCCGCTGAGCGATGTCTGCCGTATGCACGCTCACAGCCACATGCACCGATGTCCTGTCAAGCAAATCCTTCAGCTGCGGAAGCTTCCCCACAGTCGATACCGTGATGCGCTTAGGACTCCATCCAAGTCCCCATGGCGACGTCAGTATCTCGATACTCTTCAACACCTCGGTAAGATTGTCGAGAGGCTCTCCCATGCCCATGAACACTATATTCGTGAGCTCCCCGTCTCCGGTCTTCTCCGCCGTATTGCGCCGATGCGGCATCGACAATATCTGGTTCATTATCTGAGCAGACGTCAAGTTTGACTTAAAACCCAACTTACCCGTCGCGCAGAAATAGCAGTTCATCTTGCACCCGCTCTGCGAACTGACACAAAGCGTCGCGCGATCCTTGTCCGGTATCATCACCGACTCTACCTTACACCCGTCTCCGACATCAAAAAGAAACTTCACAGTCCCGTCCTGCGACTTCGACCGCCGGACAGCCTCCTGACGCCCTACCACATAGTTATCGGCAAGCCACTGCTGATTCTTCTTCGATATATTCACCATCTCGGCAAACGTGCACACACGCTTGGCATAAATCCAGTCAGCTATCTGCCTCGCAACAAACCTTGGCATACCGCCCGACTTAACCACATTCTCAAGCTCACCGAGAGTCATTCCAATTAAAGATGGCAACATAAACATTCCAATTCAATTAGGCTCCCAAAAACCGAAGCCAATCCATAATTCAAAAATCCAATCTCACCCACCGGGGGCGAGGATTTACAAATCCTCGCAAAAAATCACCCCAAGTCCCCACTACGAGCGAGGATTTACAAATCCTCGCACAAAATCCCCCGGAGTCCAAGTTTGTTTAGGTGTCAGAGCCTCCGGCTCTGCCCTCTCCATCATCCCGGAGCCGCCCCTCTTAAAGCGGAAGCTTTAAGCCCCCTAAATCCAGCTCCCCCAGCTCCCCCAAGCCTCCCACTCCAATCCAAAATCAAAAATCGAGGGTCATAGCCAAAAGCATGACCCTCGATTGTAAGTACATAAAGCAGATTATTCTCCGCCCTCAAACTTATAAGCCTGGTTCACGACCTTATCGGCACCGCGAAGCATAGCGTCAAAATTCGGGCTTATCAACTGGAAATACTGCTGCTCATAGTTAGCCTCGTTATAAGGAAGATCCGACTTACCGCTTCCGTTAACCACAAAAGCATACACGCCGTCTTCTCCCGACACTACCACGACATTCTTTCCGGCCTTAGCTCCCGAAATCTGTCCGAGCACCTTGGCGTCATTGACACCCATGCCGCGCGACAGACGGAATTCCGGCAACTGACGCGGCTCTACGCCCATAGCCTTAGCAACGCTCTCAAGCGTGTTGCCCTTCTTCTTATACTCGGCAACCAGTGCCTTCCCTGCCTTCTGACGACGAACCTTATCTGTAAGGTAAGACTTAACGTCTGCATTCGTGACAGGTACATAGTCATCATACTCGGCATCTACCGCGATCGCATAAAGCATCGGGTTCGACGAGTCCTTCGACTCATAGATATGGCTGACCTCACCCGGCTCGCCATCCATCATAGCCCATCTTACCACCTGACGAGAGTCGGGGAAGAACTGGTTGTAGCCCGCCATACGCGGAACAGCCGGAGTTGACTGCGTAAACTGGAACTTCTGAACATTGTAGCCCGCAGCTCCTGCATTCTTAGAGAACAGTTCCGCAGTGTTATTCTTGGCTAAGTATGCCTCAAATTTCGCAATCTCGTCATTAACTGTCTTAGCCGAAGGATTAAGCTGATAAGAATACTGCTCGTATTCCACAACCTCCTTGGCAGGCTTCTGTGTCACCACACGGGCAAGCACCGCGCCCTGCGGAGTATTCATGATCGACACATACTTGCCGCCGGCTCCGCGAAGCGAGTCAAGCTGCGCTGTAGTAAGTGCGTTCGTCGGACCCTCCGCTGTATAGAGAGGTATCCACTGCTCCTTCTGGCCAAACACGCTGTCTGCCGGGAATGCCTTCGAAAGGCTGTCGATCGGAAGACCGCCGTTCAGCTTGGCTGTAACCTTCGACGGAAGTGACGCTCCAGCCACCTGAACGATATTCAGCTGGATAGAGTCAACAGCCGTTGACCTCTTGCCCATCTTAACAACCTCGAAGCCGCGAAGATTCTGCGACACCAGGCTTACCTCGCCCGCTGCGGCGCCGCTGATGAAGTTCTTCACCGGACCTCCGGCTATGTCGGAAAGCCTTACGGTGTGGCGAGACATCACCACTCCATCCTTCTTTATGTTTGCAGGCAGACCGTTCGACGCGCTGTCATTCAAAGCCTTCACTGTAGCCTCGGCAAGCTTCTGTGCTGCCACGCGGTCGGCATCCGACACAGCCACATTGATCGCGATGAATGAAACCTCCTTCGTAGGCTCATTCACCTCATAGAAAGACTTGTCCTCGTCATAAGCCGCCTTTATCTCTGAATCCGACACCGGATATTTCTTCTCATCAAGATTTCCGTAAGGACGGAACACGAGCGAGACATTGTTGGTAGCCACATAATCGTTATAGAGAGCCTTCTTGTCGAGGTCGTTTGCCTTAACCGCGCCAACCACAAGCTGCTGGTACTTCCTGCGCTTGATAAGCTGCTTGGTATCCTCCTCCATTGCAACCCATGCGTTCTGGAAAGGCTTCGCCTGCTCCTCTGTCAGACCGTTGCGCGTCGGATTGAAGATCACCTCATACGCCTGCGCCGGTGTCTGCACGCTCACGCCCGAAGCATTCAGCTGTCTCACGATATTGCCCAACGCCTCTCCATTGATAGGATTGTCCATCACATAGAAGCGAAGCTGCTCGGGCGACGTCTCGATGCCAAGAGTCTTCACTGCATCGTCAAGGAGCTTTTCGCCCACAAGCTGTTCCACAGCCATTTCAGCGAGAATCTGCGGATCGAAGTTGGCATACTGCTGAGGATTCTGCTGCTTCAGCTGCTCCAGCTGATTGTTCAGCTCCTCGCGCTTGCGCTGATAGTCTGTATAGTCAATTTTTTTACCGCCGATCTTCGCCACCGTTGTGTGGTCTCCGAAGAGATTCCGGCTGTTGGTCAGCGCATCGCCGACGATGAAAGCAAGAAGCGCCACACCAATGACCACTATAAGGAACACTGATTTGCTTCTGATTTTCTCTAATGTTGCCATTCTGAAATTATACTGTAACTGATTGATTATTAAACACTAAAACCTCGCAGACCCGAAGGCCCGCAAGCAAAAAGGCCAAAAAACAGCCTTTTACCTTGCAAAATTAGAAAAAAAATCTCTCACATCCAAACAAAACCCCCACATATTTCTCTTTTCTCTCCTACCTCTTCCCCATACCGGCTGCCCCTTTTTGCGATGACATGGCATTCCCGGCTTTAAGAGGTACAAGTTCATTGACTCCCGTAGTAAGAGCAGTCTTGTATGAAGTTTTGACGAGAGTGTTGCCATATTGATTCCAAAGGGTCTGGAAATATTCTTGAACCTCGCTGCTCTTGTTTTGCATTTGGCGAAGTCGTTTATAGTCCTCATGCCAATGTTTTGCCTTCTCGCTGTTGTCCGCAAACTGACACGACTCGCGTATTTTCACCTTTATATTGTATTCACCGGTTCCCCACATCGGCTTTCCGTTGTCAAGGGGCATGAATGAGCGTGGAACTACAAAGCAGTCTCCCTTGATATCAATAAGATTAGCCGAAAGATACGAACGACGCTCATTCTCCGGCAATGATTTTGCATCTTCAAGTATTTTGTTTCTTGAATATGAATACTCTCCGATTATGTTGTTGGGGATTTTTACTGTGAAATTGAATTTTCCAAGCTCGACATCCTTATGAATCTGAACTGCCTGATTTATCCAGGAAGAGTAAAGGGAAAAATCTATCGCCACCCTAAGATTGTTGCGTTCGTCGAAAGAAAATCCGTTTCCTCCCTTTCCCGGTCGAATTATGGTATCACCCTCAACGCTCGCTTTTCCCTTCTTTATTTCTTTCATAGTGCGGATGCCGTTGGCTGTAACATTAGGAAGATGGCAAACGTAAGGATTGAAGACCAGACTGTCAAGCACCAGATTAAACTTGCTGTGTCTGAACATGTGTTCCAGTTTATTGCGGTCGATGCTACACGACATGTAGATAACTTGCCGTCCGTTTCTCATTCCCCTGATTTCTATGCCGTCGAAATTGATGTTGGACGGATCCAGTGCTCCAAGATGGGAGTTGCTCGTATAGAAGTCCTTCAATCCTTTGATGGATGTTATGCTGTCAGTGAAATTGTTTTCATTCTGAATCATACGCATCCATTCCCGCTTTTGCTTTTTCCTGTATTGCGCAAGATTGAATGTCTCGGTCACTATCGCGTCGACAAGTCCCGATATCAAACCGGAGCCAACCCCTATCCCGATATCTGAAAGAATGCTTCTGTCTTCTTCGGATCCTTGCAGTTTGCTCATTGTCTCTGTTATTTCCGCCCTTAATTGAGGAGGCATCTGGCGAACGTTGACCTCCCAGCTGTCGACCGGAGTGGCTCCTTGGATATTGCCCACCGGATGTTGCGCCGTCGCCGTATGAACAGCAACGACCAAAATCAAAAATGATGTCAGGATAATTCTAATATTCATAATATATTGTGTATTAAATCGTTTCTCTCTAAATCCTTAGTCTATAGCGTCTATAAGAATGAATGCATTGGAATATTGAGGTGAATCAAAAACCTTGTTTTTGACCACTACCGATCGGCTTGCCATGGTGGCGGCATCAAAAATATAACTCACAGTCTCCGCGGCATCTCCGCTCAGCAGTTTCTTGCGTGCCGCCTTAAAAGCGTTATGGATAGACATCCCACTCCCGAGATTTTCATAAAAACTTCTCATCAATTCTGACGTGGCCTCGCCATTAACGTTCCAAAGGCTAAGAAGCATCGCCTCGACACCCGCGTTTTTAAGTCCCCGTTGAAGTCCGAACACTCCATCGGATGTTATTTCCCCGAGAGCCGTCTGGCATGCCGACGCGGTAAACAGTCGGCACTCGGTCAAGTCTATTTGCGACAGTTCTCTGGCAGACAATATCCCGTCATAATTGTTTGAGGCGTCAAACCTCTGCTCCGTCAGATATGAGTTTATACCCGCAAAGGCAAGAATGCTCTCCGACATTACATCATCTGCCATCACCGGCTTTATATCTGTGGAGACAGGAACTTTCTTGCGGAAATCCCCATGTGTGGAAATAAGAATTGTGTGGTAGCCGGGAGACAGATTACGAAACTGTCCCTCAGATGCTTCGGATGCCGATATTCGTGAGTCTTCCGGAATGTTTCTGTTCAATATGATTGATTTTGTCTCATCGTGTGCAGCAGACAATCGTGGAAACTGCGTACCGATATAATTGAGGAATGCGGTTTTGTCATTGCCGGCAGACTGTCCCGGACTTTTGTCAAGATCATAGTTTATATCCCCGAATGCGAGTATAGGGTCTGTGTAGGAGTATTCCTTCCTCTCTTCCATAAGGCTACGGGTTGATGTTAGCCTATAGAGATCCTTCCCCTCAACCTGCGGCATATATTCTATGGCAAGCCGGTGCAGATATCCGTCAGGCGCGAAATATATTTTTTTAACTTTTTCCAAAACGGGAAGCAATGTGTCGGTCCAGACAAGTGACTGTATCGTCTCGTCGCTATATAGTTTATCTTTAAAGTTGCGGTTCGTAGAATTTAATGCCTCTCCGGCTATCGACATGATTTTATCCGGAGAAGTCAGACGTATGAATTGAGGTTTACCCGTCGGCTTAAGTATGAGTGCGCCCATCGCCGCCTCTCCTTTTTTGTAATATTGGATATATTCCATGGCTGCCTCTCCCGGCTTCAGTCTTTTCTGAATATCGGTCCATCGCCAGTCTAAAGTTTTCAGAGCCTTCTCTGTGGCATGCCCTTCGCCGGAAATCTTTGTCAACTGAAGCAAAAGTCCTTTTGAAAATAATGTCACATCATAAAGGAAGCCGGAATCAGTATCTTCTAATAGATAACAGTCGGTCATAAACGGTCGCAGGGTCTGCCAATATTCTTCGCGTTCATCAGCATTCATTTTTGCAAAGTTGAGTCGCGCATACTGTTTTTGCACGGAGAAATAGTCCTTATAGGCGGCAAGCGTTCCCTTACGGTCTACATTGGCGAGCAGCTTGATCTTTGCATACATTCTCTGGGCCTTGGCATAGGAAAGACCCTCTTTTGAATTTGCGTTCTCAAGTTCAGTCGCCGCTATTTCAAGCGCCTCGTCAATCCTGTCCATTCTTGCAAGACACATGGCGTATGTCATTTTTGTAATAAGCCAATCGTCGCTTCCTATTTCGTATGGCTGATTATACTCCAGGATACTGTCAACCTCCTCCATTGATTCAAGTGCGCTCCCATAGTCTCCCATACGATAATATAATTGAGCGAATTCCCTCGGCAGCAAAAGTCTGTTTGTCCTGAAATCTGTGTCGGGATTCTTATCCATAATAGCCTTCGCGCGATTATAGTAATGCGCAGCGGAGTCAAGGTTTGCCATCTCGTAATGGTAATTACCATATAGCTTTAATACTGACACAACGCAATCCTTGCGCGAATCGTCCTCAAAGTTGCCGGATGATAAAATGAAGACGGCTGAGTCGGCATATAGTTTTATCTTCGATGGCTGGCTAAGCTCGTAACACCGGTTACCTCTTGCAATAAGACTGTCAACCACCGCCGACGGATTGTCGGCATATACTGCGATTGCTGTCAAGACAAGTACTATGATTGAGAATTGTCTCATTTGCGCGAGTTATAGTTGATGATGACGTATGATATATGGTTCTCGGAGCCGTTCTTAAGTTTAATCTCCACCGGCTGTCCCTTGATGGCGCTTCCGGAAAATCTTAGAATGCCGTGTCCCAAAGTAGTGCACTGGAAGTCGTTGCCCTTGCATCTTATTGTGCCCATAAGTTTTGAGTCGTTTCCTGAAAATGGAATTACTATAAAAGTCTGATCTCCCCACCTCCCCGGCAGGCTGTAGTTGACTTCCGCTCCTGCCTTAAGTGTTTTCTCAAAAAGAGAGTAGTTATATCTGCTGTCAGCTCCATTGAGATGATTGCCTGTTGTGGTCTCGTATCTCTGCGCGTTTTCAGCATTGGTCAAGACGGAGTTAAGTCTGAAGCCCGGCACTCGCTGCGATGCCTTGCATTCCACTCCGGCTGCGATGCCGAGTTCATCCATAGGGGTCCATTCCTTGTCTTTTGCAAGTTTCGCCACCGCGGATTTATATGCGGACTCGCCTCCCTTCTGCAACGACTTAACGATATCGGTGAGAAAATTAAGTTCGTCGGTCTGCGCCATAGAGCATAATACTGCCGCAGCGCACCATATCATCGCAAATATCCTTTTCATTTCAATTCATTTCTTCTGGCCAATATTTATCAAGTTCATCCGAGGGAATGGAATGCGATGAAACATCCTTCCGAGGAGGGAACTCTGTTTTCAATGACTCGCATCGTGAAACATTCGCCTCGGCTATTTCTTCAATTTCCCGTAAGGTCGGTCTGTTGCCGGTGATATAACTGAGACTCCGGGCTATGAGTGTACTCAACTCCGGCAATTCTCTCCTAAGCACCGGCACGGGTGCAGTTGATGACTGCCCCCTTCCTCCCATACCTTGAAACACATGGCAGCCAAGAAATATTTGAAAAACCGAAGCAGCAAGTGCCCAGACCGGCTCATAGCCTTCAGGCGCATTGAATCTGTCGTCACTGCTTTCCGACCATTCGGAAAGTATGAATCCCTCTCCGTCGATCAGGATATGCTCGGGCGATATAGGCGTTTTTGACACAGAAGCCTGTCGACTGATATCCCTTAGTAGACGCCATGCTGTGAGTTCGTCTATTTCTCCGGCCAATGCGGAGGCGTCCCTTTCAGGATAGTATCGCATTCTGCGAATACTTTTCCCGTCAGTTTTCTCCGCAACGTCACCTTTGCATTCTATCGTATATTTTTTGCCTTTGTGTATGATCATCTTTGCAATTTAATTATTTCAGAGGTTGGAACAGAGTACGACAGATGTCCGTTGCGTTCATCGGTCACTGATATTACGCCGACAGCCTTGAAACCGCTCCCGGAGCGCATAATCGCGGGACCACCGGAAAACCCGGGAGTGAGGTCACCGTCGTGCGCAAGCATAAAGACGTCTTCCCTTGTCCCTTCTAGTTCCTTTCCCTGCATTCGCAATTCATCGGCCCGGATATCAAGACTGTTGTTGCCGATTCCGGATTCCGGATGGCCGAAGAAATATAGCTTCGTTCTGCGTTGCCGAAGCATTTTCCTAATGTCTTCCTCAGATGCGAGGGCAATCCTTCCGGGTCGGTCGCTTTTGGCATATGCTATGTCTCCCAACATCATGTCTGTCCTATGATAACGGTGCGAGATGCTCCGCCAGTATTGCGGAGTGTCGTATGTGCCGAGTTCTACGATATCGTCATAATCACGGTTGATTCGGAAGTCATCGGATGTCAACGTAAAGGAGTAGTCGTTCTCGTCAGTGAGAGTGAGCCATGCGCGCAGACGGTATTCGTCATTACCGCTCAACTGATTCTCCGTTTCCACAAAAAGAGCCTTTTTTATAGGCCATTCCGTGTTACCGGGTATAGACGCGTATTCGTATGGCAACACCTTGTTAAGCCACGGCTGGATACAATGGCGTGCCGTCACTATGAGCGAGTCTGTGGTAAGAAAAGCAGTACCGATGGGAGAAGAGGCGTATGCATACGATTCAATTACTGAGTCTCCGCGAAGCAACTGTATGCTGTCGACTCTGGTAGAGAATAGGGATGTTTCGATTTCCGCGATTTGCTCATCCGCCAGTATGTAGCGTCCGCTACTGTAGATACGCCATCCTACTGTCACGCACAATATCATTATCGCAGCGAACAGTACCCATAACTTCTTGCTGTTTTTATGGATGTGGACAATTGTCGGTTCCGCCTGCCTCCCGTCTTTGATGTTAAACACGCAGTGTGCATTCAGAAAATCAATCACATCCCCGTCGGCCAGATAATGGACGCGGTTCATTTCAACCCCGTTTATCAAGATCGGCCAATGTCTGGTGACCTTCACTATATGCCATCCGTCTTTCTCCCGGTTGGGAATTATCTTGGCGAGGATTTCATCTTCATATTCAGTATGATTCACAATCTGTATGTCGCAACCTGCGACTTGCCCGACGACCGTGACGCAATCGGAACCTGCCGTGTAAATTCCATTACGGTTGCTTACCGTGTAATGCTTATCCATCGTTCCTGCCATATCTGTCGCTGAAAGTTTTGACAATTAACGGTATCGCAGCGGTCAGGTCGCGGTCGTAGCGGGTCACCGGCAGACCGGTCTCGTCCACTCCAAGTTCTGAGTATGCACAGAGGTCATAATGGGCGTTTCGCTCAGTCTTGTATCTCTTTTTCAAAGATACCGGATGATTTTTAGTGTACTCTGCATCCGACAGCCGCTGTCTCATGTCATCTTCGATTTCTTTGCGTTCCCGATCTGTACATGGACGCATTCCTTGAATCAGCCGCTCCACACACCAGCGGTTGTGCTCGATAGCGGTAAGCGTCTCAATCTCATATGCGGTCAGCGCGTAGAATGTGTTCCAGTCGCTGCGGTCATGCCCGAGAATCTCCATCTTATGAGGAATCGACATAACATTATAGATATTACTCATCCTTAGCGTTTCGTCAAGAAGTGCCCACTCTGCATCCACTTTGTCCTCCGGCAACTCGGTAGGCACATTCTTCAATTCCTGAGAAACTTTATAGAAGTAATGCAGATACTTGGCAATCTCCATCAATTCGTCCATTCGACGGCTCTCTGATTCCGGATCATAATCACGCGTCTTCAACGTCACCCTTTCAGGCAGTCTGAGTCTGAGCCTTTCTGTATAACTTTTGTTTATGCCTTTATTGTCATGGCAAAAGATGATTGTCAGCAGTTTTGATCTGTCACTAGCCCATCTTCGTATTTTTTCCTGAAGCATGGGGTGTGAAAGATATCCTATGATAAACTCCCATTCCACATCCACAAAGTCTTTTCTTATCCCCGCGAAATAAGGTCGATGAGTTTCAATCTTTGGTGTTTTGCCAGACAAGTCTACCGTTCGCCAATAAGAATAGTCGAACAGTTCCTTATATTCGAATATAAAGTCATGGACTGCCCGCTCGCTTTCAACTACGACTCCAATGCGTGTGCGCATGGCGAGATTGGCGTTGAATTCCGGATAGTGATGTATAAGGGCTGCTTCTATCGCCGCCCTTCTCCAGTTCTCTCCGTTCAATAGAATATGATGTCTCATCGGATTCATTCTTCTCGCATTATCATTTTAATTTCTCTGCCGGGCGTGGAGTCTTCGATTCGCGTCTTGAACCCCTCCTTTTCAAGACGGATCACTTTCTCGGTTCTTTGCTCCTGAAGTGGCATTGTAATCCGGAATCCTCCCTCCAGGTCTGTTGTGTCGGCATATTGATCCACCATGAGGCATATACTACTCCCCGTTTTTCGACAGAGGGTTAAACTTCAATAATTTTCAGAACAAAGGGAGAAGCGGCGGAGGCCAACTCCTCCTCTTTGCCCCGACCTTGACAAGTCAAGGTTTTTGTTTTTCCACCACAAAATTAGTTCTTTTTCCATTATTGTCCAAGTTTTTATGCGATTAATCCGTAGCTTCGGGCCGGAAGGATTTCTCCGACGCTCTGATGGGGGCGTTCGTAGTTGTAGAACTCGATGTAGTCGCTTATCCCCTGACGCAGCTCCACGACAGAGTCGATCGGATTGATATAGACGTATTCCTGCTTGACAGTGCGCCAGAACCGTTCTATCCAGATGTTGTCCTTGCAGCGGCCCCGGCCATCCATGCTGATGAGGATTCCGTTCTCTTTCAGGAGGTCTTCCCATGCCTTTGTTGTATATTGCGAGCCCTGGTCGCTGTTGATGATCTCAGGCGC
>JAGAJP010000046.1 GCA_017626045.1 Muribaculaceae bacterium | reverse complement strand
GACCAAATTTTTATACCACTTATTTTATTGAAAATCAGAGAAATAAATGCGAAAATCACCTTTTCCCATTCAGACTTCCCCCCGCTATAAAATAACAGGCTTTTCGGAAGCTCAAGACTTTTTTAAATGAAAGAGCCGTGGACCTGACCTCGATTTAACCGCCATTTTCTTGCCCGTTTCAGAAAAAATCATTAACTTTGCACTCGCATTTCGCCACTATAGCTTAGTTGGTAGAGTATCTCATTCGTAACGAGAAGGTCGTGGGTTCGAGTCCCACTAGTGGCTCAAAGCAAACCCTTCCAACCATACCCGGTTGGAAGGGTTTGCTTTGAGATCAGGATTCGTTTTCCGAAAATCCGCCTGTTTGCCGGAAGTCGTCAAGTCTACCTTGAATCTGAGAGTGAAGCATCCTGTTCTCTTTCAGGCATAATAGAAGCAGAGCGTTGGCGACTGTCGCCGGACTGTCACTCTCCAGCCATCGGCTGAATTTGCTTTTCTGAGCAAGAATATGCTTTGCGGCATCATGCAGATAACTGTTGGAATATTTGGGCTCGTCAAGGTTCATTTTCCAAATTTCCTCGCGGTCGGCATTTCCGCCAATGGTAAAGCTGAGAAAATTGAATGTTAACTCCCATAACTTAATCAGGTGTTTATTCGCTCGATATTGATATTGGCAAATCACATATCATCTTGTATTATTCATACTCATTTCTATTCCAGGATAGCCATTCCGCAATGAAACGAGTATGAATAATACGAGTCAAGAAAGAATGAGGGGTTACTTCAGCAGGAAGTGGTCGCCGGTCTCTTTTACGATGTTTTCGTAATATTTCTTGTCGTAGCCGGGGAAGTTGGGGTAGGCGGGGAGTCCGTATTCATTGTTTTTGAAACTTCCGTCGTCGTTCTGCTTCTTTACGTTTCCGTCAAGGAATTTCACGAGCAGGTATTCGGCGAGCGCGCGGTAGCTGTCGGTTGCTTCCTTGGCAATAGCCGCCGCCTGACGGTTTGCCTCGGTGGTCACCTCGCCGCGGAAGCCTGCCTCAGCAAGCGGCGCGAGCGCGGCGTCGCTTTCGGCGCGGCTGCCGCGATACTTGTCCTCAAGTCCGTTCTGCACCTTTCTCACGTCGGGTATCATCTGGTCATAACGGTAGTATGCCTGGTTTGCCACCCAGTTGTTCATCCAGAAGTTGGAGTTCATGTCGAAGTCATAGAGACTGCCGACAGTAAACTGCTCGGGCACTTCGGTAAGGCAGCAGTAGAGGGGCATGTAGACGCAGGTGTTGGTGTCGTCGGTGCCGAACCAGTAGATGCCTCCCACGGTGTCGGGCAGCCAGTCGCGGCTCTGCGACACAAAGCTCCAGCCTGTCTGCTGGGTGGCGGTTGCGCGCTCCATGCAGTATTTCTTGCCGTCGACCTCATATTCCATCGGACGCCATCGGTAGGGCACATGATATGGGCCGGCACCTATGTCGTCGGTCATGGCGAGGGGAGTACCCTCATAGTGGTCGCGCATGGATTCCTGCATGTCTTTGAGCGACACTTTCCTTTCCGGCACCACATACAGAGGCATTGGAGTGTCGCTCTCGCCGATGACCCAGCTGTAGTATTTGTCGAAGGAAGGGGCGAAGCGCCTCATGAAAGCCCATGCGCGTCCATCGCATCCGCGACGAGTGGCAACGTCATGGAAGCCGTAGACATCGGCAAACGAGAACTCGGAGTCCTTGCCGCTGAACCATCCGCGCTTGCGCGCGAACTCAATCATGTCTTTGGCATAGCGGACATTTTTCTTGTCTTTAAGGTCCACCTGACGTATTCTCGGCTCATTGGCATGTGCGCAGATGGCGTCGTCGGGAATGCGGACAGCCACCCATACGGCACCCTTCTCGGCACCCTTGCCGATCATGTCCATCACCCACACTTCGTTTTTGTCGGCGATGCTGAACGACTCGCCTTCCGACGCATAACCGTATTCCGCCACGAGACTCGTCATCACGTCGATGGCTTCCGGCGCGCTCTTGGAGCGTTCAAGCGCTATCTGTATCAGCGACCCGTAGTCGATGATGGAGTTTCCGGTGGTGTCGCGAAGTTCCTCGCGTCCGCCCCATGTGGTTTCTCCGATCGCCACCTGATACTCGTTCATGTTGCCCACCACATTGAATGTTTCACGGGGCTGCGGAATCTCGCCCAGCGGTTTGCCGGTGTCCCATTCCGTCACCTTGCGCATGGCGCCTTCCTTATGCACCGCCGCCGGCGTGTGCGTAAGGTTTCCAAACAGTGTGTGGGAGTCAGCCGCGTAAGTGATCATCACGCTGCCGTCAGTAGTAGCCTTCTTTCCGGCTATGAAGTTGGTGCAGGCGAAAGCCGAAATCCCGGCAAACGCCGCCGCACCCAATAAAGCAAAAAATCGTTTCTCCATCAAATTCTAAATTTTCAATTCTAAATTCTCAATTCTCAATTTTAATCTCCACCTTATTGCCGTCATAAGGGAACTTCACGCTCAGAGTCTTGGTAGACGCATTGTAGTGGTAGCCATATTGTCTGATAGCCTTCGGGCTCTCATAGTTTCTTATGGGCTCGGCATTGAACGTGAACGTCTTCGGACGAGCGGCGTTCATGATCTCAAGCGTTATCATCCTTACAGGCGGCATTCCATTATATGACCCCTCGGAACTTATCTCCACATACGTCTCGTTCCCCTGGCGGGAGCCGCTGAAGGTGGTGAGCTGATACTGTCCGTCGGCGAGCGATGTCGGAGACATGCGGTCGTCGTCGAAAAGCGTGTAGTCGGTCCATTCCTTCGCGGGATAGTATCTCACTGTCAGGATGGTAGGGTCATATTCCGATGTGTTGTTGATCTTTTCGGGATATTGCGGTATGAAACTGCCGGATTTCACGAACAATGGCAAGGTCCCGAGCGGAGCGGCTACCGTGGCGGTAGTCCCCCCTCTGTAGGATTTGGCGGGATTGTTCCAGTCTATCCATAATCCGGAGGGGAACAGCACCTTGCGGCTCCGTGCCCCTTTCTGCATCACCGGCGCCACGAGCACATTGTCGCCCCAAAGGTATTCGTCGCTGACGTTGGCATACCTGTCGCTGTCGTCTTCGCCGTGGAAGTTGACGTGGCGCATAAGGGGAAGTCCCTTCGACGCGTTCTCGTATGCGAGGGTGTAGTTGTATGGCAGCCATTCGTAGCGCATACGGATGAATTTCTTGATGATGGCTTCCTGAGCAGGGTAGTGGTAGGGTTCGGGACGGTCTTGGGCGTGGGTGCGGAGCACCGGCGTGAATGTTCCCGCCTGGATCCATCTCACATACAGTTCCGGATCGTAGGGGTGCGAGGGGTCCACCGCGAAACCGCCCACATCATTTGCCATATATCCGAGTCCCGAAAGTCCTGAGCTCAGAAGCAGTTTGTTCTGAGCCTGAAGTCCTCCCCAGGAGCGTGACACGTCGGATGTCCAGGGGAAGACGCTGTATCGCTGAAGCCCCGTTGTGCCTCCTCGCATCATCAGCATCGGCCTCATTACCGGGAAATCCTTGCGCAGCCCCTCGTATACCATCCTGCTCCAGTCGTTGCCGTACACGTTGTGGTATTCCTCGGCGGTCTCGCCGTTGGCGTGCACTATCTCGAGCGGGTGCACCTCGGGCTCTCCGAGGTCTCCCCACCAGCCCGAGAGACCCTCTGCTGTGAGAGGCTTCATCCGGCTCCACATCCATTTGCGGGTGTCGGGATTGGTGATGTCAAACATTCCGGCGTCTCCGACCCAGGTGGTGACATCCTTGATGTCGCCGTTGGCGTCTTTGGTAAGCATTCCCTTGTCGGCAAGCTCGTTATAGTTGTCGATGGCGCCTTTCTTGTTGATATACGGCTGATGGATGGGCACGACGTGTACTCCTTGCCGCTTCATGTCGGCGAGCATCTTCGCGTGGTCGGGCCATTTCTTCTCGTCCCATGCCAGACGCCCCATGTCGGTCTCCACGCCATACCAGTAGAGGTCAAGAATCATTCCGTCTACCGGGTATCCGCGCTGTTTGAGCGAGTCGATGGCGCCGTATGCCTCCTTCTGGTTGTGGTAACCGTATTTCGACGTGATGTATCCGAGGGTCCAGAAGGGAGGAAGCGCCTGGCGACCTGTCAGCAGGGTGAAGTTCTCGGTGACGTCGGCAAGCGAGCTCTCTCCGTTGATGAAGTAGTAGCTCAGCGGTTTCCGGGCAAGAGTGTGGTAGCTTATGGTGTCGTTGCCCACCGTCATGATTGCTTTCGCGTAGTCGTCCATCAGAATGCCGAAGCCGTTGTCGCTCACGAGATAGGGCATATTGATGTTGTTCTGGCTCAGGCGCGGGTCGCCTTCGGTGTAGCCGTAGTTGGCGCGGTTCCACATGGTGAGTTCGCTGCCGTTCAGGGTCAGGCTGTGTCCCCTTTCGCCGGCTCCGTAGAAGTGGTCTTCCTCGGGAGTGATGAACGTCACAGCCTGCTCTCCCCCTTTTTTCGATATTCCGTCGGCTTCAGTCAGAAGCAGCTCGCCGCCGGGAGCGAAAAACGACACCAGTCCGCTTTTCCTGTCTACACTGACGATGGTGGTGGGTGATTCCACCACATAGCGGTCGGCGTCCGCCCATGTGGTGATGTCACACTCGCGCGGTTTCAGCGACGCCGCCTGGGTGGCGGGAGGTGTGGGCGCTCCGTAAGTCGGGAGCAGGCAGATGCGGAAGATGTCGTCGGTCAGCGGTATAACCTCCACGGTTCCTTTACCCGTTGAAACGCGGTAGGAGGATTCCCGGGGGATTCCTCCATGAGCTGAAAAGGCGGCCGCGGCTGATGCCGCAACCGCCGTCAGAAGGCATATAAATGTCTTTCTCATTGTGGTATAAGTTGTTGGAAACAACTTCCGGTTATAACTCGATGTCTTCGTTTACGATCACGTGCCAGGGGAGACCGTTTTTTGCTAAAGTCTCGAGGAACGGATCCGGGTCGAACTCCTCCACATTGTGGACGCCCGGCATCACCCACTTGCCGGTGAGGAACATCATGGCGCCCACCATGGCGGGAACGCCGGTGGTGTAGCTTACCGCCTGTGCGCCGGTCTCCTTGTATGCCTCTTCGTGGGAGCAGTTGTTGTAGATGTAGTATGTCGATTCCTTGCCCTGCTTGTCAAGACCGCGAATGCGGCAGCCGATGGATGTCTCGCCGTGGTAGTTCTCGCCGAGAGTGCCCGGGTCGGGGAGCACGGCCTTGAGGAACTGGATCGGGATGATTTCCTGACCGTTGTACATCACGGGGTCGATTCTCGCCATGCCTATGTCCTGAATCACGCGAAGATGGGTCAGATACTCCTGTCCGAAAGTCATCCAGAAACGAGCTCTTTTGATGGTCGGGAAGTTCTGCACGAGGCTTTCGAGTTCCTCGTGGTAGAGCAGATAGCTTTCCCTCTCCCCGATATTGGGGTAGCTCAGCGGACGGTGAATCTCGAGGTTCTCTGTCTCTACCCATTTGCCGTCTTCCCAGTATTTCCCTTTCTGAGTGATTTCACGGATGTTGATCTCGGGGTTGAAGTTTGTGGCGAAAGCCTTGCCGTGGTTGCCGGCGTTGCAGTCCACGATGTCGAGATACTGCATCTCGCTGAAATGGTGTTTGGCGGCGTAAGCCACGAACACTGCGCTGACTCCCGGGTCGAATCCGCAACCGAGGATAGCGGTAAGTCCTGCCTCCTCAAAGCGCTTGCGGTATGCCCACTGCCAGCTGTATTCGAAATGAGCCTCGTCTTTCGGCTCATAGTTGGCGGTGTCGAGGTAGTTGACGCCACACTTCAGGCAAGCCTCCATGATGGTAAGGTCCTGGTAGGGGAGCGCCACATTGATGCAGATGTCAGGTTTGTGGCGGTTGAAGAGTTCCACAATCTGGTCCACCTCGTCGGCGTCTACCGAGTCGGTCACTATGTTGGCGGCTCCGATTTTTGCCGCGAGAGCGTCGCATTTCGACTTGGTGCGCGAGGCAATGACAATCTCATTGAAAACCTCGGGGTGCTGTGCGCACTTGTGCGCCACTACGGTACCCACTCCTCCGGCTCCTATTATGACTACTTTTCCCATTATATATGATTTAATTATTTTATTTGCAAATTTAGTGAATTTAATTGAGAATTGAAAATTTAGAATTGAGTTCTCGGAGTTCTCAGAGCTCTCGGAGTTCTCGGAGCTCTCGGAGCTCTCGGATTATCTCGAGATGATTATGATGGGGGCGGGGGGCGTCATGCCGATGTAGGGGAAGTCGGGATTCCTTTGGCGGAAATCGCTGAGCACGGCTCCGAGAGAGTCGGCGGAGGTGGCGCTCCCGGCTATTATGTAGTGCTTCCCTTTTCCGTCGGCTGCCACACGGGCGTTGACACACCCTTTCGCCTGCAGGTCGGAGAGCAGGGAGCCGGCGTTGGTGTCCATCTTGAACATCGCCACGGCAAGCCGGTAAGGTCCCGACTGGGGCCACTGCTCACCCTTTCCCGGACTGATCCGTATCGTCTGCACCTGCAGGGAGTCGCTGCCTATCACTTTCCAGTTGCTTGCTCCGTCGTCAAGTAGACGGTGGCCTCCGGTCAGCAGTTCCAGTTCCGGATCCACATACTCACGTTTTGCCTTCGCGGCATCATAAGCCGCCTTATAGCCCTTCTCAGTGGGCTTGCACCCCGCAGCCAAAAGCAGCAGCGCGCAAATAGCAATCAAAGCCTTTCCCTTCATCAATTCTAAATTCTCAATTCCTCCGTCTCTACGTCGCGCCCGGAGGTCGCTCCCTCCCACACTCTTACGCTGGCGGATCAATTCTAAATTCTAAATTCTAAATTTTCAATTCCCAATTCTCTCCAGCACCATAGTAGCCCTCGCCGGAAGACTAAGAGGCGAGTCGCCGTCGCGGAGAGTCACGGTCTTTCCGGTGACTACATCGCGATACCGGTCGCCGACCTTGATGATTTCCGCGTAGCGGCTCATATCGAGAGCAAGATCCTCGTCCTTGCCGTTGAGTATCACTATCACTTCCTCCGGTCCGAGGCTGCGGCGGTAGAGGTAAACTCCGTTGGTGGGCATGAAATGCTTCATATCTCCCTTTCCGATGGCTGAGGAACCCTTCCTCCAGTTGGCGAGGCTCGATATGAAGTCAAACGCCTCGTTCTGCAGTTTGTCTCGGCCGGCGGCGGTAAACTGGTTTTCCGTGTCTCCTTCAAAGCCACCCGGCACGTCGCGCCTCACATATCCGTCGCTTCCTTCCTTGCTGCCGTTCATGAGCAGTTCGGTGCCGTAATATATCTGCGGGATTCCGGGTACTGTCAGCAGGAGCGCTATAGCCTGCTTCCAGGCGTCGAGGTCTTCAGGCTTCTCGAGGATGAAGCGGTCGGTGTCATGGTTGTCGAGAAACCGAAGCACGTTCATCGGGTCGGCATACACATAGTCGAGGGCGAAATGGTCATATACCTCGTTGATGCCGTTCCATGCCTGGGAATCAATCTTAAATGGCTTGAGGTCGGCGCAGAGCACGCTCAGCGGGAAGTCCATCACCACCGGGAGCCTCGTGTCGATGCCCTTGGCGGCGGCTATGGCGGAGCCTGTCTGCCAGAACTGCTCTCCGGCGGGGCTTCCAAACCAGCACTCACCCACGATGTTGAAGTCCGGATACTCCGCCTTTACGGCATCTATCCATTTTCCCATCTCGTGCAGGTCGGCGTAGGGATAGGTGTCCATCCTTATGCCATCGATCTGCGCGTCTTCAATCCAGAAGATGGAGTTCTGCACGAGATACTTCATCAGATGCGGGTTCTTCTGGTTGAGGTCGGGCATGGACTCCACAAACCATCCGTTGACTGTCAGGTCCTTGTCGTAGTCGGAGGCATAGGGGTCGGTGATGGTGGAGAGGCGATAGTTGGTCTGCTCGTATTTGTCCTGATGGTTGAACCAGTCGCTCGCGGGAGGGTCGAGAGCCCAGGGATGATGACTTCCGGAGTGGTTGAATATCATGTCCATCACCATCTTGATGCCGCGGTCGTGGAGCGAGTCGTTGAGGGCGGCATATTCGGCGTTGCTTCCGAAGCGCGGGTCCACTCGGTAGTAGTCGGTGGTGGCATAGCCGTGATAGCTGCCTCCCGGCATGTCGTTTTCAAGCACCGGGTTGAGCCATACGGCAGTCATGCCGAGAGAGTCTATATAGTCGATATGGTCGGCTATACCCTTGAGGTCGCCGCCGTGCCTGCCGTTGGGATCCTTGCGGTCGTTGGCTGTCTTGTTGACAAGAGTCTCGGTGTCAGGATGCTTTTCGCCCCCCGACGCGAAACGGTCGGGCATAATCATATACAGCACGTCGGAAGCCGAGAAGCCTTGCGCTCCCCGCATCTCGCGGCGTGCTTTCAGTTCGAAGTCTTTCTTGATTTTCTTCTTTCCCGACTTCCATTCGAGTTTCATGACGCCCGGCTTGGCTTCGGGAGTGATGTCGAGATATACAAACTGCCAGTTGGGGCTTCCGTCGAGCCTTGCCACCGAGTCTATCCTCACTCCCGGATAGTCGAGGGAGAACTCGGCGTCGCGGATGTCGTTGCCGTGGATCTGCAGCTGCAGGCTTGTGTCGTGCATCCCCGTCCACCAATAGGGCGGGTCGATTTTATCAACAGAAACGGCTGCCACAGCCGTCCCGGCCGTGGCAGCGCATATTGCTAATGTCTTGAAGCGCATGCTCAATTGATTTGAATGATTAGATAAGGAGTTCTGCTCCAGAATTCTGTCGGGTTGAGGATCTTGATGCTCTGGGTGCCGTTGGCGTTGTCTACTATCTCATAGCTTCCCTTCGGGATGTTGCCCCAAATCTTAGCCTTCTTGCCGCCGGTATTGATTACGGTCAGAGTCCGCTTGTCGGCAGAAGTGAAGTAGTTTTCGTTGAAGTCGCCCTGAAGTACCTTTGTGGCGCCGAGGAATTTCTTCTCGAGCAGTCCGTTTTCCTTCAGTTCCTTGTTTGTGCCGATTGCGAAGTAGACCCTGTTGGCGGCAACTTCTGCAGCCATAGCCTCAGCCTCTGCTTTCTCGCGGGCAACGGTCTCGGCCTGAAGGCTTTCCTTGCCCTGAGCCACCTGGCTGTTGAGGTCTGCAATCTGAGCGTTTGCGTTCTCAAGCTGGGCGGTAAGGTCGTTGATTTTCTTCTCCTGCTCGTCAATGCGTGCCTGGAGGTCGGCGATTGTCTTCTTCATCACGGAGTTGCTGCCGGTGCTGCTGTCGAGCTTTGCCTGCATCTTAGCGAGCATGTCGCGGTTCTGCTGGAGCCTTTCCCGGATGTTTGCGAGATTCTGGCGCACGTCAGCCCTTCGGTCGACGCCTTCACCGCCTTTTCCCATATTATATAGGAGGCCTTCCTGCATGTTGATGGAGTCGAGGCCTGCATAGATGTCGCCCATGAGCAAAAGCAATGAGTCGTTGAAAGAAGAAGCCTGCTCATACTGAACTGTTACGATCGACAGCGAGTCAGCCTCTTCGCCGCTCTTGTGGCCTGAGCACGCTGCCAGTGTCACAGCGGCTACAGCGCATAATGGAATCAATTTTTTCATAGTTATTCTTTTATTTGGGTTATTGTATTCTTCTTAGTGGTTTCCTTCCCTTTGATGACTATAACAATTTCCCCCCTCGGAGTGTTCGCTTCAAAGTATTCCGACAGTTCCCTGAGTGTTCCGTTGTGAAATGTCTCGTGTATTTTCGATATTTCGCGGGCAACGCACGCCTCTCTATCCTCGCCGAAAAACTCGCAGAGCTGGCGCAGGGTGCGCGGGAGGCGGAGGGGACTTTCGTATATCACCACGGTCCGGGAATCCTCGGCGAGAATCGCGAGGCGCGTGGCTCGTCCTTTCTTCGGGGGGAGGAATCCCTCGAAGGTGAAACGGTCGCACGGTAGCCCGCTGCCTACAAGCGCTGGCACGAAAGCCGTGGGTCCCGGGAGCACGGTCACGTCCACCCCGGCGCGTCGGCATTCCCTCACGAGCATGAACCCGGGGTCGGAGATTCCGGGGGTTCCGGCATCGGAAATCAACGCTATGTCCTCACCGGCTTCGAGACGCTCCACAAGGGGTTTTGCCGTTGCGTGTTCGTTAAATTTGTGGTGGCTCTGCATCGGCGTGCGGATGTCGAAATGTCGCAGGAGCACGCTGCTGGTGCGTGTGTCTTCTGCGAGTATCAGGTCAGCCTTCTTGAGCGTCTCGACAGCCCTGACGGTCATGTCGTCGAGATTCCCTACCGGGGTTGGAACTATGTAGAGCATTTCTGTCTAATTAGTAATTAATAATTAGTAATTAGTAATTTACAATTTTAAAATCTAAATTCTCAATTCTAAATTATTCCCTGAAGTGTGGGCGGAGGGTTTCGAGGAATGTCTCTGCGGTGGTGTTGTCGGGATCCCATTCGAGCTCGTTGTAGAAATAGTCTTCTATGTCGCTGAAGTTTTCCACGCCTTCGAGGAAGTCGAGTGTGGCGTCAAACATCTTCATGTTGCCTCCGAAGAGTTCGCGCGAATATAGATACCGGTCGTTGAGCGAGAACACCGATTTAAGGTTCTTGACGGCAGTCGCAAGCGATGCCGGGGCGGTTTTCGGGGCGACTGTTTCTGTAGGTGTGTCGGCTGCCTGCTCTGCATTCGCATTGTCGTCGGAACTGAGGTTTATGGCGGCGGCAGGCGTCTCCTCGTCAAACGAGAGGATGATGTCGTCGGTGTCGCACACCAACTCGTCAGCCTCTTTCGAGGTCCTGACGGTTTGCGCCCTGTCGGAGGCTGTGCTGAATGTCTTTCTTTCGGTCAGCGGCTGGAGAGCCGCGGAGTCAGCCGCCAGTTCGGAGGTCTTCCTCTTAAGCATCGCGTAAGTCTCCGCCGAGGGATGCCCGTCGCGGATTATCCTTATCAAGCCTTCTATCTCTATGGCCTTTTCAAGTAATGATGTCATAAATTTAGGTTTTTGATTAAGACCCCATCTCACAAAAAAATGTTAACGCAGGGGCGGACGGTTTTTGATGCAGTTCAGCAAGTTGAGGAGGGAACGATGCGGGCATCGTGACCGACGAGACTTGGCTGAAATGCGCAAAAAGCGGCCGGACCGGTTCGTATTTATTTGTTAGTGGCATTTATCGTTAATATATTTTAATTGTTATAATTATTCGTCAGTTCCGTTTGCCTCGCAGATTCCGGCCATCTTCGACCTTTTGGTTCAGTCGCATAGCCCACTATGCTCCTTCACCTGCATGGCCGAACCTGACCGAAATCTGCGACCCCTGAGTTAACATTTTTTGTGAGATGGGGTCTAATCCCGATAATCCGTTCCCTACCTTAATAACAATAACGGATATGAAGTTGTTATATTGGTATAATTAAATCTTAATAACCATGGCTCGTATAATACCCCCCTCCGAACTGATTATAAACGACGACGGTTCGGCATTTCACATCCATCTTCGTCCGGAACAGCTCCGCGACAATATCCTTCTTGTCGGCGACCCGGGTCGCGTCACCATGGTGTCGAAGTTTCTCGACTCCATCGACTATGACGTTCAGTCGCGTGAGTTTCACGCCATTGGCGGCAAATATAAAGGTAAGGATGTGATGTGTATCTCCCACGGCATCGGTGCCGACAACATCGAGATAGTGGTCACGGAACTCGACGCGCTCGCCAACGTCGATTTCAAGACCCGCGAGGTAAAGCCTGAGCACCGCACCCTCAACATGGTGCGTGTGGGCACTTCCGGCTCGATCTTCGAAGACCTTCATATTGGCGATTACGTGGTAGCCCAGAAGGCGATAGGCTCCGACGGCATACTTAATTTCTACGCGAAACGCGACGAGGTGTGCGACCTCGAATTCCAGTGGAAGTTCATGGACCATACCGGCTGGCTCCGTTCCTGGGCGGACCCGTATGTGGTTGACGCAGACCCGGAACTTGTGGAGCGTATCGGGCGCGACGACATGATACGCGGCTACACCATAGCCGCCGTCGGTTTCTATGCACCCCAGGGACGCATGGTGCGAGTACCGCTCGCAGCCCCCGACCTCAACGAGAAGATCCTCAGTTTCCGTTACGACGGCCGCCACATCACCAACTACGAGATGGAATCGGCATGCCTGCAGGGAATGGCGAAGATGCTCGGACACCGCGCCATGACCGTGTGCTGCATCATAGCGGAGCGAGTGGCGACAAAAGCCAACACCGACTACAAGCCCCGCGTAGCCGAACTCCTCCGCACGGTGCTCGACCGCTTCTGATGTCACGATATAGATATCGGACAAGCAAAAAAATAAAGGCATCGAAACCGATGCCTTTATTTTTTCATGAACGCTTATAGATATTTATCAGCGAACTATGACTTTTACAGTCTTGCCATTGTGATTGACAAGATAGATTCCCTGCGGTAGCATCTCCATGCCAACCTGATGTCCGGCAAGGTTGTATGCCTTCGCCCCCTCGGGAGCAATGATAGCGCCCTTTGTGCCGTATATCGCGCTGTCGCTGTCAGGAAGAGTTCCGACGGCATTGGTAGACAGTTCGGATGGCTTGAAGGTGATTATGTTTGATGTCTTTGATGATGAGATTCCGTTTACCACACAAGTCACGAAGGCTTCCATTTCCATTTTCCAATATAACTTGGAGTCTACTACAACTGTAGTGGAAGTGGTGTTTCCGACATTTTTGTTGTTGAAGTCACCGATTGTCTTTCCATTGCCCGCAAGACGCACAGTGACGTTGTAGGAGTCAACGTTTTCTGCAGGATCCCAGGTTAGGGTAAAAGAGCGAGACCCATCTGCGGACGCCACCGGATTGTCGTGGAGCAACGTCGATATATCGGACTGCTCAACCATATTGTAGTCGAATCTTCCGATTTTTGACTCTTTGTCGTATGCGATGCCCGTTATTGTGGGAGAAATCCATAATGGGTAATTCTTGCTTGGTGTGAGTTGAACATCGTTGCCCGGATATATGCCTCCACCGGTGAAAAGTGGATATTTTTCATTACGGGCGTATACAATCTCTACGTTGGATCCGTTTTTAGAATTTACCTTATTGCTTGTCCAAATGGATTTGTTGTAGTTTATTCGCCACACCATGAGACCGGATTCGGGGAAACATGAATCCCAATTTGATTTGTCTCTTGATTCTATAATGAAATATTCAGACTGGAATTTGGTCTTGTCTGCCGACATTGGAATACGTATCCTCACAGCTGTCGGGGTGTCTGTGGTTCCGAGTGCGGCTATGTCGTAATGTGTGGCGTCTTTCGCTTCAGTATATTCAAGCCATCCGCATACCCATTGCTCATAGGCTGAGAACAATGGCGGACGACACCCTTCGCCGTTGTAGGACCCCTGGTCCATGACATCCCATTCGCCCGGGGTAACCGTGCCTTCGGAATATTCCACGTCATATAAGTCGGGGAGTCCGAGAACGTGACCGTATTCATGAACGAAAGTGCCGATTCCTTCCACCCAGGGTTCGGAACCGTCAGCCCACGGCTGTTTGCCGGTTTCAGGATTCCATCCCTTGAGTTCGTTGGCACAAGCATACGGACCGACTTTTTTGCCGTCGAGTATCAATTGGGGCGCACCCTGCCAAACATACGTCTGATAGTCGTATTGATGCGGCCAGATGGTCTCCGTGTTGGAGTCCGCGCTGCCGTAGCCTGCGTAATAGAAGAAGACGGTGTCTATAATTCCGTTGTCGTCAAGGTCGTAGTTTGAGAAGTCCACCTCATCGTCAAGAGCCTTTAGAGATTCCTGAATGAGACTTTTCATACGGCTTGAATTGATGTCTTTGAAGTAGGATGCTCTGTAACTGATCTTTACAGGTCCGTAAACGTCAAATTGGGGAGCATAGAGACCGTTTGACGCGTCTTTATAATAATCGAGTGCGGATCCCATGCCGCCATAGTCGGAAAAGCCCGGTTCGTTAAGCTGGCGTGTAAAGTACTCTTTAGGATTTTCAACCGTAAATTCCACATCGCTGAACTCTACAAGCACGACAAGAGAACGGTTGCCGGTTCCTATTGTGGGATATGTGGAACGACCGGTTGCATCGAGTGTCGCCATTCGTTGCGGTCCGGAAGCTCCGCGAGTGTTGGACAGGGTATTGTTAAGAGATGCTGACTCCTGGCGCATCATCTCAACATTGGCACTGTTGAAGATGAGAGGCTTTCCGTCTCTTATAGCTTGGACATAGAACCCTCTTGAGTCTTTTTCGATGATATGAGTTCTCTCCGAGTCGGTTAGAAAATTGAAAAATTCATCGCCATGCGCCCTCACTTCCATTGTAGATCCGTCAGGATTGACTACAGTCCGTACGCGTGGGTCGGCGTTGACAGCCTGCATGAATATTGGGATGGATAGGGCTGTTGCCGCTATTAGATACTTAAAATTCATGATTCTAAGTTGTTTAGTTCATACTATGCCCCAAGATTGCAGCTTCAGGGCATTATTAATAAGGTTAATTCACAAAAGGCCTCCTTAGATTGGGAGACCTGACACTCTTGTTGCCTTACCAAGATTCGAACTTGGACAAACAGAACCAAAATCTGGTGTGCTACCATTACACCATAAGGCAATCGCTATCGCCACAGGCCCTCTTGGAACCTCATAGCGACTGCAAAGTTAAGGAAAAATCTTTTCAAAACCAAATTTTTCTTAGCCAAAGATGAATAAGTTTGTGAAAAATTTTTGTCGATGCCTGTTTTGACATTGTCATGAACCCTGCTGTTGAAAGGTACTGACACATGAGTGCTGCAACATGAGTATATTGCTCCGTGTTTCCTTTAATATACCATCGTATCCTCTATTATATAGGAGGACTCTCCAAGTATGGGTGCAGGATTCAGGCACTATTTGACAATGTAATTTTGCATATTGGCAATTTGCAAGTGTTTTTATATATTTCCCCTATGGTTTTGCTTGAAAATCCTGTATATTAATTGAATATTTACTGTATGAGTGTCATTTTGATAATTTTTATTAAATTTTTGTTTTCATGAGTATGTTTTTTAACATAAAATATTCGATTTTTAACTAAAAAACTTGTGGTTTTTCTTTACGTATTAAAATATTTTTTTTAACTTTGCGAATAGTTTTGTCTATTGTAGCCGCATCAGAGGCATAAATAGCGGTTTTATTATATGAGATTTTAACAACATTAACAATTAAGGTCTGTGCCTTCACGGTATTCTCGTGATGTCATGACTTAACTTTAGAACCACATTTCGGAACGCACATGAAAAAGAAATTAGTTCTCTTTGCTCTCAGTTTTATTATGGCCTTGGGAGCGTATGCCGACATCGTGGTCACGGGAAAGGTCACTTTCAAGGACGAACCCGATGAACCGGCGATCGGCGCGACGGTAATGATCAAGGGAAAACCCAAGACAGCTGTCGCTACTGACATCGATGGTAATTTTAAAATTACCGCGCCTAATTCCAAAACTATTATCCAGATCACTTATGTGGGATGCCAGAACGCTGAGTTCAAGGCGAGCGCAGACCCCGTGCACATTGAGCTTCTTTCGAGCGCACAGCAGCTCGGCGAGGTCGTGGTGACGGGTATGGGCTCCGTCGACCGCCGTCTCTTCACCGGCTCCGCCACAAAGATTGACGCCGACAAAAGTCGCCTCGACGGTGTAGCCGACATCTCCCGCTCGCTTGAGGGACGTGCCGCCGGCGTGTCGGTGCAGAACGTGTCGGGTACTTTCGGTACCGCTCCGAAGATCCGTGTGCGTGGCGCTACATCAATTTATGGTACCAACAAACCTCTGTGGGTGGTTGACGGTGTAATCCTCGAGGATAATGTGGAGATTAGTTCCGACGACCTCTCGTCCGGTAACGCCGAGACCCTTATCGCCTCTGCAATCGCAGGTCTCAATGCCGACGACATCGAGTCGTTCCAGATTCTCAAGGACGGCTCCGCCACCTCTATATATGGCGCGCGCGCGATGGCGGGTGTGATCGTCGTGACCACCAAGCAGGGTCGCTCAGGCCACACCAGCATCAACTATACCGGCGAGTTCACATATCGTCTGAAACCGAGCTACAGAAACTATAACATCGCCAACTCGCAGGAGCAGATGGGTATCAACAAGGAGATGGAGGAGAAGGGCTGGCTTTCTTTCGCGTCTCTCGCCAACTCTTCCAATTCCGGCGTGTATGGCTCGATGTACAAGCTGATCAATACTTACGATCCCTCCACAGGCAAGTTTGGCCTCGAAAACACCGATGCCGCCAAGAATGCCTTCCTTCGCGAGGCTGAGATGAGAAACACCGACTGGTTCGACCTTCTCTTCAACAATAATATAATGATGAACCATGCGGTCAGCATCTCCGGCGGTACCGACAAGGGTCAGTTCTATACCTCCTTCTCCTATATGGACGACCCGGGCTGGTACAAGTCCTCTAACGTTTCCCGCTACACCTTCAACGCCAACGCAAGCTACAATCTGTCGCGCACCCTGAAGGTTAAGCTCCTTACCTCCGACAGTTTCCGTCATCAGAAGGCACCCGGAACACTCTCGCAGGAGGTGGATGTGGTGTCGGGCGTTGTCAACCGCTCTTTCGACATCAACCCGTTCTCTTACGCTCTCAACACTGCCCGCACCGTTGATCCGTATGCTATGCAGACGAGGAACTATTGTGATTTCAATATATTTGATGAGCTTGAGAACAACTATATAGATGTTAACGTGATGGACCTCAAATTCCAGGGCGAGATTTCCTGGAACCCCATCAACGGTCTTACTCTTATGGCTCTCGGTTCGTTCCGCCGCAACACTTCCGCGCAGAACCACTATATAATGGACGACAGCAATATGGCGAATGCCTATCGCGCAGGTGTGAAACCGGAGAACGCTATCATCAGGGCATCCAACAAGTATTTGTATACTGACCCCGATGATCCCAACTCTCTGCCTGTTTCCGTGCTCCCCAATGGCGGTATTCTACGTCATACGCTATATGCGATCAACCAGTGGGACTTCCGCGCCACCGCTACCTACAACCGTGACTTCAAGGGTAAGTATCGCGTCAACGCGATGGCAGGTCTCGAGGCTTCAAAACTTGACCGTCTGACTGAGTCATATCAGGGCTGGGGCATCTGCTACAAGAACGGCAACATCCCCTTCACCGACTGGAAGCTCTTCAAACAGCAGAATGAGGAGAACCTGAATTATTACTCCTATGTGCCCACCACTTACCGCAACATGGCATACTTCGGAACGGCAAGTTTCATGTACGACAACCGTTATATCGTCAACGGTACTATCCGTTATGAAGGCTCCAATAAACTCGGCAAGTCCACTCAGTCTCGCTGGCTGCCGACATGGAACGTTTCAGGCGCATGGAACGCCGACGCGGAGTCATGGTTTGTCAACCCTGTGCTCGCTACGGCAAAACTCCGTCTCTCTTATTCACTGACGGCTGACTCCGGTCTTGCGGCAGTTTCGAATGCTTCGGCAGTGTATTATCCCTCACGTCCTTGGCGTCAGGATACTTATGCATACGAGCAGGCACTTATCCTCGACCAGCTTGCAAACGGCGAACTTACTTATGAAAAGAAACATGAGCTTGACATAGGTGTCGATCTCGGTTTCCTCGGCAACCGCATCAACCTTGTGTTTGACTGGTATAAGCGTAACAACTACGACCTTATCGGCCGTATCTACACCCAGGGCGTAGGCGGTGAGATCCTGAAATACGCCAACGTGGCATCCATGGCATCGCATGGCGTCGAGTTCACCCTCACCACCCACAACATCCAGCTCCCGGACTTCAACTGGACCACTGACTTCACATTCTCTTATGCGAAGAACAAGATTACTGATCTTACATCTCGCTCAAGAGTTGTCGACCTCGTGCAGGGCTCAGGTTTCCCCCTTGAAGGTTATCCTGTTCGTGCCATCTTCTCCATTCCTTTCGTAGGTCTGACTGAAGACGGTATCCCGCAGTTCATCAACGAGGATGGCGAAGTGACTACTTCCAAGATCAACTTCCAGGAGTGGGAGAAACTCGACCACATGGTTTACGAAGGTCCTGTGGATCCTCCCTATACCGGCGGTTTCGGCAATACGTTCAATTATAAGAACTGGAGCCTGAATGTCTTCATGACCTATGCTTTCGGCAATGTGCTCCGTCTGGATCCGGTATTTGCGGCTGCCTATTCCGACCTGACTGCGATGCCCAAGGACTTTATGAACCGTTGGGTCGCATCCGGCGACGAGAAGTACACTTCAGTGCCGGCTATCGCATCCCTTCGTCAGTATCACAACGACAGCGACCTGTCTTATGCATACAGTGCATACAACTATTCGACCGAGCGTGTGGCAAAGGGTGACTTCATCCGCATGAAGGAAATATCGCTGCAGTATCAGTTCCCCGAGTCGTGGAACAAGGCACTGCGCATCTCAAGCGCGTCTCTGAAGTTCGCAGCTACCAACCCGTTCCTGATTTATTCCGACAAGAAACTCAACGGTCAGGATCCGGAATTCTTCAATACAGGCGGTGTGGCATCGCCAAACCCGAAGCAGTTCACATTCACTGTCCGTGTAGGTTTCTGATAAAAAGTCTTTTATCCTTTACAATATAAGAAATGAAAGCAACAAAAATAATATATGCTCTGTCGGTTGCCGGGACTCTCGTCTTGAGTTCATGCGGGAGCGATTTCCTCGACACTCCGACCGACTCCCGTGTGGAGCTCGACAACAATGAGAAACTTAAAATGCTTCTCTCATCGTCTTATCCGTTGAATAACTATGGATGGCCTTGCGAGTTGATGAGCGACAATATGGAGGATAATAATGCACCTGACGAAGAAGGCATGCGTTATAACCTGCGCCCGTATGATCGCGGTGATGATGAGATGTTCCGTTGGGATGTTTGCGTAAGCAATACCTCCAGCGACAGTCCCTCGTCTATATGGGAAAGCCACTATCACGCTGCAGCCGGCGCCAATGCGGTGCTTGACGTGCTTGATAAGTGGGAAAAGGAAGGTAAACTCACCGACGAGCAGCTTGCTATCAAGGGCGAGGCTCTTCTGATCCGCAGCTATTGCCATTTTATTCTCGCGCAGGTGTTCTGCCATCCTTATCGCGGCGACGCCGTCAGCGAGACACTTCTCGGCATTCCGTATATCAAGAAGCCGGAGACTACTGTGAAACCGGATTATCCGCGTGGCACTCTCAAGGAGACTTACGACAACATACGCGCCGACCTTGAGGAAGGACTACCGCTGATTGACAACAGTATCTATGAGATTCCGAAGTATCACTTCAATAAGGCTGCGGCAGATGCGTTCGCTGCTCGCTTCTATCTCGTAGTTCGTCAGTATGACAAATGTCTCGAACACTGTGATGCGGCTTTCGGCGGTCCCGACGTGGATCCGAGCACTATGATGAATACAATCTTCAAGCAGCTTGGCAACTTCTATTACATATCGGACTTCGGCAAATATGCTCAGGGCAGCGACAAGGCTCGCAACCTGATGCTGATTGCCACTTACAGCGGCAGTTTCAGACATTATGCCGGAGGAACCAGATATGGCGTGGTACGCGATGCGCTAAATTCCACCATCCACGGTTCAAGCCCCGCATGGAGTTCGTTTAAGTTCAAACTCTCCAATGGAAAAGGAGGTACATTCACAATGCATCCGTGCTTCAACGGTGCCTGCGGCTCCAATGGCAAGGCTGAATATGGCAATTATTTCGCAGGAAATATCTCAGAGCAGTTTGAGATTACCGACAAGATTGCCAGCATCGGTTATGCTCATGTGACCCGTTCGGAGTTCACTACGGAAGAAGTGCTTCTTACCCGCGCCGAGGCAAAGCTGTTCCTCGGAGACATCAACGGTGCACTTGCCGACGTCTCTATATGGGAGAAAGCACGTCGCGACAGTCCGTCGGCTGAGGGCGAACAGGATCGTTTTGTAGACTTGACGATTGATAACATCCGTAAATTCTATGTCGATAAGGATCCGGGCTACGGAATCGCAAAGACTATAAATATCGATCAGATCTGTCCTTCTAACTGGTCAATAAGCAGTCCTGAAGAGATGGGTATGCTGCAGTGCATTCAGCACTTCCGTCGAATCGAGATGATTCACACCGGAATGCGTTGGTTCGACATCAAGCGTCTCGGCCTTGAGTACGACCGCAAGATCGGCAAGGATTTCGTTGACCATCTCGGCATCTTCGACGAGCGTAAGGCAGTGCAGATTCCTGCAGAGATTGTTGCCGCAGGTATGCAGCAGAATCCGCGTATCACAGATGATATGAATAAACTGCAGCCCAAAGATGCTGTGGTTAGAGTTTACTGATTGCTTTAAATTTTTAATTGATTCAGACCATAATCAGAAGCAAAATGAAAGTATCTAAATATATAATGATGGCCATGGTCGCCCCTCTTTTGGCGGCATGTTCCGATGATGATCTGGGGCCAACCATCTTCCCTGATGTAAGCACCGAACCCGATCCCTCGTCGTACACATATAAGTTTGACAAGTGGCTCAACAATAATTTCCGTGATGTCTACAATCTTGAATTCAAATATCTGATGGAGGACGTTGAGGCGGATATGGAATACAACCTTGTTCCTGCGACCTATGAAAATGCCCGCGACCTCGCGCTTCTCACCAGGTATCTCTGGTTTGACTCCTACAAGGAACTTACCGGAGTTGACTTCCTGAAGTCATACGGACCGAGAATCCTTCATCTTATCGGCTCTCCTGCCTACAATCCCCAGTCGGGTTCCGAGATTCTCGGTCTCGCCGAGGGAGGTCTTAAAGTGACTCTCTTTAAGGTGAACGAGATGGATATGGCAGACATCGATATGCTGAATGAGTACTATTTCCGTACCATGCACCATGAGTTCTCCCATATATTGCACCAGACTAAGTCATATCCCACCGATTTCAACCTGCTCTCTACAGGTCGTTATGATGAAGGTTCATGGCAGTCGAAGCAGCCCGGATATGTTGCATCGCTCGGTTTTATCACTCCTTATGCCTCCTCTCAGGCGCGTGAGGACTTTGCGGAGACTATCGCAAACTATCTCACGAGGGAGCCGGAGCAGATGGATCTCATACTGTGGATGTCGAAGCAAGGTTGGACCACAGGCAACGAACTTGCCGATGGTGAACTTGAAGACGATGACGCAGACTACTTCTGCTACTATTATCTTGAAGACCCTGCCAATCCGGAGTCCAAGCATTATTTCCTGACTTCAAGAAACCAGAGTTATGGAATCTGCAAGGTCGGTCTTGTTGGTCTCGGTGGTGAGTATCTCACTACTGTGGAAGAAGTGGAGGAATATCTTGAGGACCTGCGCGCCGTAAGGGATATTTATCCGGTTGAAGACAAGGACAAAGTTGATGGTTATGAGGTAATCAAGCAGAAGCAGTCTATCGCTCGCAATTGGTTTACCGACCAATGGAAGATTTCCTTCGATGATCTTCGTGAAATAGTTCTGCGTCGTCAGAATGACTTTGACATTGTCAAGCTCCGCAAGGAAATAGACGACATCCAGGTTCCTTCGGTTCAGTGATACATTTAGAATCAGTCATAATTTATTTGATGCCGAAATGAAAAAATCATTATATATAGCGGCTTTTGCCGCACTTGCCCTGACAGCCTGCTCCGACAACAGCAACGAGATTTTTGATCAGTCTGCTGCTGAACGTCTCGAGCAATACAAGCAGGAATATAGGGAAGTCCTCACCGAAAACGGCGGTATGTGGACTATGGAGTATTTCTCCAACCCCGAAGAGCCGGGTTATCT
The DNA here is from genome assembly GCA_017626045.1 of Muribaculaceae bacterium. Classification (GTDB taxonomy): domain Bacteria; phylum Bacteroidota; class Bacteroidia; order Bacteroidales; family Muribaculaceae; genus Lepagella. Next base: position 52,539 of record JAGAJP010000046.1, on the reverse strand, counting down.
CTTCATCATGAAGTTTGGAGCCGATGGGTCTGTGACTATCGGAGCAAACCATAAGTGGATAGGTAATGAATACAAACAGGAGACATCTATCTGGAGGATGATTGCCGACAATGGCCCTGTGCTATCGTTTGACTCTTATAATTCTCTATTCCATATCTTCTCAGACCCTGCCAATATCACCGGTCCTGATGCGCCCAAAGGCGAAGATGACGAGGATATCGATGAAACTGGTTATGGCCATGAGGGAGACTATGAGTTCCAGGTGCTGGAAGTTTCCGAAGATAGGAATACCATCCGTCTTCTCGGAAAGAAACGCCTCTATCATATTTATATGCGTCGTCTCGACCCAAATACAGATATGCAGAAATATATGGACGACTACAAGAAGATTGAGTCTTCCCTCTTCTGCAAGGAAATTTCCAACTTGCTCTTTACTGATGCCGATGGCGAACGTTATGTAGTGACTGGAGCGCACACCGGTGTCATGTCAATCTATCCGGAGGCGGGAGACCCTGTGGACCAGGTGAGAACAGGAAATTTCATTATTACCAATTCCGGTATAAGGTTCATGAATCCGCTCGAGTATGAAAATGCTGCAGGAGATGAGAGGAAAATGGAAGAGCTCAATTTTGTCGGCAATTACAGCCTTGCTCTTGTCGATAATGAAAATGCAGTTTTGAATGCAGGAACTTTTGAGGAGTTCATGTACAATAATACACGGTCTTGGAAAGTGGATATCAAGTCTATTACCGGAAGCGTAAAGGACGCATTCGATTCATTCAACAGCCAGCTTAAGACTCTGTATAATTACAAATCGGCGGGGCTTAACGATTTGACTATTGAGTATGATGAGATGTCTAAGTCATATATCCTTAAATTCTATATTCGTATTAGTGCAAAGGGATATGAGACCGACAGATACTATGTGACATTCTCCGATGACCAGGAAAAGGCTAAGTTCTCGATTGGTGAAGCTTTTGACAACGGATCTCAGCTTGCTTTGAACGCATATTCCGAGTTGGGTAATTTGTTCAATATGCTTGGCAGTTCACATCCTTATTCAGTGGTTAGTGAGTGCGGTCCCAAGAACATCACGTTATCTATTGGTGACGGATCATTGACTATGAATGCGCTATAATTGTTTAACCCTTTAATATAACAATCTTATGGTAAAACAAATCCTTCTTCTGACGGGTCTTGCCATGAGTCTGACTGCTTTCGCAGATTCTAACTCTCTCAAGACTAATCTTCAGAATCAGAAAGTTTCGGATGTCAGCGTCACGAGACTTATCGATCAGGAGCCTATAAAGGCTAAGATGAATGACGGAACCAATAGTGTTGCTGCGCCTTCCAAGGCGGCTTCGACCTCTGTTCAGTGGAAAAGGCCTGCCGGTCAGTTCTGGGGTGCCGGTCTAAATGGCGAAACAGGTCAGTTAGGCTATTACTTCACTCCGCTCGTTCTCCGTCCTTGGACTGACTATAAGTTCGAGAACATCTCTACTGCAAAGGGTACTCCCTCTTGGAACTGTCAGTATTACGATTCTAGTATCAAGAACTATACATCCATGTCTTCATCCGACAATGATGTAACTATGTCCTATATCAGATTTGAGACTCCCGAGGTTCCTCTGCTTTCGTATAAGGGAAATTCTACTTATGCTCAGCAGTACTACGGCAAGAAACTGACAGAAAAGCCGATAAATATTCTGGCAAACAACAGCATATCTGAATTCATAGGCTTTACTATGCCTGTGTCATCTCATTATTATGGCTTGTTCACACGTCACGAGGTTGAAAGAAGCGGTTTGTCGTTTATCACTGGAGCTGAAGTATATCCCGGGATGAATGAGGAACATGGATGCTGGTTTGGAACAAACAACTCCGGCATCAATGCAATGGCTACTCGTTTTGAAAAACCTGACCAGCCCTATCTGCTAAACGGTGTTTACTTCTATTATCAATTCGGTAATGACATTCCTAAAGATCTTCCGGTGAAAGCGTATGTCTTCAAGACCGCCAATGACGCGAAGGTGGAAGATCTGGGAGAAGGAAAGACCATTGAAGAAGCAGAACTTGGCGAGCTTCTGGCTGTTTCTGAATCTTTTATAAAAGCTACAGTTGCCTCCGATGAGAATTTTGAGGCTGCTGCTAAGTTCGAGTTTGTGGAAAAGAATCCCGTAACCGGTGCTGAAAATGCTTATAGCCTTGAAATTGATGATGATATAATCATTGTTGTTACAGGCTTTAATCAGGATCTCGGTAACGGAGGATATATTACTTCTTTCACTAGCACGGATACTTATGACGAAGGATATGGCAACTTAGGCTTCCTCGGCAGTCTTGAAGAGACAGAAGACGGAAGCATCAGCTATAGATTGACTGCAATAAAGAATTTCTTTGTAAATCCTCTTCATAATACTGTAGGAGGTGTGTTTGCTGACGTGTCTTATCCCTGGCTGAAAGAATACTATCTGGAGCAGCCTACAGAGGTTAAACTTGCAAATGATGGCGAGACTACAGAGGAGGTTCAGGGTCTTTCTTATGTTCTTCCTCTCATGTCGACATCCGAGACAAGTGATTTCGCAATTACATTTGATGGTGAAGAAGAATGTGACTGGCTTGAAATCACAGCAGCAGAAGATGAGTATGAAAAGAATGCGGAAGGCGAGGATGAATTCACCGGTCTGACTGTTCTTGAATTCACAGCAAAGCCCAACCCCAATGACGAGTCACGTGTATCCCACGTAAAGATTTCGATTCCTGCTGCGTCTTTCGAGATTACCTTCCTTCAGGGTTCACAGGCTCAGGGCGCTGTTGACTCAATCACAATTGATGGCGCTGCCAAGTATTATGACCTTTCCGGTCGTCGTGTCGTTAATCCTGAGAAGGGCCTTTACATCAAGGTTTCTGGCGACAAGGCTGAGAAGGTGGTTCTCTGATTTTTTCAGTTAAATCGTTATCTAAAAGGGATTCTGCATCGCAGAATCCCTTTTTTAACGTAAATGCATTTTTTATGCAATAATTTTGCAACATTTATTTACTATCTTTGCAAACCTAATTATGAAGTTGTTGTGTTCCTCATGTTTTGATGAGGTGGGGCAACTTCTAAATTCGCGTATTTGCATCATGACAATTGAAACATGGTTCATAATACTTCTTGCTGTAATAGCTGTGGCTGCCATCACGCTGTTGCTCTTTTTGGGGTTGCTCGGTGATGAGGGCATTCGTATGCACCACATGAAGCACAGACGCGGTAAGTATGTCAACGACCAGACGGCGGTTATATGCCGCACCATCATCGATACCGATGACCCTGTAAAGGCTTATTCCCTCTTTATCGAATATGTCTTCACAAACCATAAGCAGTATATGCGTTATGTGGCGAACATGCTTACAAGAATCAGCGGGGCTTATCATGCCGCCAACATCCTCGCGCTTAAGGAGTGTATGGACGACATCGCCGAGATGAAGAAGGAGCTGAAGGATCAGAAGATTACTCAGGAGTTATGTGTCGAGCCCATCGATCCGGCGTTTGTGGTCGAGAGTTCGGCATGGGTGAACCTCGCAACGGAACTCCGTTTCACTGTCAATGAAAGTCTGCGCAGGCTTGCAAAGGTGTGCATAGAATACAATACTCTTTACTCCATGCCAATTCCGGACGCGTATACCGACCAGCTGTCGTTTATGATTCAGGATATTTGCAATATATGCAAGTCTACCGAAGAACTCCTTGCCGCCGGTGATGTTGAGGGTATGAAGGAATTGAGAATCCGGACCGGTATCATTAAGTCGGAGTCTTACGATGTAGCCCAGCGTCTCTTCCAGTTGCTGCACGACGGTCGCACACAGATCGACCCGGCGCGACATGTCGCGCTCAGCTATGCCCTGAACGCCTTTCAGGAATGCCACTGCATCATTTACGCCCTGCGTCGAATCGTGCTCTGCAACCTTTGCCTGACCCTGTATGCCACAGAGGCAATCTATGACAACGTCACCTCCGACGAACTGATTAAATATAATTCATAATTCATAATTCATAATGCATAATCATAATCAAAGGCGGCGCGATTTCGCGCCGCCTTTGATTTCCAGATTCAAAATTCCCTTAGTACATCGGGGTGAAGCCCTTTGAGACTTCCATTCGATTGGTGACGTCGCCTACGAGGTCGGTGTTCTTGCCGGTGTCGAGTTTCAGGATCTTTCCCTTGCGCGACAGGTCGCATTTCTTCAAGTCGATGTAGTAATAGGCGGGATTGGTCACTATGTCGAAATAATAGAGTCTGTCGCGGAGATTGGAGTAGCTTCGCCATTGCGTGCTGCTCAGGTTCGGTTCTCCCTCAACAGTGTAGGTGTAGGGCACACATGAGTTCACAAGCACGGACCTTGCTATTGAGACTCCGAGCCGGGCGTCGCTTTCAGGTTTCACATGGTGGGCGAAATAGTTTGCCCTGACGCATCTGTCGGGACTGGTGACGGTGCCCGGAAGCATGTTCTTGCCTCCGATCTTGTCCCAGTATGCCAATATCGCCTTCATCGACTCCCATTGCGGGTCATTGGTCATGGCGCGGATGTCGCCCGGGTCGTGTATCTCCATGTTCCCCTCGTCAAACTCCAGGATGAGGCTCTTGCCGGAGGCGTCGGTGATGCCCCAGTGTAGGGTCGAGACGGTTCCGCCGTCAAAGGTGGCTCCCTCCACGCGAAACGGTGTCTCCGTGAGCAGTTGTCTTGCCTCGTCGGTGGTGGCGCAGTTGTCGAGAATCCACGCCACAATCATGGCGAGCGATACCGGCGGATTCTTCTCTACCTTGTCGTTGACATATACCGTGCCTTTGCAGAAGAGGCCGTTCACCGAGAGTCCCTTCTCGTTCATGCCCTCCGTAATACCGCCGTCGTAGCCCACGGCATATACAGCCCCGTAGCGTGATGTCCAGTTGATGCCGTCAGGGGTGGATGCTCCCTGCTTGCTGATGCCGGCGGGGTAGACATAGAGGTTGGTGGGAATAGGGGTGCGCCAGTCGAGGGAACGCCCAACGATGTATAGACTGTCGGATCCCTCATATATGACGCGGGTGCAGGCGTCGCTCTCAAGTGGAGAGACAGCCGCGAAAGCTCCCGCCATTCCGACAGCGAGCATTTTGCTAATGTTTTTCATAGTGATTCCATTTATAGTGTGTTTTCCATTTTTAACGCATATATACCTACATTTGTTGAGTCATGTGATGGCGCGATTGGGGTGTTGGAATCGCCGGAAAAGGAAAATTATACGACTTGGTTAAAATTTTTTTCTAATTATCGTGTATATTATAAAATTTTTTACTAATTTTGTTCATATTATATAAAAACAAACCGAAAGTAAATGCCCGGGCTATCAAATCCGGTGTTGTCGCCGGCCGGGCGTTACGGACATTTGCTTAATTTAATAACGATGGAAATTTACAAGATACTTGTCGTTGATGATGAACCGGATCTTTGCGAGGGTCTGAAACTGAATCTTGAGATTGAGGGCTATGAAACTGACACAGCGTATTCAGCGGAGGAGGCTCTCGAGATGGATCTTCCGTCTTACGACCTAATCCTTCTCGACGTGATGATGGGCAAGATGTCAGGATTCGAGATGGCGAGGGTGCTCAAGCGCAATCCGAAGACGGCTTCCATTCCTCTGATTTTCTGCACTGCAAAGAATTCCGACGACGACATGATTGCAGGGCTCAACCTCGGTGGCGACGACTATGTAACCAAGCCATACAATATCCGCAATATCCTTGCGCGTATCAAGTCGGTGCTCCGTCGCTCTGAGCGTCATTCCGCAAGCAGCCCGGCGGAGGCCAAGGAGGAGCCTAAGTCAAACAGACTCCTGAAGGAAGAGGGTCTCGTGGTGGATCTCGACCAGATCGTATGCACTGTCGACGGTATCGTGGTGCGTATGCCGCGCAAGGAGTTTGAGCTCCTTTCCCTTTTCATGAGCAATCCCGGAAAGATTTTCTCGCGAGAGGACATCCTTCAGAAAGTGTGGTCTGACGAGGTGCTGGTCGTTAACCGAGTCGTGGATGTGAATGTGACACGTCTGCGCGCTAAAATCGGGAAATACGGAAAACTGATCGTAACCCGCTCCGGCTACGGTTACGGCTTTAAGGTATAGATTCCCGCTCCCGGCAGATGAGCAGAATAAAAATCAGCTATAATACCAAGATATTCATCCTGGTGGCTATCATCCTCGCTGTGTGCGAAGGTGCTTTTATCGCTTTCCAGTATGTCCGCGAGCAGCAGTACCGTAGAGACCAGCTGAACGCTCAGCTCATGGTGCTCAACTATCAGCTCCTCGACCATTTTGACGGGGGAGTGGTAAACGTGGAGGAGTGGGAGAGAACAGTAGACCTTCCAATCAAGATGCTGAGGATGTCGATCTTCGATCTCGACGGAAACATACTGTATGACAACAAGGGACTCGATTCGATAAGCAACGCTCTTGAACTGCCGGAACTGAAGATGGCGGCAGAACCGGGGAGCAACAAGGGCTATTCAGTGCATGAGTCGGCGTTCTCGCCCGACGAGTTCTATTATTACGCAGCCTTGAAGGAAGGTGACGTTATCGCGCGCACCGGGGCTCTCGAGTATAGCGTCGGCGTTTCAGAGTTCCTGAAAATCGACCGCACTTTCATTTGGTATGCCATACTCATATATGCCATTATCCTTTTCATATCCTATATAATAACTCTGCGAAACGGTCTTACACTAAAGCGCCTCTCCAATTTTGCAAAAAAAGCGGAGAGCGGCGAGGAGATATACGACGCGGAGGTATTCCCAAACAATGAGCTCGGCAATATCGCCCACAACATTGTGCTGCTGTATATGAAGCTGCAACGCACGGTGGCAGACCGCGACCGCAAGGCTGCCCTCGCGGTGAAGGAGGAGCAGGAGAAGACACGCATCAAGCGTGAGCTCACCAACAATATCAATCATGAACTCAAGACTCCGGTGTCGGCAATCTCGCTCGAACTGGAGACCCTTATAACCCGCAAAGATCAGATTACGGAGGCGCAGCGCGATATGCTCATAAACCGCTGCAAGGCTAATTCCGACCGACTTCTCAATATGATTCAGGATATCCTCCTGCTCAACCGACTTGAAGACGGAGCGTCGGTAATCCAGCGCGAGTTGCTTTCCCTCAGGGATGTGGTCGACGAGGTGATGGAGAGCGTGCAGGCGAAGGCTGACGCTGCCGGAATCGAGATAGAGATCGATCTGCCTGAATCCATGATGATGCTCGGCAACGCTTCCCTCCTCGGCTCCATCTTCCGCAATCTCATCACCAATTCCATCAATTATTCAGGAGCTTCAAAGTTCTATATAAAGCTTCAGGTGGAAGACGAGGCAGGCTTCCGCCTGATAATCGGCGACAACGGTTCCGGAATACCGTCAGAGCATCTGGAGCATCTTTTCGACCGCTTCTACAGGATTGAAAACGGCAGGTCAAGGTCGAAGGGGGGCACCGGCATGGGGCTTGCCATAGTGAAGAACTCCGCCAAATTCCATCACGGCGACATCACAGTCAGAAACGTCCCCTCCGGCGGCCTGGAGTTCACGCTGACACTCTCTAAGAATTGAGAATTCTAAATTCCGCCCTCAGCGGCCTCTGCTTCCGCTTCCGCTGCAATCTCTGATTTTGACTTCTTTTCGCCGAAGCTGAAATATGCCGAGAAGGCGAAGCCTAATGGCCCCGTGCCGTAGCCGGGCACAAACCAGGGATCCATCCCTCCACTGTTGTGCAGTCCGATTCTGTATCTGATGTTCCATCCCAGCGAGAAAGGTCCGGCTATCTTCACCTTAAGCCCGGCAAGCACCTCGCCATAGGTGCTGACGCAACTCTGCCCGAGAAGCTCAGTCTTCCCGGTCTCTTTCCCTAAGTCGCTTGTGGGACTGATGTCGGTGATGTCCCATGTGTGGCTGCTTACCCCGAACCTCAGACCGATATATGCCATATAGTCGGGCTTCGATTTATATAGGAAGTTGTAGTTGACGCCTATCTTGGCATAGAATGCCGGTTTTGCCTTGTAGTGGAAGGCATCGTTCTTCTCGGTGTGGCTGCCCCAGCCTACGCCTGCCTCCACTGTCGGGAAAAACCAGTTGTGGAGCGATACTGCCGCGCTGATGTCGTAGCTGCTGTGCTTCTGTCCGGTGAGACGCATGATGGCGTCTCCGAAATTTACACCAAGCACGATGCCGTTATACAGCGGATAAGGGGAGCCGGGACGCACGTTTTTGACGGTGTCCAGTTCGGCAAGATATAGCACAGGCTCCGGCAGCCGTTCGCCGTGTTTGTCATAGTAGTGCAGCACAGGGCGCGGGGGCGCCTCCTCATCGCTCTCAACGGGCGTTATCTTGCCTTTGTTGCTCTGAGCGGTGACGGAAAGTATCCCCGCTGCCATGCATATTATGGCAGCGGCGCTCCTGATGCTCTTTATGACGCTTTTTACCATTCTTCTCCTATCAGATAGTTGTTGCGTTCCGGAGAGTTGCGGGTGATGAGTTCACCGACAAAGCCGGTGAGGAAGAACTGCAGTCCCATCACCATCGCGGCGAGAGAGAGGTAGAAATAGACTGAGTTGGTGACGTAGAAATGATAGTCGCTGCTGCAGAGGCTCACGCATTTGAGTACGAGCACCACTATGATGGCGAGGAAGCCGATTATGAACATCAGCGAGCCTAAAAGTCCGAAGAGATGCATGGGCTTGATGCCGAACTTTGACTGAAACCAGAGGGTGGCGAGGTCAAGATACCCGTTCACAAACCGGTCGAGTCCGAATTTGGTGACTCCGTACTTTCGTGCCTGGTGATGCACCACTTTCTCCCCTATCTTCTTGTAGCCGGCATTTTTCGCCAGATAGGGAATGTATCGGTGCATGTCGCCGTAGATCTCTATGTGCTTCACCACCTCCTTGCGGTATGCCTTCAGTCCGCAGTTGAAATCGTGCAGGTTCTTGATGCCGCTCACTTTCCGCGCTGTGGCGTTGAAGAGCTTGGTCGGAATCGTCTTGCTCAGCGGGTCGTAGCGTTTTTTCTTCCAGCCCGACACGAGGTCATAGCCATCTTCCGTGATCATGCGGTACAGTTCCGGTATCTCGTCGGGACTGTCCTGGAGGTCTGCGTCCATTGTGATGACCACATCCCCCTTGGTGCGCCGGAAGCCCTCGTTGAGGGCGGGCGACTTGCCGTAGTTGCGCGAGAAACTTACGCACCTTATATGCTCGTCATCTTTGGCGAGTCCTTTTATTACCTCCAGGGAGTTGTCGGTAGACCCGTCGTTGACGAAGATGACTTCGTATGTAAAACCTTTCTGCGCCATCACTCGGCTGATCCATGCGCTCAGCTCGGGGAGCGACTCCGCCTCATTATATAGCGGCACTACTATTGATATGTCCACTTTTCTTATAGTTTTTTAATTTAGAATTTAGCTAAGGTCCTTAAGGTCCTTAGGGTACCTAAGGTCTCTAAGGTCTTTAGGGTCTTTAAGAGCCCGCAGAGCAATTCTAAATTCTAAATTCTAAATTCTCAATTTTCAATTTCCAATCCCAATTCCGCAAACATTGCCTTGTCTTCCTCCACCTTGTTGCCGACAGTGGTGAGCATGTCGCCCATCAGGACTCCGTTGGCTCCGCCGGTCAGTATACGGCGCATGTTGGCGGGGGAGAGGCGGTTGCGTCCACCAGCAAACCGTATAACCTGCCTCGGAAGGATGAAACGCCACACTGCCGCGCATCTTACGATCTCATCCTCCGGGATGAGTGGTGTGTCCTGAAGCGGGGTTCCCTTGATGGGGTTCAGGATGTTCATCGGCACCGAGTCCACTCCTATTTGCCGGAGCATGAAGGCGAAGTCTATGCGGTCTTCGGCTGTCTCTCCCATTCCTATGATGCCGCCGGAGCAGATGCTGAGTCCCGCCCGCTTGGCTGCCTCGATGGTGTGGAGTTTGTCTTCCTGGGTATGTGTGGAGCATAGCCGGCTCCACATTCTTTCGCTTGTCTCCATATTGCAGTGGTAGCGGCGCACTCCGGCATCTTTCAGCATCCTAAGTTCCTCTTCGCCGAGCAGTCCCATCGACGCGCAGAGGAAGAGCGCGTTCTCGCCCGATAGACGGCGGTAGATGTCGCAGAATTTCCCGAGGTCGCGCTCGCTGACCGTTCTGCCGCTGGTGACGAGTGAAAAGCGGTGTATGCCGTGGCGCTCGTTGGCGGCAGCCGCATCGAGGGCGGTCTGCTCGTCGAGGAAGTTGTAGGTCTCCACTCCCGTGGCATGACGGCTTGACTGGGCGCACCATTTGCAGTCTTCTCCACACAAGCCGCTCCTCGCGTTGACGATGGAGCATGTGTCGATTTTTCTGCCGTGGAATGCCTTGCATATACGGTCGGCGCTGTCGCATAGGGCGTCGATGTCTTCTGCGGCCATCAGTTCGAGAGCCTCGTCGCGGCTCACGCCCTCGGCCGTGGCTATTACCCTGTCGGCGATAATCTTTATTCTTTCTGAATTCATTTGTCTTGCCTTTCTGAATTGAACATCCGCAACCGGAATTCAAAATTCAACATCCAAAATTACAAAAAATTCCCAACCTATGCAAATTCAAACTCTTCAGCATGCAATATTCATGCTCGTTTCATATGCGAAAGGCTCAAATTCACCGGGGGCGAGGATTTCGAAATCCTCGCCCCCGGTGTTGGTTTGGTTCTTCGGAGAAAAATAACACTAATATTTTCAGAAAAATTCCGTTATTATTTTGTTAATACTAAAAATTGCATTAACTTTGCATCGTAAACACTCAATAAAAACTTCTCAGATAGAAATATCACTTGAAAATATCATAATACATATATTAATCAATTCAGAAATGAAAAAGAATTATCTCCTTATGGCGGCTGCCGCCATGGTGCTCGCTTCATGCTCAAGCGAGTCTGATGCCCCCGACGGAGGCGAAGTAGTCAATAATGACCAGATCGCTCTCTCTACCCTGACACCCGCCTCTCAGGCAGGTCGTATCTCTGATGTGAACGGTACCCGTGACGGTGAAAAGAAAGAAAGACTTCAGCTCAAATATAAGGTCGCTCCCGTAGCAGACGCAAAGTCCTTCGGCTGGTCAGCCACAGGTATCGCTCTCGACGGCGGCAACGTATATGTTTCCTGGCATTCCGATTTCCAGGCTGCGAATCCAGCAACCAAGTGGGGCGGTGCGCTTGACGTAATCGCATTCAACGGCGAAAGCGCTCCCGCGTTCTCCAACACTTATGTCAACTACGATGCGAAGTTCAACGGTGTCCTCGTAGGCAACTCCGCTTTCTATCTCGCTCTTACCGACAGCAAGAAGGGTGCTGCCGTGGCTCGTGTCAAGGCAGGTGAGACGGATGGCGTAATCCGTGCGGTGTCCGGTTCTTCAGCCAACGCTCTCTCGATGGTCAACGGCCGCGTTTGCGCCGCTACCGGTTATAAGAACGGCGGTGTCTTCTCTATCGACGCCAACTTCGTAAGCGCTGCCGACGGCAAGGCTCATGTCGACACTCTCGTGCTTAAGGACGGCTGCAAGTTTATCGACGGCGACCTCGTGCTCCGCACAGACGCTACCGCAGCTTACCTCTGCTCTCTCGACGGCACACAGGAATGGAACATCGGCGCTCCCCTCAAGTCTGAGGAGAAGAACGGCGAGAAGTATGATCCCGTCACCGGCACATGGTCTACCGACAACGAGACAAGCGCTGCTTACTACGGCAAGCACACTATGGCTTCCGACGACAAATATATCTATGTGGCCGGCGGTCAGGCTGCCGCAGGTTCCAAGGATGGTCTCCGCGTCATCGACAAGGCTACCAAGAAGCAGGTTTGGGGCAACGCCACCAATACAACCGCAGTCTGCGTGGCAGGTGATTATGTATACGCTGCAACCGGCGCAGGTCTCCGCGTCTACAAGAAATTCGACGGCACCAACCTCGAACTCTTCGCATACGAGACAATCACAGACGCCAACGGTAAAGTCGTAGCCGGAACCGACGCTCACTCCTGCAACTTCGTTGCTGTAGACGGCAACTACATCTACATGGCAAACGGCCAGAGCGGTGTTTATGTGTTCACACTCGACACAACAGCACCCGCTCCCGAGACTCCCGCTGAGTAATCCAAATAAATATTCAGATACACTAAGGCATCGGCGCAAAGCCGATGCCTTTTTGTTTTTATTTATTTTTATTTAAAATAATTTTGCAGTCTCGCAAAAAAATGCTATATTTGCGCGAAAGTTTAGCACAACCTTAATTCGTTTGGCTTGCGATTTATCTTTGCGATATACTTTTACCATATTGAAAAACTTTATAATTTACTGATTTTATATACTTTATACAAATTATTCTTCATGAACAAGACGAAAATGTTGCGTTTCACACGCAATTCCGCTCTCCTTTTCGCAGCGGTGTCAGGTGTCCTTTACCTGACGGGGTGTAGTTCTGAGGAGGGAATAGATCCGGATCAGAAAGTTCCCGAGTCAGCTCTCGACACCGATTCTTACTCCGTTTACGGTCCCAACCAGAGCCGTGTCCACAACTATGGCAACTCCTCAACTCGCGCCGGTGAGTATCCTGAGGCCGTAGACTCTTTTACGATGCCTGATTGCCCGGCTATCCCTGCTGATGCCAAGGACCTCACAGATTCTTCTGTCCTTAACTATGGTACTCCCGCTGTCAATAGTTCATACTATGTGGCTGCCGGAAAGACACTTGAAACCGGACTTTGTCTTAAAGGCGGAATCACTATCTATGTTGCAGGTAAATTGAAAGTGACATCCTTGGGAAATGAAGGTGTAGCCGGTGAAAACAAATTCGTTGTTCTTGAAGGTGGCGAACTCGGTTTCAATGATTGGATCGCTCTCATCCCCGGTACAACTGTCTTAAACTACGGTGATTTATTTGCAAATGTTACAGTAGGTGAAACTGCAAAGGTTTATTCTGCCACCGATATAACCGGATGTACAACCTTTGGTGTAAACTCAACCGGAGAGTTCTTTAGCAAGGGGTCTATCGTTGCCCAGAATGTCAGGTTGAATGGTAATTCCGTGGCATGTGCATTTATTGCCGAAGAGGAACTTACTCTCAATGACAAAGCCGAGATTAAGACTTCTTACCTCAAGGCTAAAACACTTACATTGAATGCAAGTAACGTTATCCTTGACAACAACGGTCTTGTAGAAGTCAACCGTCTTAATGTCTCCAATCAAGATACCCGTTTCACAGTAAATGGAACCAACGCCGTTGTGGCTGCTAAGGAATTGAATACTTACAATTTGACCTGGCCAAAGCAGGTATTCGCAGCCGGAATAGCAGTGGATGTCGAAACATATATGATCAATGAAGGCACCAAAAAGTGGGATCAGACAAATTGGTCAAGGAGCGATTTCGAATTCCAGGTCAGCTCTGAGGATCAGGTAGTGTATGTCCCCGCTGCAGGTTGCCACGGCTCTTATGGCCAGAAGCCTGAACAGCCTACTCCCGATGAGCCGGTTGTCGAGATCAAGAAGGTAACTGATATCGAACCTATCGAGGATCCCGACCATGGCGACCATGACCACGGTGTTATCTCCGCTACCTGCATCAACTTCGGCCCCGACGGTACAGCTTACGCTTCCTATCACCTTCGCGGCAATGGCAATGATGCTGATAAGAATCCTAACTACCCCGGAGTCAAGCAGAAAGGTTGTATCGAGGTCTACAAAGACAACGGTGAAGGCGGTATTACTCTCGGCTCTTACATGATCGCCCCCGACTATGACTTCAACCACCTTATTGTTGACGGTGACAAGATTATCACTGTCGGCAACTGCAAGAAGAAAGATGCGTTCATCGGTTCTCTGCCCGTTAGCTTCGCATCAAGCGAAGGCGTTCAGGATGACTTCAAGGTTAAGCAGCTTACCACCAATGAACCTCTCTACGACACAAGCGACAAGACCGGCAATCAAATTAAAGTCGGCTTCACATCAGCAGGTGACGGCAACTGCGTAGTGCGTCAGGGTGACTACTACTATGTAGCTACATACGCCGGCTACGGTCCCCTCAACCTTGACTTCTCAAGAGTAAATGATGCTGACGGAAACAAGATCTTCACCAAGACTACAGGTTCCTGCAAGCACATCGCAATCAACGGCGGTAAGGCTGCTGTCCTTTCGCTCGACACATACGACAAGACTTCTTCTACCGCTTCTGTAAATATGTTTGACGCTAATGACTATAAGTTCGCAACCGTTCTTAGGTCTTACGACAAGGTTGGCACAGTCGCTCCTGTAGATGGTAAGAACGTTGTGGCTATAGACGGCGATAATGTTTACGCTTGCCTCAGCGAGGGTGGTCTTGTTCGCCTCAACGACAACAAGAAGTTCTCTCGCGGCACAAAGGTTCCTGTAAACGGCATGGCATTCGACGACAAGTATGTATATGTTGCCAACGGTTCATTCGTTAGCGTGCTCGACAAGACTGACCTCCACGAGGTTTGCTACTATCACGCAGCCAACGAGAAGTCTGCCAACTATATCGCTCTTAAGAACGGCAAGATCTATGTCGCATTCGGCGAGAACGGTGTTCAGGTATACCAGCTTGTTGAAAAAGAAATCACTGAGTAAGTAGATTTAGGAAGTTTCCTTAGATTTTTAATTTCTTCGGGCATCGGCCGTTTCGGTCGATGCCTTTTTTTACAAAAAAATGTTTAACCTCTTGCATATCCCTATAAAAATGATTATCTTTGTGAGAAGTTCGCATCTTGATATTTAAACATTAGGCGCTGACATGACATTGAGACGATACGTCATAGTGGTTGTCGCTGCGTTTTGTGCGGCGTCTGCCGTGGCTCAGACCAGGGTCAAGGCAGATCCCGATTCTATTCTCGCGCAGTTCGAAAGCCGTTTCTCGGCTCTCGACTCCCTCATTTTCAAAGTGAAGGGGGAGGATGTCTATGTGCCGTCGGACGATTTCTTTGCCGCTGCCTCCCGTAAGTATGGCGACACTCTGCTCGCAGACTCGCTCTACAACGAGGCACTGAAGAATTCGGTCGATGCGCAGGCGCGTTTCATTAAGTCGGCGACAGGTCTCCAGGTGTCGGGCCAGACATACTATCGTCTCGACAATGAGTTCGGACTCGATGAGGATGACGCCGTGTCGCGTTATGCCGCGAAAGTGCAGGCGGAGCTGAGGTGGAACTTCTTCAAAAGCGGTCTTTACAAAAGAAAAGACAGAATCAAGGAAGTGGAGATTCAGGCAGACATCGACCGCCTATCCTATGCCAAGGAGACAAGAGGCACGGAGTATGCCCGGCAGCGCGAGTTCTACCGCGCCCGTCAGGACTCGGCTCTCTGCGCCCTGCTGAACCATAGAGTGGCAAACCTGCGCCTTCTTAGCGATGCCTATACTTATCTGCTCGGCAACGAGAACATCAGCAGCGACAACCTCATGCTTATCCTCAGCGAGACTGCCGAGGCGGAGCGAAAACTCGCCGCGCTTACCGTCAACGATGTATTTTCCTCCAACCTTTCGATGCCGGAGGCGTTTATCGTAAAACTCGACACCGCCGCTTTTCTCAAATATGTGGAGATGAATCAGGCGGATTTCAAGATCGCGCAGCGCAGGAAGGACCTCCTCGCCCAGCGGGCTAAAAATGAAAGTTACTGGAACGATGTGGATATCTCACCCTTCATTCGCTATTCATTCTATATGAGGCCCAACACCGACAACTCAAGCAATGTCGACGCCGGAATCTACTTCAAGCTTCCCATCTCGGGCGAGGCCGCAAAGAAGAAAAAGGCGTTTCTGGCGCAGAGTGAGGCTATTGGTGCGGAGCAGTTCCTAAGGATGAGACAGATAGCCGACGAGGTGCGGTATGTCGGCATTGAGGTAGACCGTCTTAACCGTTCGATAGAAGGAGAGTTCCTCCGCAGCGTGGAACTTAAGAAATATCTCTCCATGCGCACCAACGCATACGCCAACCGCAACGGTGAATACGACCGGCTGGCACGTATGAAGGAGTATAACGCCTATATCCTCTGCCTTGAAAGGCTGCTGGAGTTCCAGTATTCGCGCGACGCGCAGATAGCGTCGCTCGCCAAATTCCTAACCGGAGAGGATGTGGGCGATTTCTGTAGTGTTGAATACTTTTCAGATCAGTCGCAATGAGAAACTTCACTTATCGTTCCCTCGACGAAAAGGACAATATAGAGGCAGTCTTGCGGCGTCGCAAGAAGAAGGTAAACAGACAGCAGATAATAGCCGGCATCATTATCTTCGTGATTCTGACGCTCGGCGTGATGTATGCTATCGACAAGTCGTTCTACACCGAATATGACGCATATATACACATCGACATCAACAAGGTGCGCGCGCCATACGACATTTATCTCGACAGCGTGTATGTGAAGCCGGGTGATGTGGTCCATGTGGGCGACACTCTCTATTCCTACTATGTGCTCGACTGGCTTATCCTCGAGGTCAATCCCAACGACGAGCCCTCCATGCTCTCACAAAGCCGGAACCTCAAGCTGCAGGCGAGCAACCTGCGCCAGAGAATCGCAGTGCTCGAGGTGAAGATCGCCGAACTGCGGAAACAGATAGCCGTGGAGTCGCACAACATTTCGTTTGGCCTCTCCGACAACTCCCACAAACTCGACCTCGAGCGCGAGCTGAAGGAGGCGCTCGCCGAACTGAACTCGCTGCGCGCGCAGCTGGCTCTGATGGCTAAGCTCGAGCATGAAACGGAATACGGCACGCGGGGCACCAACCGCGCCCGCAAGGGTGGATCGCAGATCTACGAGAACCCCTATTCCAAGAGCGACGCCTACGAAATAAGATACAATATTTCAAACAAGGACGGTTTCATTACGAATGTCCAGGCTCCTATCGGAATGATTTTCTTCGAGAAAGAGGATATCATCGATATGCAGCACCTTGACCTTAAGGACAACAACCTCCAGGTGGTGGCGTATGTGCCCGTGAACCTGACCAACAGGATTAAGGACAACATGCCGGCGAAGGTATATGTCAACGACGACCTGAACTTCGCAGCACATGTGGTGATGAACGGCGTGAGGTCGGAAGACATTCCGGAAAACCTCAGAAGTTACTTCGCGCGAGCCAACAAGGCGCTCATAGCCATCCTTTCAATCGACGAGGGACAGGTGATACCCTTCTGGAGCGCCACCGCCGGACTTCCCGTGAAGGTCAAGATAAGAAACCTTTTCCCATGGGAGGATGAACCGGAAGTGCACCGCGTGATGCAGTATGAGGTGGGCAAAGGCCTTATCCTCAAGAATGATGGGAATATCTCGGTCGACGGCGAGTCGTATGACGACTCCGGAAGCGACTTCGATGCCCGCTCGGTTGCCTCTCCCGATCCTGCCAAACCTGCCACAGCTCAGCCGGAACAGAAACCGGCAAAGGCACAGCCGGAACAGAAACCGGTAAAGGCACAGCCTTCTGCAGCCCAAAAGCCTGCAGCAGCGCAGGAAAACCGGAAAAATACCGCTCCCGTTGCCGCAGGAGCCGTCTCCGGACGCTATGGAGTGGTGTGCGCAGTCCTTTCCTCCGACGCCTCGGCGAGCTCACTCCGCGACAGGCTCAAAGCATCCGGAATGAAGAATGCCTCTGTAGAAAAACGAGGCGAGAGATTTTTCGTCATCGCGGCTTCCTCCGATTCTAAGGAGGAGATTGAAAAACTTGCATCCACCCTCAGGAAGAATCATTCCGACTTCAGGGACGCATGGGTGCTTGACCATCAAAAAGATAAAAAGTAATGAACATCCAGGATCAAAGATATACAATTGTCTCAAACCATAATCGGCGTCGTATTCTGGTGATCAACTACCTTATAGATGTCGACCTGACCCCCGAGATTCAGTTCGAGGATTTCGACGCTGTCTACATCAATGTCATGTCTCCTATCATGGACCGCAATATGCTCGCCATCCGATATGCATCACCCCTATGGTCGGAGAAATGCCGCTATAAGCCGTGTTATGTCACAGAGCGGTTTAAGGGTTGGCTCGGCAAGGCGGAAGTGACGGTAGACGGTTATGCCACGCACCCTCTCGACCACGCCATGGCGCAGGGAATCGAGGAGATATACAACAATATGCGGAGTCTGAACTTCCTGCTCGGCACCACGCCGGTGGTGACCCATGCCGAGGAAATCTTCCGTCTCTGCCGATATGCCATATCCAGAAGGCAGTTTACTTTCTCCTCAGAGCCTACACCGGGCCTCAGCTCCGGATACATGGCGGTGTATTTCAACACCATCTGGAACGAAAACCAGGAGTATATGCAGATGCAGGAAAGGCATTTCTTCCACAATCATCTGCTGAAACTCGGATACATAAAGAGGACACGATTCATCCATAAGATATATGTATGCCCGTCGTGCTCCAGAAGCCACCTGCTGTTTCTCGAGCGGTGCCCGAAATGTGACAGCTCCAACCTTCACGAGGAGGCGGTTATACACCATTTCCGATGCGCCAACGTGTCGCCGGAGTCTGCATACCAGTGGGACGACGAGCTGCGGTGTCCGAAATGCAAGCACTTCCTGAGACACATCGGTGTCGACTACGACAAGCCGTCGTCGGTCTACACCTGCAAGGAGTGCGGCAACTCGTTCATGTATCCCAACATGAACGTCTACTGCACGTCGTGTCGTAAGACCCACACCACCGACCAGCTGAAGGAGGTCGACATCGAGGAGTATGAGTTCACCCCCGAGGGTATCAGGGCATTTGCCTCCACCGACTATAAGCTCGTGGTGAGCCAGGTAGGTTTCTACGGCTATTCCTCGATGCGCGATTTTCTCGACTATCTCCGTATGTTTGCCGATGCCGACGAGGATACGGAAGACGTGGTGATAGTTGGGCGTTTCTACGTCTTCGACCCGACCGCCGATGAGTTCGAGTCGGTCTATGCCGTGCCGCCCATCGTGCAGGCAATGAGCCGCTTCTTCAACTATAAGAGCACACTCTGGGGCAACTATTTCTACTTCCTGCGCAGGGTGAGCCCCGGCGATATCGCCCCGGCACAGTCGCAGATGGAATATGAGCTCGCCGAGCAGTTTGAGGACTACAAGAAGCTCCACAAGGGCTTCCAGTTCGAGCTCGTGGGAAACTATACATTCTCACGTGGCGACGATGTGGACACATTCATTGAACGTCTTGAAGACAGAAGACAATAAATCCATACCGCCATGCTGTATTACATCTTCGAATTCATAGACGCCATACTCCAGGTGCTGTCGGTCAATTTCTTCGGCACCGGAATGCTTGCAACGTTCTGGTTCCTTCTCTTCATTGAGTTTCCCAGATACTACGCCACCGACTTCATAGTGGCGATATACCATGGCGCCACCTTCAACAAGCGGCGTAAGCAGCGCGAGGCGGCGCGCTATCAGCTGTATCTCGAAAAACCACTCGTCACCATCCTTGCCCCGGGCAAGAACGAGGGTCAGCAGATTTACAAGCTCGTGACCTCCCTCAGCGAGCAGACCTATCAGAACTACGAGATAATTATTGTCGACGACGGCAGCGACGACACCACACCCCAGATTTGCCGCGACCTTCTTAAGCGCGGATATATCCACAAGTATTTCAGGATGGTGGAGCGCGGCGGAAAGGCGAGCGCCGCCAACTGCGGCGTAACCCACGCCACCGGCAAGTATATAGTGCATCTCGACTGCGACAGCTCTCTCGACCGCAACGCCATAGAGCGGGTGCTCCTTCCGTTCTATATCGACCGCCGCATCAAGGCGGTGGGCGGATGCGTTAAGGTGCGAAATTCAGACAGCACTCTCTGCACGTCGATGCAGGCGCTCGAGTATCTGCGCTCCATCCAGGTAGGACGTATGGTGACGAGCCGTCTCGGCATCTACCACATCATCTCCGGAGCATTCGGAGCATTCGAGTCGGAGACGCTGCGCGAGGTGGGGGCGTGGGACATCGGTCCGGGACTTGACGGCGACATCACTCAGAAAATCAGAAAGGCGGGCCACAAGGTATGGTTTGCCGAAGACGCCATCTGCATGACCAACGTGCCTGAAAAGTGGTCGGCGCTCTTCAAGCAGCGCAAGAGATGGTCGAAGTCCCTGATTCGCTTCCGCGTAAGAAAACACCGCGACATCCTCTGGAGCAACCGCAACTTCTCTTTCTCAAACATGATTTCAAACCTTGACAACATACTGTTTGACTGTGCGTTCAACTATGTCTGGCTCTTCTATATGTTCCAGCTCGTGCTGTCCAACACCGACCGCCTTGTGGAAATTCTGATCGTAGGCTTCATCCTGCGGTCCGCCTTCTCGATATGCGCGTTTGTGGTGATGCAGTGCATCTCGGAGCGCAGTCGCGAGGAAAGGCATCTCGGGGCGTTCCTGCTCCTCTATACCTTCTATATGGGATACTTCATGCGGATAGTCCGGCTCATCGGTCATACCGAGGAACTCTTCTTCCGTACTTCATACAAGGACAAGTGGAATCCCAAGAAAACCTCCGACATCGCCCGGGTTGAGAACATGTAGTCGCTTTTAGAAACTTAAATTCCTGATATATGAAACTCTTCACGCCACTCCTAAAACAGTTCCTGAGGGCAACCGGCATCGCTCTGCTCGCCGTCTTTGCCTTCGGAGCCTATGCCCAGCAGCCCACCGTGGCGGCGGACATACCAAAAGACAACATCGTTATTCTCAATTCCTACGACGAGAGCTCTCCCTGGATGCAGGAATACATCAACGGCCTGGTGTATTACATCGTGAATGTAAAGGGCGCGGCATGCCATGTGAAGCACCTCAACAGTGACTTCATCAGAAACGACTCCACTTTCGACGCGACTGTCAGGACGAGTCTCGACTATTTCAAAAACAATCCCCCGACAGGTGTCATCATCATAGGGCGCCCCGCATTCGCCGCCCGCGAGGAGATTGCCAAGAGGTGGAACGATGTTCCGATGCTGTATATAGCCGGAAGCGACAATGTGCTTCCCCGGGAGTATGAATATGCAGGAGTGGACGTCACGGATGCTCCGGCGGTGAACCTGAAGGACATCCGCGACCGCTACAACATGACTTTCGTCAGGATTCCCGACCATTACCGCGAGACTGTGGACATGATGATGATGATGCAGCCTCAGATCAAAAAGCTCTATTTCGCGTCAAATCCCGGGTCGCGCAGCATCGAGCTCAGAGACAGTCTGGCGAAATACATGAAGCAAAGATATCCCAAAATCGCTTTCGAATGGATCAATTCGGCAGGAAGCAGTAGCGATAAGTTCAAGAAACTCCTTGCACGCAGGGATCTTTCCGTCGGCTTGCTGCTTGGCAACTGGTCGCACACCGAAATTGACGCCACCGGCCATCCGGTGTTCTCCGCAGGCAATGTGACTCTTATCGACAAGTCGCCGCAGCCGGTCTTCACTCTGAAGGAAAACTACTACAAGGCGGGAGTGATCGGCGGTGTCCTGCCTTTCCGCCAGAAGATACTCAACAGGAGCAAGCAGGTGATAGACCACATGATGAAGGGTGATGACTTGAGGAAGATACCTCTCGATGACGGCACCGCGAGCGGAGGCCCGTGTGTGGATTATCCACAGCTTGAGAAAAAAGGTCTCAAGGATGCCAAGGTGCCTGCCAACACCGTGTTCAAGGACAAGAAGGGCTCGCTAATCGAGGAGTATCCGCTCGCGTTCTCGGTGGTGCTCCTTGTGCTCATCACTATCGTTCAGCTGATAATGTATTACGTGCTCTTCAAGGGAAAGACAGACCTCTTCATGAAGCGGCACCAGATCAAGATCAATCATCTGCCGGTCAACTATTTCATCGGCAAGGTCAAATATGACGACGACGGCACTCCGGTGGAGGTGGACACCACTCCCGGCAACCAGAAGGCGATAGAGCTCTGGGAAATGCATGCCGGCGAGTGCAGGTGCGAGCCGCTGTTCAATGATTCGGAACTTCTCAAGGCTGTGGGACGTCTCACCGACGACGGCAACGCATCAGTCTATACCGAGCATTTCGAAAAGACAGACTCTTATTACGAGGTAAACATCCACAAGGGCTTCGACGCCGACGCCATTGAGATTTTCTGCTTCAATATCACGCAGCGAATCAAGTCGCAACAGGAACTGCAGTATACCTCGGCGATGCTCGACATGACTCTCGACCTCGCCCAGATTGTGCCCTGGCACTGGAATCTGCAGACCAAGATGCTGAAGGTAAAGGACAACGACACCCTCAAGAAAATCTGCCACTCATCGGAAGCCTCTGTCAACGGCGACAGAGAGGTGACTGAAGAGGAAGTCGAGCGGATGGTGCATCCCGACGACCTCGACAAGGTCACGGAGGCGATGCGTTCCATCATCGACGGCACCAACCAGTATGTGCAGATAGAATTCCGTATGAATCCATGTGGCGCCATCTCCGATGAGTCGGATAGCGCCGACGGCGTGGAATGGGTGGAGGTGAACGCGAGCGTGGAGAGATATGGCGTCACCGGCGATCCCGAAGTGCTTATCGGCTCCATGGCAAGAATCACCGAGCGCAAGGAGCAGGTGCGTAAACTCGTCGAGGCGCGCGAGGCAGCCAAGGAGGCAGACAGGCTGAAGTCTGCGTTCCTCGCCAATATGAGCCACGAGATCCGTACGCCGCTCAACGCCATCGTAGGTTTCTCCAACATGCTTGCCCAGACTGAAGACAAGAAGCAGAAAGACAAGTTTATAAAGATTATCGAGGCTAACAACGATATGCTTCTGCAGATCATCAGCGACATCCTCGACCTTTCAAAGACGGAGGCAGGCACAATGGAGTTCAACATGTGTCCCACCGATGTCAACGCCATGCTTGTCAACATCGGCGAGTCGGTAAAGGACCGTGTGCAGCCGGGCGTGGACCTGATATGCACTTTTGGCGCCGAGGAATGCTGGCTCGAGACAGACCCGAACAGACTCTCGCAGGTCATCATAAACTTCCTTACCAACGCCTCGAAGTTTACCAAGCAGGGTAGTGTGTCGTTCGGATACGAAGTGCGCGGCGACCGCCTGTACTTCTATTGCACCGACACCGGCGCAGGCATCTCGGAGGAAAACCAGAAGAAGGTGTTCCAGCGTTTTGTCAAGCTCAACAGCTTCATCAACGGCACAGGTCTCGGTCTCGCGATCTGCAAGGCAATCGTGGAATATCTCGGAGGGTCTATCGGCGTCAGCTCCGACGGCGAGGGACACGGCTCCACATTCTGGTGCGAGATACCTTTCCGCAGGTCTCAGGCTCCGTCGGAAGACAAGCGCCGCATCTACTCCACGGAGTCTTTCGTGGTGAATATCCCCGAGGATATGGATATCCCGGACTTTGGACAGCCCGTGCTGCAGTCGGAAGACGATTCCTTCTCGTATGATGAAGAAACGCAGTATGAGGAGTATACGGAACCGGGCGAAATGCCGGTGGAAGATACTCAGGAAGAGTATGCCGATGCGCCTGCCGAATATGACGTGATGCAGGACGAAGAAATAGAGTTGACAGTTAATACAGTAGATAATATAGATTTAAACAGCGAAGATATGCAACAGCAGCAGTCACAACCCCAGAATGATCCGAGTCAGATGAACCTTGATGGTCAGCAGTCTCAATACCCACAGCAGGATTATCCTCAGCAACAGCCATACGGCCAGCCTGGATATCCTCAGCAGCCATACGGTCAGCCGGGTTATCCCCAGCAGCCTTATGGTCAGCCGGGCTATCCCCAGCAGCCTTACGGTCAGCCGGGCTACCCGCAGCAGCCCTATGGTCAGCCGGGCTATCCGCAACAGCCCTATGGTCAGCCGGGATACCCGCAGCAACCATACGGTCAGCCGGGTTATCCGCAGCAGCCCTACGGTCAGCCGGGCTATCCCCAGCAACAGTATGGTCAGCCGGGTTATCCCCAGCAGCCCTACGGTCAGCCGGGCTATCCCCAGCAGCCTTACGGTCAGCCGGGTTATCCCCAGCAGCCCTACGGTCAGCCGGGTTATCCGCAACAGCCATACGGCCAGCCGGGTTATCCTCAGCAGCCCTACGGTCAGCCGGGCTATCCGCAGCAGCAATACGGTCAACCCGACAGTTCTTCTAAGGCACAGCCACGTCATGCTCCCGCAAGAAAACCCGCGCAGCATCCGCAGGCTCCCCATGCCGAGCAGCATGCGGCACCCGCGGCGGCTCCCGACACGGACTCTGACCACCGGCGTCAGCCGGAGTCCAAGAAAATGAAGATGTTGATAGCGGAAGACAATGAGAGCAACTATTTGCTCTATGAGAATATGCTCTCAGGCAAATACGAGCTCATCCATGCATGGAACGGTGAGGAGGCTGTGGACCTCTACAATGAAATCAAGCCTGACCTCATCCTCATGGATATCAACATGCCCAAGATGGACGGATATGAGGCTACCAACGAGATAAAGCGCATCAACCCTTCAGTGCCTATCATCGCAGTGACCGCATACGCCTTCGCTACTGACAAGGAGCGTATGCTCGAGAGCGGTTTCAACGGGTATGTCTCAAAACCCATCAACCTCAACCGTCTCAACGAGGAGATAAAATACGTTCTCCGCGATGCCGGCATCGGCTCGGGCTCCGAGTAGCGTTGCCACAATCATTCAATTACTGACAACCGACAACTCAAAATATGAAAGGAAGATTTTTAGCAGTCTGCATTATGCTGTTGCTTTTCCCGATTGTCGCATTCTCTCAGGAGCGTGCCGATGTCCCGAAAAAGCAGCTCGCAATCATCAGCGCGTATAATGAGGCTGCCCCCTGGCCAAGAAAGTATATTTCATTGATCTCACAGGTGATTTCCAACCGTAAGGATTTCAATACGGCGAGCGTCACTCATCTCAACAATATTATCATCTACGATGAAGAGTGCTTCAACCGTCTGCAGGATGGCGTCTTCAGCAAACTGAGCGACAACAAACCCGATTATGTGGTGCTGATCGGTAATTTCGCCTTCACTCTCAGGGAGAGAATCAAGAAGGAATGGGGCGACATCCCGATGCTTCTGATTGCCAAAAACAACAAGTATGGTCCCCTCGACTACTATTTCACAGACCTTAATGCGTCCGACACCGTGATTCCCCCTATTCTGAAGCCTCTTGAGGACCTGCGGCCGGAATATAATTTCTCGTTTGTCAGGACTCCCAATAAGGATCGTGAGACGGTGGACATGATGATTCAGATGTTTCCCGACATGAAGAAACTCGTCTTCATGTCAGACCCCCTTTATGATAACCGTCACCTCAGCCACATGCTCCGCGAGTATCTGAAATTGAAATACCCCGACATCAAGTATGAATGGCTTGTCGCAAGTGACAAGACGTCGATGCAGCCGTATCTCAACAATCTTGACTTCAACGTCGGGTTGCTGCTCTCCACCTGGTATTATGTATCTCCGGGTGCCAACGGATATCCTCTGATGCGTTCCGGTGACTCTTACCTTATCGACGGCGCGCACCGCCCGGTGTTCGGTCTGCGGTATTCGTATTTCCCTTACGGCATTCTCGGCGGTTATTTCAATTCAGTCGAGGAGACGGAGAAGGATGTGCTTGCAGCCCTGTCTGACCTTATCTCGGGCAAGGAGATGAGGGATGTTCCTTTCCGAGAGCCGTCGGTGTCTATGCCGATTATTGACTATGAGAGAATGGAGTCGTTCGGTATCGAGGAATTCCGTTGCCCCAAAAACACGCTTTTCCTCAACAAACCCAAGACTTTCTGGGAGAATTATGGCAGATATGTATATATTGCCGGCGGCGTCCTGCTGCTATTGATCATATTCCTCGTGGTCTATGTGATTCAGGTGAAGAGAAGGGCTCAGATCAGCCGGGCTTACGACAAGCTGGTGTCGTCGATGCCCATCGGGTATGTACAGGCGATTGTGGATCTTTCATCCGAGGGCAAGGTGAAGGGAGTGCGCTACGGCAGACGCAACAAGACATTCATGGAGCTCAACGAAGTGCATGACCTCAAGTCGATAAAGACGACAAAAAGCGATGAATACTGGCAGGAAATCGCCGACTCCATGGTCGCTACCTCCTGCAGCAAGAGTTCTATATTCCCGACTCCCGATGGTCAGGCTTATATCGAGTTCATACTTAGCCCGGAGGCTGAATCCACTGATTCCCGTCTTGTGGTAGACATCTTCGTGATTGATGTCAGCGACAAGATGAAGGTGGAGCAGGCTTTGCGTGAGGCGGCAAACAAGGCGGTAGAGGCTGACAACATGAAGTCGGTGTTCCTCGCCAACATGAGCCATGAGATCCGTACTCCTCTAAACGCCATCGTCGGTTTCTCAGGTCTCCTGTGCAAGACCGAGGATATAGCGAAGAAGAAGAAGTTCATCAATATCATCGAGACCAACAACCAGCTGCTGCTCAAACTGATCGGCGATATCCTCGATATTTCAAAGGCAGAGTCTGACAAACTGGTGTTTAATATGAACACTGTGGATGTCAATAAACTTATCAATATCATCTGCTCCGGTTTTGATATGACGGACCATCCTGACGTGCGACTTGTGGTGGACCTCGGAATGAAGGAGTGTCTCGTGACTTCCGATTCCTACAGGCTTACCCAGATTCTCGACAACCTGATTACGAATGCCATCAAGTTTACCCAAAGAGGCTCGATAACTGTTGGCTACAGACCCGAGGGCAACATGATTAAGTTCTTTGTGAAGGACACTGGTCTCGGCATCGCCGCTTCGGATATGAGCTCGCTCTTCAACAGGTTTATTAAACTCAACTCCTTCGTGCAGGGCACCGGACTCGGGCTTTCCATAAGCAAGGCGGTGGTTGAGAAGCTCGGAGGCACAATCAAGGCAGAGTCTCCCGGACGCGGCAAGGGCTCTACATTCTGGTTCACTATCCCTAATGTGCTTGAAAAGCATCCGGATGGAAGCGATCTGGAGTCTGATGATTTCGAGCGAGTGGAAAAACTTCGCAAGAATAAGATGAAGAGCGGAACCACCGATGACAATATTGTCGACAAGGAGTCTGCTCAGGATAAAGCCATGCCCTCATATAAGCAGGAACGCAAGAAACTCCTCGTGGTGGAAGACAATGCCAGCAATTATGAGCTTTATGTGGCGCTGTTCGACGGCAGATATGACCTTGTGCACGCATGGGACGGCGAGGAGGCTATACGCCTCTTTGCGAAGGAGACTCCGGACCTCGTGCTGATGGATATCGGTATTCCGATCAAGAACGGTTATGAGGCCACCGCCGAGATAAGGATGCTATCTAAGACCGTGCCGGTAATTGCGGTTACTGCATACGCGCAGCCCGACGACAAGGAAAAGATTCGTAAGCGCGGCTTCAATGCCTTCGTCCCCAAGCCCATCGACAACGAACTCCTCCTTCATACCATCCGCAAATTCATCTGACCAAAATAAAGAAGGACTCGCCTTGCGAGTCCTTCTTTATTTTGAATTTGGCTGCCCGAAGGAAGTCCGACCAGTCCGACCAGTCCGACTTCCTGCCGGGAAAGAATTCTCAATTCAAGCCAGTGTTTTGTCCAAAGCTTCGCATATCGCCTTCCGGTCCATGTTTCTCCCGATAAACACCAGCTTCTCCATTCTGTCGCCGTATTCTTCGTCCCAGTCTCTCCTGAGTCCCGGTTCTTTCTCGAAGAATTCCTGCAGTTCCTCTTCAGGGGCTGTGGCATACCACTGGCCGCATTCGGTGAGCTTCTTCTGTATCCCAGCCTGCTCAAAGAGATAGCTCATGTCGGGATTCTCGCTGAAATAGCAGATTCCTTTGCAGCGTATCACGCTCTTCGGCCATTGGCGCGAGCAGAAATAATCGAATTTGTTGAGGTCGAAGGGTCGGCGCCTATAGTACACGAATGTCGAGATGCCGTATTCTTCAGCCTCTCCCTCGCCGTCATGATGATGGTGGTGATGATGGCAGTGATGCTCATGCTCGTCATGCTCTTCATGCTCGTGGTGGTGATGGCTGTGATGCTCATGCTCCTCATGCTCATGGTCATGATGCTCATGATTCTCATGATTATCCTCCTCCTCCTTTTCAATCTCGTCGATAGGTTTTTCAATCTCCTTAATCCAGGTGGCAGACGTGGCGACCTTGTTGAAGTCAAACATCCCGGTGTTGAGTATCTCGTCAAAGTCGATGTCGCAGTAGTCGCATTCGATGATTTTAGCCTGAGGCTGTATCGCCTTCACTGACGCGCGTATAAGGTCGGCGTCTTCTTTTGACACCTCCGATATTTTGTTGAGGAGCACGATGTTGCAGAACTCAATCTGCTGCACCACGAGATTCTCGAGATCTTCCTCACCATATTCGCGGAGCGTCAGAGTCTTGCCGGATCCGAACTCGCTGCTCAGCCTGAGCGCGTCCACAACCGTCACTATGCAGTCCAGCCGGGGTATGCCGTGGCGAACAGCCACAGGTCCCATCGACGGTATGGAGCATATGGTCTGCGCTATCGGCTCCGGCTCGCAGATGCCGCTTGCCTCAATCGCTATATAGTCGAAGCGGTCGCCTTCCATAAGGTCGGTTATCTGGTTGACGAGATCCATCTGCAGCGTGCAGCAGATGCAACCGTTCTGGAGCGCGACAAGAGAGTCGTCGTTAGCTCCAACTATACCGTCGCGCGCGATGAGGTCGGCATCGATGTTGACTTCACCGATGTCGTTTACTATCACTGCGAATCTAATGCCTTTTCTGTTGTTGAGGATTTTGTTGAGCAGGGTCGTCTTCCCGCTGCCCAGATAGCCCGTAATCAGCAATACGGGTGTAGACTTTGCATTTGTCATAGATTAAATGTCATTTTCTGAGCGATAGACGGGGCTCGAACCCGCGACCCTCAGCTTGGGAAGCTGATGCTCTACCAACTGAGCTACTATCGCGTGTGCTACCGCAGCCTTTATCCGGCCTTCAGTTTGGTGATGCAAATTTAAGACTTTTTTTATTATTCTCCAAATTTATTCCCTATTTATTAGACAAACTCGGATTTTTTTTGTTAATTTTGTATGGAATATCAAGGGCTCGCCGCATGTCGCGTCGTTCCCGGTAAGTTTAGAACGCTATGAAGAATTTCTTATCCGCCTTGACGGCTATTTTGCTGTTTCTTATGCCTGCCTGCTCCGGACGGGGAGGCTCCGGCAACGGTTTCCCGGATGATTTCAATTCTCTTTCCGATGCCGGAAAGGTGGCTTACATGATGCAGCACGCAAGTGCTGACTCGGTGGCAAGATTCATCATCTATGCTTCTCTCGGCAGAGTGCAGGGAGTCACCATCGACACTCTCAACAACGCCACCCTGCAGGCGTATGAGAACTATACCGATACCGCGCTCCAGACTTTCAGCTGGGAATTTGACAGACTGGCGGAGGAACTCCCGCTCTACGACAAGATGCGTCTCCGCGCTCTCGTGGGGGCAGAGGATCCGCAGGGTCTCGGACTTACCCTCGGGCTTGAGTATATGAACCAGATTCGGGTGAAGAAAATGAGTGTGGCGCAGGTGAAGGAGGAACTGAAGGCGCTCAAGAAGTCTTGCGCCGACAATCCGGATGTATATGCCAGATTCCTGATCGGTTTCAGAACAGTATTGCGCTATGACCGCAATTCCGACATGCCCGAGGAGATCTACTCATCTTTCCTGACCTACGACGAGCCTGCCGTGCAGGAATACTACTCAAGAAACAAGTCTGTCCAGGTTCCGGAAATCCAGTCGGATACCATCACGGCTCAAGACCCCTCGATTCCGGCAGATTCGCTCCTCAACTAATAAATAATCAGTATATTATTAGACCAATAAGACTAACAAGACTTATAAATCACCTTCATAAGACTTATAAATCACCTTCATAAGAATTATTATACCATTCATAAGAAAAATGAAAAGAATATCTGAATACAGCTCGATAGCCGAGGCAAGAATACGCTCCCTTTCCCTCCCCTCAGGCAGCCTTGACAACCTCTATGCTCCCGTCACATACGGAATGCAGGCAGGCGGCAAACGTCTGCGCCCGACGTTGGTCTTAATGGCGGCGGATGCTTTTGGCGGTTGCGCCGAGAAGGCTCTCGACGCTGCGGCAGGCATTGAGATGTTTCATAATTTCACACTCCTTCACGATGACGTGATGGACAATTCCGACCTCCGTCGCGGCAGACCTACTGTTCATGCCAAGTGGGACGCCAATACCGCCATCCTGTCTGGCGACACTATGCTGACTCTCGCCACACAACTTGTGGCGAATGTTGACGATAACATACTGCGCCCGGTGCTCGACACGTTCAACTCCCAAGCCCTCAGAGTATATGAGGGGCAGCGTCTCGACATGGATTTCGAAAACCGTGAGGAAGTGCCCCTGGGTGAATATCTCGACATGATAAAGGGAAAGACCGGAGCTCTCCTCGGTGGCTCCGCGAAGATAGGCGCGATCATAGGCGGAGCTTCCGCGGAAGACGCAGACCTGATGTATGAGTTCGGAATGATGCTCGGCGTGGCGTTCCAGATCGAGGACGATTATCTCGATACCTTCGGAAATGCCGACACCTTTGGAAAACCGATCGGAGGCGACATCAACAACAATAAGAAGACATTCCTCACAGTGAAGGCGCTCTCAGAGGCATCCGCCGGAGCCGACGCCCTGAGGGTTGCGATGAAGATGCAGGCAGGTCCCACGAAGGTGAAGACGGTGACCCGCATCTACGAGACCCTCGATATGCCGGCGGTGTGCCGCGCCGAAGTGGCGGCATACAGCAGCAAGGCTCTTGCCGCGGTGAAGGCTACAGCGCTTCCCGACGACCGTCGCGACGCTTTCAGAAGTCTTATCGAAAAACTCATAGGACGCACGAAATGATCGACACCCATACCCATCTCTATATGGACGAGTTTCTCGAGGACGGTCCCGAAGGGGCCGCCCTCGCTGTAGACCGTGCTGTGGAGGCGGGTGTCTCGATGATGGTGCTCCCTGCTGTCGACCGGGAGTCTGTGGCTCCGATCATTGACCTGCATACGCGCAGAAGCGGTAAAGTGGCGGTGGCTTTCGGGCTGCATCCAACGGAAGTGGGGGAGGACTGGGAAGAGGAACTGCGCGCTATCGCCGACGCACTATTGCCGCTGTCGCCGGTGGCGGTGGGAGAGGTCGGAATGGATCTCTATTGGTCGCGAGACAACCTTGACCTCCAGAAAAAAGCGTTTGTGGCGCAGCTGTTGATGGCGAGAGACCTTGACCTGCCGGTAATCATTCATTGCCGTCAGGCTCTGGATGAGTGTCTCGAATGCATTGAGACGGCACGTGAGGCTTCTCCCGACGGAAAACTCTCGACTCTTGTGTTTCACAGTTTTACAGGCTCACCCGAAGATGTCAGGCGCATCCGGAGCATCTGCGACCCCTATTTCGGCATCAACGGCGTGGTGACCTTCAAAAACGCCGGGTCCCTGCCCGACGCCGTCAGGGAGATAGGAATGCAGAGACTGCTGCTCGAGACTGATTCTCCTTTCCTTGCCCCGGTGCCAATGCGCGGACGGCGCAACGAGAGTTCGTATGTCACTTTTATTAATGATAAAATAGCCGGGATTCTCGGTGTCTCCTCCTCGGAGGTGGACATCGCGACTTCCAGCAATGCTAACACAGTGTTTGGATTTTGAAAGATATTTTCAGCCTCCCCTTCAGCGAGCCGGTGGTGATATTCACTCTTGTGCTCCTTCTGATTCTCGCGGCCCCGGTGGTGTTCCGGCGCCTGAGAATCCCTGATGTGGTGGGACTGATTCTGGCGGGTGTGGCGGTTGGTCCTTTCGGATTCAATCTTCTGCAGCGCGACGATTCATTTCGCATCTTCGGCCAGGTCGGCATACTGTATCTGATGTTTCTCGCCGCGGTGGAGATCGACATGTATCATTTCAAGAAGTATCTGAGGGATGGCATCCTTTTCGGCATCCTGTCGTTCGGCGTGCCGTCCGTTATCGGCATAGCAGCCGTATACTTCGCTTTCGACGCCGGCCTCACCACATGTCTTCTCCTCGCCGTGATGTTCTCTTCCCATACGCTGATATCCTATCCCGTTGTGAGCAAGTTCGGGCTTCAAAACAGCAAGGGAGCCGTTCTTGCCGTATGCGGCACAGTGGTGGCAGTGCTGCTGTCGCTCCTTACACTGGCGGCGGTGGTGGAGATGCAGGTTTCGGGAAAACCTGACCCCATGCATCTTGTGCTGATTCTGGTGCGCACCCTGATATATGCCGTGGCAGTCGGCGTTATGTTTCCAAAGATCACGCGGTTTGTGTTCCGGAAACTCTCCGGCGCAGTGGAGCAGTATATCTTCATTCTCGCGATGGTGTTCGTAGGCGCACTTCTTGCCCGCCTCATAGGGCTGGAGGCAATTCTCGGAGCTTTCTTCGTGGGTCTTGTGCTGAATCGCCTTATCCCGGGGCGCTCTGCTCTCATGCACCACATAAAGTTTGTGGGTAACGCCATCTTTATCCCGTATTTCCTCATCGGAGTCGGCATGCTCATCAACGTCAGGGTTGTCTTCAGCAGTTGGCAGGTGGCGTGGGTAGCCCTGGTGATGATTGTAGTGGCGGTGTCTTCCAAATGGCTGGCGGCGTGGATAGCCCAGAAGACCATGCGTCTTTCGCTCTTTGACCGCCGCATGATGTTCGGCCTGACCTCAGGAAAGGCTGCGGCTACTGTAGCCGCCACTATGATCGGATATGAATACGGCATCATCAATGAGGACATCATGAACGGCGCGGTGCTGATGATTCTTGCATGTTGCCTCGTGGCTTCGGTTGCCACAGAGCACAACGCCATAAGGATGAGAATCGACCTCACCGCTATGGAAATGGAGCAGACGGGTGTGGAAAACCCGGAGTTCGCACGGCAGATTGTGGCCGTGTCAAATCCCATCACCGCGGAAGGTCTCATGAGGCTTGCGGTGTTCATGCGCTCGCCGAAAAACACAGAGCCGGTCACCGCCCTCTTCGTGCGCGATTCCGATGACCGCCGACGTCTCACCAGCGGCCGCTATTCTCTGCGAGTAGCCGCCCAGGCTGCCCAGGAGATGGGAGTGGAGGTGGTGGAGGAGGAGCGCTTCGACCTCAATGTGGTGTCGGGGCTAACAAATATGATCAGGCAGACGGAGGCTTCCGATATTGTAATCGGTTTCCACAGGCGTTCGAATATTGTGGATTCGTTTTTCGGAGCCATGACCGACACACTCCTTCGCAACACTCTCAAGATGGTTATCCTCTCGCGTTGCTTCATCCCCATCTCCACTATACGGCGGATTGTGGTGGTGGCGGGGAAAAACGCCCAGTATGAGACCGGTTTCCACGACTGGGTGGCGCGAATAGGAAACCTCGCTCAGCAACTCGCGTGCAAGGCGATTTTCCTTGCTTCTTCAGAGACCTCCAGATATATAGAGGATGTCATAGTCAGCGACGGCTATGGCATAAGACGTATATATCAGGAGATGACCGACTGGGACGATTTCATCCTCCTTTCAGGAGAGGTTGGGGTGGAGGACCTTTTGGTGATAGTGGAGGCTCGAAAGGGCTCGATATCATATAGTTCGGAACTGGAGCAGATGCCCGAGTTCCTGTCAAAAAATTTCGCGGGCCAGAACCTAATGGTCATCTATCCCGAACAGTTCAACGGCTAAAAAACTCATAATCGTGATTCAGGATTTTCTCAATCAGTTGTTTTCGCTCGATGTGAATGGGGTCAACGCCACATTCCGTCTCTCGCTGGCGCTTATTCTCGGCTCTCTCGTAGGCGCGGAAAGAAAGCATAAAGGACAGATTGCAGGCATTCGCACTTTCGCCCTTATTTCCATGGGCGCGTGCCTCGCCATGTTGCTTTCGATCTATGTGCCGCAGGAATACCTCGGGCTGAAAAACGGTGACCCGGGTCGTATCGCGGCGCAGGTGATCACCGGTATCGGTTTCCTCGGAGGCGGCGCTATGATTCAGCAGAAGGGTGCCGTAAGGGGACTTACCACAGCGGCGGGAATCTGGATAACTGCCATCATCGGAATGGCGGTCGGCGTCGGAATGTATTTCGCTTCACTGGTGTGTACACTCCTGATATTCCTCGTGGTGGTGGGCTTCAACCGCTTCGAGCACCGTATCCGTATCGGACAGGAAACAAAGGTAATCTCAATCCGAACCAAGGGAATCCTTCAGAATCTCGATGTATATGTGGATGCCCTCCGCAGCGAGGGCGTGACGCTTTCCACCTCCTATTTCGAACTCAACTACGAGAAGGACATGACTGAGGTGAACCTTGTGGTGCTCGTGAAGTCTTCCAAAAGGATGATGCATGTGATACGTCGGCTTGGCGAACTGCGTCCAACTTATTCAATAACATTTTCCAACCAGATTGATATATGATTCCGCAGATGATTCAGGAGACGACCTCCGACGTTCAGCAGACCATCTACACAGAACTAAATCCCGATGCCGCAGGCGAGAGTCACGGTAGTGAGGAGGACCACACCAACGGACTGATTATCGACCTGGCATGGATTCTGGTGCTTGCAGCTGTCGCGACACTGGTGTTCAAAAAACTGAAACAGCCGGTTGTGCTTGGGTATATCCTCGCGGGATTTCTCGCGTCGCGCAATTTCTCATACATCCCGTCGATAACAAATCTCGACAATATAAAAGTCTGGGCAGACCTCGGAATCGTGGTGCTGATGTTCTCGCTGGGTCTGGAGTTCTCTTTCAAAAAACTGATGAATTCCGGTGCTTCGGCGATCATCACCGCGCTCATTATCATCACCGGCATGACATTCGCCGGGTTTGGCGTGGGGTATTTGCTCGACCTTGACGCGATAAACTGTCTTTTCCTCGGCGGCATGATTTCGATGTCGTCTACCACCATCATCCTGAAGGCTTTCACCGACATGGGGCTGAAACAGCAGAAGTTCGCTTCGCTGGTGCTCGCGGTGCTGATTATCGAGGACCTCTTCGCGGTGTTGATGCTCGTGATTCTGTCGTCGATCGCCGTTGGAAACGTGCAGGGAGGGGAACTGATGTTCAGTTTCGCCAAACTCGCTTTCTTCCTCATCATCTGGTTTGTGGTGGGAGTATATGTGCTTCCTTCCGCTCTCGAGAGGGTCGGCTCCTATCTCAATTCCGAGACATTGCTTGTGGTGTCGATGGGACTTTGCTTCTCGATGGCGGCGCTGTCGGTGATGTGCGGTTTCTCTCTCGAGCTCGGAGCATTCGTGATGGGTTCCATTCTCGCGGGGACTGTGTTTGCAGAACGTATGGAAAGGGTAGTGGCTTCCGTGAAGGACCTTTTCGGAGCGGTGTTTTTCATTTCGGTGGGCATGATGGTGCAGCCGTCGGTGATTGCTTCATACGCACCTGAGATTCTACTGCTCGCGGCGGTGGTGATAGTGGGAATGATAGTGTTCGGCACTCTCGGAATGCTGCTTACCGGACAGAATCTGCAGGTAGCGATTCAAAGCGGGTTCTCGCTGACGCAGATCGGCGAGTTCTCGTTTATCATTGCATCGCTCGGCATGGGGCTCGGGGTTCTTGACGCTTCGCTTTATCCAATCATAGTGTCGGTCTCGGTCATCACTATCTTTACCACCCCTTATTTCATAAGGATGTCGGGAGGCGCATACAGGTTTGTGGCAAAGCATCTGCCGAAGAGCCTCGATTTCCTCATAAGCCGATATTCGTCGCAGGTGGTGGACAACAACGAGACTTCCCGTCTCTGGCGTGATATCCTTGGCAAATACGTGTGGCGCATCATACTCTATTCTGTGATACTAATCGCCATCATTATGATCAGCCGCACTTCCCTCTTCCCCCTCTTTGAATATTTCTCCCCGACCTACGGACATGTAGCGGCAACCGTGTGCACTCTGGCGCTGATGGCTCCTTTCCTCGCGGCGCTTTCTTTCTCTTCGATAAAACCTTCCTCAAGCATGCGCAGGCATACCACAGCCTCGTTCTATGAGGTGCCGTTTCTGGCGATGAGGATTGTGCGCTATATTATCGCGCTCCTGTTTATCGTCTATTTCCTTACAGTCTGCTACTCTGCGAAAGTGGGCTGGATTGGCGGCTCGGTTGCTTTTATCTTCATAGTGGTGTTCGCATCCTCAAAACTGATGCGTTATTTCCGTAAGATGGAGAAGAAATTCATCGACAATCTCAACAACCGGGAGAACACGCGGAGCGGCGCCAACAAGAATCTTGTGAACAATCTTCATCAGGCATATATTGAGATTCGTCCACAGTGTAGGTTCGCGGGCGACCGTCTGAAGAATTCCGGCCTGCGCGGCGAGTTCGGAGTGAGCGTGTCGAGCATCCGAAGGGGTGATGATTTCATTCCGCTTCCCACCGGCGAGATGCGTCTCTTCCCCGGCGATACTCTCGGCGTGATCGGTACCGACGACCAGATCAAACGACTCAACGATGCCATCGACAGCGCTCCGCAGCGAAAGGAGCTGGCGCGGCGTCCCGACATAGAGCTTAAATGCATCCTTCTCACCCCAGACTCTCCGATTATCGACCGTCCCCTTTACGAGACGGACCTGAGGAAAGACTATTTCTGCATGGTGGTCTCAGTGCAGCGCGGCGAGTCCGAGTTTATCGAACCCACTCCCTCCACTGTGCTTCAGGCGGGCGACCTCCTCTGGATAGTAGGCGATCCAACCCAATTCGACAAAATGAAATAACCAATAGATAAAAAATGAAACGTCCCTATACCTTCGACCGAGTTGTCCGCATCTTTTTCTCTGTGTGCGGCATTGTGGCGGCGATATATGTCCTCGACCTTCTGAGTCCGGTGCTGTTACCGTTTTTCGTCGCTTTCCTTATCGCCTATATCCTTGAGCCATGGGTGAGGCTCAACAAGAAGATTCTTCATTGTCGCAAGCGTTTCTTCCCGGTAATGCTCACGATAGTGGAGGCTGTGGTGCTTATCAGTGTAATAGGTTGGCTGATTGTGCCTTATCTCGTGGATGAATGCGCTGCGATGACGGCGCTGATACGCGACTATGCCTCAAACCGGATTCAGATTCCCTATATTTCCCGCGAGATACATGAATTTATTCGTGAAAACATAGATCTGGAGCAGATAGGACGCCTTCTGAGCCGTGAGCAGTGGACTGAGCTTATCAAAAACAGTCTCGGCAAGACATGGTCGTTCATCGGTTCGTCGGTAAGTTTCATAATCGGTCTTGTCAGCTGGATGGTGGTGCTTCTATATTTAGTGTTCATCATGCTCGACTTTGACAAGATGTCGCGGTCGTTCCGACGCCTTATTCCTTATGGGCAGCGCGAGCAGGTTATGCAGATACTTAGGGATATCGAGACTTCCGCCAACCGCTATTTTCGTGGACAGTTCTGTGTGGCGGCATCTGTCGGCGTTCTTTTTTCCATCGGGTTTCTCATCATCGGGCTTCCGATGGCGGTCATCTTCGGACTTTTCATCGGTCTGCTCAACATGGTTCCCTATCTTCAACTTGTGTCCCTTCCGATAGCGGCGTTCCTATGCCTTGTCGGTTCTATTGGCGGCACTGTAGATTTCTGGGTATTGTTCTGGGAGACGATGGCGGTATATGTGGTGGTGCAGTGCATTCAGGATTTCATCCTAACACCGAAGATAATGGGCAAGGCGATGGGACTCAATCCGGCGGTAATCCTGCTGTCCCTGTCAATCTGGGGGTCGCTGCTCGGCTTCCTCGGACTTATAATAGCACTTCCGCTGACCACACTCATCCTCTCCTACTATGACCTTTACATTGTCCGCCGCTCTCTCCCGGACTCTCAGATGTCAGACCGGTCCGACCAGTCAGACTTGTCCGACCAGTCCGACCAGTCAGACAAGTCCGACAACTCCCCTGAGCATTATTGAAAAGTTTCCATCAGCAGCTCCTCCGCCGCTCTTTGGGCTTCGCTTCTTTTCCCTATCCCGTTCATGAGAATTACGATGCTGTGAGTGGGCGCGAATTTCTCGTCAAGCATGTAGCCGGCGTAGCACTGTATGCCTTTCATGCTTCCGGTCTTCATAGCCACATACGCTTCCAAGGGGGTGTCTTTCAGGAAGCTTTTCAGTGTTCCTTCAGCTCCGGCGAGTGGCATGAAAGAGGCATACGCCTCATTGTCGCCCATGTGTCGCAGTATGCTGTTGATGAAGTTGGCTGTCACTCGGTTGCTGCGTGAGAGGCCGCTCCCGTCGATGACGGTTACTCCGTCGCACGGCATCCCCTTGCCTTTCCAGTAGTTTTGCATTTCATTGGCTGCTGCCGACGTAGACCCCTCCTTACCCCTGCAGAGAGAGAATGCACGCAGCATGTTCTCGGCAAAGAGGTTGTCGCTTCGCATCATGCAGCTTCGCATCACTTCCTCGTATCTGTCGCTTGTGTGGTCAATCAGTAATTCCGAGTGTCGGCTGTCTCTGACGCCTGTGCTTCCTGCCTTGGCTCTCCCTCCGGTCTCGATTCCGGCATTGTGGAGCGTATTGCTCAGATGCGCGAGAAATACCGTCTCCGGATTCGTCACAGCATGGCTGCCACGGGCGTTGCGGCGGTAGTTGAGTGCATGGCTTCCTGTGCCGTAAGCCTCCAGCAGGTCTGCCGTAGCCCAGGATGGAGGACATGCAGGACCCTTGTATAGAGAAGTGTCCACGCGAATCTCTCCGGTGATCCGGCTGATGCCTCGCTTGCGGAGAGCCTCCAGTATCTCCTGCGAGATGTCGGCGGATGCCGGTTCGCAGTCGGCTCCGAGTGTTGGATCACCGCTACCCACTATCACCAGGTCGCCGTCAAGCACATCGCCCTTGACTTTTCCGTCGAGATACACCGGAGTGTGGAATCGTCGGTCGGTGCCCTCTTCACTCAGAAGTGCCGCTATTGTCACTGTCTTCATCACTGACGCAGGAAGAAGCGACTTGCCGGCGTTGTGCGATACTAATGTCTTGCCGGTCGCAAGGTCCTGAATCAGAACTGCCGTGGCATCTTCGTCAACCGCCCGGTTTCTGAGAAATGTCTGCAATGGAGATGCCGCGAATGAGAATGACGCCGCCATCGTCAGCAGCGCAAAAACCAAAACAATCTTTTTCATGACGCAAAATTATAAAAATTTTCCTATCCCCACAAATCAATAAAAAGAACTTTCCTCCTGATTCTGCGTTATCTTTTTGTAGAATATAATTTAATTTCAGATAATCATGAAGAAATTACTCTTATCCCTAATTCTTGCCCTTCCGTTGATGCTGACCTTTACCGGATGCAGCGACGATGACGATCTGCCCGAGGTTAATGTAACCTTCACGTTTCAGAATGCCGTAGCGAAAAACGGTG
Organism: Muribaculaceae bacterium; assembly: GCA_017626045.1. Lineage (GTDB taxonomy): Bacteria > Bacteroidota > Bacteroidia > Bacteroidales > Muribaculaceae > Lepagella. Next base: position 13,198 of record JAGAJP010000046.1, on the reverse strand, counting down.
TTATATACGCCGTGGAGTCGAAGCCTTTCGGCATCTCAAACATTGTGACAAGAGCCGCTAATTCCGACAAAGACGCCGCTTTGGCAAATGTATATTTCTATTGGAACTACATCCCTGCCCCCAGCATCACATGGAGTCCGCTCCCCATCTACATCTCGCTTGAAAAGATGCCGCTCGTGGAAAACGGCGCTAACCGTCTCGGTCTTGAGGCGACAGTGCTTGAGGTCGACAAGACGATGAGCCACTGCTATATGGAGGTGCCCATTGTGGTGGTTGACTCCGAAGAGGATCTTCCGGCCGGTGCAGAACTCGGAACCGCTGTATACACCATCAGCATCCGTCCATACGACGACTGAAGGCAATGAACCCCTAAAAAAGCGCTCTCCGGAGCGCTTTTTTTTTAGTCAGACCTGTCGGACCTGTCTGACTTGTCTGACCGGTCCGACCAGTCCGACTTGTCTGCCCAATTCAAAAATTTTTATTAATTTTGCAGAAAAATTGAAATTATGGCAAAAATAGGAAGCATCAACACCCCGAAAGGCCGCAAGGCACTCCTCCTCGGAAGCGGCGAACTCGGCAAGGAAGTGGCAATCGAACTCCAGCGTCTCGGCGTGGAGGTCGTGGCATGCGACAAATATCCCAACGCTCCGGCAATGCAGGTGGCACACCGCAGCCACGTCTTCAATATGCTTGACGGCGATGAGCTACGGCGCATAGTGGAACTGGAGCGCCCCGACCACATAATTCCTGAGATAGAGGCGATAGCCACCTCTACTCTCGTGGAACTCGAGAATGAAGGCTTCAACGTAACTCCCACCGCCCGCGCAGCATGGCTAACCATGAACCGAGAGGGAATACGTCGCCTCGCCCACGAAGAACTTGGAATCACCACCTCGCGCTATCTTTTTGCCTCGACACGAGAAGAATTTGACAAAGCTGTCGAGGAAATAGGTATCCCGTGCGTGGTGAAGCCTATCATGAGCAGTTCCGGTCATGGCCAGAGTGTGATCAAAAGTCCTGAGCAGATAGACGCCGCATGGAAAGAGGCGCAGGAGGGCGGACGCGCCGGCGCCGGGCGTGTCATTGTGGAAGGTTTCGTAGACTTCGACTATGAGATAACACTCCTCACAGTGCGCAGCGTAAGCGGCACGGAGTTCTGTCAGCCGGTAGGCCACATCCAGGTCAACGGCGACTACCGTTATTCCTGGCAGCCCCAGCCTATGAGCGAGGCGGCGATTGAATCGGCGAAGGAAATAGCAAAGAAGGTCACCGACGCCCTCGGCGGATACGGTATCTTTGGAGTAGAACTGTTTGTAAAGGGCGACGAGGTAATCTTCAGCGAGGTGTCGCCGCGTCCGCACGACACGGGCATGGTCACCATGATCTCCCAGGATATGTCGGAATTCGCGCTCCACGCCCGCGCTCTTCTCGGACTCCCGGTGCCTGCCATCGACTTCTATGGTCCCTCGGCGTCGCGTGCAATCGTGGTGGAAGGAGACACCGACTGCGTGGAGTTCGACAACCTTGAGGCGGTTCTCTCCGAGCCCGGCACACAGCTGCGAATCTTCGGCAAACCGGAAGTTCACGGTCATCGCCGCATGGGTGTCATCCTCGCAAGAGCCGAATCAGTGGATGCGGCACGCGAAAAAGCCGAGCGGGCATACAATAATCTTGTTGTTAAGGCGTAAGCAGTAGAGGGTAACAATCCTCTGTCATCCTTTTGCTCCTCGTTTCTTAAGAATTACATACAGCACCACCGGCACGCCTATCAGCGGCGTAACGCCATTTAGCGGAAGCACTATGTCGGCGGGAAGCACACACAGGAGGTTGCACAGAAGTCCGGTGCAGCCTCCTGTCAGCATACAGCCGGGGATGATCACCTTGTGGTCTGCCTTCCGGAATATCATTCTCGAGATATGCGGCACTGCAAGACCTATGAAGGATATCGGGCCGCAGAAGGCGGTCACCATGGAGGTCAGAAGTCCGGTAGCCACAAGAAGCATGTTGCGCGTCTTCTGCATGTTGACACCGAGGTTTCGTGCATAGTTCTCTCCAAGCAGTATCACGTTGAGAGGCTTTATCATCATCACCGACATCACGAGTCCGGCACCCGTGGCAATGCTGAAGAGCGGCAACTGACGGAGCGACACGCCGTTGAAGTTTCCCATCCCCCACAACATATAGCCCTGCACTCCCTCGGCGGTGGAGAGATAGTTGAGAAGGGTTATCACCGACGATGCAAGATACCCTACCATGATTCCGGTGATAAGGAGCATGAGATCGTTTTTCAGCAGCATAGAGAAAAGCAGGAGAAGCCCCATTACAGCGACGCTTCCGGCAAACGCGCCTCCCAATACCGCCATGTATCCCCCTGCCGACCAGCCGGCTGCCGATACTGACCCTCCCAGGAAAAGCATGACAAACGCCACGCCGAGACTTGCGCCCGAGGTGATGCCGAGTATAGACGGCCCTGCGAGCGGATTGCGAAACGCTGTCTGCAGCATCAGTCCCGCCACTGTCAGAGACGCTCCTGCAAGAAGTGCCGTCACAGCCTGTGGCAGACGGCTCCCCATCACGATGAACCGCATCGGTCCTTCGGGGTCACCTCTGAAAAAGAGTATGTCGAGCACCTCGCCCGGCGCGATTTCCACAGATCCTACAAACAGGTTAAGCAGAAACAGCACCACAAGCAGCAGCGTGAGCAAGATAAATCGCATGGCAGATTTCATTTTTGAGGGGTGTGGTCGATAATTGAAAAGATTTGATTTTCGGGATTCTTCCCGGTCATTTCAAGCGATGAAAATAATGAAGAGTGCGGTCGCCGGTGAGTTCGGGGTGGAGTATTCTGATGTAGTCGTGAAGTATGCGGTCCGGATGGAAGGGAGTCTCCTCAAAGTAGTTCGAATAGCGAGTGTTGCATCCATATACGTTCCCCTCCTTGAAAGCCTTGAACTCACAATTGACGGGCGAGTCGTCGGCGAGTTCCTTCAGACTTTTGTCGGTGGTCTGGTTGAATCTTACAAGCCATACGTCAGCGTCGTGCGCCATAGAGAGCACTTTCTCCGGAGCCAGAGGCACCGACCCGCTCTGTCGGATCTCGGCGAATGGATTGACACCTCCGGCGTCTTGAATGAGTATGCCGGTAGTCGACATGCCGGCGGGTACATTCCACACCTGTCCGTATCTCTGGTCGAGCAGAACCTTCGGCATTCGGGTGGCTTTAGATGCAAGGCCCTTCATACTAAGATAGTTTTTCTCAACTTCTTCAAACATACTCTCGGCAGCTTCTTCGGTTCCGGTGAGCAGTCCATAGAATTTAACCCATTCGGCGCGGCCAAGCGGTGATGTCTCCATGTAGTCGGCGCATTCAATTATCGGAATGCCGATTTCCCCAACTTTGGAATACTTGTCGTTGTTCTCAAACGGCGAGAGCATGATTACATCGGGACGAAGCTGGAGAATCTTCTCCATGTCCGGCGCCATGCTATTGCCACAGTCGGCTACGGCTCCCGCCGCGATTCTACGCCGTATGTTTTGCGATTTGATATATTCGGAGTTGCAGACTCCTCCAATGGCGCTCACAGCTCCCAGTTCGTCAAGCAGCCCGGTGTGGACGGTGGAATAGACCAATGCGTTGCGCACCGGTATCCTCACAAGCGTCCCTTCCGGCAGATCTTCCGGCATAGCGCTTTCGCGAGGCACGAGAATGTATTTCTGCAGTGTCCTCACAGTGTCCCAAGGATTCCTTACGGTCACTTCATGATAGCCGCCATGTACGGTGATTCTGATGTTTGAGGCATATTTCATTTCCACGTCTTCGCCGGTGTCGTCAACGTGCGATGAGCCGTGGCTCCCTTTACAGCAGGCAAGGGAAGCCACGGCGGCGACAGCCAGGAAATGAATCAGCCCCCGGCCGATCATTTTCTTCATTGTGCAAGTCATTTGCTATTCATCAGATATACTTGCTTATTTCGTGGTGTGCACGAATGTGGCGCTGATGGCTCCGACGCCACATGCTATTCTCTTCTTGAAACTGCCGTCTTTTGAATATAGATTGGCATAGCAGGGTTCCTTATATTGTGCATAGCCGGCTTCGCTCAGAGTATAGGAGAGCACTACGATGTCTCCGCTCACCGGATCTGCATTTACTCCGCCGGGATATTCCACCACAGCCTCCGTGTTGCCTGACTGGTTGATGAAGGAGCCTTTCTCTTCGAGAGTCCCGGCGTCATACTTCCGATAGGTCGGGTCGCCTCCGCCATACTGCGCGTAGATTACATATAGGTCGTTGTCGTCGATTGCTATCATAGAGCCGTCGCATACCTTGCTTACCTTATCGCCCGAAATTCTTATCACGGTGTTTTTGGTCTTTTTCAGGTCATAGTCTCCCATGCTCACTACGAACACATCAGAGCCGTTGCTGACGACCTCTGTCGGATTGAGGGATGCCGCCTGCACCGCGCCTACGGCTTCTTCAAGGCCGGTGACTTTCGTCTCTGTGAAGGTCTTAAGATCAACCTTGGCGATATAGCTGTTGCCGTATTTGACACCGTTGGAAGCTGCTCCGTCATAGTTGTTTCCGTCGGAGCAAGCCACATATAGGGTGTTGCCTGCGATAGCCATTTTTTCCGGGTTCGGTCCTACCTTCAGTGTGCGGGTGATCTTGTCGGTCTTGGTGTCTATCTCGCATACGTAGCCGGTAAACATGGAGCAGTATATCATTCCGTCTTTCGATGTCATGAAGCGAGGAGTCTTTGCATCTCCATCCGGAACTATCCGCGTGATGATTTTCAGAGTAGACGGCTCCACCACCCAGATCAGGTTTGAATTATACATGGCGATATACATCTTGCCGTTGCATATCGTTGCCTGCTGGAGTCCGTCGCCGATCATAACGCCGTTGGTGGCCTGGAAGGCATCCTGAAGGGCGGGGGAAGTAGCGCCGCTTAGGTAGTCATAGCGTGTTATAGACGGCGCTATGTTGGCACTCTGATTTCCGCTGTTGATAATATAGATACCACTCGTGGTCTCGCCTGAATCTCCGCCTTTGGGATCATCGTTGTCGCTGCAGGCGGTGAATCCCGCCGCCATCAATGCTGTAGCCAGCAAAAGAAAGATTTTTTTCATTTCAATCATTAATATTATATTGTCATTAAAAATTCTCAATTCTCAATTCTCAATTCTAAATTCTAACCCCCAGCGTGAATCTCCATGCCCGTCCCGGCATAGGGTAGTGCGCCACTATTTCATACTGGGTGTCGAATATGTTGGTGACATCGAGCCGGAGGTCAATGCCTACGCGCCGTAGACTGAAGCTTCGCATTAGCGACGCGCCGAATTCCATGTATCCTTTCAGACGGGTGGTGGGGAGGTTGGAGTTGGTGCCGTAGCGTTCGCTGACTCCCGTGGCGTGCACCACAGTGTCTACCCATGGATTTTCCCAGCATATGGATGCCGACCCGGAGTGTTCCGGAGTATATGCCACCTGTTTGTTGTAATCGGGGTCGGAGGGTGATGTGCGCGGCTGCACCCGCTGCCAGCTGTAGTTGCCGCTAAGCACCAGACTCTGGCGTCGCGCTATGCCGAAGGTGGCGCTCCCTGTAAGGTCGGCACCGAAGGCGCGAGCCTTGTCAAGATTGGTCATAGTCCATATAAACATGTTGGTGGGCAATGCCACGATCTTGTCTTTCACCGAATTGTAATATACATCTCCGGTTAGCACGAGAGTCTTGAGCACACCCTTCGTGCCGAGTTGCCAGGTGACTCCGAAGTTGAATTGCTGCGTGTCTTCCGGTTTCAGCGATGTGCTTCCCATGTGGTAGTAGTAACTCTCGTTGAAAGTTGGCATCCGGAAGATGTCTTTGTATGAGGCGCGGAGGAATAGCAGTCGGTCGCGTAGCGGCTGTATGGATACGCTCACCGAAGGCGACAGCTTGTTGCGGTCTTCTGCGCTTTCTCCTGACTTTACTCCGTTTTTATACACCGACATCAGAAGACGTGCTGTGACAAGCAGTCTCCGACTCTTGAACTTGCCGGTTAGAGACTGGATAATGGAGTGGCGGTATGGTCCGGTCACTGCCATTTGATTTGTAGTTAGTGAGTTGTAGATGTAGTCTGCCGAATAGTCGAAAGTCAGGCTTTCAGTTGGCTTATAGAGAGCAATAGCCGATGCGTAAGCTTCTCTTTGCCAGTATTTCTCCACTCGTTTGCCTCCGGGATACATGCCGTCGGTGTCGCTGTAGTGTGTGGCGTCCCAGTTGAATTTAGCAATTCCCTGAAAGGCAAAGTTCCTCACGCTCAGGTTGCGGTAGGTGAGCTGGCCGAAGAAGTTGCGGTCGTGGAGAGTCTCGTTAGATTCATTATTGTATAGTACGACTGCTCCGGGAAGCTGTCGGTCATTGTCGTAGTAGTATACCTTGCCGTCGAGAGTGGAGCTGTTACTGATTCTCCAGCGGGCGTTGAGCTCAGCGTGCCCGGAGTTCATCATGCTGTTGTCGCGTCTTTCCCGACTGGAGAGTATGCCGTTCTTGAGCGTGAAAGGATAGTCGTTTTTCGCATGGATATATTCTCCTGTAGCGGATAGCGAGAAATGCCTGCCGGCGTTGAAGCCGATTCTTAGGTAGGGATTGTAGGTGTCGAAAGACGCCACGCGCATCTGTGCTGTAATCCTGGGCAGACTGTCGCCGGGCTCGAGAAACGGCATGCTTCGGAGTATGATGGTGGCGGCTGAAGCAGATGCTTTCGCAGGAATGAAGATGTCGTCGTTGTCTCCGACTATCAGGGAGATGCTCTTGAGGTTGTCGATTGAATAGCGCTGCAGGTCGATGCTGCCTGTCTGGCAGTCGCTGAGCGCGACATCGTCGTAGACCACTCCCGTATGCGTGCTTCCGAAGCCTCTCACCGACACTGTCTTCATGCCTCCGGCACCGCCGTAGTCGCGTATGTTGATGCCCGGAAGACGATGGAGCGCGTCGGATATGTCGGTGACCCCCATGGTCTTCATCCTTTCGTCGGTCATGCTGAAGGTTGGCGCGCTGCTGCTGACTTCCCGGCGCAGTCTTTCGCCCACCACCTCATACTCGTCAAGGTTGACCGCAGTGGTGTCTCGTTTTTCTGCAAGGACAGGACACGCAAAAAGCATCCCGGCAGCGCATGCCGGAATCACTCGCGATAAGTATTGATTGAATAAACGTTCTGATAACATAATGCAATCTTTTCCTCGAAAGATATTTTCCACATAAGGCGAGGCTCCTGTAGGGAGCATCTCCAAAAACGGCGGGTATTCGGACTTGTCTCAGTTTTCCGGCGCCTTCCCGGCTCTTACGAACCAGTGGCATTTTGCCGGAACCCTATCGAGAGTTACCGCAGCGGGACTGTCCGGGATTCGCACCCGGTTCCCCTTTAATGGCGTTAGCCATCCGTTTTCGCCGACAAAATTACTAAAAAATCCCTACTCCCCAAAATAAAATCGTAAAATTTCTATAAAAATCTCCAATCCATCCGTACGCCATTCAAATATAACCTCCTTTTTTTCAACAATCGTCTTCTCGTTTGCATACTTTAACCAACTTTAAAGGTTGAGAATAGTGTTAATGATTGAAAAATGATTAAATTTGCATGCAAAAGGTCGCGCAGCTATCGTGGCTGCCGCTAAGACACAGCTCTGGCGCGCTGCCAAAATCACCACCTCAAACTGGGAAATCACCGACTATGAGACAAATGCCGGTCAGTGGTCGGTTGGCTCGTCCGAAGACTTCACCTACAACATGGCGGGTCATGTTACGTCGCGTAGCAGCGAAAACTATAAAGAGGTTTATGAATACGATGCCGAAGGGCGTATAATCTGCGAGACGGTATCGGAATTCAATGGCGTTAGCTTTGCCCCTGCATATAAGTACGAGTATGGCTATGATGGTATTGTTAAAGACCTTGTTGTCTCCGAGAAGTTTTCCAACTATGACAACGACAAATGGATTCTTAATGAGGAGAGTCGCTTGGTCATCACCCGCAACGCCGACAATAACATTACCAAGATAGTGGATCAGGAATCCAGTCAATACTACGAGACGCCCGGATGGCATGATGAGGCTTTCGTGGAAATCGCCTATGGCGCAGACAAGAAAGCCACAAGCATCAGACTCTATGAATATGAGGACCACCAGCCTTATCTCGCTGTCGAACTCGTCGACATCGTATGGGAGAGAACTGACGGACAGATAGTGTTCATGGAGATGGACGAGGCTGATTTCTTCCTCGGCGCAAACCGTATGCAGAGCGCTATGGGTCCAAAGGCAAACAACTATCCCTACGCCGGTGATATCTACTATACCGTCACTTACAAACCCAACGACGGCGGCTTCGTGATGAACGCGACAATGAACGGATCCAAATATATGTCGCAGGACTACACTGTTCTCGACACATACGGCAGTTTCACAAGCGAGGAATTCGAGATCGATTATGATTATACGGATGACGACATTTGCGTGCCGGACGGCGCTCAGCTCGATGTATACACAGAAATTTACGATGCCTACGGTCTTAAGCTCAAGGACAGCGAAATCAGTTATATCGACGGAGACAAAGCGAACGGCATCAGCGATCAGTACGAAACAACCGGCACTGTAACCTACGATTCCACTTACGGATATCCCCTCGAATACATCAGCAAGCGCTCATACAACGGTCAGACGCCTCAAAACGATGAGCGCATCGTATTCAGCGACTATTACGACGTGATTGCAGCCGGCGTTACTGATGTGGTGACAGACGAGAATGCCCCGGTTGAATACTACAACCTCCGGGGAGTCCGCGTCGAAAACCCTGCTAACGGCATCTACATCCGCCGTCAGGGCAACAGCGCCGCCAAGGTAATCATCAGATGAGGTTGGCTTCACAACTTCGTTTGTAAATAAGTTTAAACAACTTCGCAGGAAAGAATTGAAAAAGGGGCTGCCTAAAAAGAGCAGCCTCTTTTTCAGCGTTTTGCACATTCTCGTTGAGAGTAGGCCTCATATATTTCATAAATTTTTTCATCAAAAAAATTTGTGAATTCAAACTATTATTGCTAATTTTGCACTCGCTATCAAAAACAACCCCTTTGGAAAGATGCCGGAGTGGTCGATCGGGACGGTCTCGAAAACCGTTGTACCCTTACGGGTACCCAGGGTTCGAATCCCTGTCTTTCCGCAACTTAAAAGATTGAAACTCGCCTGCTATTGGCGAGTTTCTTTTTTTATAGATCTCAAAAACGGGCAATATCAAGTTGATATCTTTTACTTTTCCAAAAAATCACTGAAAGACGGTCAATCTTCTTCATTGGTACGAGATTTACGGTTATATGCTTTCTTCTTGCCGGTATTCTTACGAATTTGAATAAGTTCCTCCATTGTGGAATACTTGGGTTCTGAGAATATGTCGCGCACTTCATGCAGATAATTCATCGCGATAGCAAGAAGTATCAGATTCTTAAGCGATATGAGACCTTTCTGCTCGAAACGGGTTATGTTGGCGAGAGCCACGCCTGATGCCTTTGCCAGAGCAGCGCGTGTCATGCCGCGCTCTACACGTCTCTTGCGGAAATCCTCCGCCATCTTGCGAGACACATCGTCCGCGTCGGGTAGAGAATAACCATCCAATAGTGATAACATATTGTCTGAATTATTCATATTTGCTCAAATACTGATTAAATATTATCATTTGCAAAAATAGCGATTATTTTGGATATAGGTAAGTCTTTGACTGATTTTGTTGTGTTTAATACTTTCAGATGTGGTTGTTCTCAGACAAGATAGAAGGGCTTATCGAGAGCTTCGGTGACTTTGCCAACGCCTCCTGCTCTAAGATATGAAGAATAATCGGCACGTCAATGAATTGCGACTATAAGTCGCTGATTTGCCAATTATTTTTATTAACTTTGCAATCAAAAATGAGACATCAATGAGCGAAATATATAATAACAATAGCAATTCACAGTCTGATACGGAGAATGAAATTATTCTTTATCAGCCTGATTCTACTGTGTCATTGAATGTCAGAGTGGAGAATGATACCGTTGGCTGACACAAGCCCAGATGACAGAGTTGTTCCAAACCACAAGAAACAACATTACTCTACATATCCGCAATATTTTCAAGGAAGGGGAATTAGAGGAATCTTCAGTATGTAAGGAATCCTTACTAACTGCCGCCGACGGCAAACGATACAAGACTAAGTTCTATTCGCTTGATGTTATAATATCAGTCGGTTATAGGGTAAAATCAATCCGTGGCACTCAGTTCCGTATATGGGCCAATAAAATTCTGAAAGATTATCTTTTGCGCGGTTACAGCGTCAATCAGCGATTGCTCTATATGGAGAGCCGTATCGACCGACGCTTGCTGGAACATGATAAACGGCTCGATGATCTGACCGACAAGGTCGATTTCTTCATCCGCACTTCATTGCCTCCCAAAGAAGGAGTATTCTTCAACGGACAGATATTTGACGCTCATGAGTTTATTTGCAGTCTTATCAAGAGAGCGAATAATCGGATTATTCTGATTGATAACTACGTTGATGAATCCGTGTTGGTCCAACTCGAAAACCGAAACGCAGGTGTGTCAGCGCTTATATACACCTGCGAGATAAGCCGCACATTCCGTCAAAGCGTCAACAGGCATAACCGCCAGTACGCGCCTGTCGAAGTAAAAACCGCAGACCGTATCCATGACCGATTCCTAATTATAGACGATACTATTTACCATATCGGAGCATCCATCAAAGACCTCGGCAAGAAGCTTTTCGCCTTTTCGCAGATGGAGACCTCCGCGGATGTAATCCTTGATAATATTTGAGGTCGCAATTTGCGACCAGTAATAAATACTATGGGCTGTGTTGCAGAGAGGGATTCGAACCCCCGCCGAAAATGTTATGAGTGACCGTATATAAAGAAAACCTGCTGATTTTTCAGCAGGCTTTTGTTGTTGGCGGAGAGAGATGGATTCGACCCCCCCGCCGAAAATGTTATGAGTGACCCTATATAAAGAAAGCCTACTGAAGAAAATCAGCAGGCTTTTGTTCTGGCGGAGAGAGAGGGATATGAAACTATTGTAAAATAAACAATCACACAAGTAAAGAATGTTAATGTAATGGTCTAATAATTAGCGTTGTATTTAGATTTGATGCAAAATAAAATATCTTTGAATTTCCTTGATTAAACCGAATTTTGTATGTGAAAAACATAGTATCACCGACTCATATAGAAATTCTCTTTCATGGATAAGTACAAGCATCGCGTCAGTTTCCGATTGGAGAAGCGCAAGGATAAAAGCGGCATTCTTCCCGAAGAGTTGCCTATCAACGCCGACATTACCTTTGGCGGTAAACGTATATGGTATTATTCCGGATACCGTATAGCTCTTGCAAAATGGGATGAAAAGGCCCAGAGGGTGAAGCGTAATAATTTCAATTCCGACGATGTTTCGGCGGCGGATATCAACCAGCGTCTTGTGAAGATTGCATCTGCAGTTGATGATGCTTTCGCCCAACTTGAACTTCGAGAGGAAGAAGTTACACCAACAACAGTCCGGGATGAGCTAAAACGGATACTCAATGAGGAGAAATCAACAAGGCTGACGGTTGCCCAAGTCTATCAACTTCTGATTAATGAAAGGGAAAATGAACTTAAGACCTCTCCGGCTACGGCTATGTGGACGAAAGGGACGCTGACTAAACACAAGACCATGCTTAGGCATCTAAGCGAGTTTAAAGCGACTCTGTATTTTGAGGATGTTAACGATGATTTGCTTGCACGGTTTGAATTATCTTTGATTAACAAGGGATTATCGAACAATTATTGCTATAAGTCCATGAAGGACATTAAAACATTCTTTAATTGGGCGACAAAGAGAGGCTATAATAAGAATATGGCATATCAGTCGTATTCACAGAGATTCCGCGATGAGACTAAATCGGACAGCACGATTAACCTCTATGCGTTGAGCGAAGAAGAGCTTGCGGCAATTCAGGCCTTTCCAACCTCCCGTAAAGCCATTGACAGAGTGAGGGATATCTTTGTATTTGCATGTTATACAGGTCTCCGATTCTCGGATGTCATTGCTCTGAGATGGTCGAATATCAACGGCGATATACTTGATGTTGTAGCCAAAAAGACTAATCAACGCCAAAGATTTGCATTGGCAAATGAAGCCTTGCGAATACTTGCGAAATATCCGAAGGCTCCTGATGAAGATGATCCACGTATCTTCCCGACCATATCCAATCAGAAATACAATGCTCATTTGAAAGAGGTTGGCAAACTTGCAGGTATGACGGGTGATTGGATCACAGAGAAGCAGAGCGGACGCACCAAGACACGGGAAGTGCGTCCGAAGTATGAGCTGTTGACTTCGCACGTGGCACGACGCACTTTCGTGACAATGTGTCTGCGCAAAGGTATGTCGCCGGAGGATATTCGTGCTGTAACAGGTCATACCACCGCAGACATGATGATGATGTATGTGAAATTCGACGATGAAAGCAAGAGGGAGAAGATGAGTATCCTCAACGAAAACGCCCAATCAGGAGCGGAGACCGTTTTCGACCACGCCATCACAGATGATGAACGTATTCGGCTCGGCCTACCTACCCGCGAGACATATCTTGAAATCTTCGAAGGCGATACCGCTTCCGTCAATGCTCATCTTGCCGTCCTCGCTCACCTCCGGGGCAACCTCAATGCCCGCGCCGAGTACATCAAACGCCATCCCGCCGACAAACTCAATGAAGTTCTCGAAATCATAATGAGAGGTATCTAACTCCATTGGGTGTTGTCAAGGAATTATTTTTCACCGCTATAAAACAGGGTTTTGGACGCATGGAGAAACAATAGCGGTACAAAAAGAGGGAAAATGAGCCTTGAAACGCTGATTTCGCCTGTCTGAGATAGCTTTATACGGGATTTTTCACTACCTTTGTATTCTCGTACGCTGTATATATTGTAATTTTGAATATTTTAATTTTATAACATGACATATGAAATGTTTTGCAATCGCATCGCTCCTGTTATGTGCAGTGTCGATTCCTTTTCAATCAATTGTGGCTAAAGGAATCAAGCCTTTATCACAAAGTGATAAGCAACGGTTGATAGTAACTACCGATCTCGGAGGTACCGACCCAGATGACACACAGTCGATGATCCATCTGCTCGTATGTTCTG
>JAGAJP010000006.1 GCA_017626045.1 Muribaculaceae bacterium | reverse complement strand
TAGTAATTAGTAATTAGTAATTAGTATGCCTCGCCAGCGCGAAGCCAATTATGCATTATGCATAAAGCGAAGCCCAACCGAGTCGCGAAGCAATTCTAAATTCTAAAAATTCTAAAATCAACGTTCAAAATTTGATAATATGTACGACAACTATCAAAACCGGCAGACTCCTCCTCCCTATTATGGAGAGGCTGCCGTGGCGCGTCAGACCTCGTCGGTCATGAAGCGCGTCTATGTCAGAATGTGTATCGGGCTTCTTGTATCTGCATTCTGCGCTCTCGGTGTGGCGTCAAGTCCCGCCGCTCTTTCCTTTATCTTCGGCAATACGATAGTATTCTGGGGTATGATTATCGCCATGTTTGCCATGGCTATCATGATTCCTGTCCGCATGCACAAGATGTCGAGCGGCACGGTGCTCGTATTGTTTCTTGTCTATGCCGCGCTGATGGGCACGTTCATGAGCAGTATCTTCCTGGTATATAAGTTAAGCGCCATTGTATCTACCTTCTTCATTACCGCCGGAACCTTCGGCGCGATGTCGGTCTACGGCTATTTCACAAAGGCTGACCTCACGAAGATGGGATCGTTTCTGATGATGGCACTCTTCGGACTTATCATTGCCATGGTGGTCAACATATTCATGCACAGTGCCGCCATGGGATACATCATCTCGTGTGCCGGTGTGCTGATCTTTACCGGGCTCACCGCCTGGGACACCCAGAACACCAAGCAATTAGCTGCGGCAAACCTTGATCCGGCACTCACCGACAAGCTTGCCACAATGAGCGCGATGAACCTTTATCTTGACTTCATCAACCTGTTTCTCTTCATTCTCCGCATCTTCGGCGGCAACAGAGACTAACGGGACACCTCAACTACAATGCCGAGGCTTACATACCAAATGTAGGCCTCGCATTCTTTTACAGCCCCGGCGTTTTTGAGCGCGCGCACGTAACTTTTCACCTGACGGCTGTAGCGGGCATCATCGCGATGCGTGCCAAACTTATAGTCCACGACGGCGGCGGAGCCGTCAGCGCGCATCACGATTCTGTCGGGGCGCTTCACTTTCATCGCTCCGGTTATTCCTCGCTCGTTGATTATCCTCGAGTCGGGCTCAAACCACCGGTATTTCTTCACACTCTCCATGCCACGGCTAAGGATGTCGTGAAGCTCCCGGGCGGTCTTTCTGTCGAAGAATCCGCGAGTCCTCATGCGGAGGACGGCACGCGGCAGGTCGCTGGGCACGCGCACGCGCTCCATGATGGCGTGCATGAGTTCTCCATAAAGACGGTTGTCGTCCTCGTCCTGACTGTCGTTCTCTGCGGGAGCCTCCGGCTCTTCTTCTTCAATCAGTTCCTCTCCGGGAGCCGCGGGGTCGCGGAAGCAAAGGGCTGTCACCGGCTCGTCGCACCTGTATGCCGATATGGGAGTGGTTTCTCCTTCCCGCTCCTTCTCCTCCTTTTCCTCGCTCTTACGGATTGAGTCGGCTATCTCGTCGGGAGAGGGAGGGGTGCCGATGCTCCATGTGTGGTTTTCCGCATCAAGGGAGAAATCGCTTTCTTTCGGCAGATGCTCCGCCGCAGCCGGATATGCGAGGCGTGTGGCAGTGAGGATCTCTTCCGCCCTTTTGCCGAAGTCCCACAGATAGTCGCCAATGGAAGTTTTCTCTTTGGGCGCTTTTTTCGACTTCTTTTTTGCCGTCGACTCACCGGAGTCGCCGTCTTTTACGACACCCATGGTGAAGATGTACAGCTCGTCAACCGCTCGGGTATATGCCACATACGCCATATTGATCTTGTCGGTGACATATTTTCTAAGGTAGTCGGCGTAAGCCTCGCGGTGAGGTGTCCTCACAAGGTTTTTGTCGGTCTCCACCGGCAGCCACGGTATTCTGTCGGCAATGTCGGCTTCCGAAAGGTCCGGCTTAATCCAGAGCCATTCTTTCCGGGCGTTGTCGGGAACGGTGTGTTGCGTGGAGTTTGCCACTATCACGCAGCGGAACTCGAGGCCTTTCGACTTGTGTACCGTCATCACCTGCACGGCATCGGTGTTTTCCGGAGAACTGATGGAAAAGTTCCTGCCTTTCTTTTCCCACCATTGCAGGAAAGAGGCAATGTCGGAGGTATATGTTTCGCAGAAGTCCAGCACCTTGTCTTGAAACGCCGCGAGGAAAGGAGCCTCGGCGTCGCGCATGGCGGTGGGTATGAATCTGAGGCAGATATTGGCGGTGAGAGCCGGGAGCACCGTGGTGCTCATACCCGCCAGCATCTCGCGCACAGAGTCGGGATTGTATTCTCCGGCGAGAAAATGCTTGAGCTGCTCCGGGAGGGTCATCTCCGGATGGCTCATGGCGTAGTAGCTGAACTCCGCCTTCAGCTTGCTCCAGTCGCCGATTCCCTTGTTGTGGCGCTCCTCGGGCGCGTTGAGCATGGCGCGCGAGCCCTTGTTGACGGTCTCGAGCACCGACACAATGGTCTGCACGGCACGCGACTCTCCGATTTTCAGCGATTCAGCGCTGATGAAGTTGATCTTGCGGGTGCATTCCGTGCTGCGGTTGAAGTCCATGATATGCGATATCACAGCCTGCCCGTCTTCGTTGCGGTCCACAAGCACCGCTATGTCTTTCTGACGGTATCCCCTGCCGATGAGTTCGGCGATAAGTCCAGGTATGCGGGCGAGGTGTACGGGATGTCGGTCGTCGTCTTTTTCCGGAGGGCATATATTGACCTTGATGAAACCTTTGTCTTCCTTGTGGCTCGGTGGCTGCACGGTATTGAAATACAGCCGTTCGAGTCCTTCTGCATACGGCTTGTCACTGTCTTCCGATAGCTCTTTTGTCAGGTTCCGGAAGAAGAGGTTGTTGAATTCCACTATCCTACGGCTGCTCCTCCAGTTGGTGTTTTCGCGGGGAGTGTCGCCTCGCATCATGCAGTTGAACTGCTGCGGCACGATGGTGGTGATGAGACTCGGGTCGGCGTTGCGGAAGCGGTAGATGCTCTGCTTGGCGTCGCCGATGATGAGGTTGTCGTTGCCTCGGCCCTCGCTTTCCGCCACCAGGGGGTGCAGGTTGTTCCATTGCAGGCGGCTGGTGTCCTGAAACTCGTCGATCAGGAAATGGTTCAGGCGAGATCCGAGGCGTTCATACACAAACGGGGCGTCGTCATCGCCGATGATACGACTGAGAATGGAGTTGGTCTCACCGAGCTCAATGGTGTTGCTGTCGGTGAGGAAGATGCGGGAATTTTGCCTAACGCTCTGCAGAACTCCGAGGTAGGGAAGCGTCTTGCGGTAGTGTATCCATTTCTGAATCTTTTCAGAGAGCGACATCTGCCGCCATTCATCGAATGCCGCATACATTTCCCTGGCTGTCGCCTCCAGACGGTCTTCGTCGGGCGTGTTGAGCGGGGCGGCGTGGCTTTTGGGGTTGAAGACCCTTGTCTGTGTGCCGGCGCGGGTGAAGGAAGGTATATTGAATGTGGTGCCTGCCCCGTCGTCGGCAGCCTGATAGAGCTCCCATTTTTCAGCCATGTTGACAGCTCTTCCTCCGAGATACTGTCCGCCGTCTGTCCTGATGTCGAGTCCGAGGTCGGCAAACTCTCTGAGTAGCTGTCGCGCCTTGGAGCGCATCTTGTCAAACGAAGCCTGCAGCAGACTGTCGTAGACGCTTTTCAGGCGGTCGAAGGTAGAGAAAAAGTCGGTGTTCTTCTCAAAATATTCATCGAGTTCGTCGCGTATTTCCTTGAAGTCCTCTTTGCTGAGGTTTCTGCTTGCCTTCAGTATGTTGGCATAGATGCCGCTATTTTCTTTTTTCTGGAATACGTTCCATCCTCGGTTGCCTGACTCCGACTGCTCGCTTATCATTCTGCCTATCCATTCATGTCCCTGCGATTTCTTCTCTGATGTGTCGAGGCTGTCGAGGGTGGTGTCGAGTCCGATTCTCGCCACATAGTCGGAGTCGAGTTCTATCTGATATGTGTCGTCGATGTCTGCCTCAAATGCGAAAGTGCGGAGCACTGTCTGGAAAAACGAGTCGATTGTGGAGACCTTGAAGTCGCCGTAGTCGGTGAGGAGCACTGCGAGGGCGTCGCGGCATACCCGCGCTATCTCTTCGGGTGCGACTCCGAATTCTTTTGCGAAGTCGGCGAGGTAGTCCACCTCCCCTACGGGAGTGGCGGGTGTCCATGCTCCGAGCGCGTCAAGTTTAGCCACTATGCGGAGTTTCATCTCGTTGGTGGCTTTGTTGGTGAAGGTGATGGCAAGGATGTGGGTCAGCGAGTCGCGCAGTTCGCGTCGGGTTCGGAGACGCCTCGCGCCCCCTTCTTCCTTCACTGATATGAAGTATTCGATAAATTTTCTGGCGAGCGTGTAAGTCTTGCCAGAGCCCGCGGAGGCTCTCTGAAGCTGAAGCATGATGTCCGGTGTCAGTTGGTCTTGAATCCCATCTCTTTCAGAATCGCCGCCACGTCAGATTTTCTGTCGCCTTGAATGAGAATCTCGCCGCCGCGCGCGCTACCGCCGGTGCCGAGCCGTTTGCGCAGTTCGCGGGCTATTGCGTCTATTTCCTCGTCGTCTGAGTCAAATCCCTCTATGATGGTGGCGGTTTTGCCGGCGCGGCCTTTTTTCTCTGTCACTATATGCAGATTGCCTCTCCGCGCCTTCTTGCCTGATTCCTTCTCGGTCGGCTCGGGATTAGCCGGCTCCGGGTCGCCGGCGGGAAGGCCGCTGAGCGCCGAGAGCGCGTCTTTCCAGTCTGTGGCGTTCTTCATTTGGATAGTTTTTTTGAAGTAGGATGGGAAGCGGAGGTTTAGAGCTTTGAGCGAATTTCTTTCACTGTGGAGCAGCGAGCCGTGAGTTCTCCGTTGGAGTCGTAGATGAAGAATGTTGGAAGCTGCGTCACGTTGTAGTCGCGGAAGGCACGGCTCTGTCCTGCCGACGGGTCGAGGACCGTAGTCCAGGGAAGGTTTGATACGGATTCCTTCCAACCATATTGGTCTCGGTCGGGACTTACATTATAGATGTCGGCGAGTCCTGCATTGTAGATGGATGCGAGCTGACGGTTGATTTCGGGAGTCGTCCCGTCGCGCATCAGTGTGAATGCCACAATCACCGGTTTCCCTTTCTTAAGATGGTCGGAGAGTCGGCGGGTCTTGCCGTCTCGGTCGTTGAGTTCAATCTCGAGCATCGTGACTTCCGTGGCGTTGATTACGGTGCGAATGCCCTGCTCGTCGTTGTGACGGCTCTGGGCTGCCTTTGCGAGCTGTACAAGCAGGGGAGTGTGTGCGTCGTCGGGACGGAAGTTCTTGAAGCTGTTGGCGACTGCGGCGATATACCGGAAGTCGGTGGTCGAAGGGTCGAAGAGCGGCTTGCCGCCTACGGTCTTGGTGAGGATGTAGTAAGACATGATGGCTCCGCGCGCGTCGTGGAGGTATTCGCTGTAGACACGTTTCTTGAAACTTGCGAGAGAGTCGGCTGTCTCCAGGTAGGGAGTAAAGGCAATGAGGTCTTTTTCAAACTTTGCCATGCGCACGGCCTGCTCCGAGCCTTCCACCGTGAAGTCATGTCCGAAACCGGTCTTGGAACTGTTGACCTTGAGGGTTTCCGTGGAGTCTACGGGGAGGTAGATGTATTGGTCATCGAGGTTCAGGCGGAAAATCTCCGGGCCGCTCTGGCGGGGCTGGCTGAAACTGAACTTACCGCTGCCGTCGGTGCGCACGGAGTCTACAATTGCCCAATAGCCGGAATAGTCCGCTTTTTCGAGCAAAACCTTGTCGTTGTCGCTGCCCGACAACTGACCCTCGATTTTGAAACCTTTCTCACCGCATCCGCCGGCAATCGCCAGCGCAGCTATCGACGCGGCAACCGCCGCATACCTCATTATCTTGTTCATGTTCTGAAAAATTCGTTTGTTATTTAACCAATCTTGACAGGCATAAAACGGTCATATCGGCAACGCTGCCTATCAGATTGCAAATTTACGAAGAAAATCTGACATGGCAATCAAAACTCACCGGATTTCGTGTGGGTTGGGAGATTTGAAAATAATATTTTTTTGAGGCAGGGCTTTTTTGGGGGGGAGGAGTATGCCGTTTTGGGCGATAAGGGGTGCCGGGGGAGGGGCGGCGGTAATTTTGCGGTGACGATTTATTAGACATCGAGTATGGAGATTACTGAGTTTATGACGCTTTTGGGCACTGTCGGAGGAGTGCAGGGGGTGGTGGAGACCATGAAATGGTGGCAGTCCCGGCGTGTGAGGAGACGGGAGCAGGAGGCGGGCGTGACGGCTTTAGAGAATGAGAACGGCCGCAAACAGATAGACTGGCTGGAGTCGCGTCTCGCGGAGCGCGACGCCAAGATCGACGCTATCTATAAGGAACTCCGTCAGGAACAGGGGATGAGAATGAAGGAACTGCACACCCGTCATGAGGTGGAACTCCGTCTTACGGAGGCGGAGGCAAGGAAATGCTGCGTAAGGGGATGCGCCGGAAGAGTGCCCCCAAGTGAATATTAGATGGACTCTTAATCCAATCAACTTAACTTTTCAATATGAAAAAGATTAGTATGGTCTTGCCGGCGGTGGCTTTGGTATGGCTTGCCGGTTGCGGAAGCGCGAAAAAATCCTCTGCCGCTGACTTCAGTGCAGACTCGTCGGTTGCCGACACTCTTTCGTTGTCGACCGGCATCAGCAAGTTTTCCCGATCCTTCGAGATCGGTAGCGTGGAGGTGGCGACAGACCGTGTTCTGCGGAAAATCGACTTTGTGGATTCGGGAGGCGAGATGCAGTTGGACAGTAACGGAAGGGTTACTATGCGTGGAGTCCGCTCGACGAATGTATCTGCCGCGTCCGAGACCGTCGGCAGTCGAAAAACGGGAATCAAGGAGGTCGAAGTAAGGGAAAACACTCGGCTTCAGTCGGCACAGAGCGCAGAGACCTCCTACTCCGGTGTGTCGAGTTCCGAGCAAATTCCCGATAGCGTGGCGAGTCCTTTCGGCAGTATCCGTCTGTTGGTGGCGTTATGTGTGATTATTTTAATCTACATGGTGATATGGCGAAAATTGAGACGATAATACCCTCCCTTATCTATTGGGAAACAGGCGTGAGAGATAAAAAAGCGTCTCTCCCGGAACTGTTCGCGAAGGCGAGAGCCAAAGGAGTGGCGTTTGATCCGGACGACGCAGGGGGCTTTACGGTCGTCGGAATCACCATGCGGACCTTTCGAGACTTCCGTCGCATGAAAGGGATGCCGGATCCGGAGCCGGGAGATCTTGCGGCTATCGGCTACGATGAATGGCTCGCAGTGCTCAGGACCCTTTTCTGGAACCGCTGGCAAGCCGACCGAATACAAAGCGCGGGAGTGGCGCATATGCTTGTGGACTGGGTGTGGACGAGCGGTGTAAACGGTATACGGATTCCGCAGAAAGTGCTCGGAGTGAATCCCGACGGAATTGTGGGCGAGGTGACTCTCGGAGAAGTAAACCGCAGGAATCCTGCCGGGTTGTTTGAGGCATTGCGTCAGGCTCGCCTCGACTTCATAGGGTCGATATGTCGACAAAGACCGGCAAATCTCAAATTCCGCAAGGGCTGGATACGTCGTATCAACGACATACGCCTCTGACTGTTGCGCGGATGGATATTTTTTATTAAATTTGCATTGCGATGTTTTTACGCAGTGCGCTGCGAGTATATTCGCGGTGCACTGCGTAAAACGTGATTCGTATAAAAGGTTGAATTTTATTTGATTAAGTTAAATATAACCGACATTATAACCGACATGAAACGAACCTATATGAAGATTTTGACAGCAATTGGCATGCTGGCATGGGGTGTTGCCTCTTTGACCGCAGCCAATACTGTCTCAGGCTTGAATGCCAAGGACTTCAAAAAGTACTGGAAGGTTGAATCGGAAGGCCCATACGAGGTGACCTTCCGGGGTGATACCGCCGAATTTGTGGCTCCCAAGGGACTTAGCGTATGGCGCAAGGAGAAGATGAAGGGGCGCACGGTGATTGAATATGACGCACAGGTGGTGACGGAAAATCCCACCGACCGTCTGAGCGACCTCAACTGCTTCTGGATGGCGACCGACCCTAACGCTTCCGATATATGGAAAAATCTCGACAATCGGGGTGGTAAGTTTGTCAATTCATATACCCTCAGTCTGTATTATCTCGGATATGGCGGCAACCACAACACCACAACCCGTTTCCGTCGCTATACGGGAGACGGACGTGGTGTCGACAACCCCGATTTCCGTCCGGCAATCATCAAGGAATATACCGATGCCGACAATCTTCTGAAACCCGGAAAATGGTATCATATCAAGATTACCACCGACGGGCTGCGCACGCAGTATTTCATCGATGGAAAACGTCTGGTGGATTTCCGCGACCCCGAGCCTCTCACAGAGGGCTGGTTTGCGTTCCGCACCACCCTCAGCCGCACCCGTCTCACCAACTTCTCCTATCATTGCGAGCCTCTTCAGGAGACCGACGTACCGCTATCGTGGGTAGGCGAGGCTCCGGAGTCGGATGTGCCCGTCACTTTCGGCGTGCCTTTTGACGCCGGCGCAGTGACAACCGGCAGTTCGCTTGCCCTCGCGTCCGGTTCTTCGGAATTTCCTACCGAGACGTGGCCTCTGTCTTACTGGCCCGACGGGAGCGTGAAGTGGGCGGCGGTGGCAGGAACAGTGCCGGCGGGAGCATCTCCCCTTTGCGTGAGGATAGGAAAGGCGAAAAAAGGTAATCGCAAGCATACTAAGGAAATGCTTGCCGACGACAGCGGCTCGCAGATAGTGGTCAAGGCAGGAGACTCGTATGTATATATTCCTAAGCCTGACGCTCTCGGCGCACCCGTTGCTAATATAATCGACTCCATAGTCACTTCCGGAGTCCGTACGGCGGGAGCCGCGCGACTTGTGGGGGCGGTAAAGGATTCACCGAATCCCGGCACTGTCGGCGCCGTGTCACTCGGATGCCGTCTCGCATCGGCGGAAGTGGAACGCAACGGTGCTGAGAGAGCAGTGGTGAAACTTACCGGAGTCCATGCGTCTGCCGACGGCCGCGAATGGCTTCCGTGGACACTTCGCCTCGGATTCTTCGGCTCCAGTCCCGATATCAAGGTGACTCATTCATTTGTGTTTGACGGAGACCAGGACAAGGATTTCATATCGGCACTCGGACTGGAGGTGGAAGTGCCCATGCGCGAGGCGGCATACAACCGCCACGTGGCGTTCTCCACATCCGGCGACGGAGTGTGGAGCGAACCGGTGCAGCCGTTGGTTGGCAGACGTGTCATCAACAATCCCGCCACCGGCAAGCGTACCCCCTCGGTGCAGGAGATGCAGATGAGGGGCGAGAGGGTGCCGGAATATGACGCTTTCGACGAAGCTGGCAGGCAGTTGATCGACGACTGGGCGGCATGGGACGGTTTCCGTCTCAGCCAGCTCGGTCCGGACGGCTACACCGTGAGGAAGAAGGCGACAGCCGATTCACCCTGGATAGGCACTTTCGGCGGCCATAGGGCGCGGGGCTGTGTGTATGCCGGCGATATCTCCGGCGGTGTCACGCTTGCCGTAAAGGATTTCTGGCAGTCATGCCCGTCAGGTCTGGAGGTAAGCGGAGCCCGCTCCGACACCGCTACCGTCACCGCATGGCTCTGGAGCCCGGACGCCGAGCCTATGGACCTGCGCCATTACGATGTGCGCGCCCACGGACTTAATTCAAGCTATGAGGACGTGCAGGAGGGAATGAGCACTCCCTACGGCATCGCGCGGACATCCGAGATTACTATCCGTCCAGACTCCGGCTATCGCGGCAAGGAGGCTTTCGCCGCCAACGCCGCAGCTGCCGGAATGGAGAGCGTGCTTCTTCCGACTCCCGACTACCTTCACCGCCACAAGGCGTTCGGTATATGGAGTCTTCCCGACCGTTCCACTCCCGCCCGCGCGGATGTGGAGGACCGTATCGACATGTATGCCGATTTCTATAGGAATGCCATCGAGGAGAACCGCTGGTATGGTTTCTGGCACTATGGCGACGTGATGCATGCCTACGACCCTGTGCGCCACACATGGCGGTATGACATCGGCGGCTTTGCTTGGGACAACACGGAGCTTGCCAGCAACCTCTGGCTATGGTATCATTTCCTTCGCTCCGCCGATCCTGAGCTATGGCGCATGGCGACGGCTATGACGCGCCATGCCTCCGAGGTCGACGTATACCACATAGGGCCGAACGCCGGACTGGGTAGCCGCCACAATGTGAGCCACTGGGGTTGCGGAGCCAAGGAGGCTCGCATTAGCCAGGCGGGATTCAACAGGATAATGTATTATCTCACCGCCGACGAGCGTCTCGGCGACCTCATGAGCGATGTCACCGACTCAGACCAGAAATTATACACCATCGATCCCATGCGTCTGGCGCAGCCCAGAGAGAAATATCCCTGCACCGCTCCGGCGCGCCTGCGTTTCGGTCCTGACTGGCTGGCTTACGCCGGCAACTGGATGACCGAATGGGAGCGCACGGGCAACACCAGATACCGCGACAAGATAGTGACCGGAATGGAAAGCATCTGCCGCCTCCCGTCGCGTCTCTTCACCGGCCCTCTCGCGCTCGGATATGATCCCGCCACCGGAGTCATCACTTCCGAATGCGATCCGAAGCTGCAGACTACCAACCATCTTATGACCATCATGGGAGGTTTTGAGCTGATGAACGAGATGATGGAGGTTATTCCCAACAAGGAATGGGAGGATGCATGGCTTGAACACGCCACACACTACAAGCAGAAGTCGCGCGAGATTCTCCACAACCGTTTTCGCGTGTCGCGTCTCCAGGCATATTCCGCATGGAAACGTGGCGACAGGAAACTTGCCGACGAGGCATGGCACGACCTTCTCACTACCGCCGAGCATACCGATGCCCCGCGTCCCGAGGTTACCCTTCTCGAAGGCAGCGAAGTGCCGGCTTCCCTACATGAGATGTCGCCCGTCAGTACCAACGACGCGGCTCTCTGGAGCCTCGACGCCATCTATATGCAGGAAACCATCCCGCAAGACTGATTACTGGGGACGAGGAATTCGAATTCCTCGCCCCCGGTGAATCCCTCAATCCCGGTAAAGTATAGGCGGGTCAAATCTTTTGGATTTGACCCGCCTGAATCATGTTCGTTCTAAACTTATTTCTTTGCTGCCTCCTCGTGGATCTTCTCGAGGGCCTCGAGGGCAGTATATGTGTTGCGTGGAGTAGCTGAATGCGTGATGGCGACGGTGTCGCTGTTGGCTACATAGTTTACAATGAAGCATGCGCTGTCGCTGCAGAGCGTCACTGGATTACCCTTGGCATCGGTGGATGTGTAGACGCTGTCGTTTTTTTCAAGAGGTGCGGCAAGCATGATGATGTGCTTGATCTTGGTGCGGTTGCCGTTCTCATATACGAGAATCGCCGTCTGGTCGGGAGAAATCGAATAGATTACGCGACCGTCAAACTGACCCTTGCGGGCGTCCTTTCCCTTGATGTCGAAATATGTGGCGTCATAGATGCCGCTCTCAACCGGCAGATTCTCCACTACAGCAGTCTCCTCCGACACCGCAGAGGTGTCGTTGTCGTTCTGCTTGTTGCCGCCGCACGATGCCATCGCCAGAGTAATGGCGGCAACTCCCATAAATTTTAATACCTTCATGATTGTTCAGTTTTATTGGGTTATTACATCAACGCCCCAAAGTTACAAAATGTTTCCCATTCCCGCAAATCCATCCCCTCCCTTTTCACCGCTTTTCGATGTTTGACGTTGGGGTCAGAATCGGGAGGCTTTGTCGAGATAGTATTGGCGGAGGTCGCTCCAGCGGTAGTAGGGGCCGCTTACCGGTTTTGCCGGAAGTCGACGTTCCTGCTCGTTAAGAAGGCATTTCACAAGCACGTCGCCGTCTGCGTTTCGGTAGAACACCAACTGTATGTTTCCTGCCATGGGAATTAGGTCGAAGCTTCGCACTCCGGCGTCCTCGGCTTCCTCTATTGAGTTGAACTGCTGTCCGAAGTCGTCGATTTCCATCAGTGTGATAAGATTGATCAGAATCCCGTCGTGTCCATATCGGAGGTTTACGCTGGGCTTTCTGCTGAGGATGGCGGTGTCGGTACTTTCTATGATGTTCTTAAGAAGTTTTCTCTGGGTGTATGGCATCCTTCTTTCTGTCAGCGGAGTGTCGATGCAGTGAAGGATCCACATTCCGTTGTCGCCTCGCCATGCCTCGCGTGCTTCGTCGGCGGAAAACACTTTGTCGAGGAGCCAGGGTTTCCCGGAATGTCCCTGAGTGCCGGCAAGTACCCAGTATAGATAGGGCATGATGCCGGGCGCGACGCTGTCTCGTGCGAATTTCTCATCAGTCACGAGTCTTGTCATCCAGTCTCCCTTTGTCCGGTGTCTTGCCTGGTATTCTTTCAGAACGGTGGCATTGGCTTTGTCTTTGATTTCCCAAGCCGGTTTGTCGTCATAGTTCATGAAATACATGTCGGCGTATGAGGCGTCGCTCGTTATTCCGACTCCCGGTGCGATTTCCTGTATTCCCTGCAGGCCGTTGAGCATCGACAGGATACATCGGATCACCACCGTAGCCTTGGCGTTTACCATTGAGGAGTCTGTGAAAAGTTCCGGATATGCATGCGCCATCCTTCGTCCGATTCCCTGCTGTTGCAGCGCTCCTTTGTCGGTAAGTTCTCCGAGTCTGCCGCGTGACTCTTTTTCCATCTCCCTCAGCAGGTCGAGCACTTCCTTGCCCAGAGGAGTCAGTTTTCCGGCGTGCTCCGCCTTCTCGAGATTGCGGACAGGCGTGACGTAATCATTCTCTCCAATGAGCCAGCGGGATCCGTGGCGCCCGTAGTGCTCAAGGTGAAACGGCGCGTAGCCCGGGGGAGGCGGGGTCTGCGCCGGCGGCTCGTTCATCTCATACGGATATGCCATAAGGTTGCCTGACAGCTTATGCAGGTCAGTCTCTAGATCGGCTGAAGGGACCGCTCCGAATCCGGCGGCAGCCCATCCTGCACCGACAG
Organism: Muribaculaceae bacterium; assembly: GCA_017626045.1. Lineage (GTDB taxonomy): Bacteria > Bacteroidota > Bacteroidia > Bacteroidales > Muribaculaceae > Lepagella. The sequence continues at coordinate 23,861 of JAGAJP010000006.1, read as the reverse complement.
CTATCATCAACCCCTTAAAAAATCTATTCATCTTTACTTAGTTGGTGCCGAAAATCTTGGCAATCATGTCTTCCGATAATCCCAGTTCTCTGGCTTTTTGGCTTTTCTCTGCTATTGCTTCCGCTCTGCCTTCCGCTCTTTCTGTTTCGGCGATTGCATAGTTGTCCCTGTATACCTTTAGAGATTCCCTGTAGGCTTTTCTTTCTTTTTCCGTTAGGGCTGCATATTGCGCTACTTTTTCAAGTCGGCGAAAAACCGGCTCTCGCGTAAATGTCTGAGGTATTGTCTCCATCTTTTCCATTCTACCGCAAAAATAATCAAAATTTAGAGGGTTTCCAAATTATTCTTTATAAAATCTTATAAAATCTTAGATCCATACCCCAAAAAACTATTTTGGGGTGGGGTGTTTTCAAGTGAAATGTCTGCAACTTTTGCCATCATTCCGTGTTATACATATAAAGGAGGTTTTCAAGCAGAGGATATCTCCGTGTCCTCTCTCCAGCAATTGTATAACCACCAAAAACACATTGCCATGGACGTTATTATTAAGGCTATTCACTTCGACATGAGCGACAAGCTCGAAGGATTCACCAACAAGAAAATCGATAAACTCGTCCGCAGATTCGATGTCATAAGCGGAGTCAACGTCAACTATCGGCTTATCAAGCCGGAAGCAGCCATGAACAAGGAGGCGGGCGTCGAAATCCTTGTTCCGGGCAAGACCCTCTTCGCATCCAAAACCGCCGACTCATTTGAAGAGGCACTCGACCTTTCTCTTCTCGCACTTGAGCCTCAGCTCGAACGTAATAAGGATAAAACCAAATAAGCATAGGAAGTGACCTGATGGGACGCCTTCTCGACAAAGTAAAGATTTTTGAATTTTCTAAAGTTTGTGACCCACGCGGCAACCTTTCTTTCATTGAGGAAGGTTGCCATGTGCCGTTCTCTATAAAAAGGGTCTTCTACATATATGATGTGCCTGGAGGCGAGACCCGTGGCGGACATGCCCACCGTGAGAATTCAACGGTGCTTATAGCCGTTTCCGGCTCTTTCGACCTCCATCTCACCGATGGCTCCGACAGCATGGTGGTGAGGATGAACAGAGCCAACAAGGGCGTGCTGATTCCCCCGGGAGTCTGGGACTCGATGCACGATTTCACTACCGGCACCGTGTGTCTGGCACTTTGCGACCATCACTATGAGGAAGAAGACTATATAAGGGATCTCGACGAGTATCATGAATTTCTTAAATCTTGCGGAGACTAACGCTCCCTTTGCCGACGACCTTGTGGCGGCCGCTTCCCGAGTGATAAGAAGCGGCTGCTATCTCCATGGACCCGAGACTCGGGCCTTTGAGAAGGAACTCTCGGAGCAGTGCGGAGCGGATTTCGCGATAGGTGTCAGCAATGGTCTCGATGCGTTGCGTCTCATACTCCGGGCATGCGTTGAGCTCGGGCGCATCCGAAAAGGTGATGCCGTTATGGTGGCGGCAAACACTTACATAGCATCTGTGTTGCCGGTGACGGAGTTCGGACTGATACCGGTTTTTGTAGAGCCGGATTCCGATACTATGAACTTCAGCTGGACAGAGGCGCTCCGCTTTCTTGATGAAAACAGCCGCAGCGTTTCACCGCTTAATGTTTCCGTCGCTCTCATAACCCATCTCTACGGCACGCCATGCTGGGATTCCCATGCCGCCTCCATAATGAGGGAGAGGGGTATGCTCATAGTGGAAGACAACGCGCAGGCAATAGGCGCTCTTGCCGCTTCCTCCGGATTCAGCGGCAGCCGATCCACAGGAGCCCTCGGAGATGCCGCCGCCTTCAGTTTTTATCCCACAAAAAATATAGGGGCGCTCGGCGACGGGGGAGCGGTGACCACATCCGATACGGCGATTGCCGATACCGTCAGGGCTCTCGCCAACTATGGCTCCGACAGAAGATATCACAATATTTACGAGGGATACAACTGCCGCCTCGATGAAATCCAGGCAGCCATGCTCAGGGTGAAACTACGCCATCTTGACCGGGAGACGGCGGCGAGGGCAGAGACGGGGGCTGCCTACGACAGATACATCTCCAACCCGATTGTGACCAAGCCGACAATATTTCCGGATATGACGCAGGTATGGCATCAATACGTGGTGCGCGTGCCGGAAAACATACGCGACGCCTTGCGCGCGCATCTTGCCTCGGAAGGTGTTCCCACCGATGTGCATTATCCGGATCCACCTTATCTTCAGCCATGCTATGAAGGTAGGTTCCGCCCGAAGACATTGACTCCCTCCATTGCTCTTTCCCGCAGCTGCATCAGCCTTCCCATAGCCAACGTCAATGTAGCGGAAGCTAAGGAGGTCGCGCGAATAATAAATGATTACAGACCATGACAGAATCCACTATAAAAAATACAAATAAAAAGCCGGCACCTCGCCGCAGACGGGCGCGTAAGTCGCGCCGCTGGCCGCGTGTGGCGGTCTTTACAGCCTTTGTCTGCGTGATGGTGGCTATTGTGGCGTATATGGTGCTTTTCTCGGGAAGTGCTCCTTCGAGCGCGCTTGTCCGTATCCCGGCGGGAGCTTCCGACGCACAGGTGCGCGACTCGCTGTCGCGGTATCTCGGCGATGGCTATGCCCGTAAGGTGATGAGGCTCGCTCAGTTACGAGGCGCGGATTTCTCTGCTCGCCACGGCGCTTATCTCGTCGAGGCGGGCGAAAGCCCGTTTTCGGCAATGCGCCGTCTTACCGGCGGGGCCCAGTATCCGCTCACCATCACCATCAACGGCTTCCGTCTTCTTCCCGTTCTTGAGGAAAAGGTGGCGAACCGTTTTGATTTCTCAGAAGAGGAGCTTGCCTCGACGCTTTCCGACGCTTCGATTCTGGAACCATACGGACTGACTCCTGACCAGGCGATGGCTCTTTTCATCAACGATTCATACGAATTTTACTGGAATGCCTCGCCGCGTGACGTGGTGAAAAAAATAGGCGAGCACTATCTTGACGTGTGGAATAAGGAAAGGCGCGACAAGGCGGAGGCGCTCGGCCTATCGGCCGCCGACGTTATGACGCTTGCTTCGATAGTGGATGAGGAGACCAACGCGGTGTCGGAAAAAGGCACTGTGGGACGTCTTTACATCAACCGGCTGAGGACCGGGATGCCGCTGCAGGCGGATCCTACGGTGAGGTATGCCGTAGGTGATTTCAACATAAAGAGAATCACCAACAAGGACAAAACAATCGACAGCCCCTACAACACATACAGACGCAAGGGACTGCCGCCGGGGCCGATTCGCACCACGTCGGTGGAGACAATCGATGCGATTCTCGACAGCGCACCCAACGATTATCTTTATATGTGCGCGAAGGAGGATTTCTCCGGACGTCATAATTTTGCGTCAAACTATAGGGATCATCAGATCAACGCCCGGCGTTACCAGCGTGAGCTCGACCGGCGCGGAATCTTCAGGTAAAGTTTTCGAATGCGTTTAATGAGACGTTTTCTTCTGCTATTGATTGTTTCGGTTGTATTTCCCGCGGCTTGCGCTGTCGCGGCGCTCCCCGATGCGCTTCGGTGGAATCCCTCCAATCCTGTAGAGGAGACGGTGACGGCAGACGACATCGCCCTCGCCGATGATTCACTGAGTGTCGCAGCAAGCCGGATCTCCACGGTGAGAGACACTGTGCCTCGGGATCCGGACCGCAACTGGTGGCACCTTTTCAAGAAAGGACAGCTCGAGATGAGCGACACCACTGTGGAGTGGCCCCGTTTCCTTGGATTCTGCGTGAAGGTCTACAACTGGGGCGACAGGATTTTCAGCACCACCGACACCGCCTATGTTGTGGGGACCGGTAAGCGGTGGCGCGCAAGGATTATCAACGACAACTGGACCGACTCATACTATATGCGCTTCCCGAAGAAGTTCAGCACCATAATGAGCGGACAGCTCCATATCCTTCTCGGCGCGTCGATCCAGTATATGGCGGTGAGCTACACCTACTCCTTCGATATGTCGCACCTCTTCAGCGGCGGAACCATCAACTATAAGAAGCAGGAGTTCGGATTCAACTGCGCCCGCTTCAGTGTTGACGGATACTATTATTCCAACGACGGCGGTACGTATATCCGGACCTTCGGCGACTACAACAACAAGAAGCCGTTCAAGATTCCTTTCGAGGGCGTCACCATGAGCACTTTCGGCATAGACGCTTATTATTTCCTCAACGGTTATAAGTATTCCCAGGGAGCGGCGTATAATTTCTCCAAGATTCAGAAGAAAAGCCAGGGCTGCTTCATGGTGGGTTTCTCTTATTGCAACCAGGATATAGACATGGATTTCACACAGCTTCCCGAGGAGCTTAAGCCATACGCGAAGATGGATAATCTCAGCGATTACCGGTTCCATTATCACGACTACAATCTAATCTTCGGATACGGCTACAACTGTGTGCTCGGACGCCACTGGCTTTTCAATGTGACCCTGCTTCCCGGAATAGGCTTCAACCATTGCTATGAGGACTCTTCGGAGGGCTCGGTGAAACTCTTCTCTATGGGAGGTCGCGGCATGATGTCGTTTACCTACAATGCCGGCAACTGGTTTGCCGGCGCGCAGGGGAAGTTTCGCGGCAACTGGTATAATTCGAAAAACTATTCCCTCTTCAACGCGGTTGAGACATTCCTCTTCTCGGCAGGCTTCCGCTTCTGATCGAGGGCGGTAAGGACAGACCAGACACAAAGAAAGCGGATTCATCGGAATCCGCTTTCTTTAATCATTGGCATTTAGTGCTTAGTCGCGACGGGGTCCGCGGGGTCCGCGGTCGTTGCCGCCGTCTCTGCGTGGTCCGCGAGGTCCGCGGTCGCCGTCTCTGCGCGGACGGTCGCCGTCTCTGCGGGGTCTTTCGCCGCGCGGACGCGCCTCTCTCTCCACGTAGCCCTCGGGTTTCTCCGTCAGGGCACGCATCGACAGACGGTATTTGCCGGTCTTCTTGTCGATTTCTATGAGTTTCACCTTGACGATGTCGCCTTCCTTGAGTCCGGATGCCTCCATATCCTCAAGACGCTCCCAGGAGATCTCGCTGATGTGGAGCAGACCGTCGCGTCCGGGCATGAATTCCACAAACGCACCGAAGTCGAGTATCGAGCGAACCTTGCCTTCGTAGGTCTCTCCCTCCTCGGGCATTGCCACAATGGCTCGGATCTTGGCGAGTGCGGAGTCGATGCTTGCCTTGTCTTTCGATGCGATCTCGACCTTTCCGATGCCGAGTTTCTCGTCTTCGTCGATAGAGATGGTGGCTCCGGTCTCTTCCTGAATGCCCTGGATGATCTTGCCCTGCGGCCCGATTACGGCGCCGATCATTTCTTTCGGTATCTCGATGGTCACGAGACGCGGAACGTGAGGCTTGTAGTCTTCACGAGCCTCGGGGATGGCTTCGGCGATCTTTCCGAGGATGTGCATACGTCCCTGGCGAGCCTGGTCGAGTGCCTTGGCGAGAATCTCGTAGCTGAGGCCGTCACACTTGATGTCCATCTGAGTCGCGGTGATTCCTTTCTCGGTGCCTGTTACCTTGAAGTCCATGTCGCCGAGATGGTCCTCGTCGCCGAGGATGTCGGAGAGGACGGCATATTTGGTTGCTCCCGGGTCGGAGATGAGTCCCATTGCCACGCCGGCAACCGGACGCTTCATCTTCACGCCTGCGTCAAGAAGGGCAAGCGTGCCGCCGCAAACCGTAGCCATCGACGATGAGCCGTTTGACTCGAGGATGTCGCTGACAATGCGGCAGGTGTAGGGGAAGTTGTCGGGGAACATGCGCTTAAGAGCCCTGTGGGCAAGGTTGCCGTGGCCTATCTCGCGGCGTCCCACACCGCGCTGCGGACGAGCCTCGCCTGTGGAGAAGGGGGGGAAGTTGTAGTGAAGGAGGAAACGCTCCTTGCTCTGGTTGAGCACGTCGTCTACTATCTTCTCGTCGAGAGTAGTGCCGAGTGTGCAGGTCACGAGAGCCTGTGTCTCGCCGCGGGTGAAGATGGCGGATCCGTGGGGGCCGGGGATGTAGTCGGTCTCTATCCATATAGGACGGATCTCGGTGGTCTTGCGGCCGTCGAGACGGATGCCTTCGTCGAGCACGCAGCGGCGCATTGCCTCTTTCTCCACGTCGTGATAGTATCTCTTCACCATCTCGATGCGCTGGTCCTCGCTATAGAGGGAGAGCTGCTCCTCGGTCATCTCGGGCAGCGACTCGATGTATTCGTCGCGCACTGCCTTGAACGATTCATTGCGCCACTGCTTGTCGGCGCTGCCGGTCTTGGCGATGGCGTATGCCTTGTCGTAGCATTTGTCGTGAACGTCAGCGCGGAGGGCGTCGTCGTTGACCTCATGGCAGTATTCGCGCTTTGTCTCTTTGCCGGCTTCCTTCATGAGCTCCATCTGCGCCACGCAGTGCTTCTTTATTTCCTCGTGTGCTACTTTCAGGGCTTCGAGAAGCTCGGCCTCGCTGACCTCGTCCATCTCGCCTTCCACCATCATGATGTTGTCGTAGGTGGCGCCCACCATCAGTTCGATGTCGGCGCGCTCGATCTGGCTGAATGTAGGGTTGATGACCCATTTGCCGTCTACGCGTGCCACACGCACTTCGGATATCGGGCCGTTGAAAGGTATGTCGCTGCATGCGAGAGCTGCTGATGCCGCGATGCCGGCAAGGGCGTCGGGCGCGTCGTTCTCATCTGCGGAGAAGAGGGTCACGTTGACGAAGGTCTCTGCATGATAGTTGTCCGGAAACAGAGGACGGAGCACACGGTCTACGAGTCGCGATGTGAGGATCTCGTAGTCGCTCGCGCGTCCTTCTCTTTTCAGAAAACCGCCGGGATAACGTCCGATAGAGGCGTATTTTTCCTTGTACTCTACTGTGAGGGGCATAAAGTCCACTCCCTCGTTGGCCTCCTCTGCGGAGCAGACGGTGGCGAGCAGCATGGTGTTGCCCATGCGTACTTCTACAGCGCCATCTGCCTGTTTGGCGAGCTTGCCGGTCTCGATTGTAATAGTGCGGCCGTCGCCCAGCTCAATGGTTTTCTTGATTGGCTGTGGTTTCATTCTTGATTTGTTCTTTCTTGTTTTTCGTATTCTTTGTCGCTTGGCTGCGCGCGCCGTCGACCTTCGCCTTCCGGATCTCGCGCATTCAGTTTGCAAAGATAGTAAATTTTATCGACATATCCTACTCTATGGCGTTTAAAGTGGCGTTTTTCAACGTTTTATTTCCCATGCAGCCGCGTTCTTGCTCCCTCAGTCTTTCTTTGCCCGGGGGTGGGAGGTGTTGTATGTCTTGAGTATGTCGTTGAATGTTAGATGTGTATATATCTGGGTAGACTGCAGCGACGCATGTCCGAGAAGTTCTTTGACTGAATTAATCTCCGCGCCGCCGTTGAGCATGGAGGTGGCGAAGGTGTGGCGCAGGGAGTGGGGACTTTTGTGGGTGGCGCCGGTGCCCTCGAGCATTCCGCGCACTATTCGGTATACACCCTTTCCGGTGAGCGCGCCACGGCTGCTGCAGATGAGCGGGGCGGGGCGGGGGAGGGAGAAGCGGGAGTCGCGGATGCCCTGCCATTTCCTGATGTCGGAGATAAGCTCGTCGGCAAGCGGAATTACGCGTGTCTTGTCGCGCTTTCCGTGCACTCTGAGTTCCTTTGAATACACGTCGATGTCGGCATCGGTGATTTTCACGAGTTCGTCGCGTCTGATGCCGCAGCAATAGAGTATCTTTAGGATAAGCCGGTTTCTTGTGTCGAGGATGTCGCCGTCCGCTTCGTCTTCCCTGTCGAGGAGCGCCTCCATCTCCTGCTCCTTGACATATTCCGGCAGTTTCCTGCCCGTCTTGGCGAGTTTGATTTCCGCCGCCGGATTCACGCTTATGAGTTCTTGCTTCTGCATCCAGCGGAAGAAAGCCCTTGCCGCCTGGGTCTTGCGCCGGAGGCTTCGCGCCGACAGCCCGGCGCGCGACATCTCGGCTATCCATGCCCGCAGGTCGGAGGTACTTATGGTGGCGGCGTCGCTCAGGTCTTCGTCCATGTCTAAGTGTGCGGCCATCTCGTGAAGGTCGCGGCGATATGCGTCGGTGGTCAGTGCGCTCCTGTTGAGCTCAAGCGCGAAATATCTCAGGAATTCTTCTGTCATTCAAAATTAAAAAAAACGGAAGCCTTGAGGCCTCCGTTTTTATTTTATTCTTCGTTCTGGCGAAGCTGCTGCACATAGATCGCCTTCATGATCTTCTTGCGGTTTCTTACCGACGGCTTTTCGAATGCCTGACGGCTGCGAAGTTCTTTTACGATTCCTGTGCGCTCGAATTTGCGCTTGAATTTCTTGAGGGCTTTTTCGATGTTTTCGCCTTCTTTAACGGGTACGATAATCATGCTTTTGTTTTGTTTATTTTTTTATTTGTTTGTTTTAGAGTTGTTGTTGACGTGTGCCTGACGGCTACACATCGCTTTTGCGGTTGCAAAATTACTCATAATCCGCAACCTGACAAAATTTTCAGGCTAAAAAATTGATGTCTTGTCCTTTTTTCAGTCTTTTACAACCTCCTTCCGCATGAATATCCTGCCTGCAAGGGCATTTGAATGTGGTTTAAAATTGATTTTTCTATCTCGGGGAGAATTGTTCTCCCGGTTTTCGGATGCAAAATTACAAAAAAATATCCATTCCCACAAATTGTCTCAACGGCTGATGTGCCGTTCCTTCACCAGTCCGTGGCGGAATGCGTGCAGAAGGTCGAGCAGTTCATGGATCTGGCCTTGCAGTTCGTCGCCCTTGTCGGTGTCTCTTACCCGCAGGCGCTTTGCCGATAGTTCCACTATCTGCTTCGATCCGAGGATGTCGGTACCCTCCTTTACAGCCATCTCCGCCGACTCGAACGGCTCGTGCTGCACGAGCTCGAGACCTCTGCTGTGATATACTAATGTATAGCCGGCGATGCCTGTGGTGGCGTGATAGGCTTTGGCGAATCCTCCGTCTATCACCAGCAGCTTGCCGTTGGCGCGCAGGGGGCTTTCCCCTTTCGCCGCCCTCACCGGCACATGCCCGTTGATGATATGGCGGTGCTGCCCGTGAACTCCAAACGCGTCAAGAATGCCGTCGATGACTTTCTCGTCGTTTCTGAGCTTGAAGTAGTTGCCTTTCTCTTCGGCGTGGGTGGAGTCGTCTTTGATGAAATAGCGCTCGAATGTGGCCATCTTCGACTTGTCGAAAAGCGGAGAGTCCTTGCCACACCATAGATACCAGTAATAGTCAATGGCAAATTTCTTGAGCTCCTGCTCCGTGTCGTCGTTGAATGCCGCGCGCATCATCATCCCGATGCGGTGCATGAGTTCCCGCCCTTTGTATTTCTCTCCGTGCAGCTCCACTTCTTTCAGGCTGCCGTCTTCGTTGAGGGGCATCGAGGCGTGGTAGAGGAGATTGGAGTTGTAGACGGCATACATGCATCCGTGTGACAGCATGCACTGTATGTGTCGGTTCAGTTTGTCGCTCACCATAAAGGAATGGTGAAGTTTCTTTACGAGCGACGCCTCCTCCGGGGTGAGCCGGTATGGCGATTCCGGGTTTACGGTCGGGAAATTGGAGTCTTTCAACTCGTATTCCTTGCCGTCGATCTCTATTGTCCCGTGCTCTTTGTGGATGCGGTGGAGGAGTTTGCGGTCTTCCATATTCCATTCCGAGCGGCGGTCGATGATCATTCCCTCGAGTTTGAACTGGATGATGCTGATGGCCTTGTGCATCTTCGCCATCAGCTTGAGGGTCTTTTCCTCGGGAGCGTGCTCGCGGTCCATGACGTGGGGCATGAATCCGGCGCATTCGTCGTCGCCGTAGGTGTCGAGCGCGAAGGTGGCGAGCGGCACAAGGTTGATGCCGTAGCCGTCTTCGAGAGTGGTCATGTTGCCGTAGCGGAGAGATATGCGCAGCACATTGGCGATACAGGCGTCGTTGCCTGCAGCCGCTCCCATCCAGAGTGCGTCGTGATTGCCCCACTGCATGTCAAACCGCTCGTAATCGCAGAGCGTGTCCATGATGAGGTGTGCGCCGGGACCTCTGTCGAAGATGTCGCCGAGGATATGGAGCTGGTCGATGCTCAGACGCTGTATCACGTTGCACAGCGCGATGATGAAACTGTCAGCCTGACCTGTGGAGATGATTGTCTCGATTATCCGGCGGAAGTATGCCTCTTTGTCGTAGTCTGAGGGCGACTCGTGAAGAAGTTCCTCGATAATGTATGCGTATTCCTTGGGCAGTTGCTTCCTGACGCGCGAACGGGTATATTTAGACGTCACTGACTGGAGCACCATTATCAGCTGGTGGAGCGTGATGCCGTAGAAGTCGTCGATGTTGTCTTCCTCTGCCTTCACATATTCGAGCTTGCTCTCCGGATAGTAGATGAGTGTGCAGAGGTTCTTTATGTCTTGCTCGCGCAGCGAGGTGCCGAAAAGTTCGGTGACTTTCCTTCTTATGTTGCCGGAGGCGTTGCGCAGAAGGTGGGAGAACGCCTCGTGCTCGCCGTGAAGGTCAGCCACGAAGTGCTCGGTTCCTTTGGGTAGGTTCAGTATAGCCTCGAGATTGATGATCTCGGTGCTTGCTGCCTGCACGTTGGGAAACGTCTGTGCGAGAAGCCTCAGTATCCGCAGGTCTGTGTCTGTGCCTTCCCGGTGTGACGGCTGCCCCGCCTGACGTGTGTCATTCTTGTGGTCCATACCACTTGGAATACATGTGATAGTTCTTTGCAATCTTATAGTTCATCTCCTTTGCTTTTTCAGGCTCCACCATCTTCACGAACTTGGCGGGACATCCAGCCCAGAGTTCGTGGGCGCCTATCTTGGTGTTGCTCAGTACCACCGAGCCGGCTGCCACTATGGCGCCTTCGCCCACCACGGCATTGTCCATAACCACGGCACCCATGCCCACCAGAGCGTAATCCTCGATCTTGCATCCGTGGAGCACTACATTGTGGCCTACCGACACATGGTCGCCGACCTCAATCACCGATTTCTCGTATAGCGTGTGCAGCACGCTGCCGTCCTGGATGTTCACGCCGTTGCCGATGCGAATGGAGTTGACGTCGCCGCGAAGCACCGCGCTGAACCAGATGCTGCACTCGTCGCCTATCACCACGTCACCCACAATCACGGCGTTAGCCGCTAAAAAGCAATCCTTGCCTATCTTGGGAATAAAACCCCTTACTTCCTGAATTATAGCCATATTTTTTAATATTTTAATTCATAATTCATAATGCATAATTCATAATTGATTCTCACTACATAAGCACCACCGGGGCGAGGATTTCGAAATCCTCGCTACAGAAGCACCTGCCTGGTATAGCGAGGAATTCGAATTCCTCGCCACCGGTCCATCTCCAGAATTATGCATTATGAATTATGCATTATGCATTGATTATAAAGCCATTCCCTCTCATCCACCGTGAGGAGCGGCGAGAGGCGTTTCTTTACTTCTTCGTGATATTCCCCGATCCATTCCTTTTCCTCGGGAGTGAGCATGCCGAAGTCTACGAGTGTCAAGTCAAACGGGAATAGAGTCAGATTGCTGAAACGGTAGAAGTCACCGTATTCATTGCTTTCCCATTGCTCCACCGCAAGCATGTTCTCACACCGTATTCCGTAGTGCCCTTCCCGATAGAATCCGGGTTCGTCACTCACGACCATTCCCGGCTCGAGCGCCACGGGAATGTCGTTCATGCGTATCTGCTGCGGCCCTTCATGGCAGTTGATGAAGAATCCCACACCATGTCCGGTGCCGTGATAGTACGCTTTTCCTTCGTTCCAGAGATACTGGCGGGCAAGCACATCGAGCTGTGTTCCGCGTGTTCCCTTGGGGAATTTCGCGCATGCGAGGGCTATATGCCCTTTAAGCACGAGTGTAAAGTCATGCCGCTCTTCATCGGTAGGCGTGCCTCCGAGAGCCACTGTGCGCGTTATGTCGGTGGTGCCGTGTCGATACTGGCCTCCGCTGTCGATGAGCAGCAGCCCGTTGCCCTTTACCGGCACGTCTGTCTCGTCGGTCGGTTCGTAGTGCACCACCGCGGCATGGTCGTTCCAGCCTACTATGGCTGCGAAACTCTCGTCTACGCAGTCAGGGTCGGCGAGGCGCAGTTCCCTGAGCTTGCGAGCTATCTTCATCTCGGTCAGTGTTCCCTTGGGGAATTCTTCATCGATCCATTTGAAAAGCCTTGTGAGCGCCACTCCGTCTTTCTCCATCGCTATACGCCAGTTGGCGAGCTGGACGCTGTTTTTGACGCTCTTCAGTTTCCGCACGCCGTCGCCGCCGAACACCGCCGAGCAGTCTATATGGTCGTAGATGCCGCGCGCCGTCGAGGTCGGGTCAATCAGCAGTCTTGTCTCTTTGGGCAGAGATGCTGCGAATTCCTTTATGCTGTCATACGGTCTTGTCTCAATGCTGTTTGCCAACAGATATTGTTGAGTGTCGGCGTCGGTTTTATCGGGATCCAGAAACAGAATCCTTTTCCCCTCGACGTCAAGATAGAGGTAAGCCGGGAAAACCGGGCTGAAGGCTATGTCGTTGCTTGAGCGTAGGTTGGTCGTCCATGCTATGTCGTCGAGCGTAGACAGCAGTATCGCGTTGGCTGTCTCCTTGCGTGTCTCCTCCAGTATCCTTGATATCTTCGATTCGACGCTTTCTCCGGCGATACTCTCGTCATGCACGAACAGGGTATTGCCGGGACGTTGCGGGCGGTCGCTCCAGATGGAGGGGAAGGCGTCGAAGTCCGTGCGCAGCTTTATACCGTTTTCATTGAATTCCTGCTCCATGCGCTGGGCTTCGGCTATGCTGAATGTCATGCCGTCGATTCCTACCGTGTCTCCCTCCTTCAGGATTTCGGTGACTCTGTCGATCATGTCTACGGCATCCGGGCCGTCTGTCGGCATCATCTCGAAACCGGTTCCGGCAAGCTGTCGGCGAGCCTGGATGAAATACCTGTTGTCGGTCCATACAAACGCTTGCGTGGCGGTGACCACGGCGGTTCCTGACGTGCCGTTTTCCGACTTGAAACCGGTGAGCCATTCTCTGCCGCGCCAGTGGGCGGCGGGAACCTCGCTGTGGTGCGGATCGGTGTCGCTGATGATGCAGCACGCTATCCCTTCTTTTGCCATCAACGCCCGCAGGGCGTCAAGCCTCTCTTTCTCTATTCTATTTTCCATGGTGGTCATGTCTATATACCATGCAAATTTAATCAATTTTTTAGAATTTTCATACCGAATGCCTTATTTTTTTACTTCTGCGAGCGCACCGGCTGGGGGACTGGGGGCGAGGAATTACAATTCCTCGCTACAAGAGCACCTGAACACAGAAGCACCTGCTAAATTCTCAATTCTAAATTATCAATTCTCAATTCCATACCCGATTGGTCATATAGTGATATTGTTGGTCAAAATGTGTACGGGGGGGGGGTAATTTGTAATTAAAACTCTTGCATTGCATCAAATTATTTATTAATTTTGTGATGTCAAGAGAAATAGGGCCTATTGCCAACGGCATTTCCAAATAGGCAACCCCTGTTGTTATTGACTAGCAAGTCTAAAAGCTTTTAAGTAATAGTGATATAATTTGTAAGTTAGTGGTTGAGTAGGTGTCGTATTTGCCTGGGAAGGTCGATGCGGTTACTAAAAAATCACACTGTGGCTGGAGTTTGTGAAAATTCCAGCCACAGCGTTTTTTATACAGAAAAGGCGGCATTACGCCGCCTTTTCAAATTGCAGGAGGGCGTCATCATGCCGCCACTCCATGTTATCGTACGTATTCTACCGCCGTTTTTTCGGTGGGGAGTGCGTCGAGATAGTTCTTGATGTAGCGTTCGAATCCTTCCACGTCTTCTTGGGTGGGAGTGATGCTCGAGCCGGTGTTTCCTTCGAACACCTCCATCTCAAGATAGTCGGCGAGATTGCGGTCGTTGACATTGTTGACGAGATAGCCGGCAAGAAGCGCCATGCCCCATGCACCGCCTTCTCCCGCTGTCTCCATCACCGAAATCGGTGAGTTGAGAGCCGCGGCAAGTACTCGCTGTCCCACTCCCGGAGTCTTGAAGAAACCGCCGTGGCCGGTGATGCGGTCCACCTTGATTTTCTCCTCCTTGAAAAGGATGTCGTTGCCGATCTTAAGGCATGCCACAGCAGCGTTTAGATTAGCACGCATGAAGTTGGCGAGGTTGAACCGGTTGGAGGCGGAGCGCATGAAGAGGGGTCTGCCTTCGGTCATGCCGGTGATGGGCTCTCCGCTGAAGTAGTTGTATGCCACAAGACCGCCGCAGTCGGAATCTCCGGTCAGGGCGTTGTTGTAGAGACGGCCGAATATCTCGTTCATATCTATGGGAACACCCATCAGCTCGGTGTATTCGCGGAAAAGTCCCACCCAGGCGTTGAGGTCGGAGGTGCAGTTGTTGCAGTGCACCATAGCCACCAGACTGCCGTCGGGGGTCGTCACCATATCGATCATCTCGTATGGCTTGCTGAGTTCTTTCTCCAGCACGATCATCGAGAAGGAGGAGGTGCCTGCCGACACATTGCCCGTACGCTGCTTCACCGCGTTTGTGGCGACCATTCCGGTGCCGGCGTCGCCTTCCGGCGGACACAGCGGTGTGCCACCCTTGAGGTTGCCGGAGATGTCGAGTCGTTTTGCGCCTTCCTCGCTCAGTGTGCCGGCGCTCTGCCCGGCAGTGAGCACTTTAGGAAGCACGTCCTCAAGACGCCATGTCAAGCCGTTTCCCTTGAGGATATGGTCGAATTTCTCCACCATTCCCGAATCATAGTTCTTGGTGGCGGGATCCACCGGAATCATGCCGCTCGCGTCACCGATGCCGATCACTTTCTCGCCTGTAAGCTGCCAGTGGATGTAGCCTGCGAGGGTGGTTACGAAGTCGATGTCCTTTACGTGCGGTTCTCCGTTGAGTATCGCCTGATAGATGTGCGAGATGCTCCATCTCAGCGGAATGTTGTATTCAAACAGTTCCGACAGAGTGGCGGCAGCCTCTCCGGTGTTGGTGTTGCGCCAAGTGCGGAAAGCGGCGAGCTGTCTTCCTTCCTTGTCGAAGGGAAGATAGCCGTGCATCATCGCGCTGATGCCGATGGCGGCAAGTCGCGTTATCTCTACTCCGTAATTCTCCTTGACGTTCTCGCGGAGGTCACGGTAGCAGTCCTGCAGCCCGAACCAGATGGCTTCCAGACTGTAGGTCCAGAGACCGTCGACGAGCTGGTTCTCCCACTCGTGGCTTCCCTGGGCTATAGGATTGTTGTGCTCGTCGATGAGCACCGCCTTGATGCGGGTAGAGCCGAACTCGATGCCGAGTATAGCCCTTCCCGCCTCAATGGTCTCTTTGATTTTCTCTGACATATCCGCTTACTTATTGAGCAGGTAATACACGTCGTTGTATCTCAGCTCGCGCTTGAACTCCTGCATTGAGGTGTTCTCGTCGATGCGCACCATCTCGATGCCTGCCATCTCCGCGTAGTCTTCCCAGTATTCGGGAGTGATGTCGTAGGAGAAGCAGGAGTGGTGTGTGCCTCCCGCCATAATCCATGCTCCGGCGCCGATCTCGAAGTTGGGCTTCGGAATCCATAGCGCGGATGCCACGGGAAGTTTGGGAAGCGGTTTCGACTTGATGCATTCTACGTCGTTGACAATCAGACGGAACCTCTTGCCGAGGTCAATCACTGTCGCGGTGATGCCGTTGCCGGGCTTGGAGGTGAACACAAGGCGCGCGGTCTGTGCCTTGCGGATGCCGATGCCGAGGAAGTGAACCTCAAGGCGGGGACGCTCTTCGGCTATCAGCGGGCACACCTCAAGCATGTGCGCCTGAAGGATTGAGCTTTCGGCTCCGTTGAAGTTGAGGGTGTAGTCCTCGAGGAAGGAGCAGCCTTTGCCCA
Organism: Muribaculaceae bacterium; assembly: GCA_017626045.1. Classification (GTDB taxonomy): domain Bacteria; phylum Bacteroidota; class Bacteroidia; order Bacteroidales; family Muribaculaceae; genus Lepagella. The sequence goes on along the minus strand of JAGAJP010000006.1, from coordinate 7,947 downwards.
TGCCCTGGCTCATTACCCAGAGAGTGCGGTAGAGAGCCGCCGACTTCCAGTCGCCTTCGGCTCCGAAACCGATGCCCTCCGCCATAAGACGCTGCGATGCGAGACCCGGTATCTGGTCGAAGCCCACGAATTTCGGGTCGTTGATGTCCTGGGTGCCGAGGTCGTCGAAGTTGGTGGTGAATGCCTTGGCTCCCTTCTCTTTCAGTATGCTGCGGATGGCGAGTTCAGCCTTGGCTGCGTTCCATACGGAGGTATAGCCCTGAGTTCTACCGTCTTCGAGTTCCGGTGCATGTTCATAGAGGCGGAAATATTCATCCACGAGCGCTTTGGTGTCGGCGTCGCTGACTTTCTTGTAGTGCTCCATGAGTTCGCTCACGGGGCAGTAGTCCACGTGATATCCGAGCTGCATCTCGGCGTCGACCTTGTCGCCGTCGGTCACGGCAACGTTGTTCATCTGGTCGCCGAAACGGAGCACGAGCATATCCTGAGCGTCAGCCCAGGCGGCTGCCACGCGCTGCCATACAGCGATGTGGTCCTGGGCCTTGGGGTCTTTCCAATAGCCCACCACTACCTTGCGGCGAACGTTCATGCGGGCGCAGATGTGTCCGAACTCCCTGTCGCCGTGAGCGCTCTGGTTCAGGTTCATGAAGTCCATGTCCATGGTTTCCCAGGGTATCTCGTCGTTATACTGAGTATGGAAGTGGAGGAGGGGCTTGCGAAGCGCCTGCAGACCGTGGATCCACATCTTGGCGGGCGAGAAGGTGTGCATCCAGGTGATGATGCCCACACATTTCGCGTCGTTGTTGGCAACCTTCATCACATCCTCCACCTCTTTGGAAGAGTTGGCTGTGCCTTTATATACAACTTTTATGGGAAGTCTTCCGGAATTGTTCAGTCCGTCAACCATTTCTTTGGAATGCGCGTCTACTGCAACCACAGCGTCGCCTCCGTAGAGCAACTGTGCGCCAGTCACCCACCATACTTCAAGATTCTCGTACATAATATTTAAAGTTTTATAGGATTTTATTTTTTTTATTTTTAATTTTTAATTTAGAATTTAGAATTGGGCTTACCAGGGTGGACCGGGGGCGAGGATTACTGGGGGCGAGGATTTACAAATCCTCGCTATACCAGGCAGGTGCTCTCGTTGGCAAGGCGCCATCGCAGGCAGGTGCTCTCGTAAGCAGGTGCTCTTGTTGCGAGGATTTGTAAATCCTCGCCCCCGGTCCGCCCCAGTCCGAGCAATTCTAAATTCTCAATTAGTTCTGTCCATAGTAGGCGTTGGGGCCGTGCTTGCGGTTGAAGTGCTTTTCCACCAGCAGCGGATTCATGGTCAGGTTGGGATTGGCTGCGAAGGCAATGCTTGCCATCTTTGCCACCTGCTCCATCACCACCGCGTTGTGAACCGCGTCGTGGGCATCCTTGCCCCACGCGAAGGGACCGTGGTTCTTGACAAGTACTCCCGGCGTGTGCATAGGGTTCATGCCCTCGAAGCGCTTTATGATGACGTTTCCGGTCTCAAGCTCGTAAGCGCCCTTCACCTCATCCTCTGTCATGTCGGCGGTGCAGGGTATCGCCTCATGGAAATAGTCGGCGTGAGTGGTTCCGATATTGGGAATGTCGAGTCCCGCCTGTGCCCATGCGGTGGCGAAAGTGGAGTGGGTGTGGACCACGCCTCCCACCTCCGGCCATGCCCTGTAGATGGCAAGGTGTGTAGGGGTGTCGCTGGAGGGCTTGAGGCTTCCTTCCACCACATTTCCCTGAAGGTCTACCACCACCATGTCTTCCGGTTTCATCACGTCATAGTCAACGCCGCTGGGCTTTATGACCACGAGACCTTTCTCGCGGTCTATCCCCGACACGTTGCCCCATGTGAATATCACGAGCCCGTGTTTCACCAGGTCCATGTTTGCTTTATATACTTCCTGTTTAAGTTTTTCAAGCATATTTATTGTCTTCTATATTAATGAATTCAAAATTGGTCTGATTAGTCTGATTGGTCTAATTAGTCAGATACCCGAGTCAAGAATTCTAAATTCTAAATTCTAAATTTTCAATTCTCAATTCTCAATTATCAATTCTCAATTCTCAATTCTCAATTTTCAATTCTCAATTCTCAATTTATAAAGCGTCGCCCCCCTCTTGGAGTGCCTCTTGTCTTTGATGCCGGTGTTTTCGAGAACATCCATCTCCGCTATCCGTTTACGGAAATTCCTCTTGTCGAGGTCTTCGCCGAGAATAGCCTCGTAGACCGACTGCAGTTGCCGCAGGGTGAACAGTTCCGGGAGGAACCGGAACACTATCGGGCGGCGGTGCACTTTCTCGCGTAGCCATTCAAGAGCTTTCGCCACTATCTGCGGATGGTCGAATGCGAGTGTGGGCATCTCGTCGAGCGGCACCCAGAGGGCATTGTTGTCGGAAACCCTCTGTCGGTCGTGCTCGTCGAAGTTGATCAAGGCGCAGTATGCCACTGAAATCACTCTCGCTCCCGGGTCTCTGCCCGGCTCGCCGAAGGTGCCCACCTGGTCCATATAGACATTCTCAAGCCCGGTGAGCTGATACAGCACTCTTTGCGCGGCATCGTCTACCGACTCGTCTTCCTCCACAAAACCGCCCATCAGCGACCACCGGTCTTTGCCCGGCATCATCTTGCGCTTTATGAGAAGGATGTTGAGTTTCCCTTCGCAGAGGCCGAATATCACGCAGTCCACTCCTACGTAATGGCGGGAATGCTCGTTGTAATACTCATTCATATTTAATTTAGAATTGAGAATTTAGAAATTTAGAATTGGTCGAATTGATCTAATACCCGAGTCAAGAATTCTAAATTCTAAATTCTAAATTCTCAATTCAATTATGCATTATGCATTGGTCAGATTACCAGAAGTACCAGTAGAATGCCGCTGTGATGCCGAGGATGATTATCGAGTGGATTATATCCCAGTGGTTCCAGCTCTGGCGAGTGGCGAGGCGCTGCTCAGGTGTGGAGGTGCCGAACACGAGACCTTTGATCTTTTCGGGATCCGGAGCCTTGGTGCAGAGCGATACTATCACGCCCACTGCGAGACAGAACGCGAGCATCCAGCCGCAGAAGAAGAGCCAGTTCTCATCGTAGAACACTTTCTGGAAGAGGCTTGCGTCGGGGTTGGCGCCAGCCACTACTCCCTGTGTGGAATAGTAGATCTTGGCTCCGAGTCTTGTCAGACCCACGATCAGGCCGGCGAGAAGTGCCCACATGCCGCCCTTGGCGGTGGCGCGTTTCCAGAGGATACCGATAAGGAATGCCGAGGCGATACCCGGGGCAAGCACTGACTGAACGTCTTGCAGATAGAGATACAGCACGTCGCCCACCGAGCGCATCACCGGAATCCACAGTATGCCGAGGATCACGATTACAACGGTTGCTGCCTGACCGATCTTAACGAGTTTCTTGGGGTCGGTGTTGGGCTTGAACCTCTGGTAGAAGTCGATGGTGAAGAGGGCTGCCGATGAGTTGAACAGAGAAGCCAGAGAACTCATGAGGGCGGCAAGAATACCGCACACTATGAGACCCTTCACACCGGCAGGCAGAAGTTTTGCCACGAGTGTCGGGAATGCTGCGTCGGAGTTGGGCATGCCTTCAGGAGTCATGGGCAGGAAGTCGCCCAGGTTCTGGTGGAGCGCAAATGCGATCATGCCCGGGATTAGGAACAGGAATACCGGGAGCAGTTTCAGGTAAGCTCCGAAGATTGTGCCTCGGCGTGCCTGCTTCTCGTCGCGACCCGAAAGAACGCGCTGCACGATAAACTGGTCGGTACACCAGTACCAGAAGCCGATTACTGCCGATCCGATAAGTGCGCCGAGCCAGGGATACTGCGGGTCGCGGTTGTCGCGGATAAGGTTGACCATGCTGTCGCCGTATTCATTGACCTTCACCTCAGAGCAGATGCGCATCATCTCGTCCCATCCGCCAAGTTCCCTGAGTCCGAGAACAAGGATTATGAGAGAGCCGAGAAGAAGTATAGGAGTCTGGAGCACAGAGGTGTAGAGCACTGATTTCATACCGCCGAACACAGTGTAGAGAGCTGTTATGACCACAAGGCCGATGGCGGCGATCCAGAAGAAGTCGATGCCCCAGAGGCTTTCGATGCCGAACACCTGCTGGAACACGAGTCCGCCGGCATAGACAGTAACTGCCACCTTTGTGAGCACATAGCTGATGAGCGAGATCACAGAGAGGATGGTGCGCGAAGCGGGGTTGAAGCGTTTTTCAAGAAACTCCGGCATGGTGATCACCATGGAGCGGGAGTAGAAGGGCACGAACACCCAGCCCAAGATCAATATCATCCACCCCTGGATTTCCCAGTGAGCCATCGCCATACCGCTTGAGGCACCGGAGCCGGCGAGGCCGATAAGGTGTTCCGAACCGATGTTTGACGCGAAGATCGACGCGCCGATTGCAATCCATGTGGCGTCCTTGCCACCAAGGAAGTAGTCGTCGGCGTTGCTCTGCTTCTGCTTCATGACCCAGAGGATGATGCCTATGAGCGCGAGCGCGAACAGCCCGACTACCAACCAATCTAAAAATGCCATAATTCTATTTTTATTTTGTTATTGTTGTTTAAATTCAAAATTGGTCTAATTGGTCTAATTCTCAATTTTCAATTCTCAATTTTCAATTTTCAATTCTCCGTTGAGAACTTGAACACGCAATGGCTCGTATAGGTCTCGCCTGGTTTCAGCCATGCCGACGGCCATTCGGGTTTGTTGGGAGTGTCGGGATATTTCTGAGTCTCGAGGCAGATGCCGGTGCGCTGGTTGTATACTATCCCTTTCTTGCCTGTGACTGTTCCGTCGAGGAAGTTGCCGGTGTATACCTGGATGCCGGGCTCGTCGGTGAGCACGTCAAGTCTGATGCCGGTAGCGGGAGCGTAGAGGCTCACAGCGACTTTCGAGTCGTCGCCGGCAGCGTCGAGCACCCAGTTGTGGTCGTAGCCGTTGCCGTTCTTTATCTGGTCGAAGTCTGTCTTTTCTATATCCTGACCGATGACTTTAGCCTTTGTGAAGTCCATGGGAGTGCCGTTGACCTCGGTGATTTCACCTGTTGTCATATAGGTGGAGTCGACGGGAGTGTAACGTGTTGCGTTGATGGTCAGCACATTGTCGGTGATAGGCGTGCCGGGGTTGCCGTTGAGGTTGAAATATGAGTGGTTGGTCATGTTGATGACGGTCGTCTTGTCGGTGGTAGCCTTGTATGCGATGTCGATGGCGTTGTCGCCGAGAAGAGTATATGTCACTTCAGCCTTTACATTGCCCGGGAAGTTGTTGTCGCCGTCGGGGCTGTCCATTGTGAGCACAAGGGTGCTGTCGTTGGGCTGGCTTGCGCCATACACCTGATACTGCCAGCCTGTGGGACCTCCGTGCAGGCAATGTCCGAAATTGTTCTGCGGCAGCTGGATGGTGTCGCCTTCGATCACTATCTTGCCCTGATTGATTCGGTTGGCGTATCTGCCGATAGCCGCTCCGAAGTCAGTCTGATTGTTTTCAGGGAAATACGCCTGGACGCTGTCGAAGCCTAATACCACGTCCTTGAAATCACCGTTGCGGTCAGGCACCATTATCGACACGATGCGACCGCCGAAATTGGTGATGCACACCTCCATGCCGTTGGCATTCTTCAGAGTGTAGAGAGCGGTCTGCTTGCCGTTGTAGTCCGCTTCAAAGTTCTTCGGGTCAAGGCCCGATGCAGTGATTTGAGAAGTCTCCTTAGTGGAGCAGGATGCCATCGCCAGCATGGCGACCATCCCCGTCATTACAGCCTTAGTTGTTCTTTTCATGTCGTCTTATAGGTTATGTATTTGTATTAGATTCCATTATAAAAATGAGTGTAATTTTTACACTTCTTTCGGCGGTAAAGTTACAACAACTTCTCCACACCTCCAAATATTTCCATATGTTATAAAGCATAAAAATCCCTCCCGGCATCCTCCTTGCCTGCCCACAAGTCGCGAAGCCGTCCCCGCCCTGAGCTTTTGCTCAGTTCCCCTCCATCGTCTGTCATTAAATCCTCCTTCCTCTTACCGCTCTCCAAAGAATGTCAATCAAAAATTTTTTTCAAAAAAATTCACAATTACCCTTGATTCTTAAAAATTTTTATTAATTTTGCGATTGCAGACCGCCATGCAGAAGTCCTGGTCTGGGGTAATGCGGAGCGGGTTGCAGACATTTTAATTTAAAAGCGTTTATCCGCGCTGATTCTTGACGTTTCGAAATTCTCGCAAAGTTTCATATTCATGTCAAGGATTGAGCAACGGTAGATGCCCCTGGTATATGATTATCTTGCCTCCAGCATGATATTTCGGGAGAAATATAGCCGGACGCAATAATTGCATATACAGGCGTGGGCTTCTGCGTTGCCATCCGACATGAATAGGGCAATGCGAGAAGCCTCGAAACGTAGGACGGCAACAGATACAGATTCCTACGCTTTTTTCATGAAACGATAACGCCAACGAGAGGAAGACCGAGGCTTTTATCAACGAAAATCTATGGACAATGTCAAGTATTGCTATGTCAAATCGGAAGTAAATCCTGAAGAACCGATATGCCAGTATTTAGATTTAGATTTTTTATTGAAGTTGTTAAGTACTAAAACATATTTCGTGAAATTTAAGGGTAATTTCCCAGATGTGCATGAGAGTGAGTTGCCTCTTAAAGATATGTTTCCTATATATTGTGCAAATTATAATCCTGATAAAGACAAAGTAAAACAAGATATATGTATTATGTCGGATAAACTTGAAAAATATAGGCATACAAGTACGATTCCTACATCATGCTGGACATTGCGAGATGCTGAAAGCTCGTTAATGTGGCACAACTATACCACGAAACTTGGAGCTTGCATTAAATCTACGGTATCGAATTTTATCTCTGCTATCGATTTTACAGAATATGATCTTCTTTATGGAAAAATTGCTTATCACGGTTACCATTTCTATCAGGAAAGTTTTCTTTTCTCTAAAGATTCTTCATATGCTGATGAAAAAGAACTACGTTTCTATTTCATACCTAAAAATGGAACTGATACAGTTAAGAAAACCAATGGAATATCATTGATGGTGAAACCGGATGAATTAATAGAAGAAATAATTTTATCTCCACATATAGAACCAAGAGCCGCTTCGGAATTATGCATTATACTTACTGAAAAATATGGTATAAAGGTCAGACCTTCAAAAATTCACATAGACATTCATTAACTAAACGAAGAAACAAACATGGAACAAAAATTTATAACATTATTATCGGTATTGATTATTTTATTATCGAGTTGTAGTAATACGGTTGAAAGGGCAGACAAACTAAGACTTGATAATAAATTTGAGGAAGCCGCAGAATTATATAAGCAGGCAGCTTCTGAAGGGAATGCTTATGCAAAATGGAGACTTGCAAAAGCTTACAGTAACGGTGATGGGATAGAATATAATGAAGAAATTGCATGGTCCCTGTTAAAGGAAGCTGCTGATGCAGGATGCCCTCAAGCAAGATGTGATGTCGCTTTATCATATATTTATGGCTTGTATGGGATTGATGAAAATGTTGAGAAAGGAAAACAAATGTTGGAGAGCCTTTGTAGCAATACTCAAGATTCTTATTCCTTAACTCGCTATGCAGTCGAACTATTAAATGGTTCAAATTTTGACATAAACGAGGAAAGAGCAATGTTCATTCTCGATAATATTCAAGACAAAAAGGAACCTTATTATTTAAGGATAATGTCATACATTTATTTCAATGGAATAAACAATATTGAGGTAGATAATAATAAACAATACTTCGGTTATTTTTTGAGAGTTTGTTAACGGCTCCGAGGAGCCAAGTGTTTAGAGGTTGTTTAAAAACGATTGTTAACGGAAGTGAGTTTGCGTAGGGTAATCACAACCGCCGCGACCATGAGCATTTCGT
>JAGAJP010000045.1 GCA_017626045.1 Muribaculaceae bacterium | reverse complement strand
CTTGAAAAACCGCTGTCAGCCGGACTTGACGCGAGGCAGAGCGATACAGAGACAATCATCAGTGAGATTGCCGGGATTGCGTGGAAGAGAAGGTGTCTTTTCATGATGAGGGAGATTTAACGGGTTTACGGTTGCAAGTTACAATAAAATTTTAAATCGTGCAAATTTTTTGAAGGAATATTCCGGATTTTTCTTTTTTTATACGACAAGATGTATTAACTTTGCTTTATACTTTCGAAGTCGGTTATATTGATTTGCAAACCGCTTCGCGTAACGTCATGAAAAAGACATTGATTTGCTTTGTTGTGTTGCTGTCCTATGCCATTGCCGTTATGGAATGCTGGGCATTCGGCATCGGGAATCAGAACGTTTCCCGCGTGCCTGGAAAGACATGTGTCCCTCTTTCTGCCGCCGACCTCGCCGTGTCGCCTCCCGATTCGGCTCCACTCCTTCCTAAGGATATCATGGGCAAGGTGACGATTTCTCTCTCTTCCGACGTAAAGGGAAGATTAAGGCTTATCCACCCACACTCAACGACAACGGTCGCATCGCCAGACGTCTGCAAGATGAGCGCGGATGGGAGATGCCTCTTGAGGGTATGGACCCGCTGGGCGATCCGCTCACCCCGCCGGCACGCCTCGGCATCAAGGACTGGTCGGAATGGTATCCGTGTCCCGGCACACGCCTGCGCATGATGTGGGATCTCTTTCCATCGACGGCACCGTCAGGAAAATCAGAACGCTCGGAGAGCTGTCGCAAGGGATATGGACTGTGAACGGTATAAAGATTTATATCAGGAGATAGCACAATTACATGTAAAATTTCAAAACAATACACCTTAATATTGTGTTTGTGAAATAAAAGTGTTAATTTTGCGGCTAAAAAATCCGGGTTATCGGGAATTTTATACGTATATTGGTGTCAATCGCCTGATTTATAGTGAATCATGAACAATCTCGTAATTGTAGAGTCTCCCGCCAAGGCCAAGACTATAGAAAAGTTTCTGGGCAATGGCTATACTGTGCTTTCTTCCTACGGCCATATCCGCGACCTAAAGAAGAGAGGCATATCGATAGATTTTGATAATAACTTCTTGCCGGAATATGAGATTCCCGCCGACAAGAAAGAGATTGTACGCAAGCTTAAGGATGCGGCACGGAAGGCAGACATGGTCTGGCTCGCTTCCGATGAGGACCGCGAGGGAGAGGCAATCGCATGGCATCTTTACGAGGTGCTCGGACTTAAGCCTGAGAATACGAGGCGAATAGTGTTTCATGAAATCACCAAGCCTGCGATTCTCAACGCCATCGCCAATCCGCGCGGAATCGACATCGACAGGGTCAATGCCCAGCAGGCGCGCCGTGTTCTCGACAGGATAGTGGGTTTCGAGCTCAGCCCTGTTCTATGGAAGAAAATCAAGCCATCGCTTTCCGCCGGAAGGGTGCAGAGCGTAGCCGTCCGTCTCATCTGCGAGCGAGAGAAGGAAATCAGCGCGTTCACTCCCGATCCTTATTTCCGTGTTTCCGCCCGTTTCTCAGTTCCCGGCTCAGAATCCGGGATGAAGGCGGATTTTGGCAGGAAGGTGAAAAACGAAAGCGAGGCAGAAGAATTGCTCTCCTATTGCAAGGACGCATCGTTTAAAGTCGCCGACATCAATGTGCGCCCCGCCAGCCGTCAGCCGTTCCCTCCCTTCACCACCTCCACCCTCCAACAGGAGGCGGCGCGCAGACTCGGATTCTCTGTCAACCAGACCATGGTTGTGGCTCAGAAACTGTATGAAGACGGACGCATCACCTATATGCGTACCGACTCCACCAATCTCTCCGAGCTCGCCATGCGCGACATCGCCGGAGTAATCCGCAGCGAAATGGGCGACAGGTATCTTCAGACCCGACATTTCCACACCCATTCCAAGGGAGCCCAGGAGGCGCACGAGGCAATACGTCCCACGTATGTGAGCAACCGCACTATCGACGGCGACCCGCGCGAGCAGAAACTATACGACCTTATCTGGCGCAGGGCAGTCGCTTCCCAGATGGCTGACGCGGAAATAGAAAAGACCACTGTCGATATCGAATGTATTCCGGAGGGTTCCGAAAAAGCCATGCTCTATCAGAATGAAGCTCCCCGTTTCAAGGCGGAGGGCGAGATAGTCAGGTTCCCGGGTTTCCTGAGCGTGTATCAGTCGTCGGGAAGCGCCAAGGATGCCACTCTTCCGGCTCTTGAGGTGGGAAGCACGCTGAAAGCAGCCGAAGTGACGGCAACGGAGGATTTCACTCAGGCTCCTCCTCGCTACAGCGAGGCGTCGCTCGTGAAGAAAATGGAGGAACTCGGCATCGGTCGCCCCTCTACGTATGCCCCGACCATCTCTACCATACAGCATCGGGAATATGTGAAACGCGGCGAAAGCGAAGGCACTCCACGCGAGTTTACAGTCCTGACCCTAAAGGGCGGCAAGATTTCGCGCAAGACCTCTACGGTATCTGCCGGATCCGACAAGGGCAAACTTGTGCCCACCGACACCGGAATGGTTGTGAATGACTTCCTCACGGAATACTTCCCCGATATACTTGACTATAACTTCACGGCGAAAATTGAGGAGAAATTCGACGACATAGCGGAAGGCAACCTGCCGTGGCAAAACGAGATGGCGGATTTCTATGGTAATTTCCATCCCGAGATTGAGAAAATGAACTCCCTGCGCATGGAGCATAAGATAGGGGAGCGAAAACTCGGCATCGACCCGAAGACCGGACGACCTGTATCGGTAAAGATCGGAAGGTTCGGTCCCATCGCCCAGATAGGGGACGCTGCTGATGAGGAGAAGCCGCTTTTCGCGTCGCTGCAGCCGTCGCAGAGCGTACAGACAATAACTCTCGAGGAGGCGTTGAAACTCTTCGAGCTCCCGAGAACAGTCGGTGAGTTTGAAGGTAAGACTATCACCGCCGCCGTAGGCCGTTTCGGTCCCTACATCCGTCACGACTCCCTCTTTGTATCGATTCCGAAAGAACTGTCTCCTATAGCGATTACCGAGCAGGAGGCGATTGACCTCATCATAAAGAAACGCGAGGCGGAGGCCTCCAAGTTTATAAAATCTTTCCCCGACCATCCCGAAATCGAGGTGCTCAACGGGCGTTTCGGCCCTTATTTCACCTATCTGCCACAAGGCGCCAAAAAGAAAATCAACTACAAGATTCCGAAAGGTACCGATCTGCAGACCCTCACTTTCGAGGATGTGTCAAGACTCATGGAGCAGCAGGACGCAGCTCCCAAAAAACGAACAGTAAGAGCCAGAAAAAAATAACGGCGCCAATTTGACGATTTATGATTACGCAAGAACAACTGAAGGATGCGGAAGACCGCACAGCGTCTCTGAAAAAATATCTCGACATCGATTCGAAGAAAATTGAAGTGGAGGAAGAGGAACTCCGCACGCATGTGGCTGACTTCTGGGACGACCGCATGAAGGCGGAGGCTCAGATGAAGAAAATTAAGGATCTGCATTTCTGGATCGACTCCTATACCGCGCTTGAGAAGCAGGTGGAGGAACTCCGGCTTGCTTTCGATTTCGTGAAGGAAGGCCTGGTGTCGGAGCAGGAGGTCGACGACCAGTATGCGAAAGTGGCTTCCGACATCGAGAGCCTCGAACTCAGGAATATGCTGCGTAGGGAGGAGGATAAACTCGGCGTGGTACTGAAAATCAACTCCGGCGCCGGAGGCACGGAAAGCCAGGACTGGGCGCAGATGCTGATGCGGCTATATCTCAGGTATGCGGAGCGTCATGGCTACAAGACATCCATCGCGCAGCTCCTTGAGGGTGATGACGCCGGCATCAAGTCGGTGACTATCAATATAGAAGGTGATTATGCATACGGCTATCTGAAGAGTGAGAACGGTGTGCACCGTCTTGTGCGCGTCAGCCCCTACAACGCACAGGGAAAACGTATGACATCCTTCGCCTCGGTATTCGTGACTCCCCTTGTCGACGACACTATAGAAATCAATGTGGAGCAGGCGCGTCTGTCGTGGGATACATTCCGCTCCGGAGGCGCCGGCGGCCAGAATGTCAATAAGGTGGAGTCGGGAGTGCGCCTGCGTTATCAGTTTAAGGACCCCTACACAGGAGAGGAAGAAGAAATCCTCATTGAGAACACCGAGACCCGCGACCAGCCGAAAAACAAGGAGAACGCCCTTCGTCACTTGAAGTCCATCCTCTATGAGAAGGAAATGAACCATCGTCTCGAGGAGCAGGCCAAGGTGGAGGCAGGTAAGAAAAAGATAGAGTGGGGGTCTCAGATCCGCAGTTACGTCTTCGACGACCGCAGGGTCAAGGATCACCGCACCAACTATCAGACCTCCGACGTCAACGCCGTGATGGACGGAGAGATAGATGAGTTTATCAAGGCATACTTGATGGAATTTGCCGCCGGCGAGCAGGCGTGAAGCCCTGTCGCTCAGGCTCCGTCAGGAGTTCATATCAAGAAGTTTGTCAAGCAGGTCCCGGTTGTTGCTCAGCCGGGGCACTTTTTTCTGTCCTCCGAGCTTATGGTTGCCCGTCAGAGACAGCCACTCGTCGAAGAGCCCGGGGCGCGCGGTGATTATTTCCGGCGGGTCGAGGAAGATGGTGTGCGCGCGTTTTGCCTGATAGTCGGAGTTCACCTGCTGCAGGGTATTGTCGAGAGTGTCGCGAAACAGTTGCGTGTCGCCGGGCTTTTGGTTCCACTCGATGAGCCACTGATGACATCCGCGTCTGCTGTCGGCGGCATATCGCGGACCTGCGGTGTAGTTGGCGATAGAGGCTCCTGTTGCCTCGCAGGCGGCGGCAATCGCCCTGTTGGCGTTGTCTTCCATCACCTCCTCGCCAAATGCGTTGATAAAGCTTCGCGTGCGCCCCGCGATACGTATTTTCACCGGATCCGTATCGGTCACCGTCACTGTGTCGCCCAGACGGTAGCGCCAGAGTCCGTTGCTGCTGCTGATGAGTAGTTCGTATGTCTTCCCTTTTACCGCTTCCCACAGCGGTATGGGCGCGCCTCCCGCAAGGGGCTCGAGCTCGTAAAACACGGAGCCGTCTATTATGAGGAGCATCCCCGGGTCGGAGAAGTCGTTCTGGAAGGCGAAGAATCCCTCGCTGGCGTTGTAGGTCTCCATAAAGTGCATCTTCCCGCTGTCGGTGAGCGCCTCGTATTCCTTGCGGTATGGCCTGAAGTCAATGCCTCCGTGAAAGAACACCTCGAGCCCCGGCCACACATCCGACACCTTTTCGGTGCCCTTTATGCGGCATACTTCCTTCAGCACTGTCAGAAACCATGACGGCACTCCTGATATATTGGTTATGTATGAGTCTGCGGCGGCTTTGGCGAGAGCCGGAAGCTTCATGCTCCAGTCTTCCATCAGCGCCAGTCGCTTCTCGGGTACTCTCATCATGTCGGCAAGCCGCGGCATGCGGTCGATGAGAGTGGCGCTGAGGTCGCCTACCTTGACACCGGGCTTAAGCCGGAGCTCGTTGGCGAAACTGCCACCCAATATCAGGCTTTTGCCAGAAAACAGTCGGCTTCCCGGATTCATCCGTAGATAATGTGCCACTACATCGGCTGTTCCGGGATAATGGTTGCGTCGCAGACTGTCGTCAGTAATCGGAATATACTTTGATTTCCCGCCACTGGTGCCGCTGCTTTGGGCGAACCGCACGCATCTTCCCGGCCACAGCACGTCTTTCTCTCCTTCCACCATCCGCATCGCGAGGGGGCGGATCTCGTCGTATGCAACGGTCGGCACCTCCCGCACGTATGCGCTCACGATATCCTTTGACCGCAGGACATCGCTGAATCCGTATTTGCGACCTACCTCAGTGGCTGAAGCCTTCTCCAGAAGCCATTGAAGCTGTCGGCGCTGTATCTCCTCGGTGTTTCCGGCCCATTTATCGGTGCGCTTGGCCCTGCCGGAAAAAATAATGCATGCAATACCAGTGAAGTCCATAATCAATTCTCAATTCTCAAATTTCAATTCTCAAGGCACCGGATCATATCCAGACCCTCCCCAAGGATGACATCGGCAGATACGTTTTATGGCAAGCCATCCACCTTTTGCAGCGCCATGCTTGCGTATCGCCTCGATGGCATACTGGCTGCAAGTGGGCGTGAACCGGCAACTCGGCGGCGTCAGCGGTGAGATCGCTCCCTGATAAAACCGTATGAGCAGCGTAAGAATTGTCTGTATCGGATTCATTTTTCCAATTTTTTTATTATCTTGCTGATGGCAACGTCCATAGCCGGTGAGATTTCACTCATCGGGGAGTTTTCGCCTTTCATGTATACTATCGCTATCGAGAGTGTCCGAATATCGGAATCGCTCTTCACGAGCATACGCAGTCTGCCGCACTGCAGGCGGAACGCCTCCCTGATGCGTCTGCGCATGAGTACCCGGTCTACAGCGTGCCGCCGTTTTTTCTTCGGTACGGTCACCATCACCTGCAGAGGTCCTATCAAGTCCGGGACTCCACCTTTGAATGATTCCGTGAAATCCTGCTCTCCGAGTGGTCTGAAAGTGACGCGCAGCGGACCTGCATACACAGACTTCCCCTTTTCAAACACACCCTGCACCAGTGTGCGGTGGCGCAGTTTGGAACTCTTGCGCAGGGTATGTCTCGCGGTCTCTGTCGCCATGTCGCGGCTTTGTTCTTCGATTATTGTGTCAGTCATTTTTCAAGGCGAGTTTCAGGATATCTGCCGGCGACGATACTATATGGTCGGCATAGGCTTTGCGAAGTTCGGTAATCGGACGGAATCCCCAAGTCACTCCCACAGAGTCCACGCAGGCGCGTCTCGCTGTCTCGATGTCTACAGCGGAGTCTCCGACGTGCATCGTCTCGCTCTTGGGCGTGGGATGGGCGAGAAGCACCGCGAAGTCAATGCTCGGGTCCGGCTTCACGGGGCGACCGTCCACCTGCCCGAGAATCGCCACGAAAGGAATATTGGGAAAGAAGTGTCCTATTATGCGCCGTGCGGCGGATTCATATTTGTTGGTGGCGACCGCTATGCTGATGCCTTTCTCCGTGAGCTGCTCCAAAAGCTGGGGTATCCCCTCGTAAGGTTTCGTGAAATCGGTGCAGTGCTCGTCGTAATAATTCCTGAACAGCACGAGCAGTTCGTCGATTTCCTGGGGGCCGGCATCAGGCTGTGCCCGTTCCATTAGTTTTCTCACTCCGTTGCCTACCATGTAGGGATAAGCTGCAAGCGGATGTCGGTGGTAGCCCATCGATTCCAGAGCATGGTTGCAGGCGGTTCCGAGGTCTGCTATCGTGTCGAGGAGAGTTCCGTCAAGGTCGAATATGATGAGTTTTTTCATTGTTTTCTCAGTCTTTTGTTACAACAGTCGATGTTATCGTGCCTCCCGCCGTGGTGGTGACAATGGTATCTCCGCGGTGGAGGGATTCAGGATTTGTGACAGCCTTCCCGTTGACGCGAGTGATGCTGTAACCTCGCTTCAGGGTTGCGGCGGGGTCGAGCGCGGCAATCAGTTTGTCGGCGTTTTCAAGAGAGGCGCGTGCGCGCTCTATGGCGTTGGCGGCAGCCACCCGGAGCGTGGCGGCGGTGTTGCGGAGAGTTGCGTTTTCCCGTTCGATGGATGCATGAGTCATCACTTTCAGAGTGGTGGCAATGTTTTCAAGCCTTACTCTTTCTTTGGAAGTGGCTTCCTTCGCTATCCCGGGAAGTGTCGCGGAAAGATTGTGTAGCAGTAGTCTCGCGTTGCTGATGCTGGCTTCCGCAAGCGACGGTATCATGGTCCGTAGTCCGTGAATCCGTATATGCTCTCCTTTAAGGCGCTCGGCGGAGTAGGTGGCGATTCTTGAAGCAAGGTCTGCCGCCCTTTGCCATGCCTCGGCGATAGAGTCTGACAGGAAGGCAGCGGCGGCGGTGGGTGTCTTGCATCTCACACACGCGATCTCGTCGAGCACGCAGCGGTCCCGTTCATGCCCTATGCCCACAATCACCGGGATTGGAAAGGTCGCCACCTCGCGGGCGAGCTGAAGGTCGTCGAATCCGGTCATGTCGGTGGTGGCTCCTCCTCCGCGTATTATCACCACGCAGTCCCAGCGGATGATGCATGCGGTTTCCCTCACCTGTCTGAGCGCCTCCCTCACCGATGCCGCGGTGCGTTCCCCCTGCATTACAGCGGGAAACAGCAGGGTATAGAACTGCGCTCCCGCCGGATTTCCGAGCAGCTGGTTGGTGAAGTCACCGTAGCCGGCGGCTGTTTCCGAGGATATTACGGCGACTCTTTGCGGCGGTTCGGTGATGCGCAGGCTGCGGTTCAGGCCTATCACGCCTTCACGCTGCAGCGTCGCCAGAATCTCGCGCCTTATTCTTTCCAGGTCCCCCATCGTATATGAGGAGTTGATGTCCACGATGTTGAAAGAAAGACCGTAGTTGCCGTGATAGTTGGCTCCGCCGTATATCATTACCTTCATTCCGTTGGCGAGTTCCCTGCCGGTTTCCCGGGCGAACTTACTGCGAATGTATGTGAACCGGCTTGCCCATATCGTGGCTCTCATGCGGGCGATTGTCACCCCTGCGTTATCTTTTTCAATCAGCGTCATGTAGCAGTGTCCGCCTCTTATGCCGAAATCGCTGATTTCTGCGGCGACCCACGCGCCGCAGAGCGCCGGCTCGCGGCTCATGGCTCGCGACACATAGGCGGAAAACTGCGACAGTGTCAACGCAGTCGGTATGTCGGGACTTGTGAATGCTTCCATACTTCAGTTTAAGAGGGAAAATGCCGCTTTGGCGCCTTCCAATCCCACAAAGATACAAAAATTCTTGCTAAATCCATTTATCCTCATGTAAATATTTTCGCGTCATCGGTGTCTAAGAGTCCATCTAATAAAAAATGTTGGTGGGGAGACGGTATAATTTCGCGAAAAATCACTAATTTTGCAGTATGGTTCGGCTCGGATGCGATTCTTCTATGTCTTTTTCGGCGGTATCCGTGAGGATTCTGTCGATGCTTGTGGTGTGTCTGGCGCTCGCCGCCTGCTCGTCAAGCAAGCATGTACCCGAGGGGAGCTATCTTCTCGACAAGGTAGACATAAGGCTGGATTCCTCTTATTCCGGCGATGGAGACATCGACGTGTCTGAAATGCAGGCATATCTGCGTCAGACGCCCAACCACAAGATGCTGTGGAGCATAAAGTTCCGTCTCGGGTTCTACAACATGAGCGGCAAGGACTCCACCAACTGGTGGAACCGCTGGATGCGCAAGCTCGGTGAGCCCCCCGTCATCTACGATTCACTTCTCGCAAAGGCAAGTGCGGAGCAGTTGCGACAGTTTCTCGCAAACAAAGGATACTACAACTCCGAAGTGGAGATTGACTCTACTGTAAATGAGAAAAAACGGAAGGTGGCGCTGTCCTTCAACCTTGTTCCCGGCAGCCGAAAGGTCATCTCAAGTGTGGATTATGAATTTCCCGACTCGCTTGTGGAGGCGATAGTGATGAGAGACTCCGCTAATTTCCTCGCGTTTCCGGGATGTCCTCTCGACAAGGAACTTCTTGAGGCTCAGCGCACGCTTGTAACCAATGCGTTGCGCAACAACGGCTATTACGATTTCACCAGCGAATGTGTCACTTTCGTGGCGGACACCACCGAAGGATCTTCCGAGGCGGAACTGCTGATGCGTGTCTCGGCTCCAAAGACTCTTCATCCTGCCACCGGACGTATATTTTCCAGATATCTGATCCGGAAAGTGACGGTAATCACAAATGCCGAGGAAACGGGAGTTGATGAGGGCTCTCCGCATGCGGTGGGGGATTCTGTGGCATTCAAGGGTCTGGACATTATTTATGGCGATTCGCGGTATCTGCGTCCGTCGGTGATAGCCGACAACTGCTTCCTGACGCCCGGTGAAATATTCGTGCAGAAAGACGTGGACCGAACTTACCGCGCGTTTTCGAGGCTCGGTATCCTCAAGTTCATCAACATAGTGTTTCGCGGCGCGGGCAGCATAGGCGACGAAGGGCTCCTTGACGCCTATATCCTCCTTACCCCCGGCAAGTCCCAGACCGCGAGTGTCGAGCTCGAGGGCACCAACTCGGAAGGAGACCTCGGAGTCGCTGTAGGCGTCACCTATTCCCATCGCAATCTCGGAAAGGGGTCGGAAACGTTCACCGCCAAGGCGCGCGGAAGCTATGAGTCGCTCTCCGGCAATCTCGAGGGGCTTCTCCACAATCGTTATATGGAATATTCCGCAGACCTCAGTCTCTCCATGCCCGAGTTCAAGGCTCCGATTTCCAGACGCATACGCCGGAGGGTCCAGGCTTCGACGGAGGTCAACCTCTCTCTTAACTATCAGGAGCGTCCCGAATACACCCGGGTTATCTCCACTGCCGGCTGGAGCTACAAATGGGTGGACTTCCGCAAGCAAAACCGACATACCTTCACCCCCATCGACATCAATTACGTATATCTTCCGGCATCCACCAACGACTTCATCGACCAGATAGCGCCGGACAATCCTCTCTTGCGCTATAGCTACGAGGACCATTTCATCATGCGCATGGGGTGGAACTGGTACCATTCCAACAAGCGTGAGGCTACACCTTGGCAGAAGACCATGCAGCGTGATATATACACCGTCAGGTTCAATGCGGAAATCGCGGGCAATCTTCTCTTCGCCATCTCCAGCATCTTCGCCCACAGAAGTGACTTCCATCAGAATCCGTATAAGATTTTCGGCATCCACTATTCGCAATATTTCAAGGTGGAGGCAGACTACGGATTCCTGCATCGTTTCGACGAGAGAAACGCCGTTGCCCTGCACGCCGGTGTGGGTGTGGGGGTTCCGTACGGCAATTCCGAGATGCTGCCGTTTGAGAAACGGTTTTATGGCGGTGGCGCCAACGGAGTCAGGGGATGGGATGTGCGCACACTCGGTCCGGGTGCGTATCCCGGCAGGAACTCGGTCAGTGACTTCATCAACCAGTGTGGCGACATCCGTCTGGAACTGAATGCCGAATATCGTGCGAAACTTTTCTGGGTGATAGAATTGGGTGCGTTTGTCGACATAGGCAATATATGGACCATCCGTAACTATCCCAACCAGCCGGGAGGCGTGTTCCGGTTCAACCGGTTTTATGAGCAGCTTGCCGCGTCATACGGTCTCGGGCTGCGCCTTGACTTCGACTATTTTCTGCTTCGGTTCGACCTCGGCATGAAGGCGCATAATCCGGCGATGGGGGAGCGCCCATGGCCGTTGGTGTCGCCCGACTGGCATCGCGACTCCTCCTTCCACTTCTCCATCGGCTATCCCTTCTGACCCTTGATTCGTACGACGACGCGGACTGGACTCCCCACCCCCGGTAAATCCTCGCCCCGGGTTAATACTGTTGACAGTCTGCCGTTAAGTTTTGTGAGAGGACGGCTTAGCCAAAAACAGGGTCCGGATTGTTATAGGTATAGGAGGACTGTATAATGGACGCATCATTGAAATATCCTGTAGGGATTCAGACTTTTGAGAAAATCATCAACGGCGGTTACACTTATGTCGACAAGACGGAGTATATCCGCAAGTTGCTGCGCGGTGGAGAATACTACTTTCTGAGCCGGCCCCGCCGGTTTGGCAAGAGTATGTTCCTCACCACTCTCGAGGCATACTTCGAGGGGAGGCGCGACCTGTTCAAGGGCCTCGCCCTTGACTCATATGACGATGTGGACTGGACTCCCCGCCCCGTCATCAAGATGGCTTTCAACGGCGTGAGGTCGGAAGCTGCAGACAGTCTCGACAAATATGTTGACGCCCTGCTCATAGAGATGGAGACTGAATATGGTATTACATCTGCGGTAGGCGATTATTTCAACAGGTTGTCCGCGATAATCAAGACAGCGTGTGTGATGACCGGCAGAAAGGTGGCGGTACTCATAGACGAGTATGACGCGCCGCTGCTTGCCACGCTTCTGAAACCGGAACTCAACGAAAAATATCGCGACACCATCAAGTCGCTTCTGACTGTCCTGAAGACAGCCGACGAATATATCAGTTTCGCTTTCGTGACCGGGGTGTCGAGGTTCTCCCACACCAGCCTTTTCAGCGGGGCGAACAACCTCAGTGACATCTCGATGGATGACAGGTATGCGGCAATCTGCGGCATAACCGAGGAGGAACTGACAGCCGGATTCATGCCTGGGATAAGAGACTTTGCAAGGAAACTCAGGATATCT
>JAGAJP010000044.1 GCA_017626045.1 Muribaculaceae bacterium | reverse complement strand
CACATACATAGAACTATGCTGACTCGTTTGAGTCAGCACGGTTCTATTTATTACTTATTGATTCCATAATTCCATAAATGACATTTAACAAATATACAGTATGAAAACCAGACTTTTATTGACGGCGGTCTTGATTGCCGTTGCATCCACGATGTCGCTTCACGCGCAGTATTTCACAGTAGGGCCTGAGGTCGGATATGAGCGGGCAAACCTCCATGCCGCTTCCGATGAGGCGTCGGGCAGGATGTCGGCGAAGAGCGGCAACGGATTCCGCATCGGAGCTGTGGCGTCGTACCACTTCAAGTCAGGCCTTTTCCTGCACGCGGGACTCTCATACAGCCATCGCGAGAGCGCAGCCGTATATGGTGCCGACGGCGTGGGCCGGCTGCCGTTTGTAAAGGATGTGAAGATACGCAACATGGAGTTCCTGACCCTTCCGGTCACGGTCGGATATGAGATCGGTCTGGCACATGGCTGGGCTGTCGGCGTGGAGGCAGGAGCTTATGTCGGCGCGGGTCTCGGCAATGGGAGCGTGATGTTCACGAACAGCGACGGAGAAGGCAACGCCGGGTCGCTCTTCGGTAAATCCGAATTCACCCACTACGACACATCTACCGGCAGAAGGGAGCCGGTGACGATCGACGGATCGGACCGTATCGACGCCGGATTCGCATTCGGCGGCAATGTCAGGTTCAGGAGCGTCAGGCTTCGCGCTCTCTATCAGCTGGGACTGAACAAGACTATATATGACATCGCAGTGCCCCGCACTTTCGTGCTGTCGCTCTGCTATGACTTCAGACTTTAGACCTGACTGGGGGGCGAGGATTTGTAAATCCTCGCCCCCAGTAAGCCCTGAAGATGTGGGTGCCCGTAATCAGCATCATCGCCTCATACGACCCTTTCACCAACAGCATCGGCTCCGCTTGCCGAAGGCTGTGTCTCGTTGGGAGAGGACTTTCTCGACCCTAAGTCAAGAATATCTGACCAGGTTCATAGCAGGTGCTTATTTTCAATAAATTGCTTTTTATTTTGCTTTGTGAAATTTTATTGCTAAATTTGCATAAATTCGATATGGCAGCCAATGACACAGGGAATAATTGACAAATTGCGTGAATTCTTTTCAACCCAACCGGTTGAGAAAGCATGGCTTTTTGGCTCATACGCCAGAGGAGAGGAAACCTCGGAAAGTGACGTAGACATATTGGTGGAATACACGTCCGGCAAATGCCCGGGACTTTTCGGAATTTGCAAGCTCATTGAGGATCTGGAGAATATACTTAAGAAGAAAGTCGACCTTGTAGAAAGAGGAACATTGTTCCCCCGAATTGCAAGGACTGTTGAAATGGAAAAAATACAGATTTATGAGAGAATCAGATAAGGACCCGGTTAGGCTTGAACATATCATAAATGCCATAGACAAACTGTTGAACGCCGATTCGGTCAAATCTTTTGATGAAATTAATGAAAAAGACCTTGAGTATTTCGGCATTGTAAAAACTTCTTGAAATTATTGGAGAGGCTGCCTACAAACTCACAAATGAATTTAAGGAAACACACATACAGACACCATGGAAATATATTGTGGGGATGCGACATATCCTTGTTCATGGCTACTATCAGATCAATCGAAAAAGTGTTATTAATACAATCCGGCAGGATTTGCCCATTCTGAGAATCCAGATTTTAAAGTATCTTTCTGAATACGATCAGCCTGATGACAACTTCAGGAATCACTAACAGCTAAAATATGACGAATATGTATGACTTATTTCAACTGTCAGGCAAAAACATCCTTATGTGGCTGTGTATCGGCTATTTCATATATGCAATCTACTGGCTTTGGCGTTTTTTCAAAAAGAAAGATGACAAGGCTGCAAATCAGGACCCAACTCAGACAGTTGTTCTTTTGATTACCTGCGTAATCTTTTTTTTGAGATCACTCGGAGTTATCAATTTCACATGGGATGAATTTCTCATCGGACTTGTTGTTTTATATTTCCTTATTATAACCGGAAGAATCATTTACCGTCTTATTAAAGGGGAATCAAATAATAAAAAATGGATTCTGACACAATGGCTGATTACTTTTGCAATCGCAGCCTCATTTGTATCATACAAAATATTTTTTGCAGATTAAGATTCCTCCTTATTACAAAAGAGTCTAATAGATACCGGGGGCGAGGATTTACACTGCTGACCTGTTTTGTGAGAGGGCGGCTTAATAAAAAGCAGGGGCTGTATTGTTATAGGTATAGGAGGACTGTATAATGGATGCATCATTGAAATATCCTGTAGGAATTCAGACTTTTGAGAAAATCATCAAAGGCGGTTACACTTATGTCGACAAGACGGAGTATATCCGCAAGTTGCTTCGCGGTGGAGAATACTACTTTCTGAGCCGGCCCCGCCGGTTTGGCAAGAGTATGTTCCTCACCACTCTCGAGGCATACTTCGAGGGGAGGCGCGACCTGTTCAAGGGCCTCGCCCTTGACTCGTACGACGATTTGGACTGGACTCCCCGCCCCGTCATCAAGATGGCGTTCAACGCACTTGACCCCCAAAACCCTGAGGATCTTGTGCGCATGGTATCTAACAGGCTTTCTTTTTATGAGAAACGATATGGAGTCGAGGATATCGCATACAATCTTGCCGACAGATTCATAAATCTAATCATGCGCGCCAATGAGAAGACCGGCAGAAAGGTGGCGGTACTCATCGACGAGTATGATGCTCCGTTGCTTGCCACGCTTCTGAAACCGGAACTCAACGAAAAGTATCGCGACACCATCAAGTCGCTTCTGACTGTCCTGAAGACTGCAGACGAATATATCGGTTTCGCTTTCGTGACCGGGGTGTCGAGGTTCTCCCACACAAGCCTTTTCAGCGGGGCGAACAACCTCAGTGACATCTCGATGGATGACAGGTATGCGGCAATCTGCGGCATAACCGAGGAGGAACTGACAGCCGGATTCATGCCTGGGATAAGAGACTTTGCAAGGAAACTCAGGATATCT
>JAGAJP010000043.1 GCA_017626045.1 Muribaculaceae bacterium | reverse complement strand
TTAAACTTATTTCTTTATTAAGATTTCGTCAGGTTTTCGAGCGGATTCTTTCACGCGAAGAGGGAGCGATGCGGGCATCGTGACCGATGAGCGGGGAAGAATACGCCGAAAAGATGGCGGAAGGTTAATAAAGAAAATGATAGGTTTTACACTTCTATGTATTTTATATCATTTTTAAATAAGTTTAAACAACTTCAATATTAACAACCAACAAAAATTGCTTATGAAACAGATTTTTACATCAGCAGCAATTCTCCTCGGAGGCATTCTCGCCTCAGGCTCGGCATCCGCCGCCATTCCGGGAATCATCAGCAAGAACGACATTCCTGACTGGAAAGTCAAAATCCAGGAAATGCGTAAATCGCATTCATCAGCATCCACCCGTTCTGCGGAAGCCCCGGGCACAGTAATCACTGAAGCTCCCGAGGGAATGCCCATGCCCTGCATGATCACCTACAGCGGATTCTTCCTGAATATGGACCACATCGAATTCATGGATAACCTCATCGCTCCCACCGAAGTGGTATACGCCATGGACGGCAGCGTATATGTCAAGGACCTGCTGCCGATGATTCCGACAGAAGCATATATCAAGGGTGATTACACCGAAGAGGGAAATATCGAGTTCAAATTTCCGCAAACCATACTTGCAGAATCCGACCCCGACTACGGCGACATGTGGATGGATCTGACGCTTGTCCACTCCTCAGACCTGCAGACAGAAATTCCTACTCCGGTTGCGGAGAACAACTCCATCGTCTTCACAGTCAACTTCGAAGACATGTCGATGGTGATGAATCCCCTCCCTGAAGGGACTTCACTCGCCACAGTAATATATCCCGACGATATGTGGTATGGATTTTCCGTGACTGCCATAAGCATCACCCCAGGAAACGGAGACAAAGAAGGCGTGGAACTTCCTGAAGGCGTGGAGTCAAAACCCTACTCCTACATCTACGACAATTCATTCGATTCAGGTGGTGTGGTAGCGCCCGGCGGCAAGCCTGATTACGGCTATCATGTAAACGTGGCTTTCGACAAGGACGACGTATATCTCGGCGGCATCTTCTACGACGCGCCCGACTCATGGGTCAAGGGACGCAAGGAAGGCAACAAACTGATTATTCCCGGCAAGCAGTATCTCGGCACTATGAGCGGAATCATGGACTTCTATCTCATGTACGCCAAATGGGAAACTGCGGCACACGAGAAGCTGGTACTGCTTCCCCTCGACACTGAATTCGTATTTGAATACGACGAGACGGCATGCACGCTCAAAACCGTAGACAAAGACGTGATATTGCTGATAAACGCCAGCGACGAAGTAGTCAAGGCTCTTCAGATGGTGGAGGATCCGACATATATATATCAGCCGGATGCTTCAGGAGCGCCGATGGCGCCATGGGGGCTTGAATATGATGCTAAATCCAGTTATGGCATATTCGACTTCAACCTCCCGAAGGTTACGGACGACGGAGTTCTGCTGTTTTCCGAAAATATGTATTACAACATCTATGTCGACGGAGAACTCCTGACATTCTATGCCGACGAGAATCCGGACTTCAAGGTAGACACCTCCGACATTCCATACGACATGGACGAGACCTCTGTAGTATGCGAGAAATCCACTACATGGCATGAGCTGATTGTGCCTTTGGTGGGCATAGAGACTGTAGGCGTGCAGTGTGTCAACGTATGGGAAGGTGAGAAGTATCCCGGCACACTCATGCTGCTCAACATCGCCACAGGCGAGGTTACCACCGGCGTGGAATGCATCGGAGCCTCCGAAGGCGAGTCTTCAGTGACATACTATGACCTTTCCGGCAGGAAGGTGGCTATGCCGGCTGAAGGCATCTACATCACCCGCAGGACCTATTCCGACGGCACGGTTAAAGTTGCAAAAGAAGTGGTAAGATAACTTCTTGAGTAAAATATTTTCAAAAAACGGCACGGCATTTACCTGCAGTGCCGTTTTTTTACGCCATAAAATTGAGCGGATTCAAATAATTTTTATAACTTTGCACAGATTTCGCGCCCGGACACGCGAATCATCCGCCCCCGCCTAACTTTTTTGAGAGAAGGGGAGCTTATAACCAACGCTATCTATAATCATGAAATGATATGACTCAAAACAATCTGACAGACAAAGGCAACAAAGCCTACTTATTCGGCATCGTGCTCGTGGCGGTGCTCGGCGGCCTCCTGTTCGGCTATGACACTGCCGTAATTTCAGGAGCGGAAAAAGGTCTTCAGGCCTTCTTCCTCGGTGCGAAAGACTTCGTGTATTCCGACACCATTCACGGTATCACCTCCTCAAGCGCCCTTCTCGGATGCATCATCGGCTCCGCGATTTCCGGAATCCTGGCATCTCGGTTCGGAAGAAAGAAATCTCTTTTCATCGCAGGCGTATTCTTTTTCGTATCCGCACTCGGCTCCTATTATCCGGAGTTTATGGTGCATAAATACGGAGAACCGTGTTTCGCATTGCTCATAACCTTCAATATCTACCGCATCATCGGAGGAATCGGTGTTGGACTTGCTTCGGCTATATGCCCGATGTATATCGCCGAGGTCGCGCCATCCAACATGAGGGGCACTCTTGTGTCATGGAACCAGTTTGCAATCATTTTCGGACAGCTTGTGGTCTACTTCGTAAACTTCATGATTCTCGGCGAGCACACACAGCCAATAATCAACAAGATGGGCGAAGCGCTCTATGAGGTGAATGCCAATTCAGATCCCTGGACCATCCAGACAGGCTGGCGCTTCATGTTCGGATCGGAGGCTATAGTAGCCGGCATCTTCACGATACTCGTATGTCTTGTGCCGGAATCACCGCGATACCTCGCCCTCATAGGCAAAGACAGCCGCGCTCTCGCCGTGCTGACCAAAATCAACGGTCACGCAAAGGCGGAAGAGATTCTTCAGAGCATCAAATCCACTGTATCTGTGAAGAGCGAGAAACTCTTCTCCTTCGGCATCATGGTGGTGTTTGTGGGAGTGATGCTCTCGGTGTTCCAGCAGGCAGTGGGAATCAATGCCGTGCTCTATTACGCTCCCCGAATCTTCGAATCGATGAACATGGGCAACCCGATGGTGCAGACAGTGATCATGGGCATCGTCAACATCGCGTTCACCCTCGTGGCTGTCTTCACAGTCGAGAAACTCGGCCGCAAGCCTCTGCTCATCTGGGGCTCCATCGGCATGGCGGTTGGCGCGCTTGGCGTTGCACTCTCCAATGTCGCCGAGCTTCCGGCACTCTTCCCGGTTATCAGCATAATGGTATATTCCGCATCCTTCATGTTCTCTTGGGGACCCATCTGCTGGGTACTGATTTCAGAAATATTCCCCAACACCATCCGCTCGCAGGCAGTCGCCATCGCAGTGGCATTCCAGTGGATCTTCAACTTCATTGTATCGAGCACGTTCGTGCCCATCTACAATATGAGCATGGGCGACATGGGACAGAAATTCGGTCACTTCTTCGCCTACGCCATGTATGGCGTCATCTGCGTCATCGCCGCATGGTTTGTAGCCCGATTCGTTCCGGAGACCAAGGGCAAGACCCTCGAAGACATGACAGCCCTCTGGAAAAACCGCAACAAGAAAAAGGCATAACCCCTCCAATACCCCTAAAAAAGAGCACAGTTGACATCCCATCCGTCAACTGCGCTCTTCATATTCCTCGCTTAATAAACACTTCCGATGATTGCAGGCCCGGTTAGTTCATGGACATTGACCGGAATCGCTGCTGCAATTGTTCAAGGCGGTCGATTAACTCATTAAACGATAGTGTGTTGCCATAAATCATAGAAGTTTTCATAGCCTCATAGTCAACATGCATCTTATTGAATAACTCTCCAGTTGGACAGAATGCGATGGCATACGGATTGTTCAGTTCGTAATTGACACCTCCTACATGATAAAAGCGCAGACGATGGGTAATAATTTCTTTATACAACGCCATATCTGAAAGAGCTGTACTCGCAAACTGAGTATCCATCAATCTCTCTAAATCGTAAAGATGACGACTCATACGGTCAGTACGAGGCGAACGACGCTGATATTCTTCATTTAGCAGAAAAGCCTTTTCAAGAAAAGTACGTGTCGGCAATATGGTAGGTATCTCTGCAAATGTTTCATCATCTATCTCAGGGAAAGTATCGCCAATAAGTGATGATATGCGCTTGACCTCATATGGTTCTTTCATCGATAGACAACTTATCTCAATCTTGACAACAGGACGTACATATGCATCGGAATTTACCTTAACAGTATAGTGAATCTCTATTACTACAGGATCACTGTCATGATCAATTGGCGAGCCGTCATTTTTTGTGATTATGGGTGCTATCTTACATTCACCCAACCCTGCTTCAATAATTATGGATTTCAATTCCTCTGTGAACTCACCAAGAATATAATCGCGATTAGCAATTCGCAGATTTTTGACTTGATTGTTAGTTTCAGCTTTGGCACAGTCCCTGCCAAGTTCATTAAGGTAGAAATCTCGATATAAAGCAATATCTATATCTTCCGAGAAACGATCTATCAAGTTCCAGCCTTTGCTCAAACTCGTACCGCCCTTAAAAAACATATACTTTGCCGGAGAAAGAGAAAACAGGATTTTAAGTATGGCTGTAACCCACCAATCCTTTTCAACAGCACCCTCACTGATATTCTTTTCAGTCGCTACGATGTATGACGACTGCTGCCGATCTTCATCAGAAGCTTCAATCCATCTGGCCATTTCTTTTGATTTTTTCCTTTGTTTCAATTATAATTTTTCTAATCCAACGAGGTGCATGTGCAATATCATCAAGCCATGTATCGTCTTCCGGGTTCTTTTTCAATACACCATAAACAATATCAATCGTATCATCACTAATATTATACTGTCTGATTGACTTCAATGCCAACACTAATATCGGCATAATCTTTCCTTTATAGGCAAATGATGACGGCACACTATGCTTAAGCGTCAAAGTCCTTTTGTCAATCTTTATTTTCCGTGGAGTACCGGATGTAAGATAAACCGCATTCATTGGAACCTGTGTTGAAAAACCAAGATAGTTCTCTGCCGTCTCCCCGGTTGGCAACAATTGTGCATCATCACGTTTTGCTATAGTTTGTGCTATTTCGTCCATAGTCGGCATAACCGGCCCAAATCTGGAGATTTTTGGTTTAACATACATCCCGGAAGTAATCCTTACAAGCTTTCCTGCAGCACACAATTCAGCTAAAATATTCGAGGCGTAATGAGTATCTATGGGCAAAAAACTATCCGTTAAGAATATTGTACCCTTCTTACTTCTATTGACCTTTGAGATAATTGTTTGTTTCATATGTTCCGAATAAAAAAGGAAAATAAACGTTTTTTTTTCCTTTTTACATACCGCAAAGTTAACACTTTATTTTCATATATACAAGGAATTGTATCAAATAATATAAAAAGTCACGTCAACCAAAATCCATAGACGTGAAAATATTGTGAGATTGCCTATTACCCTTCAATACTAAGGTTGGTGTTTGCGTTTAATAGTATCACGCAAAGGCGTGACAACCATTTACTAAAAATGAGACATACACAATTTTTTATAAAAAATTAGACAATGTTCTTTGTAGAATGAAAAAAGAGATTAACTTTGCAACCGCAGACCGCACTGCAGAAGCCCCGGTCTGGGGTAAAGAGCGGCGGATGCAAAGACATATTATTTGAAAGCGTTTATCCGCGCTGATTCTTGACCATTGGGAATTCTCGCAAGAGTTAAGAGGGATTATTTGAAGATTTGCCACTGTTTACTTTCGGCTGCTAATCAGCAAATTATGCAATTCTGAATTTGATTGCTTTTGGGGCGATTTGAGGTAATTTTCGCATTCAGTACACAATTTGTACGATTCAGTTGTTAATAGTTGTATAGGGCGATTTTTGCGAATTATAAGTTCGCACTAACTTTGCGTATAAACACAAAATTAGTCTCTTATGGCAAAAATCGAAACGAAGAACA
>JAGAJP010000042.1 GCA_017626045.1 Muribaculaceae bacterium | reverse complement strand
TATGAATCATTGGAACAGGTTAAAACTGAAATTTCTATTCTTGAGAATTCTTCTCAAACATACAACATAGTTCGAGATAATTCATTAAACGTAACAGGAGACATATATGGGAACGGAGCTGAAACAAGAAGTGGAGCATGCCTCGCATCATTAATGTCTTGCAAATCATCAAAAGGGTTTTCTCCATTTGTTTTCAGAGCGGATGGAGGAATGTATCATACCAATCTGATATTTCAGACAAACCCATATACATATATTGAGCATTCTTCAGCCATTCAATCCAATATATTGGGATTTTGGACAATTAAAGGAGATACGATTGTTTGCACTCCCAAATATGAATATAGGAAATCAAATGGAGATTTGCTTATTATTCCATTGAATTCACAAGACAGCACAGTGGCTACAGTAACAAAAACATACATATATAAAGATGATAAACTCACAGACTACACTGATTACAGTCCCATTTTAAATTTTAATGGACTATCTCTGTATGATCCAAATGAAGAAAAGACAGTGTTTTATAGACTTAAATAAACTCCAAGATTCAACAACGAAGTGCAAATAATCTCGTTTTGAATAGCCTCCATATTTTTCGGAAATTCATCATTAAAACGTAAAAAATGAAAGCCGTGGATATAGCTAAAGATATATCTTCTGGAGGTGGGAGCATCACCCACATTTCCGGAAGGCATAATTTTTTTGCCGGGCGATGCAGTAAAATCGGGTTATCCGTATCATCATAATAGTGAACGATTCTCTGGATATAGATGACGCCTCTATCGTGAGTGAGTGCAGGCGCGGCGACAGGGAGGCTATGAGTCTCCTCTACTCCCGCCATGCCCCGAGGATGATGAGGCTCATATCCAGATATGTATCAAACGCCGATGACGCCAAGGATATACTCCACGACGGGTTCATAGCGGCTTTTACCCGACTCGACACC
Organism: Muribaculaceae bacterium; assembly: GCA_017626045.1. Classification (GTDB taxonomy): domain Bacteria; phylum Bacteroidota; class Bacteroidia; order Bacteroidales; family Muribaculaceae; genus Lepagella. The sequence goes on along the minus strand of JAGAJP010000042.1, from coordinate 30,473 downwards.
CTTAACGACCCGACAAAGGTCGACCACTGGCTTGCAACTATCATGAAAAACCTGTCGCTCAAATTCCTTCAGGAGCAGAGCGTGGTTTCAATTCTTGACGAGATTCCGGAAGGACCCGGCGATGACTGCGACACTGACGACATCATTGATTTCGAAACACTTGAAATCCTCATCAGCCGTCTTCCCGACGGATATCAGAAGGTTTTCCGACTGGCGGTGCTTGAAAACAAGTCGCACAAGGAAATAGCTCGCATTCTCGGCATCGCCCCCAACTCTTCATCATCCCAGCTTTTTCACGCCAAAGTGCTATTGCGCCGTATGATTGCTGAATATAAGACAACCGGTGGCACCTTAGCCTTGCTACTGATTGCGGCAGTCACCGGCACCTTCCTATACCTCCGGAACCCTGATATGGAAAAAACGTCGGTTCCTGTCTCTAAAAAGGTGATTCAACCTTCGGAAGTCCCGACACTTCATGCAAGTGCAGTATCCGAGACGAAACAGGAGATAAAAGCGTCCATTTCAAAATGTCAAGTGGTAAATTGTGAATATCCGTCGATGCCCGCTGAAGATGACGGAAATGCCGATGACGGAGCTGCCGGGGACGACGCGCAGACGGATGATACAAAAGCAGGGAAGTCTATTCAATCTTATCCAGACAGCATCCCTTATGTAAGAAATGAGAACATCTCGCATGACGAGGTCATGCCGGAAGACAATCTATATGCATACAATCCTGACCGACATGACTCCGGCAGAGGCTGGAGCGCAGGAATGTCCGTGGATTCGGGAATTTTCAATTTTGACTTCCCATCCGACAATGATTTGGATGACTTCGGACATGTAACGGACATCCTCTATTATCAGAATCACACGAACATGCTTCCTATTTCGGTGGGTGTCAATATTGAAAAACGCATTACGCCCTGGCTCGGCATAGAGTCGGGACTCACATACACATATCTTCAGACTGATTTTGAGAACCGTAAATTCCGGACCCGCTGTCGCTGGCACTATATAGGAATTCCGCTGAAGGCGAATCTCTATACATATTCCTCTTCCCATATACGTATATACGGCTCTGTAGGAGGCGGCGTAGACATTCCGGTTTATTCCACCGCAAAGATTCTTTCGAAAAAGGAAGATTCGATGTATAAAGATGGTAAATTCAGTTCCCCGGCTGTCTGGTCGCTCGGCGCGAGCATCGGAATCTCCATACCCCTATCTCAGAAAATAGACATATATGTAGAGCCGGCACTTAGATATCACTTCCCGCACAACTGCAAGGTGCCGAACGCCTGGAGCGACAACCCCTGGAACTTCTCGATTCCCGTCGGAATCCGCCTCAAATGGTAAAAAAATCAACCCCGCCATGCAGTAATTCCCATTAATCTCCATCTTAAACATAGAACACAAACCTTTGTTGTATAACCCGCGTCCCCCGTGAGACGCAAAAAACTATCATAACATGAAATCGTTTAAACAAATCATATCTATCGCGCGTGCCGGTGCTTATTTATGTTTTATGCTGGCACTTGCAGCCGGCTGCCAAGACATAAATGATGGTGGCGAAACGCCTCCTCCGCCTTTTAATTATTCTTACTGTATGAGATTCACCGACGACCCAATAGAAGAAAACAATCCTATAGAGTACATCTATTGCAATGCCGAAACCCAGACTGTCACTCTAAGACTGCATCGAATGACTGATCCCAGTGTGCCGAGACCGTTACATTTCCATTTTCAAATAGCGTATTATGATAAATATGACAATTGGAATACTGGGGAATTCGATGAATTATTAAACCTAAATGAGGTGGAGACAAAAGATCCACAAGACTTCTATAAAATATGGCGGGAATCGGAAGGTTCCACTCCTTTATTAAAGGTCTGTCTCGACCGCAATAACACCGGCAAGCAGAGAGAGTTGATGCTTATTATTGTGTCGGACCAAGGATATGACCCGATAAACCACACGGCTATTGCCGGTGAAGTGCGAATAATCCAGGATCCTGAGACCGAAAACTACGGCACCTTCTCTCTCAAGGCGAAATACAAAGACAAAATATATACGACAGAAGCCGAGTTTGACTCTGACGGAAACTATGTGTTTCACAATTCTGAATATGCCGACCTAATGAATAGAATTGACGCAGACCCGACGGTGCAAATGGTGATTTTCGATAACAACACCATCAACTACTATGACGATCAGGACATAAGCCGGAATAAAATTTATCAGGATATCCTGTCGCTGGAACAGAAGCCTGCAGATGAATCTCAGACGAGAGGATCCGGTTTCGAGGACTTTGACTCTTCCTATCTCGGATATGTCTCGCTTCACGACAATGACCATTTCGGCGGCAAAAAACTTTCCAAGGGTCTCACCAACTTTCATTTTACATGGAATCTTCCTAATCTTAAGGATTATGGAATGAATGATAAAGTCACATCAATAGCTGCCGCCTTCAATCACGACAGTCCGCTGATATGCACCGTGTTGACAATTTGGGACGATGCCGACTTCAACCATGGCGACAACTATCGCAAGAAACATAGACTAAGCGTTATCGCATCCAAGTTCGCGCCAAGAGTAACTTTGGACGACTTGAAAAAGATAAAAAAAATCGGCTCCTCCAAATCATGGAACGACTGCATATCCTCCATCTCTTTCCATTTCGGATATTTAGACACTCCTCTCCTTGATTATTGATAATTTATAAATACTTATCCGAAAACACACTACTGCGATATAATAGTTTTGAGAATGATTGGAAAATGGGGTACCATGCCGAAACATGATACCCCATTTTTTTACATCAATCTCAAGGGAACAAATCAAAAAAATCTTTCCCGCACAACTGCAAGGTGCCGAACGCCAGGAGCGACAACCCCTGGAACTTCTCGATTCCCGTCGGAATCCGCCTCAAATGGTAAAAAAATCAACCCCGCCATGCAGTAATTCCCATAAACCGCCATCTTAAACATAGAACACAAACCTTTGTTGTATAGCCCGCGTCCCCGTGAGACGCAAAAAATATCGTACGTTGAGACTAAATGAAGCTCTGTCGCGACTCGGATATAAAACCATAATGTAGAGCCTATTATAAACAAATAAACAACAAACAACAGATGAATTTAAAACCTTTTGCATCGGCCATGATTCCTATACTGTCCATTCTGGTCGGTTGCAGCCATGAGTATCCCCTGCAGGATCCCGAAATTCCGGAATCATCAAAGATACACTCTATGATTAGCGGGTTTTACCAGAAAGTGCATAAAGCCAGCCGTGCCGAATCAGATGGATTCTCCATCAGGGATATTGAGACACACCATTATGTTTCTTCCGATTCCTCCAAGACCCGGGTCGAAGGGGATTCTGTCGGGGAACCTTTTGAAATGCACACCGTAACCTTGGATTTCGGTGATACCTCCGGCTATGCGATTCTATCGGACACTCCCGGTATTGACCGAATTTTTTATTATACGGAAGAAGGCTGCATTGGCGACACTGCCACTATCGCTCCCCTCAAACACATGGTGGAAACTTTCCCGCAGCTGGCAAACATTATTCTTAATGGAGAAGACAGAACAGACCGGTCTCAAGATTCCGGTACAAGGGCTGACCTTGACATCGACCCTCTCGTAAGATTTAAATGGCACCAAGGATGGCCCTTCAATTTTTATGCCACATACTGTACTTGCGATAATTGCAGAACAAGGAAAAATCATAAACTCGCAGGATGTGTCACAGTAGCACTTGCTCAGACTATCGCCACAGTGAAAATTTTCAGAGGATCTTTCTATGGTAACAGGAGCATTAATTTTGATGCGTTGCCCGGTAATACAGATTGCATATTAATTGATTCGGATACGGAACTCACATTCGGACATTTCTTTCAGGAAATAGCATTGAATTGCCAGTCAAAATATGGATGCGAAGGGACTTTCAGCAATCTCTATGCTGCGACAAACTATATGCGAGATATTGGCTATCTTGCTGACCACATAAGAGGAGGGCTGGATAAAGAACGCTTTATAACGTACCTTCAACTTGGATTACCGCACATTATGGGCGGACAGAGCGACACTGGAGGTCATTGTTGGATTTTAGATGGCATCAAACAGAACGGCACCTCTGGTTTATATCATGTCAACTGGGGATGGGGACCCAATAAGAGCAACGGTTGGTCAAATGAATGCTATTATTATGATTATTATGACAAATATGGAGATTGCATTACTTCTATCTATCATAAAAACACTGAACACCTTTATATTGACCGCCCTTGAAAACCTTAATTTATTAAAATAAAAAAAGTATTATATGAATTCTTTAAAACAAATCGTTTCCATTGCTAAGACAATGTCATATGTATGTTTTCTGCTGACACTTATCACAAGTTGTCAGGAATTAGAGTGTAACAGTCCCGACATGTCAGAAAAGCATTACATGTATATGAAGTTTACCGACAATTCCATCGATGAAACCGATTATTGCGAGTATATCTATTGCGATGCAGAAGAACAGTCGGTCGCTCTAATATTGCGCCATATGACAGAACCAAACATTCCATTACCAACATCCTTGGATTTTCGGATTATATATTATAACGACCTTGGCTTTTCCCGACAGGGTGAAACGAATGTAATGTACAACTACTTTCCGGATGTAGAAAATAGTATATCTGATGTTTTTTACAAAATTTGGCGTCAAGAGACAAAAACAGAAGAAGGAAGCAAACCTTCTATAATAGTAAAACTCGACCATAATGGCACCGGACAAGAAAGAGAGTTAACACTCATGATACTCTCGGACAAAGGTTATGACCCTGTAAACAACAGTTTGATTACAGGGATGGTGCGAATAATCCAAAAGCCAGAGACTGAAGATAACGGCACTTTCCGTAACAGCGAAGACTCTCAGGAATAAATACTAAAGGAACACGCTACGCCTTCGTCTTCGAAATGATAAAATCATAATAGTTTTGAGAATGATTGGGAAATGGGGGGCATGCCGAAACATGACACCCCATTTTTTTGTATTGTAAGAGAAGGGGAATCTCTTCGAAGTAATGACGTAACAACTTCAATATTCGGGAAAGGAATTTACGATGATTTTTATTCGAAAGGCTTTTGTGATACTTCTGATGGCATCGATATGCTGCATCCAGGCCGGTGCGCAGTCGCTGAATGTGGGTCAGCTTGACGCCGGTTTCCATCTTTTCTGTAATCCCGGAGTCATATTCGCCACTGCCGCCGACTTCAACTCCAACGCCAACTATGTGGCATGGGACGTGAAGACCGGAATCAATTTCCAATACGACCGACTGATAGTAAGCCTCGCATACGAGCTGACCAACCTGACCCTCTATTCCGGTCTCTCCTTCGAAAAATACACGCGCAACAACGGCAATTATCTGACACACGCCGGGATGCTCAGCATCGGCTACAAATTTTAACGCGATAATATGGCAGACAATTATCTTGAAAAACGGATGGACGACCTCAGAAGCGGAAGACTGACCGCTTCGGGAAATACGCAAAAACGCTCCGGTTCATCATCGAAATCCGGACACCTCGCCATCCCCTTTCCCGAAAGAAGGGTGATGATAGTAGGAAGCGCTGAAAGACTGGCAGGTGCCATAGCCGTAGCCTTCAGAAGAGCCCGATGCAAGACTGCTCTTTTCGACAATGACAAAAGTGCTGGAGAGCGTCTTGCCCACGACCATGGTATTCGCTTCCACAACGCAGACACCTGCAACCGCGAAGAACTAAAAAATGCCATGTCAAACCTTCTCGACGCATGGCACGACATCGACATCGCCATATTTATCAAAAATGATGACGAATCCGGCGAAGAAACTCTTCAAACCATCCGAGAAGTAATCCACCAATGGAGAATGAAACTGCCTTTCCCAAATCCATACGGTGGAAGACTGATTATAATATCACCAAATTTCCCCGATGAAACCGATAAAAACGAGGTCAAATTGCAAAGCCACGGATTCACCTCAAACAATATCATAATAAAGGAGACCGAAAATCCCCCCATCGACAGTCTGTCTCGGCTTTGTCTCTTCCTCTGCGCCCCGGGCAACGAGTATATATCCGGAGCCGTCATACCCGTTTACGACATAATCAACCAATAATATAATAATCTATGAACAAAGGAGACAAATTTCCCGATCTGCTCGGCACGGATGCCCAAGGGAAAGAAGTAAGACTCAGCGACTATCCCGGCAAAAAATTCGCTTTATATTTCTACCCGAAAGACAATACCCCCGGCTGCACTGCCGAGGCGTGCAGCCTCAACGACGGACTTCCCCAACTGGAGGCAAAAGGCTATCAGGTGATCGGGGTGAGCAAGGACTCCGCAGCGAGCCATACGAAATTCATCGATAAATACGGACTTCGTTTTCCGCTCGTTGCCGACACCGACACATCGCTCTGCCAGCTCGCCGGAGTATGGCAGAAGAAAAAGATGGCGGGACGCGAATATATGGGTATAGTGCGCACAACCTTCCTTCTTGCCCCGGACGGCACTGTGGAGCACATCATCAGCAAAGTCAACACAAAAGATGCCGCCAACCAGATCCTCGACCTGTAATCGCATACCCATTCAGGGCGCACTCTTAAAGAGCGCGCCCTGAAAACTCAAAACTGATTTTGAGACGACCTCCCTGTAATCAGCATTACTTGATGCTGACGTTCTTGACGCCGTCGCCGTAGGTGATCTTCTCGCCTGGCACATCAACCACTACATTCTTCATGGTCAGTCCGTCGACATTATTCAGCGTGAATCCTTTGTCGGCACGGAAACGGGAATTTTCAATCACTACGTTTTTCATCGGCATTTCCGGAAGTCCGTTGAAGAGCGCTGCCCTACCCGCCGAGCGGCATACGACATCGTTGATGTAGATGTTGCGGAATGACGGGGTCTCCTCTGTGACCGGAGGGACAGGCGCACCGGGCTTTATGCCGTAATAGAGGTCGAAAATGAGAGCCTCGCCGGGGATGTCGGTCATCTTGATATTGTCGATATAGATGTTCTCGACCACTCCTCCCCTGCCACGGGTTGACTTGAAGCGCAAACCGACATCAGTGCCGATAAACACGCAGTTTTTAGCCACTATATCCTTGCATCCGCCCGACATCTCGCTGCCAATCACGAAACCGCCGTGGCCATGATAGACAGTGCATCCCTCGATGAGTACATCCTGCGACGGAATCCCCCTCTCTCTGCCGTCCTTGTCCTTGCCGCTCTTGAGGCAAATGGCGTCATCGCCGACATCGAAACTGCTGTTGAGCAAAAGCACCCTGCTGCACGACTCTATGTCGATGCCGTCACCGTTCTGTGCATACCAGGGATTCCTTATGTTGACACCGTCCACAATAAGATTCTCACACAGAAGCGGATGAACATTCCATGCCGGTGAATTCTCGAAAGTCACACCCTGCAGCAATACATTTTTGCAGTCGATGAAAGAAAGAAGCACCGGTCGAAGGAAATCGTGGGCTATCTGCATGGTGGCAGGGTCCCCCTGATGAATCTTCTGCCACAAGTCGCCCTGATGCTCATAGGCATAGCGTATCTTCTCATTGGGAAACCACAGGTCGCCCTTTTCGCTGGTGCATCCGCTCGCAAGGAGTTTCTTCCACTGACCATCTGTCATCTTCATCCTTTTCACTGGGCGCCACTTCTGACCGTTGCCGTTGATTGTGCCCTCTCCCGTGATTCCGATATTTGATTTTCCTCGTGCCGAGAGCGGCGACATCGCGCGATAGGTCGACAGCCCTTCCCAGTCTGATTTCAGCACCGGATAGTCTTCAAGATTCTCGCTGAAAAGAATCAGAGCGCCTCTCTCAAGGTGAAGATTGATATTGTCTTCGAACTTTATCGGTCCGGTATACCAGATTCCTTCCGGCACCACCAGCGTACCGCCACCGGCTTTTGCCAGCGATGATATGGCGTCGGCAAAAGCCTTCGTATTGAGCGTAACGCCGTCAGAAACCGCTCCAAAATCCGTCACCTTGACCTTCTTGTCGGGAAACGACACTTCGCTCACCTGCCGAATCGGAGCAGGCAAATCCTTGTAGTATTTGCTATAGTCGGCGGCGCTTCCCGCCAGTGCTGTCAGGCAGACCGCCAAAGCAGCCGGCATGAATCTCTTCAATTCCATTTTCATGATCTATTTAGGTTACAATAATTTATTTATTCTATTTTTCCAACAAACTTCTGAGAGCTTTCTCTATAGTTTCTTTCAAGATTGGAATTTCTTCCTTTACTGCCACAAAAATCAAATCGGCATCAAAATCAAAATAGCCATGAGCTATATGATTTCTCATTCCTACTATTGCATTCCATGGTATATTCGGATAATAAGTGGATAGGTAATCTGGGATAATGCGATTAATGCGATTAATACCTTCTCCTATTGCCGTAATCAATGTACAATTCGCAGCCAACAATTGCATGCCGGTCTGCGTAGAATAATAATCTTCCACTGAAGACACATTCTTATTCCAGTCCATCAATTCATCTACCGTTTTGTTTATAGATCGAAGAGTAAGTATAACTCGGTCAATATCCGAATCAGAGTATTTGGATGGCATCATTGGAAATTTGATTAAGGAATGTTTGCGACATATGTGAGTGCTTTCTGATAAGATCTACTGATGAGTTAAGAATTTTCTCCAGATATTCCTTAAGTTCACAAATCAATACAACATGAGGAGGCATATCAACCAATAGGTCAACATCGCTTCCTTTATGACTATCACCGCGAGCAACCGAACCGAACAACGTAAGTGATTTCACTCGATACTTGTTTTCGATCACCTCCTTATTTGCTGTGATAATTCGAATGCAATCATTAGAACTACACATGACAATTGCAAAATTAATAAAAAAATACGGATACAACAAGACCCCTTCCCATAAAATACAAGGAAGGGGTCTAATTATTATCTAAAGATGTTAACGGACTGAGAATTTCAGTGTCTCAGACGCTATATTCACAAGATATACACCGTTTTGCAGTGTAATTGCTGAGTTGCCGGCACCGGAAGCCACCTTGACGCCTGCTACCGTATACACGTTCCAGCAGACATCGGCGGGCGCACTAATCTCAAGCATTCCTGCTACGCAGTTTACCGAGACTCCATCGGACTCTACACCCGACACAGCAGTTGCAGTTGTGAGCACGTCCTGCCGGTCGGAAGGCTCCGACACATAATTGACATAGTCGCGCATCGTGGAGGCTGTCACTACATAAGCATGGTCGGATGCGGGGTTAAGATCCTTGAACGACACCGAGGTGCCTTCGGTCATCGCGCTTCCCAGAGGTCGGTTGAGAACCTCCCCTCCCTTGAGATTCTGAGTAATCTTGACATTGTCGACATAGAACGGCAGACCGCTCTTGTTCATCAACGCCACATATACGTTTGAAAGGTTTTCGACCTCTTTAGTATCGACATGTATTGTACCGGAGTTGATACCCACTTCCGGTGTGTCGAGAAGTCCGGCTGCGAGCGGCTGAGTAGACGCCGGATTGTCAAGCACCATCGCAAAAACTCCCTCTGACTCCTCAAGCCCGAGGTGCGAGAGATCTTTGACAGTAGTGAGTACCGTCAGCTCTACATCGAATCCCTCTCCGCCGTTGCAGCTGAGGTCGAGTATCGGAGAATACACAAGTCCGGCGGTTCCATACCACGAAGTACCGGTGGTTCCTGCCATGCCGACAATCCACGACGGCTGGGTCGCGCACCATCCGGTCGACGCCCATCCATTGGTGGAGAAATCAAAGGGTGAAGACCATGTCGTGCCGGGCTGTTCAACTGTTCCTTCGTTGATGTTGTCAAACGATTCCTCAAGCACCACGACACCGGTCATGTCCTCTGAAGCCTTCGTCACGGCATAAGTCTCCACTTTATATGAAGTGGCATGCCCCAGAGGCTCCCAGTTGGCGGTAAATGAAGTTTTGGTGACATCGGTAGCTGGAAGGGTCTGCACCTTAAGTCCGGCAATTCCGTCGACCCAGACACTGTTGCTCGCCGCTGACATGACATCGCCGTCCTTTGCCTTAACAAAGTAGTAGGTATCGGCAGCCGGATTGATGTCCTTGACCGTAACTTCATTCGCCTCGACCTCGAAGTCTTTCATAACGTCAACTCGGGTGCCGTTGGATGCGTATTCCATAGTCAAGTCGTCGAGATAGAAGTCAACCACTCCCTTCTGAACCATACCAAGGCGCACCTGCACGATATCCGACCCCATCTCATCGGTGCCGTATCCATACATACCGCCGTCTTCCTCCATCCAGTAGTTCGGCACATGGGCTATAGTCTCCCAATTTTCCGTCTCGGCATGGAAGACCTCTACCTTGAGAAGCGACATATTATCCTCTTCTTTCTCTATCGAAGAGGGCCTCACCCAAAACTCAAGGCGTGTGAGCGGATACTCCACTCTCGGGCTCTCTACCATATCAGTCAGGTCATCAATCACCAGCGACTGGGGCGCCGAAGAGAAATTGCCTTCATCTTTAGAAACCGACTTCCCGCCGAATGTCATGCTCCAGCCTTCTGGAATGTTCTTGTTTTCCTCGTCGGGTGTGATGCCATCGAAATTCTGAGTCAGACTTCCCACCACAGGAGTCTCATCGGGAACAAGGCTATAGACCGACAGGAGATATGACGGCGCGCCGGTATCATCCCAGCTTGCTATAAATTCCGTGGGAGATACATTGACTGCTGCTGACGCATTGGGAGCGGCGATGCGGTCGCGCACGAGAGTGACCTTAATGTCGTCGATGTAGGCATCCCCGCCGTCATAGGGACGGAACTGGAAATACGAGTTATCGGTGAGCGAGGCTGCGGTAGTAGTGAATGTGTATTCACGCCACTCCTCGTCGGGATAGAACGACTTGGAGTCGGAAGGACCATAATAGTCATCGCATATCGCCACCCACAGATCGGTGCCCGGCTTATTGGCTTTAGCTCGGAAAGAGACAGTAGCGGTGCCTCCAAGAAGCATAGGCGGCGTCGAGATATACCCGTCGAACTGTTCCGGACCATCTCCATACCCCCGGTCTTGCATATAGGGCATCACGAGCACACAGCCTCCGCATGGATGAAGTCCCATGCCGGTCCAGCCGGGCTGCGCCGTCAACTCTTCCGATATGAAATATCTGTCGGGATTCTTGATTTCCTCTCCCGGATTCTCCTCACTGCCCTCGGTGAATTTCGAGAAATCTTCCTCAACCACCACGACAGGTGCCGGACTCTTCAGCGCACCGGTGACGGCTGCCTTCGCGGTCGGACGGTGCAGGTCGTTTAGCCCTTTCCTGAACGGAACAGCCGCATACGACATCAACGCGAATCCGAACGCCACAGCGCATGAGCTGGCAAAAAGCGTAATTTTTTTCATCGTTACTGTTGTTTTTATTACCTATAATACATTTCATACAGATTCTTAGAAGCCAATGCTTCAAACCTGCATTACAAAATTACAAATATTTTCTCATTCCCACAACCAGCCCCGGAACAATAGTGTACAATAGCGCACCATTGCGGACAATTATGTACGGAATCGGACACATCTAATCAAACATACATCCTCAGTATTAGACTATTGCGATTATGGCACGCCAATTGCAGAATTATCGGCAAACAATCATAAAATAAAAAAAAGACAACAATGGATAGAGAAATACCGGCATCGGAACGGAAGAAAAAACGGCTAAAGACAATCATTCGAATAGGGGCGGTCGTTGCTGTGGTTGCCGTAGGCACGGTAGCCGTCGGAAAAATGATGCGAGCAAGCATCTCGGCTTCAGACCTGATAATCGGAACCGCCGACACCGGAACAATCGAAGTGACGGTGAGCGGCACCGGCAACGTGATTCCGGCTTTCGAGGAAATAATCACGTCTCCTATCTCAAGCCGGATTGTGGAGGTATACAGAAGGGCGGGCGACTCCGTGAAAGTGGGAACTCCCATTCTGCGGCTCGACCTGCAGAGCACCGAGACGGAAGTCAACAATCTGAACGACCAGATTTCCATAAAGCGGCATGAACTGGAGCAACAGAAAATAAACTCCGACACCCGGCTCAGCGACCTCGCAATGCAGGTACGCGTCAAGGAGATGACCCTCAGCAAGCTTGAGGCCGAACTACGAAACGAGATATATCTCGACAGCATAGGTTCAGGCACGGGCGAAAGAGTCAGACAGGCGCAGCTTGCCGTGGGCACCGGAAGGCTCGAGCTCGAGCAGATGAGGCAGCAGCTTGCCAATGAGCGCAAGATTGCCGCAGCCGGCGACAACGTGAAACGCCTCGACATCAACATTGCCGAGAAAAACCTACACGAGATGAGCCGCACTCTCGAAGACGCGCGTGTCACATCTCCCCGCGACGCGACCCTGACGTTCATCCTCGACAAAATTGGCGAAAAAATCAGTGAGGGACAGAAAATCGCTATAATCTCTGACCTCAGCCACTTCCGCATCGATGCCGAAATCTCCGACTCTTATGCCGGCAAGGTGTCGGTTGGAAGCCTTGCCACCGTCAAAATCGGGAAGGAACGCCTTGAGGGAACTGTATCCAACATGACGCCGCAGTCGGCAAACGGTGTGGTTAAGTTTACCGTAACACTCAGCGATGACTCCCATCCGCGACTACGGTCCGGTCTGCGCACCGACGTATTCGTGAACTGCGATGTGGTCGACGACGCTGTACGTATTCCCAACGGCAGTTTCTATACCGGTCCCGGCGACTACAGCCTCTTCTTCCTTTCAGCCGACGGAAAGACCCTTGAAAAGAGAGACGTAAAGCTCGGTGACAGCAATTTCGACTATATAGAGGCGGTAGAGGGAATAAAACCAGGCGACAAGGTGGTGATCTCCGACATGAGCCGATTCAAGAACTCCGGATCTCTGAAAGTAAAATAGCAAACTTATGAAATTCATAATCAATACCCTGCGAGAGGCGGCAAGGACTCCGGGATTCTCACTCCTTTACATTTGCGGAGTGGCATTCACGATTGCCTTCACTATGATATACGGGATGCTACTCTACGCGCAGTTAGGCCCGGTATATCCGGAATACAACCGCAATTCCTCCTTCTATATCAACCGGACACTGATTTTCGGTGAACACAGCACGATGGGCAACTGTCTAAGCCGCGACTTTATCGAGCGTTTTCTTCGCGATAGCCTGAAATCCGCCGAGAAGATGACAGCGATGGTATCATATAATTTCGGATACCCGATGGTGCAGACCGACGGACACGGCCCGGAGTTTCATGTGGAGACTCGCCTCGTGGAGCCCTCGTTTTTCGATTTCTATTCATACGAATTCAAGGCAGGGAAACCGTTCACTGAATCCGACTTCGACTCAAATCTGCGGGTAGCCGCCGTCAGCGACAAAGTGGCGCACCGCCTCTTTTCAACGCCCGAAGAAGCAGTGGGCGGAAAGATACGCATCGACCATGTGGACTACCGCATCTGCGGCGTGTTTCGAGAGGGAAGCGCCCTCTGCCCCGACTCTTATGGCGAAGTGTTCATTCCATACAGCACCTCGGTTGGATTCTCCGGCAAGAATTCATCTCCGGAACTATACGCAGGCCCTCTCAGGGCTGTGATAAAGACGAAACCTGGAAAAGTGAAGGAAATACGCCGCGAACTCAGCGACATCTGCCGGCGCATCAACGCCATCGACACGACCTCATCGAAAATTTACCTTTCCGATGTGCAGGACCACGCCGAGCGTGTGCTTCTCAATCGGGAAGTAAACTACGACAAAAGCAGTTACGGCAAAGAATACACCGTGATGGAATCCGCCTCATGGCTCAAGATGTGCCGCCCGCTGCTTATCGGACTGCTTGTGCTCCTCCTGATTCCGGCTCTCAACATCAGCGGGCTCATCGGTGCTCGGATGGACAGGCTCAATGCCGACCTCGCCGTGAGACGGTGCTTCGGTGCCACGCGAGGCAGAATCATGAGAATGGTGATGAACGAGAACCTTGTCCTGACCCTCACGGGAGGAATTTTGGGACTCGTAGCGGCATGGCTGATTGCTTCGTTTGCGGGCGATACACTGCTGATGCTCTCCCCGGTCGGCTACGGCTCGGGCATATCATTCGGAAGCGACGCATCATTCCTCACCGGGGAAATGGCTTTTTCTCCCATTCTGTTTGCCGCGACATTGATATTGTGCATAATACTCAACATTCTCTCGGCATGGCTTCCCGCTCACAGGGCAATGAGACGCCAGATAACCGAATCACTGAATTCAAAAAGATGACACCGACATGAGACTCATATTAAAATCCATTTTCTCGCACCTCTCCGTCAACATGCCTCTGCTCATAGAAATAGTGGCAGTCACCATCATCGGCTGGATAGTGATTGAGCCGGTGGCGGTCAAGACATCGGTGGCAAGCCTCCCGGCAGGCTATGACCATGAACGCCTTGTGCTTGTGCACTTAAGCAGCATGGGAAAGGATGCTGAAGGCTACGACACAGCGTCCATCTCAACCGCCGACGCATACCGCAGGCTCCTGGATATGCTGAGGCAAAGGGATGGCGTGGAAACCGCCACATACGTCGGCTACCAGAGTTTCGAAAGCGACACAAAGGCCACTTCCTATCTCGATGCAGACTCCTCATTCCGAAAGGATGGCGAAGAGCTCGGTACAGGTGTGATTATAACCATGTATGTGCCGGAATCGGATTTCTTCTCGACTTTCGGCATACAGGGAGCTGACGGAAAGCCTTTCGACGAGCCGAGATATGCGGAACATTCATATATCGTTACCAAGACGCTTGCCGAGATGATGTTTCCCGGCGGCAATCCGATAGGAAAGAACCTCTATCCTTACGATGAAAGCGATGAAGATGACCGTCCGTCGCCCATCGTAGGTGTAATCGATGACGTAATCTACAACAAAGGCGATGACCGCGCACCCATCGCATTCCGGGCACTTGGGCCGGAAGGCGCCCTCGGGTTCGCAGTCAGACTCAAAGAGGGCGTCAGCGCCAGAGATTTCACAGACCGGCTCACTGCAGACCTTTCCAAATATCGCAGCGGGAATTTCTATCTCACCCACCCGGAACTTTATTCCGACATGAGGGAGGAAATTTTCTCAGAAGGGCGGAGGGAACTGCTTAAGGGATGGCTTATGGTGCTGTTTTTCATGGTCAATGTTTTGTTTGGCGTGGCAGGCACATTCTATGTGCAGACCAGGAGGCGAATATCCGACGCCGGCGTGATGAGGGCTTTCGGAGCCACGCGCCGTCGGGTGGAGGGCGGAATCGTCGGCGAGGCATGCGTCATCACTATAGTCGCATGGGGTATCGGATGCCTGCTATATCTCTGCTACCTCCACTTCTCGGGAGACTCAGGGACCGAACCTGCCCAATATATAATCAGGGTTCTGCGCCCGATGTGGCATGACACTGCCTCCGTCAGAAACACCGTAATCACCGGAATACTGCTTCTCGTGCTTCTCGAGCTCGCTGTAGCGGGTTCCTGGCTCCCCGCCCGCAAGGTAGGACGAGTCAATCCTATAGACGCGCTTCGGGATGAATGATCTTTAATTTAGAATTTAGAATTTAGAATTTAGAATTTAGAATTATAAAAATATTGAATATGATAACTTTAACTGACATCAACAAAATCTACCGTACCGACGAAATCGAGACCCAGGCTCTCGAGAATGTCAACATCCACATCGACAAAGGGGAATTCGTAAGCATCATGGGTCCCTCAGGATGCGGAAAATCCACTCTGCTAAACATTGTGGGGCTCCTCGACACCCCGACTTCCGGCTCCGTGGTGATCGACGGCACTAAGACCGAAGGCATGAACGACAACAAAATGGCGGCATTCAGAAACGCCAAGATCGGTTTCGTTTTCCAGAGCTTCCACCTCATAGACTCACTAAACGTGACCGACAACGTAATTCTGCCACTCCTCTACCGCAAGAGCAGCGCGTCGGAACGCGAGCGACTCGCCAGGGAGGTGCTTGAGAGAGTCGGACTTAGCCACAGGATGAGGCATCGCCCCTCGCAGCTGTCGGGCGGTCAGTGCCAGCGCGTGGCTATTGCCAGAGCCATCATTGGCAACCCCGAGATAATCCTTGCCGACGAGCCTACCGGCAACCTTGACTCCAAGATGGGAGCGGAGGTCATGGACCTTCTCCATACCCTAAACAAGGAAGACGGACGGACCATCTTGATGGTCACGCACAACGAGGAACAGGCACACCAGACCGACCGCATCATCCGCTTCTTCGACGGCCGCCAGGTGCAATGAAATAATTCATAATGCATAATTGTTCTTATCAATTATCTTGAAACTTCAGTATGACAAACTATATAAAACAGGCATTCTCATCGCTGCGCTCGCAGCCTCTTGTGAGCTGGGTGGGCATCTCGGGAACCGCCCTCGCCATTTTCATGATTATGGCGGTGGTGATGCTCGAGGAGGTCAAGACCAATCCTTTTGCCCCGGAGAGCAACCGCGACCGATGGCTCGTTCAGCGATACGCGTCAATCACAAACGAGGCATGGGAAGGAAAAGGGGAAGGAAACGGTCCGATGTCTTACGACATGATAAAGAAAGTATTCTACGCAATGGAGACCCCGGAGGCGGTGACTGCTACCACGGGAGGATGCAGGCAGGCTCTACTGTCCGAGACATCCGGAAAGGCGTTCGGCGCAAAGATGCTCGACGTGGACCATGGGTTCTGGAAGGTGATGGACTTCTCGTTTATCGACGGTGCTCCGTTCGACAAGGGTGAATTCGAGGCAGGGAAGGCTGTGGCGGTGCTGTCGGAGTCTACCGCTCGCCGACTCTATGGTACGACACAGGCTGCCGGGCGTGAGTTAAACATCAATCATGCACCATACAGAGTGAAAGGTGTTGTGCGCGACGTAAGTACTCTTGCGCCTGATACTTATGCCGACATCTGGGTGCCATATACAACCACCAACGCAGCCGATATGGTATGGAACGACCACATGGGAATACTCGGTGCAATCATTCTTCCCAAATCGAAAGCCGATATTCCCGAAGTCAGGAAGGAATACACACGCCTTATGGACGAGTATTCCCGAGGAGCCGCCATCAACGGATGGAAGTTCATTCAACGTGAACGTCCGTATGACCAGGAGACGGCTGTCAACACTCCATGGGCGAATGTGGGTCCCGACATGAAGTCGGTGCGCAAAAAGCGCTATGTGACATGGGCAATACTGCTGCTCGTGCCTGCGGTGAACCTAAGCTCCATGACCCATAGCCGTCTCAGCCGCAGACGTGAGGAAATAGGTGTGCGCAGGGCATTCGGGGCGCGACGCTCTACGATTCTCGCGGAACTCTTTACGGAAAACCTCATAATCACCGTCATCGCAGGCATCATAGGAATGATCCTGAGTGTGGTTTTCGCCGCCTATGGTGCGGAGTCGATGTTTGAGCCGGCTGCCGCCGGAGGTGTGGTGAACGGTCTCACTCCCGGTATGCTCCTCAGCTGGAAGACTTTCGGACTCGCGATGCTCTTCTGCTTTATCCTTAACCTTGTCTCGGCATCGCTGCCAGCATGGCAGGCGTCGCGGACTGATGTTGTCAACGCCCTCGCAGGCAAAAAATAATAGACCTATGAAACGGAAACTACTCCGACAGATTCTTAATGAATGGACTTCCAATTTATGGCTCGCCATTGAACTGCTTATAGTCAGCGTGGTGATGTGGTGGCTCTGCGACCAGCTGTGGGTCTCGGAAGCGGTATACCGCGAGCCCCTCGGTTTCGACTATTCCCACTGCTACAGGATTGAGGTCGACGAACTTACCCCGCAAAGCCCCGACTTCAAGCAATATACCGACCGCGAGGCTCGCATCGATGACTTTATAGAACTGATGAGAAGACTTGAGGCGCGACCTGAGATCGAGGCTGCCGGCAACGGCGTGAACTCGTATTTCTACAACCACAGCAACTCAGGAATCGCACTTTGCATAGACACTCTCCGCGCCGACGGATGGGTGGTGAAACGATTAGTAACACCGGGGTTCATAAAAGTTTTCCGCATTTGCGGCGCCAACGGTGAGACTCCCGAGCAGCTGGCGGAAATTCTTGCGAAGTCTCCCTCCTCATCGTTTATGGCTCCCGACAATATGTTCCGAAACAAATACGGCATTCAGTCGATGCGCGACTTTGTAGGCAAAACTTTCTATGAAGACATGGACTCCAGCGCACTCACTCTCACAGCCACCTACAAACCGCTACGATACAGCGACTTCCAGTCCATGTACGGCAACGAGACTTCCGTGATAATCCCTATATTGTCAAAAGGACACATGGGATATATAAACGAAGCGGTGGTAAGGGTGAAGGAAAACATGGACAAAGATTTCGCAGAGCGTCTGATGCTTGACGCCAACGATCGCCTCAGGGTCGGAAACTGGTATATCTCGTCGGTTGACTCATTCGACGAGATTCGCAGAACCTTCATTATGGGCGACACTCAGAAACGCATCAACCTTATCGCAGGCAGTCTGTTTCTGCTCCTGAATATATTTCTCGGAGTCCTCGGAACCTTCTGGTTCCGCACATCGCAACGCACGCGGGAGATAGCGCTGCGAGTGGCAAACGGAGCCACAAGACGCGACATATTCCGCCGCGTGGTGTCGGAGGGTCTGGTGATTCTCCTTGCCGTCACCCCTATTGCCGGCGTCATCGACTGGCTGCTCACCCACTATGAACTCAACGCTTTCTATATGGGCACGTTCTTCCAGCCGATAAGATTCTTCGGATGCATTATCTTAGTGGTGGCACTTATCTCATTTATCATCCTGATTGGTTCCTGCATCCCGGCGATGAAGGCTATGAAGATATCCCCCGCCGAGGCTCTCAAGACTGAATAGCGATGGTTTACCGGATTATCCGACTGCAATGAAAAGACTGTTAATCAATATATCATGTTTGGGTTGCGCTGTGGCGGCGGTTATTGCCGCCGCCACGCCACAAGCCTCTGCGCGCACCATCACTCTCGACGAGACGGTGACGATGGCTCGCGCAAGAAGCGTGGAGGCGGAAGTCGCACTCAACCAGTTACGCGCAAGCTACTGGAGCTACCGCTCATACCGCGCGGAACTGCTTCCCGAAATCAACTTCACCGCTACGGTGCCATCATACCGCAAGAACTACAGCACATACCAACTCGACGACGGCACTTACACCTTCGTGCGCAACAATGTGATGGAGCTCAAGGGCGAACTGTCGGTGACACAGAACATCTGGCTGACGGGAGGCTCAATCTCGCTCAACACCTCGCTCGACTGGATGCGGCAGCTCGACAGCGGAGCGTCCAACAGATTCATGACGGTGCCCGTGGCGCTGACACTCAGCCAGCCTATCTTCGGTGTCAACCACACGAAATGGAACAGGAGAATCGAGCCTGTACGCTATCAGGAGGCGATGGCGCAGTTCATCAGCGACACCGAGGATGTGGCGCTCAACGCGGTGACTCATTTCTTCAATCTTCTTATGGCTAAGGAGAATCTCGGAATCGCACGACAGAACTACGACAACTCGGTTAAACTGCACGAGGTGGCGATAGCCAAACGAGAGATGGGTAAGATCAGCCGCAACGACCTGCTTCAGCTGGAACTGAACCTGCTCAACGCGGAGTCGGCGCTTACAGAGTCGGAGAGCGCATACCGCGCCGCGATGTTCGCGCTATGCGCTTTTCTCGACATCGAAGACGGCGAGGAACTCGACCCGGTGGCTCCCGCCGACGAGCCAGAGGGGGATATGGAATACACCGACGTGCTCGACAAGGCGCTCGCCAACAACTCATTCGCACGCAGCATACAGCGGCGCCAGCTCGAGGCTGACTATCAGGTGGCAAAGGCGAAGGGCGACATGAGGCAGATTTCCCTCTTTGCTCAGGTCGGCTTCACAGGAACCGCCGACAATCCGTCTGATGCCTACGGATACCTGAAAGACAACCAGATAGTGGAGATTGGATTCTCCATCCCGATTCTCGACTGGGGTAAGAGACGCGGAAAGGTGAAAGTGGCGGAAAACAACCGCCGCCTTGTGGAGAGCCGCATTCGAAAGGAACAGATGGAGTTTGACCAGAACATATTCATCCTTGTGGAGCGGTACAACAACCAGCGGCGGCAGCTGGAAATAGCCAGACGCGCCGACACCATCGCCGCCAAGAGGTATATGACAAACCTCGAGACTTTCCCCATCGGACACATATCCACCCTCGACCTCAACGACTCACGCGTGAGCAAAGACGAGAGCAGGCAGGAAATGATCAACCAGATGTATCTATTCTGGAAATATCACTACCAGATCCGAAGCCTCACCCTCTGGGATTTTGCCCAAGGAACCCGTATCGACGCCGACATCGAGAGAATTCTCCACGGCAAATGACGGAACCGGTCAAAAGAAAAGACTTCGTTTTTTCCCCTCGTTTGACGCATCTTCTATATATTTTATGTAAATTTGCAATATGATTCTTATAGTAGACGACGACAGCGCGATAAGGATGTCACTGCGGCTCCTGCTGACACGCAACGGTTATGAGACGGCGACCGCCGCCGGTCCCGCCGAGGCGATGGCCGCCGTGCGGTCAGTAAATCTGGACCTCGTGATCATGGACATGAACTATTCACGCTCCACGTCGGGCGAGGAAGGGCTCACGCTACTACGCCAGATAAAGGTCTTTCACCCCGAGACACCCGTAATTCTGATTACGGCATGGGGCAACATTCCCCTGGCTGTGGAGGGAATGAGGGCTGGAGCCTTTGACTTCATCACCAAGCCCTGGGACAACCGCTCAATGCTGACGAGCGTCGCTACTGCCCTGACACTCGGCAAAGCCGGGGAAAAGCCGGACGCTCAGGACTTCGACCGTTCCCGAATCGTGGGCAATGACCCGGCTCTCTTGTCGGTGCTCGAAACCATTCGGCGCGTTGCCGCCACCGACGCCCCGGTGCTGATAACCGGCGAGAACGGAACCGGCAAGGAACTCATCGCCGATGCCATCCACTGCAATTCAAAGAGGCGCCATAAGCCGATGGTGAAGGTCAATCTGGGAGGCATGCCGCCGGCTCTCTTCGAAAGCGAGATGTTCGGACACCGCAAGGGTGCCTTTACCGGTGCGGTCGCCGACCGTGAAGGACGATTCGCGCTTGCTGAGGGCGGCACTATTTTTCTCGATGAAATCGGGGAACTTGACCTCAACTCCCAGGTCAAGCTACTGAGGGTGCTTCAGGAGCATACCTATGAGCCGCTCGGCGACAGCCGAACGCGTCGCTCTGACGTAAGAGTGGTGTGCGCAACCAACGCAGACCTCCACTCACTGATGGACAAGGGAGCCTTTCGAGAAGACCTCTATTACCGCATAAATCTGATCACGGTGGCGCTGCCACCGCTCCGCGAGCGGCGCGACGACATACCCCTCATTGCCGAGCACCTACTGCGAAAGGCTTGCGAAAGAACCGGACACGCGATGCCGATCATTACCCCCGAGGCGACTGAACTACTCAAACGGCAGCCATGGCCCGGAAATATAAGGCAGCTCTCCAATATCCTGGAACGCACTATGCTCGTAACACCGGGGAATATCCTTGACTTCCGCGACTTTCAAGCTCAGGGACTCTCTGCCGACGGAAACACCGAAGGCTCACCCCGACGGCTAAAAAACGCGGAAATAACAGCCATAGAAAACGCCCTGACCGCCTGCGGCGGCAATATAAGCCGTGCTGCTGCGATTCTCGGAATCACCCGCCAGACTCTTTACCGACGTATGGAGAAATACAATATAGGAAATGCGCATTAGCCGGATATTCATCCTCATAATTCTGCTGCTGGCAGGAGCCGTGGTGGCTCTCATGCTTCTCGATCCGGGAAGCATCGCCTACAAGGTGATGTGGGGCATGGCGCTCGTGTGCGTAGTGCTGATGATTCTGTTTTATCGCAATGTGATGCGACCGCTGCGCGCCATCGCAAACGGCATGGACCTGCTGCGGGCACAGGATTTCTCAAGCCGGCTCGCTCATGTGGGTCAACGTGAGTCTGATAGAATCGTTGACCTGTTCAACAGCATGATGGCGGCGCTGAAACAGGAAAGGCTGAGACTACGGGAGCAAAACCATTTCCTTGACCTGCTGATTGAGGTGTCGCCGATGGGAATTATAATGCTCGGCGACGACGGAAGAATGACCGGTGGAAACCGTGCGGCCGCAAATTATCTTGAATTCGACTCTCCTGATGAATTATGCGGAAAACGGCCCGGCGACTCCGAGTCGGGACTCGGGAAGGTCATCGAGTCTTTGCAGGCAAGGGAAGTGAAGGTGACGAGACTTAACGACTCTATGGTTTACCGATGCTCAAGACTCGCATTCATGGAAAGCGGCATATCGCATCCGTTCATTCTGATAGAGAGACTCACCGAGGAGGTGATGAAGGCGGAACGCAAGTCTTACGAAAAGGTGATACGAATGATGGCTCACGAGGTGAACAATTCCCTCGCCGGGATGATATCAGCGGTGAGCACCGCCGCCGAAGAGGTGACCGACAAGGAACTGTCGGAGGCTCTCGTGGCGTGCGAGACGCGTTGCCGCGACATGGGGACTTTCATCACCAAGTTCGCCTCTGCCGTTAAGATTCCCTCTCCCTCGCTGTCGAGCTGCGACTTAGCATCGCTACTCCTCCGCTGGCGCCCGATGCTCGAAAGCATCTGCGCATCGGCAGGGGCAACGCTGAGAACCGTAGTGCCGGAAGAGTGGCCGTTTGTGATGATGGATCCGGTGCTGATAGAGCAGGTGGTCACAAACATCGTGAAGAACGCCGCCGAAAGCTGCGGTGCCGGAGGACACATATGCATCGAACTTGGCAAGCCGGGAAGCACGCTGACGATATCCGACGATGGCCCCGGGATTAGCCGGGAGGCAGCCGAGATGCTCTTCACACCTTTCTTCTCCACAAAGCCGCAAGGTCACGGGCTCGGGCTCCTTCTGGTGAGCGAGGTGCTCAACGCTCACCGCTGCCGGTTCTCTCTCGCCACCGGCGACGACGGAATCACCCGTTTCCGCATCCGCTTCTGACTGATATGATCAGGGCGCGTCCCATTCCATGGAACGCGCCCTAAAAAATTACTTTTGGAAGGACTTCAGGGGATTGAGATCTTCAGCGTGCGAATCATGCCGTTGCAATTCACCACAGCCACATAGATGCCTGAACCGATGCCCTTGGTATCGAGCCTGCCATACGCCCGGGCTATCTGACGACCGGAGAGGTCGAAGAGTGTAATCCGGGATTCCGGTGCGGTCAGTACACCTCCTGCGTAGTCAACGGAGAAATCACCGGATACTGAGTCTACTCCCGATCCGTCATCGACCGACATTGTAGTGCTTGTAACAAGTCCATTGTAGGATAGCGTGAGCTGAGCGGAACCCACACCACCAAGCGATACCTCAAGCGATACCGTGGACTCATCAACGAGGTCCATCATGCCGGTGAAGAAAGCCACGCTCTCGTTGGAAGACTTCATCTCCACGAATCCGCCGCCGAACGCCTCAACCGGGTCGATGCCGTCGAAAACCACATTGACCTTGACAGTTTCTGACGGCTTTCCCTCATATCTGCCGGATTCGAACGCCATTCCCTTTCCTACGGTAGTCTCGAAATACAGGTGAGGGATGCGGTCTGAATAGGTGGGAACTGTCCAGGGAGCGTCAGAAGAAGTGCCGAACATGAACCCTATACGCTGGAACAGGTCACCGTCCGCCTCGAGCGAAACGGTGGTTCCTTCTGTGGGCAGATCCTTTGCAGTGTCAAACGGCTGGAGGGCGCTCACCACATAGTTTTTCCCTATGTTTTTCTCCGCCACGGCAGGAGTGGACTCGTAATGTCCGGAAGAAGAGTTAGGGTCGTCGGGATTCCAGTTGGGATTAGGAATCCATACCTGCCCCTCGCCGTCGTCAATGCTTGTATAGCCTACGATGCGGTGCACAGCCTCCGGATTTTCACCGGCGTCCATAGCGCTGATGTTGATTACATTGTCTGCAATTATAAAACCGTCTTCAGGGTCTTCCGTCACCCCTGCGAGGTTGCCCGTGATGCCGCCGGCTCTTGAAGAGGCCTTGATGGTGCCCTCCACGATGCAGTTGCGAACGCTCGAGCGTGAATGGTCGGAGGCTATGATGCCGCCTGCCGTGTTGTCGGTGGCGTTAAGGTCGGCTACTACATGCACGTTTTCAAACAGGGAGGGCTCGCTGTTGCTGACACCCGCCACGCTGCCGACATTGGCACGTCCCTTGAACGAACCGCTCACGAAGACATTTCTGAATTCCGAGACACGGGTGTCGCCGGCTATGCCGCCGAGCACCTTGGCTCGCTCTATGTCGATATCCGCATCTTTAACAGCGCAGTCTGTGAAGCTCACATTGTCGGCGGTATTTGCAAACACGCCGAAACTTACATCCACGCCACTGATCTCGACTTCGGGATTTATTATCTTCACCTTGTCGAACTCAGCGAAACGTGACTCGGCGGCGAGTATGCCGTATATCTTAGTGCCGAGGTCAGTACCCTTGCGGGTGAACGAAACGCCGTCGAATGTGATGTTTTTCATTACTGCCGACGGCACGTCGGTCTCTTCTTCCGGACGCTCTCCGAACTTCTCGAAGAGGGCGCCGCTCTCGGCTACGGACAGATACAGGTTTTTCACTGTGTGTCCCCGTCCGTCGATCGTTCCGGTGAAGGTTCCTTCTATCGGAGTGAAGGCGCGATGCTCCATGTCTACGTCACACGCGAGGGCGAAATGCGATGATAGATTGCTGCGCACGCGGTTGAAGTCGCCATAGGTCTTGATGAGATATGGATCATCGGCTGTGCCCTTGCCTTCCGGCTGGTTGAGAGGAAGGCTTATGAGCTCCATCAATATTGGGTTGTCTTTCTCCGAAGCGTTGCGCCAAGACAAAACGATAAACCGCTGTTCAAGGCAGTCGGAGACATAGGCGTTCTCAAGGGAGTGGCCGTCGGGGAGTCTTCGGCTCGCGAGGATGTCGCCCTCGTCGTTGACCACGCAGAGCGAAAGGTCGGTGCCTCCACCGCTCTCCCCTTTCCATGTGTAGAGCCATATCAGATACTCGTTGTCGGTGTCGGTGTTGTAGAGATATGGGTCAAGCACAGGGGCATCCACATAGGCATAGGCTTTCGCGGTGTTGTCGGGAAGATGGAGGGCGTCCATACGGTGGAGCTCTCCTTCGGCATTGAAGTATGCCACGTATGCATACGAGCTGTCGGCATACTCTTCATCCATATAGGGAACAACATTTGCCGCATACAGCATCTCGCCGTTGCCTGCCACACGGGTCGGGGTCGACGTGAAGTAGAACACGGAACCGTCATGTTCGAAAATGCCCGGAATCTCTCCCTTGACTTCAAGCGATGGCCAGTCTACAAGCTGCGTCATGGGGAGACCTTCCTCTCCGGTGACTTCAAATCCCAGCTGAGCGCCTTGACCGGCAATCGGCTGGAAATAAATGTAGCCGCTGCTGTCGGAGCCGAACTCCTTCACCATGTTGCCGGACGTGTCATATACCCTGAAGCTGTTCTTTTTATCTTCCTGCACATTGCTGTCTACGATGGATACGATGAAACACGGATCCTCGCCTGAAGAAAAATCCCATGTCACGTCCTGCTCGCCCAAGAAGTTGCCTATGGCGTAACTGCGCCATATATAGTTCTCGTCTTCCGGAGTTGTCACCGGTATCGTCACCGACTTCCACGGAGTCGCCGGCGCAGCCTCGGAATCCGTGAAGTCCGTCACCAGGGGATTCTCAACTGTCGGCTTGTATAGTTCCACCACAAAATTGTTGTCGGGTGTCATGACAGGCACCTCTCCCTGGGAATAGTCGAAGAGTGGCTTCTCATAATATGTATGCACTGTATAGACCTCTCCGGCATGTGACGTTGCGAAAAATGGCGCCGCGTCGTTGATACCGTCGCCGCCGTTGGCATAAGAGGTCTGGGTGGCGAGGAGTTCCGGCTCCTTGCCGCCCCATTTCACCGGCTGATAGAGATAGAACCTGTTCTTGCCTGCTTCCTTGGGCTCGTTTGTCCAGCTTGACTCATACATAAACGAGAGCAGGTATCTTTCAGTGGTGTTGGTGCTTCCGTCCACCACGCTCTGCAGAAGTCCGGGACACACGAAGAGCGGATTCTGCGCCTTTGCGGACTTCTTGGGCTGAAGCGTATATACCTGTGAATACTGCTTTGCTCCGTAATCGCCATTGGAGTCGTCGGGATTGTAGTTGAAAGCTACTATGACTTCATAGTCTGAGGAATTGGAGTTGAAAAAGGTCGATGTGACCTGCGTGGCGACCTCCACATAGTTGCAGCGTGCCGCCCCTTCGGGGAATACCGCCTTGCCGCGTACATGACCCACAACGTCAAACCTGCCGTCGTAGACCGTGAGTCTGAACGCCTTGAAATTAAGGCGTGTATAGTATTCACTTGAACCGGGCATCTTTTCTCCCTCTACCTCAAGATGATAGAACCAGTCCTCACCCGAGGGGCTGAGAAGTGTGCCCACCGGGTTTATGTCCTGGATGTAGGTGGCCTCGACCACCTCGTCAGGAATCATGTTTCCGTTGTTATCCACTATTCTGACAGGAGAGTTTCCGGAAGCCTTTCCGGGCAATCTGAAACCTGCCGAATTACCGGGAGGAGGAGGTCCGGGCATAAACAGTCCGGCGGATGAGTTTACGGTTCCGGCAAGCAGCATTGATACCGCCGCCAAAACATTGATAGTTTTACGCATATTGTCGTTATTGGTTGATTATTATATTGCTGAATTTTCTTCTTAAGTTTCTTACCTTGAAATTGTTTTACCTTATTAAGTGAAGTTGTTTCTACTTATTTACGAATGTCAAATGATGCAAAATTATTTATATTTTTCATTCTCTTTGTCAATCTTCCGCCATCTTTTCGGCGTATTCTTCCCCACTCATCGGTCACGATGCCCGCATCGCTCCCTCTTCGCGTGAAAGAATCCGCTCGAAAACCTGACAAAATCTTGACAAAGAAATAAGTAGAAACAACTTCAGTTGTTAAGATTTCGACTGAGCAGCGATTAAAATTGCAATAAATTAACATTCGTCAACTGGTAATTCCATTCTCGAATCCAAAATTACGATAAAATTTTATAATAGACAACTATTTTTGCATAAATCCACTTTTACCTACCCATCTTATCATTTGCGACACAAAAAAAGACCGCGTCCATGCGGACGCAGTCACAAAGGTAAGTCATGACTAATTTTTCAGTCATGCTTTTCACTCCACTCGGTCAGATTACTAAGCATCGTCTCAAGACACGCGCCATAGTCTTTAACCGGAGCGTCCGGTATCTCGTTTCTCGACGACATGGCGGCATCTGCCGTCAGCACTCCCTTATGGTCAGGGACCCCAATCATGAACTCGTCCACAATCTCGTCAAGTTCCCTGTCTCCGTCCATTACAGTGCCCTGATATGCGAGACGTCCCGGACGGTCATCCTTGGGAGGCTGGAAGAAAATAACCTGTGCGACGACCCTTTTTCCGCAGTCAAGGGTATAGTTGAACTGCATCTTGTCGTAAAGATGTGGATCCGTATCGGCCGAATCCAGGGGCTGGATATCCACTATCATAGGATTCAGGCGATTCCATATCGATATGTTGCAAAGATTGCGCCAGAGGCGGTCGGGAGCCACTCCCCTTACCTCCACACCGGCGGAGGAATAAATTTTTGAATCCTCCTTGGCAAATCCCGGTTTAAATTTAATCTTATCGGTTATCATAGTATTAATTTATAAAGTGTCCATTCAATGGCAGACAACTCAAGCGACACCTGCCTCAAAACTATAGACTAAACGATTTCGTCATTTCAAATGTTCAGATTCCTCCCCCCATACCTCCCGAAAATTCTGTATGTGCGCTAATAATCCAGTAATATCGGGACTCTGTGTTCTTCAGCAAAACTGACCGCCTGATACATAATGGAGTAGGCACATTGCGCAAGTTCTTCGGTACGATACAGCTCGGTTGACGTTGAGTCTGTCTTTCGAAGGGATTCCGGAAGAAGTTTCGGATCCTCTATTTTTACTCAAGTTTAGGATTTAGTCTACATTATTCATATACTTCCGTAGAATTACCGATAACCTGAATTCACCGGGGACGAGGAATTCGACTTGCTTTAGCTTGACCGAAGGTAATTCCTCGCTATATCGGGCGGGATGCTTCTGTGTTCAAGTGCTTCTGTAGCAATTTAGTTGACTGCCAGGTTATGTGTAATGCTTCGGTAGATGACAATGCGGAATGTAATAAATCGGCGACCTTCCCGACATAAAACGACTATGTTTTCAGCATACCCGATTGCTATCTCACAAATTCTTTGTAACTTTGCAAAAACAGCAACCAAATGATAAAAGAATACCCTTTCAACATAAAGGATTTGCATACGACGCCCATGGGTGTCGTACGCATCAGGCGGAATCTTCGTCTGAGAGATTCTGTAGACGTCGTAAGTTTCTGCCGTTGTCTCATGCTTGATGCCTTTGCCCAATTTGAGCGCAAAGGCAAGAATTGGTATGTAACTGCCGGCAATGTGAAAATAACGGTCAATGCCAACAGTAATACCATTATTACAGTTCATAGGATATAAATGATTATTTGCTCGACGGACATGTAACAGAAGGAACGGCCAAACAACGATATTTTATGAAAAGAATACTATTCCCCATCATAACTATATTTTCTATTCTACTCTTTTCAGGTTGTAGTTCAAAACCCATTAAAACCGATAATTCGTTAAGAATCACCGGAGAATTACGTTATAGACCTGATCGGTCACCATTGCAGGGCAGTGTAATCAACGACGAGTATGTGGTCAAGATAAATAGCCGCTATCCGGAAATGGAGACAAAGTTAAAAACCTATGTTCATGACAAGGATGCCCGAATCGGCGTGGCAGTAATCATCAACGGCACAGACACTGTGTCGGTCAACGGCAAACGGGATTTCCCGATGCTCAGTGTCTATAAGTTCCCGCAGGCAGTTGCTGTAGCTGATTATTGCAATAAACATAATATTTCACTTGGTGACACGATCAAAATCTCAGTCGACGACCTTAAGCCCGATACATGGAGTCCGATGCGCGACAAATATGGCAGAAGGGATATAGCGCTTCCGCTTTCCGAGGTTCTGGCTTATTCCGTTCAGCAGAGCGACAACAATGCATGCGACGTATTGTTCCGGCTTATGGGAGGAACGCAGGTAGCCGACAGTCTTATGAAGAGTCTCGGCTATGACGAAATCCATATCCTCAACACTGAGGCCGAAATGCACCAAGACCCCTACCTCTGCTATGCCAACCGTGCCACCCCATTGCAAATGGCAGCGCTTTTCGACAGATTCTATCGGCAGGATATGCGACATGAAACACCCATACTTGAAGCCATTGGAGATATGATGATACAGTGTCGGACAGGCATGAACCGCCTCCCGCTGCCGCTGATGCCCACCAACGCGATGATTGGCCACAAGACCGGCACCGGCGATGTCAACACCCAGGGCCGCATAATAGGCGTAAATGATGCCGGATATGTGTTTCTTCCCAACAAACAGGGATACGCCATCGCCGTATTTGTCGCCGACTCCGGCTACGACACGAGCATGACCGAAAAGATAATCTCCGACATTTCAGAGATAGTTTTTCGGTCGCTTATGATGCAGGAATCTCCTCGCCCAAAACCGAGACGTTAATAGAATAGCCCTTCCTTCATCCAAGCGACCTCATCAAGCTTTTGAGAAAAATACACCCGTGCCGTCGATTCTCTCAAACGCGAAGCCATCGACTCGCTGCCTGATATTTCCTTCTGATGTATATGCAAAACCGCAAGCACATAGCTGTAAATCAAAATAAAAGTGCTAACTTTGTGTTATGAACGACTTGACAGTATCAAATATCGAACGGCAGAACGTGCTTAACAACAATTATGCCCTTCAAGCCATCCAAGAGAACTTGGATGTCAATGGTCTGCGTTTCCACGACCAACTTCTTTTCACTACTAAAATGGTAGCGGATTTCTATGGGGTGGATGAGAGAACCATTAAGCGTTACGTTCAGGAACATGGGGATGAACTTCGAGCAAACGGGTACTTTTTAAGTGAGGGTAACTCGCTTAAAGAACTGAAGTTACATTTTGTTGGGGACATTAATGTCCCTAAGTTTACCCGTCAGTTAGGAGTATTCTCATTCCGGGCATTTCTGAACATAGGAATGCTTCTCACTGAAAGCGAGAGAGCCAAACAGCTTCGCACACGCATACTTGATATTGTCATCGCCACAATCAATGGACGCGCCGGAGGTGGCACTAAGTATATCAACTGGAGAGACCGCAACTATCTTCCTA
>JAGAJP010000041.1 GCA_017626045.1 Muribaculaceae bacterium | reverse complement strand
TTAATTTCTTTTATACCACAAAGATACAAAATTTTTGTGATATGACAAAACCCCGGCTTGTGAAAGTCGGGGCTTTGTTTTATGTTTTTCAGCAGGTTACGAACTCAGATGAGAAGAGGGTGCATCAGAATTTTGATACACTCTCTTTTTATTATCATAACCTTAAAGTAATGTATGGGGTCTAAATGGATGGCATATTGACTTGCAGGTATGGATTTTAGATGTAGTCGTATCCGAAGCGGTCGCGGACATCGTTGACTATGTTGCGGATACGCTGTTCGGCTTCAATCGGGCATATCAGAAGAGCGTTGCCTGCATCCGCTATTATATAGTCTTCCAGGCCGTCGGCAACTACCACTTTGTTGCCTTCAGCCGCGACTATGCAGTTGCGGCAGTCGTAGAGAAGCGATCTGCAGTTCTGGGTCACGTTGCCCTCGCGGTTTTTTGGCGATAGCTCGTGGAGCGCATTCCATGTGCTGAGGTCGCTCCAACCGATGTCTGACTCTAACACATAGGCATTGTCGGCTTTCTCCATCACCGCATAGTCTACCGATAGCGAGCCGGCCTTGGGAAAGACATCAGCAATGAATTTCATCTCTGAATCTCCGGCAAATACCGAGTCTTCGGCTTCGAAAACGGATGATATGTCGGGGGCATGGCGTTCGAATGCCTTTATCACAGATTTTGCCTTCCACATATATATGCCGGCATTCCAGAGGAATTCTCCTGATTTCAGAAATATTTCTGCCATCTCGCGTCCCGGTTTTTCGGCAATCGTCTTGATCCCCGATATATCCGGATTGCCGCGAAACGAGTCATTTTTCTGGATATAGGAATAGGCGGTGTTGGGTGTGGTCGGAGTAACGCCGATGGCGAGAAGACGGTCGTCGGTCTCCACAAACTCGAATCCACGACGCAAAACTTCATGGAATCGAGCCTCCTTAAGTATCACATGGTCGGAGGGAAGTGTCACGAATGATGCGTCCGGATGTCGGGCGGCTATATGACGCGCAGCCCAGAGAATGGCAGGACCGGTGTCGCGCCTCGCAGGCTCAAGCAGTATATGCTCTTGCGAAATGCTCGGCAACTGCTCCCGCACCATGCCGGCATACGCCTCGTTGGTGAGCAGTATGATGTTCTCCTCCGGCACGATTGCCTTGACCCTCTCCGCCGTCAGCTGCAACAGTGTCTGGCCGGTGCCGAAGAAATCGATAAACTGCTTGGGACGCGACTCACGGCTGAAGGGCCAGAAACGGGTGCCCGCGCCGCCGCACATTATCACGCAATATCTTTTACCTTTCATCGCCGTTGACAATAATCACACAGCTTCTTCCACCCTGAACTGATGCTTCACACCTTCCACCACATTGAGCACGAGGTCACCCATCTTCTCGCCTTCACCTATCAGGTCCATGAAGAAGATGCCGTCGCGGAAGTCATACATCTTATTGTTGATGTTTGCGATATTGGTGTCGCGAAGCTGGTTGCGGTAGTTGTTGATCTCTCGTTCTATATTGTATGCCGAGATAATCCTGGAGTCCTCGGGTGTTTCCATTTCCTTCAGGATTGCCATCATGTTTGCCATCGCCTTGTCTACCAGGCTAAACATCCGGTCTATTTCCTCTTCGATAACGGGAGTGAACTTGACGTTGTTCTGAAGTTTCCGCTTAGTGGTCTTGGCGACATTGAAGCAGCAGTCGGCTATCGACTCTATCTCGCATATTATGCGCAGCATTCCCGCCACCCTCATCTTGCCTTCAGGCGACAGCCTTCCTTCCGCCACCTTATTGAGGAAGCTTCCGATTTCTATCTCCATCTTGTCGGATATATCCTCATATTTCTCTATACGCGAGAATACTTCTGAATATCTTGGATTGTCGGAACTCAGATGAATGATTTCCTCTGCCATGCCGAGCATCCGGGCAACCCGGTTGCCATAAACCTCTATCTCCTTCTGGGCTTGGGTGATGTTGAGCTCGGAAGCAGTGAGAAGACCATGATTGATGAATTTGAGTGAGAAGTCTTCCTCCTCGTCCTTATGCTTGGCAGGCATAATCCAGCACACTATCTTCACATATACATTGGTGAACCAGATCATGATCATAAGGTTGCAGGCGTTGAATACAGTCGGGAACATCGCGAGGCCGAAGGCTACGGATGCCTGTGCTCTTGATGTCAGCCCTCCAGCAGGGTTGAGAAGTGTGGATCCCGCCATCCCCGCCTCCTGGGCGGCGTCTATGTCGAGAGGATTGATGCCGTTACACCATTGGGATATGTCTCCTACCATGCTTACAAATGGATGGAAGATGCACAGAACGATTACGGAACCGAGCACATTGAACAGCACATGTCCCATCGCAGTTCGTTTGGCTGCGAGATTTCCGCTCAGCGACGCGAGGATAGGCGTGATGGTGGTTCCGATATTTCCTCCGAGGATTATCGCACAGCCAAGATTAAACGAAATCCATCCTTGCGAACACATCACAAGAGTAATCGCGAACGTGGCGGCGGAACTCTGCGCCACCATTGTCAGCACTATGCCGATCAAGAAGAATATCAATACAGAGCCATAGCCAAGTGTCGTGTAATTAGACAGGAACTGAAGCATCTCCGGATTGTCTTTCAGATTAGGCACATACTGGCTGATCAGGTCAAGACCCATAAAGAGGAAGACAAAACCGATGATGAACTCTCCGAATGATTTATAGGTGCTTTTCTTCATGAACAGCATCGGAACTCCGATTGCCAGCAGAAGGATGCTATAGTCCGATATATTGACTTCAAACGAGAAGGCGGAGATAATCCAGGTGGTGACGGTTGTGCCAACATTGGCGCCGAATATCACCGCCATGGACTGGGCAAGAGA
Source organism: Muribaculaceae bacterium (assembly GCA_017626045.1). Classification (GTDB taxonomy): domain Bacteria; phylum Bacteroidota; class Bacteroidia; order Bacteroidales; family Muribaculaceae; genus Lepagella. The sequence continues at coordinate 3,533 of JAGAJP010000041.1, read as the reverse complement.
CATAAGTCCGGCATTTACGAAACTTACCACCATCACGGTGGAAGCGCTCGAACTCTGTATAAGGGCTGTGATTACAATTCCCGTGATGACCCCCATCACCCGGTTTTTAGTCATGATGCCAAGAATGTTGCGCAATCGGTCGCCGGCTACTTTCTGCAGACCTTCGCTCATGACTTTCATTCCATATAGGAACAGACATACGGCTCCAAGGAGCGAAATGAAGTCGATAATAGTATAGTTCATATCCCAAAGAAATCTGAATGAGGTTACATGTGCAAAATTATAAAAAATTAATTAATAAATCATAATCATGCGAGAAAAAAAGAGTGCGGACTTCATGAAAAACATATTTTTGAGGCGCAACTAAAATTTTTTTGAAAAAAGTTTGAAAAAAATTTGGTGGAATAAAAAAAAGGTTGTAATTTTGCATTCGCAAACGGGAGATATCCCGCAAGCAAAACCAAAAGTTGACTCCGTGGCTCAGTTGGTAGAGCAAATGACTCTTAATCATTGGGTCGTGGGTTCGAGCCCCACCGGGGTCACAAAACAAATTGGCAAAACGCCGCAAAGCACTGAAATCACTTGATTTTCAGTGCTTTTTTAATTTACCAAAATTTCAGTCCTGCGCAGAATACAGAGGTTGTGAGTGAGTCATTAGTGAGTACTCACTTCCGTGAGTAATACGACTCACGGTTGGCAGAAACCGTCAGTGAGTCGGCTGAGTTATCGGCAGTTAGCCTATAAGTAAGCCTCTCATAGTGGGGTTTTGAACGCGGGAGCGAACCTTTGACCCGGTTAGGGTCGCAATTTTCGGAGTTTCTAAACACTCATTAACTCTTGAAATATTATTTAACTATATATCCCCTCTCAAACGACTTCACAACGCCGATTTATGCGCTTTGCGCCATTTTACTCCGTGAGTCCGACTCACGGTTTACAGGATAACTGGCGCGAATTACGTAGATGACTTTCTCCGCGAGATTAGATGCTTTTCTTCGTTTTGATATGTCGGGTAAAATGATTATATTTAAGTAACCATTAAACCCACAGAGAAATGACATCCGATTCTTATTTCACCTTGACTTTCTATGCCAGAAAGCCAAAGACCGACAGGAGCGAATATCCGCTCTACGCCCGTATTTCGGTCGGCGGGCAGATGACCGAGTTTACAGTCGGTCGTTCAGTGAACCCGAAACACTGGAACCAGAAGCGCAACCTGAGCGACGGCACATCGCGCCGCGACAAGGAGCTTAACAAATTCCTTGAAATGGTGCGTGCCCGTTTCTGTGAGATTCACAACATGCTCATACGCGAGAACAAACTGGTGAATCCTGCAATCCTCAAAGCCCATTATCTCGGCACTATGGACAAGCCGAAGATGATGTGTGAGGTATTCCGCGAGACCAACGAGAAACGCAAGGAAGAACTTGACCGTGGCGACATCGTGAAGCCCACTTATCAGCGTTGGACTCGATGTGTTGATTATCTGGAAGATTTCTTCCAACTTCAATACAACGCTCCGGATATGCCTATAAAGGAGGTAACATCGGGCATGCTTGATGATTTCGAGCATTTTCTCCGCATGAAGAAAGGATGTGCCAATAACGCAGCTGTCCGTTATCTTCGTTGCGTGAAGAACGTGTTGCAGTATGCGCTTGCGCACAAGTGGATAACCCATGACCCGTTCATCGGGAAAAAGTATCAGCGCACCTACAATGAGCGTGAGTTTCTCATCGAGGCAGAACTCAAGGTCATCATGAAACTTGACTTGAAGGAACTTCCCCGTCTGGAGATAGTGCGCGATACATTCGTATTCTGTTGTTTTACCGGACTTGCCTTCTGCGATATGAAGGCTCTCACCACCGGCGACATTCAGAATGATGACAACGGTAATACATGGATACGCAAGGCTTGCTGACAAAATCACGCAGGGGCAGACCGTGGAGCTGCGCTTTGAAATCAAGCCTGAGGGCAACTACACCAACACCCTCTATACAATCCGCTATTTCCAGTATGACGGCGAAGGTTCGCTCAAGCTCGTCGATGGTCCGGTGCTTGTCAACAACGACCGTGTGCTTCTTGAAAGCAAAACCTTCCGGCTCAACTATACAGCCAAGAGTGCCGATGCCCACAAATTCCTCGTGGTGGTTGAAGACAACTTCGGCTCTACACCGTGGGAGCAGACCTTCGAGTTCAACGGCAAAGATAAAGGAGATGATAACGGCGGCACAATCATCGGTCCGGTTGTCGGCCCTGTAACACCCGTTATCCGATGAAAAAACTGTTGTTCTTATTCGTGGCGTTGCTGTCCCTTGTGGCGGCAACGCCCGCCGCCAACGCGAAGCGGTCGATTATGGAGCTGCCTCCATTTGAACGTGCCGTGCTGATAATAAAAAAGTTTGAGACGCTCCACAAACCGAAACACTGGCCCTATTCGGCTACGGTCACCAAGTCCAGCCGGGTGAACCTTACCGCCGTGGCGAGCAGCTCACCGAAAGACAGGCTGACATCCTGTTGCGAAAAGACCTCCGCAAGTTCTGTGCCCTGTATTCCCAATATGGCAAGGATTCTATTCTGTTAGCCTGCCTCGCCTACAACTGCGGCCCCGGTGTCGTCAACAAAAGCAGTGTTCTGAAAAAGCTGAAAGCCGGCAACCGCGACATCTTCAAAGCCTACACTGCCCACTGCCGCTATGAAGGCAAGTTCCACAAGCAACTTCACCAACGAAGAATGACGGAATACGCAGCATTATATATTCCATAAGACCAAGACATAAACAATTTTTGAAATCTGTATTTTTAGATAGCTGCTGCATTTTATTTAGGAATTAGGAGAGATGTAGAAATGTTTTGCCTCTGGCGAGTTATATAAGAGACTCGCCAAAGGCTTATCCATTTTCCTTCGCCATTCAAGTCTGCAACTTCTTCAGCGTAATCGACTGCGAAGTTTTCCTTTGATATGCCGCTGAAAATGCGTAACTTTGCAAATAAATGAAGCAGCTATGAATTATCTATTTCGACTTCTTACGATTATAATATTTACTTTGCTTCCGTGGAGTATTTCTTATGGCGAGGTTTTTAACACTTCTAAATCTTTCGATTTATTATGTTTGCCTCAATATATCGACCATATTAAAGATGATACACGGTTCGCAGAACTGTGTTCTGATTCCGTCTTTATCGCCAATATTTCCGATGTTAATTCTAATTGCACTGCCTCAAAACTTTGCAATCTTTATTCTGAGCTACACGGGGATAAAGACGATATTACAAAATGCCTGTTCACAATTCAGCATTTAGTTAGCGTTGCTCGCGATGTCGAATGGGCGACAGACATACTTTTGGTTCAACCGCAACTGTCATATATCTGTCAGAAGTTGGTTGAACATGGATATTCTGATTATTGGGATAATACAATTTATCCCAAATTGAAATCACATATTGACAACTATAATCTGAATAAGGATTTACTTAACAACATAAATCAAAGCCTTGCCGAGTTTTTCTTACCCGAAACTATGTCTGACACACAAT